>CAJTXL010000027.1 GCA_910583525.1 uncultured Muribaculaceae bacterium | reverse complement strand
GCCTTGCCTTTGGCCTGACGTGCTTTCGGAGCCATGCGCACCCATTCAAGCTCGCGTTCGAGTGTCTTGCGGCGTTTCGAGGCCTGTTTTTCCTCTTGGGCCATGCGCTTGGTCTTTTGGTCGAGCCACGACGAATAATTCCCTTTCCAGGGTATGCCTTCGCCTCGGTCAAGTTCGAGAATCCATCCGGCCACGTGGTCGAGGAAGTAGCGGTCATGCGTAATGGCGATGACGGTGCCTTGATATTGTTGAAGGTGCTGTTCAAGCCAGTCTATCGACTCGGCGTCGAGATGGTTGGTCGGTTCGTCGAGCAGAAGTACATCGGGCTGTTGCAGCAGCAGACGGCACAGGGCCACACGTCGGCGCTCGCCGCCCGATAGCGTTTCTACGTTCTGGTCGTCGGGCGGACACTGGAGTGCGTCCATTGCTCGTTCGAGCCGTGAATCGATGTTCCATGCGTCGGCGGCATCGAGGGCATCCTGTAATTCGGCCTGGCGTGCTATCAGTGCATCCATTTTGTCAGGATTTTCGAGTACGTCAGGGTCGGCGAACGCTTCGTTGACTTTGTCGAATTCGGCAAGCAGGTCCATAATGGGCTGCACGCCTTCGCGTACTACCTCGATTACGGTTTTGCCAGGGTCGAGCTTTGGCTCCTGTTCGAGATAGCCTACCGAATAGCCGGGAGCGAACACCACCTCGCCTTGATATTCTTTGTCGATGCCGGCAATGATTTTCAACAGAGAAGATTTGCCGGAGCCGTTAAGGCCTATGATGCCTATTTTCGCACCGTAAAAGAAAGATAGGTAGATGTCTTTGAGTACTTGTTTCTGTGGGGGGTAGATTTTGCTCACACCCACCATTGAGAATATTACTTTTTTGTCGTCTGCCATTATTTTTATATCAATTCGTTTATTTTTGTTATCTGCCGCGTTTGGCCGTTGGGGCGAAACGGACGGGGTAGTCTACATTGATGCGTCCCGAGACAATGCTGTTCAGCTTGCCTTTAATCAGCTGTTTGCGGATTGCCGATATGTGGTCGATGAACATCTTGCCTTCGAGGTGGTCGCATTCATGTTGCACGATGCGTGCCAAAAAGCCCGAAATCTCTTCTTCGTGAGGCTTGAAATCTTCGTCGAGCCAACGTAGGCGTATATGTTCGACGCGAGGCACGTTTTCCGATATTCCCGGCAGGCTCAGACAGCCTTCCGGCCGTGATATTTTTTCGCCTTCGAGAATTTCTATTTCGGGATTTATCAGCGCGAACTTACGGCCGGCACATTCGGCGAAAGTGTCTGATACGGGGTCGGCGTCAATCACCACAAGGCGTATGTTGCGTCCGATTTGAGGTGCTGCAAGACCGACACCTTCCGACTCGTACATGGCGTCGAACATGTCGGCGATAAGCTTTTTGATATCGTCGTCGGTTGCCAGCAAAGGCTCCGACACTTTTCTGAGCACAGGGTGCCCGTAGAGATATACAGGGAGTTTCATTGTTGTTCTTGTTTGAACTCTTGGTATTGCCTGCTTGCGAGGAAATCGTTGAGTATTATTGTTGCAGAAATTTCGTCGACCAGCGCTTTGTCGCGCCGTGCTTTTTGTCTCAGCCCGCCGTCGAGCATGGCCTTATGCGCCAGAACCGATGTGAAGCGCTCGTCGAAAAACACGAGCGGAAGGTCGGGTATGGCCTTTTTCAGCCGGTCGATTGCCGGCCGGAGATAGCGTTGCGACTCCGAAGGGTCGCCGTGCATGTCGCGAGGCTCGCCTACGACGATGAGGTCGATGCCGTTCGCCTGACGGTAGTTTTTTATGTAATCTATAAGCTGGGCCGAAGCCACTGTGGTGACCCCTGACGCCACAATGCGCAAGGGGTCGGTAGCGGCAATGCCGCACCGTTTGCGTCCGAAGTCGATGGCTAATATGCGTCCCATATCGAATGCAAAAGTACGAAAATTGCCTCGGTTTGCCAAATTCCCAAAAATAATGCTTAAATTTGCACGTATAAAGAAATTTAAACAAGAAAGCGATATAAAACAAGATATGAAAGCATGCTTTATGGGCTTGGGCTACATAGGCCTACCTACAGCCATTATAGCTGCAATGCACGATGTTGAAGTAGTCGGAGTCGATGTAAATCCGGCGGTAGTCGAGAAGACAAACGCAGGCATTTTGCATATCGTAGAACCCGGATTGGCACAGAAGCTTGGCGAGGTTGTCTCGTCGGGCGCGTTACGTGCGTCTTTGACTCCTGAGGTATCCGATGCTTATTTCATCGTCGTTCCGACGCCATTCAAAGGCAATCATGAGCCTGACATATCATTTGTCGAGGCTGCTACACGGGCTGTTGTGCCTTTCCTTAAAGAGGGCGACCTGTATGTAATAGAATCGACATCTCCCATAGGCACTACCGAACTGATGGCCGAGCTGATTTATAGGCTTCGGCCCGAACTTAAAGATAAAATTTACATAGCATATTGCCCTGAGAGGGTATTGCCGGGCAATGTGATTTATGAACTTGTTCATAACGACCGTGTAATCGGCGGAATCAATCCGGAATCCACGCAACGTGCAATGGAGTTTTATGCCCGTTTTGTCAAAGGCGAGCTTCATCCGACCAACGCCCGTACGGCCGAGATGTGCAAGCTTACTGAGAATTCGTCGCGCGACGTGCAGATAGCTTTTGCCAACGAGCTGTCGCTTATCTGCGACAGGGCAGGCATCAATGTCTGGGAGCTTATAAACCTTGCCAACAAACATCCGCGTGTCAATATACTTCAGCCAGGTTGCGGTGTGGGAGGCCATTGCATTGCGGTAGACCCCTATTTCATCACTGCTGCCTATCCTAACGAGTCGAAGCTTATCGCCGATGCACGTGCCGTCAACAATTATAAGGCTGAGTGGTGTGCCGAAAAAGTAATAAACGCCATGCTGCGTTTCGAAATCGAAAACCGCCGCAAGCCGGTAGTGGCTATGATGGGGGTGGCATTCAAGCCCGATATCGACGACCTTAGGGAAAGCCCGGCCAAGGCAATCATCAGCAAGGTGATGCAACGTTGCAACAATGCACGTATACTTGTGGTGGAGCCGAATGTCGCAGAACACCATGTGTTCAAGCTCACCCCCTATGAGCAGGCGTACAAAGAGGCCGACATTGCCGTATTCCTCACTGCACACACTCCGTTCAAATCCTTGCCTTGGGACGACAATAAAGTCATCCTCGATTTCTGCGGCATTTTCAGACGTTGAAAACACACTTTATGGATAACGAGATAGGAGCGCATCGGCGTGTCATGTTGCGTGGAGTCGGGGTATATCCTTTTACTGATGCCGACGAGCTGATAGACTTCGCCGACCGCCGAAAAGGTATACTTGTCGCGATTAATGCCGAAAAGATACTCAATGCCAAGCCACGCTTAACCGACATTGTCAATAGCAATATAGGTTATTGCGATGGCGACGGGGCTGTTATGGCTATGAGACAGAAAGGTGCCCGGGCTGAAAAAATAGCCGGGTGCGAATTGTGGCTGAAGATTATAGCGCGCCATTGCTCCGACCGCACTTTTTATATAATAGGTGCGACGCCCGAAGTCAATGCGGCAACAGTAGCCAAGCTGCGTGTCGATTATCCCGGCATAAAAATAGTCGGTTCACGCGACGGATATCTACGCACACCGCAAGAGCGTGCCGCACTTATCGACGATGTTGCGTCCAAGCGTCCGGATTTCGTTTTCGTTGCAATGGGTTCTCCCACACAGGAGTTTCTCATGGCTGAGATGCTGGAGCGGCATAATGCCGTATATCAGGGACTTGGCGGAAGTTTCGACGTATATACCGGCAAAGTGAAACGTGCCCCCAAGTGGTGGCTCGACCACAACATGGAGTTTGCCTATCGCCTCATCAGGCAGCCTAAGCGCATAAAGCGCAATTTCAAATATATAAAATACGCATGGTGGCTGCTTACCCGGCAGTTCTGACATGAGCTTATGTTGTTTTGGACATGAAAAAAATTATGCTGGTCTTCGGCACGCGACCCGAAGCTATAAAGATGGCGCCTCTGGTTAAGGCCTTGCAGGCGCGTCCCGAAGATTTCGAGACCGTCGTTGTGGTAACCGGCCAACATCGTCAGATGCTCGACCAGGTGCTGCATCTGTTCGATATAACTCCTGACTACGACCTGAATATAATGAAGCCGGGGCAAGACCTTTATGATGTCACTTCGCGTATTCTGACCGGCATGCGTGACGTCCTGAAAGAGTGCCGTCCCGATTTGGTGCTCGTACACGGAGATACGTCGACTTCGACGGCTGCCGCACTGAGCGCGTTCTATGCTCAGGTGCCGGTAGGCCATATCGAGGCCGGATTGCGCACGGGTGATATCTATTCCCCGTGGCCTGAAGAGATGAACAGGCGTCTCACCGGCCGACTTGCCACACTGCATTTTTCACCGACTTCGGTAGCGGCCGCCAACCTTATGGCAGAGAATGTAGCCGAAAGCGATATTACGGTTACCGGCAACACTGTGATTGACGCTCTCCATGCTGTTGTCGAAAAAATTAGCTCGTCCCCTGAGCTTGAGGCTGAAATCAAAGACGGTATCCGTGCCATGGGCTATGATTTGTCGCGTGTTGATGGTGGGCGAAAGATGGTGCTGATAACCGGGCACCGTCGCGAGAACTTCGGCGAGGGCTTTCTCAATATCTGCCGTGCCATCCAGCTGCTTGCCGAGCGTTATCCCGGCATCGATTTCGTGTATCCGATGCACCTGAACCCCAATGTGCGCCGCCCTATAGCCGAAATGTTCGAAGGCAAAAACTATCCGAATGTCTTTTTCATAGAGCCGCTTGACTATCTGCCATTCGTATATATGATGGAGCGCTCATACCTTATTGTAACTGACAGCGGAGGAATACAGGAAGAGGCTCCGTCGCTCGGAAAGCCGGTACTTGTAATGCGTGAAGTTACAGAGCGCCCCGAAGCACTTGAGGCAGGCACTATAAGGCTCGTAGGAACCGATACCGCAAAAATAGTCGAAGAGGCGTCACGTTTTATCGACGATGAAGCATATTATCACCGGAACAGCCTGATAGCAAATCCCTACGGCGACGGAAACGCCTGCAGCCGCATTATCGATTTTATATCAAAGCGTCTATAGCGAACAGGTCTAAAGGACTTTGTCGTTTTTCACGACAGCAGACAGCGCGGACATATCGTTCCGCGCTTCTTTTGTCTTTAGATATGCGTTGATGGCATCGACATGTGACTGCCGGTGCAGGTCGGTGCCGATGAAATCGACAAGGCCTGCGTCTATGAGGTGACATGCTACTTTGCGTTCGGCCTTGCCGTAGGCTCCGGCGAGACTGAGCACATTTATCTGGAACGCAAGGCCCGCTTCGTGCAGTTCGCGGTAGCGGTTTTTGCGGTTGTAGTAATAGGGGTATCGTTCGGGGTGGGCGAGTATAGGACGTAAGCCTCGCACCTGTAGGTCGAAAATGAGTTGGTCAAGATTCCAAGGCTCCTGCATGAACGAGTTTTCGATGAGCAGATAGTCGTTTGGTAGTGGCATAAGGTCGCCGGCCTCTATGCGTTGCATCAGCAGTTCGTCGATTCGGTATTCTGCCGAGTGCGATATTTCGATATTGTTGCCACGGCGTTTAAGTTCGGCCTGCAACTGTGCCATGGCCGGCTCTATTGATGCTCGGTCGTTTTCAAAAGTATTCTGTGTGACATGTGGCGACGCTATTATGCGCCCGATTCCCCACGACTGCATGTGTTCGATAAGGTCGGCCGATGTTGCCGCGTCGGGTGAGCCGTCGTCGACACCCGGCACCACATGGCAATGGATGTCGGTGCTGAAACATAATTTTACGGCTTCTTTGGGTTTCCTGAAAAAATCAAACATGGCAGTATGGTTATGGTTTTCGTGCCGCTTGCGTTTTACGGCGCGCTGTGGCATCGAGTATGAATGGGCACGGTTCGCGCATGGCTATTACTTTTTTTGTTTTGAACTCGTTGAGCGCGGCCGATGCTTCTGCTGCATCATCGAACGACTGGAGCACGACATAGTAATATGGTTCGGCGGTTTCAACTACGAAAGCTGTCGGATAGTGGCCGTCGGCAAGCCTGTCGCGCAGCGATTTGGCATTGAAGAGCTGTTTGAACTGTCCGACAACGACATTGTATTGGTGCAGTTTTTCGGGAATGCCGCCTCCGCCCTCGGTCACACGCACAACGTGCCGCCGCACTTCTACAGGGCCGGCAGGGGTAGTGACGGTCGCGCTCTGCATCTGTCGACGTTGTACGCCGTAGATGGTAGAGTCGAGGGCGGCATCCTCGTTCCGCGCGGCTATTGTCTTTTGGTATGCTTCGCGGTAGTTCTCTTCGGTGGTCTTGCAGGAAAACAGCATAGGCACAATCAGAGCCAATGCTGTCGCTATGGAGAGATATTTCATCGGAGTGCTCTCAAAATCAAATAATAAGTCTATTTAAGCTTCAGCTTTTTAGCTATAACACCCGGTATGGCGTCGCGGTTTACGAGCACGTTCACGGTCTTGGCGAGGAAATACGGTTCGGATACGTAGAAGAAACCGTCGTAGACCTGGTTGGTGTCCCAGGAGTTCTTCACTTTGTAGTATCGTTTTCCGTTTTGGTCGGTGGCATATCCTACAATTTCCATTCCATGGTCGTCGGTAGTTTCCTGGTTGTCGAACATCTGCTGCCTCAGCTCTTGCGTAACTTCGATTTCTTCGACAGGACCTTTGAAGTCGAATTTCTTGTCGGCCCGTTCCTTGTCGGAGAGTTTTACCCACCGTGCCAGTTCGGTGCCGTCCATGTCGCCTTCGGTCTTGCCTTTAGGCATCAAGGCTACGCCGTCGTTCCATTTGAAACCGCCTTCGCTGACGTCGGCAGCCCATACGAGCGTATATCCTTTTTCGAGCGAGTTGTCGACGATGGCTTTGAGTTCGTCGAGCGGAACATTGTAATATTGTGCCCACAGCCAGTTGTCGGGCACTTCGACAGCAAACGTCTCGTAGAAGGGATGGTGCGAGAACGATGTCACCGGAACATATTGTTCCGTCTTTATCGGCAGCGAGGCCGCAAACGATGCCGGAGTATAGGTCTTGCCATTGTACTCGAATGTCTCGGGCACTTCGCCGAGGTATGCGTCGAGAATGCCTTTGAGAGCCGTACGCCATGCTGTCGATACCTTTTTGTTTGGTTTGGCGACTACGGCTTTAAGAAAATTCTCGATAGCGGCGTCAAGTTCGCCGTGCACGTGTTTTTCTTCTCCGTACTCCAAGCCTCGGTATGTCTCTTCAGGCATTGCGCCGTATCGTTTCCACACATATGGAACATCCATTATAGAGCCGCCGGCGGCGAGGTGTGTCTGTCCGTACATGCGCACATACTTTTCCGCTTTGTCTTCGTAGCATTTGCGTACGGTGAACATTTCCGATATGTCGAGGCTGTCGCCGCCTTGTCGAAGTATTTCATCTTCAAAGAACGACGTGCCGGCAAAGCACCAGCAAGTGCCCGATTTGTTTTGGTCTTTGACCGATGTTGTCGGCAATGATATGATGTCGGTGAATGCGAATTTTTCTATGCTGTCGGTGGCGGTGCTGTCTGATGCCATGCCGCCCCACATTGCCTGTGAAGAGAGTAGTGCGGCTATCGCCGTATATGTGAATTTGTTCATGATGCTATATGCAATGTTGCAATGTCAGTTAAGCACGTTGTAGCCGGCCTCGGTCAGGGCTGTGCGTATTTCGGCTATATGTTCTTTGTCGCGTGTCTCAAGTTCGAGGCGTATGGTGCATCCGTTTATCGCCGAACTGCCGTTTATTCGTTCGTGCGTCACCGATATGATGTTGCCGCCCTTCTGTCCCACGGCATTGCATACGCCCGACAATTGACCCGGTTTGTCTGGAAGGTCGACTATGAATGTATAGTTGCGTCCGCTTTTGCTGAGGCCGCGCGTGATTACTCGGCTGAGTGTGTTTACGTCGATGTTGCCCCCCGACACGAGACATACCGTTTTCTTGCCTTCTATCGGGAGTTTGCCGAACATCGCAGCCGCAACGGCAACCGCACCGGCACCTTCGGCAACGAGTTTCTGTTGCTCTATGAGGGCGAGGATGGCGGCGGCGATTTCGTCGTCGGTCACTGTCACGACTTCATCGACATATTTGTTGCACATGTCGAACGTGTTGACACCCGGCTCTTTGACCGCTATGCCGTCGGCTATGGTCGACACGTCGTTGAGGTGGCACAGCTTGCCTTCTTTGAGCGAAGCGGCCATCGACGGCGCTCCTGACGACTGCACGCCGTACACCATCACGTCGGGTCGGAGCGTTTTGATGGCAAAGGCTACGCCTGAAATCAGGCCGCCTCCGCCTATGGGCACGATGACGGCTTCGACGTCGGGCATCTGTTCGAGTATTTCAAGGCCGATGGTACCTTGGCCTGCAATTACTTTAGGGTCGTCGAACGGATGCACGAAGCTATATCCGTGCTCTTTCTGTAGTTCGATGGCACGGGCATAGGCATCGTCATATACGCCGGGCACGAGGCATACTTCGGCCCCATAGCCTTTTGTTGCCTCTATTTTGGATATCGGAGCGCCGGCCGGAAGGCATATGAGCGATTTTATGCCGTTATGCGTCGCACCGAGTGCCACGCCTTGGGCATGGTTCCCTGCCGAGCATGCTATGACGCCACGGGCTTTTTCTTCGTCGGAAAGCTGTGATATCTTGTAGTAGGCCCCACGAAGCTTGAAAGAGCCTGTCAGCTGTAAGTTTTCTGTTTTCAGATAGATGTCTGTGCCGGGACGCAGTTTCGGTGCCGGTATTATGGCTGTTTTGCGCGCCACATCTTTGAGTACGGCGGCCGCATTGAATATTTCGCTGATTTCGAGCATGGCTGTATTTTGTTTTGCATGGGCAAAATTAAGATATTTCGCTTGAATAAGCAATGAAGTAGTTTTTTTTCTTGAAAAATGACTAAATTTGCAAAGGTGAAGTTTCAGACGCCGCGAAACATTGGCGGTTCTCGAACGTTAACTAAAAAGAAACTCAAAAACATAGACACATGAAACTAAGCCCTATAATTTTAGCTATATCACTTACGGCCTTTATGGCTCCGTCATGTTCGATTTTTAAACCGGCCTCGCAGCAGGACGGCGATAAAAAAATCGTCAGTTCACAGGCAGTAAAGCCCGATAAGAAAGATAAGAAAAACAAAGACCAAGGCAAGAATAAACCTGCCGACAGCAAATTGGCTGTGAAGCCCACTCAGGAACAGCTTTCCGGCGGCGAATGGCGTGTGACGGGTGTCGGAAAAATAAACATAACGGCCGAAGAAGATGTGCCCTATGTTCATTTCGGTCCCGACGGACGTTTCTATGCCTCTGACGGCTGTAACATAATCAACGGTAACTATGTGCTTCGCAGCGACGGCTCGATGGGATTTTCGGGAGTGCTTTCTACTATGAAATATTGCCCTGACGTCGAATACAGTGCTTTGATAGCAAGCATGTTCAACGACGAGGCCAGACCCACCGTCGATTGCAGGCGCATAGGGCAAGACACCTATCTGTACTTCAAAGACAAGTCCGGCAATACGATGATGACTCTACGCCGCCACAACATGGAATTCCTGAACGGAAACTGGCGTGTGACAGCTATCGACGGCCGTGCCATCGACGATGAAGAAGCCAACATATTCATAGACATAGCCGAACTCAAAGTGCACGGCAACACCGGCTGCAACTACTTCAACGGTGATTTGTATATCGACCCGCAGCGTTCAAATGCCATCGATTTCAGCGATATGGGCGTTACACGCATGGCCTGCCCGAAAGGCGACCAGGAGCGTCAGATGCTCGTGGCTCTTGAAGAGACAAAGACCGCAATTGCTGGCGACCGTGAAGATACGGTGCTATTGCTTGACAAGGCCGGGAAAGCCGTGTTGACGCTTAAAAGAATTCCCATGCCGGAAAATGATTGATTGCCATGGATTCGGATTTTTTCAAGAAACGCGCCACTGTGCGTAAATTTTCAGAAGAGCGTCATGTCGACGAAGCATTGCTCGATGAACTCCTTGCCGCAGCGGCCCATGCCCCCTCGACGGGCAATATGCAGCTGTATAATGTTATCGTCGCGCGTGACCCGGCAAAAAAGGCCCGACTTGCCGCTTTGCATCTCGGGCAGCCTGCGGCAAAAAATTGCGATGCACTGCTTACATTTTGTGCCGATGTGCGCCGGTTCGGCAAATGGTGCCGCGCTCGGCATACCGAAAACAGTCTCGACAATGCCGGCGGCAAACTCACGGCCATTATCGATGCGTCGATTTTCGCACAGCAGTTTGTGGCCGTAGCGGAGCAGAGCGGCATCGGATGCTGCTATCTTGGCACGGTTACATATAATCTCGACGGCTTCTGCAAAGCGCTCGAAGTGCCCGACGGAGTAATACCTTTGTTCTCGGTCGCCGTAGGCTATCCGGCCGAAGGCTTGAAACCGGCGCCGTCCGACCGCCTGCCCTTGTCGGCAGTTGTCAGCCGTGAGACTTATCACGATGCCACACCATCGGACATCGATGTCTATTATGCCGAAAAGGAGCAGCTCGAAGAGTCTCGGCGTTTTGTCGCTGAAAACGGCAAAGAAACCCTTGCGCAGGTCTATTCGGAAGTGCGCTATCCGCGAGAGCTTAACCTTGCCTTAGGGCGCAGCCTTTTGCAGGCAATAGAAACACAAGATGCCTGATGGCTTTGTCGGCACCTCGCAAGGCCGCCGATATGCGGCCGGTCGACATTGATACCGAGAACCCTGAGTTCAGACGTCTTTGGACTCTTGTCGAAGAAACGGACTGTTCGATTTTCCTTACCGGCAAAGCCGGAACGGGAAAATCGACTTTTCTGCGTTATATAATAGACCATACCCGTAAAGAACATGTCGTGTTGGCTCCGACAGGCATCGCAGCGGTGAATGTCGGCGGACAGACATTGCACTCCTTCTTTCATCTGCCTTTGCAGCCGGTGCTGCCCGATGACCCTGATTTCGCTCCGGCGCGGCTGCGTGACAGATTGCAGCTGAGCGGTCGCACCATAAAAATGTTCAAGGAGGTCGAACTTATTGTCATCGACGAAATATCGATGGTTCGCGCCGATGTCATCGATTTGGTCGACCGCATACTGCGCACCTTCGGGGGCGACCGTCGCAAGCCATTCGGCGGCAAACAGCTTTTGCTTGTCGGCGATGTCTTTCAGCTTGAGCCTGTCGTGACATCTGAAGACAAGGCGATACTGCAACGGGAGTACCGGCATCAGTTCTTTTTCAATGCGCGTGTGTTTTCGCAGTTCGGGTTGGTGTCGATAGAATTGCGCAAAGTCTACCGTCAGAAAGAAGCCCGTTTTGTCGACATCCTCGACCGTTTCAGGCTCGGGGTGCCCGACCGTTCCGATATTCAGGCAGTGAATATGCGTGTCACAGACTCGGAAGATGAGACCGTTCGAGGCGATAAGATAGTGATGACACTTGCCGGACGCCGAGATACGGTGAAGCGGATAAACGACTATCACTTAAATCGGCTCGAAGCCGAACCGGTGACTTATTCCGGGCTTGTCGAAGGCGACTTCCCTATTTCGGCATATCCCACCGACCTCGACCTTACACTCAAAAAAGGTGCCCAAGTCATCTTTCTGCGCAACGACCCCGAACGGCGTTTCGTTAACGGCACAATAGGCATTGTCGCCGAGACTGAGGCTGACAAACTCACCGTAAGGCTCGAAAACGGCGACGACATCAGTGTCGAGCCGGTGATATGGGAAAATGTGGCATATGAATACGATACCTCGACAAAACGGGTGTCGGGCCGAATCAAAGGCACTTTCACACAGTTCCCAATCAAGGCCGCGTGGGCGCTGACTATACACAAAAGCCAGGGCCTGACGTTCGACAATATCATAATCGACCTTGGCGGTGGCGGCGCTTTTGCCGGAGGCCAGGTATATGTGGCTTTGAGCCGTTGCACCTCTCTTGAAGGCATTTCACTCCGTTCGGGCATAGAAGCGAGAGACGTATTCGTAAGTCCCGAAGTACTGCGCTTCAGCCGCACATTCAATGACATGCGCGACCAGGACGAAGCCCTGCGCAGAGCCCGTGCCGAAACACTCCTGACAGAAGCCGACCAGGCATTCGCCGCCGGCGACATGCGTCGTGCCGTCGAGCTTTTCAACGAAGCCATCGCGTGCGAGCCGCGCCTGAACACACCCCTGTTGCGCCGCGTGGTGGCAATGCGCCTCTCCGCTCAAAAGCCGAAACGGTCTGGGAAAAATAAAAAGAACAGAAAACACACTTAATTTTGCTGGAAATACTTATCTTTGCATAAGATATTTGAGCATTATGAGAAATTACAATTTGGGATTTATTTCCGATGACGTCATCTATGAACATGTAAAGGCTACGGTCAAATCGTATCGTAGAGAAATCAATTTGGCGCAGTTCAACAGCAATATAATAGACCCTATAAAACTGACATTCGATGCCAAAGTCTACGGTAAATCTTTGAGAGAAACAATCGAAGATGAATGCCTGAGGCAGATTGATAAGTCCAACACAAATAAAATAGGATATTTCCACCAGAACCTTTTCAAATATGCCGGTAACGGATGGAATGTTCCTGTGGCGGGGTTTGATGTGGAAAATCACGAAAGGCATATATTTGTCGAGATGAAGAACAAGCATAACACAATGAACTCCGCTTCATCGCAACGCACATATATGAAGATGCAGGCAAAGCTGCTTGATGATGACCAGGCGACATGTTATCTTGTCGAAGTAATTTCATCTAAATCTAAAGACGAGCCTTGGCGTGTGTCCTTAGATGGGCGTTCGCGTACACATAGGAATATAAGGCGCATGTCGATGGATAAATTTTATGCACTTGTATTCGGAGACTCTCTTGCGTTTTATAAATTGTGCATGGTATTGCCCCAAATAATCGAAGACGTCATAGCCGAAGATGCTACCCTCGCGGTAAGCAATACGGTTTATGACGAACTTGTCGAAATCCATTCGGATATTCTTCTGAGCATATATCTGCTTGCTTTTTCAATGTACGAGGGTTTTAAAAGTGTTGAGGGTTGACTTATGCAAAAAATGATAAGTCCAAACATATTGGCCGATTTGCTTGGCGTTTCGCGCATGACCGTCAGTAAATGGATTGAGTCCGGCAAAATACGCCTTGCGGAAAAATCTTCAGGAGAAAAGGGCGTAGACATATCGTCCTTGAAAGATTTTCCCGAAGTGTACTGCATGGCGTCTACCCAATGGAACGAAGAACTTGATACAGTTCCTTTAAGGGTATTTAGTTCGGTGGAATTGTTCGCCGGTGGTGGTGGTCTTGCTCTCGGGATGGAAACTGCGGGTTTTCGCCATGTTTTGCTTAATGAATTTGACCATGACGCATGCGAAACGCTGCGCCATAATCGCCCCGGTTGGAATATTATTGAGGGAGACATCCATAATGTAGACTTCTCGCCTTACCGCGATGCCGTAGATTTCATTTCAGGCGGTTTCCCTTGTCAGGCATTTTCTTATGCCGGTAAGCGTTTGGGCTTTGAAGAGACGCGTGGTACTTTGTTCTTTGAACTTGCCAGAGCGGTCAAAGAAATTCGGCCCAAAGTGTTTATGTGTGAAAATGTAAAAGGTCTGCTTGAGCATGATGGCGGACGCACTTTAAATACGATAAAAGGTGTCATCCGCGAACTGGGTTATTCGTTGGTGGAACCTCGTGTTCTGAAAGCATTGAATTACGATGTTCCACAGAAACGTGAACGTCTTATACTTATTGCGATACGGGATGATATCGCTCCTTTTGTCCAATTCCGCTGGCCGGAAGTCTCTCCAACGGTAAGGACATTGAGAGATGCCTTTTATGCCGGTTCCCTTTACTCCGTGGATGTTCCAAAGTCGGAAGGTCAGAAATATCCCGAAGCGAAACGCAAAGTAATGGAACGAGTTCCCGAAGGTGGCGATTGGCGAGACTTGCCCGAAGAAATTGCGAAAGATTATATGAAAGGCAGTTTTGGGCTTCCGGGTGGAAAAACCGGCATGGCGCGGCGTCTTGCCATGGACGAACCGAGCCTTACGCTTACATGTGCTCCGGCACAAAAACAGACCGAAAGATGCCATCCATTGGAAACGAGACCTTTGACAGTGAGGGAGTATGCCCGGATACAGACTTTTCCTGACGATTGGGTGTTCTGCGGCTCTTTGACTGCTAAGTATAAGCAAATAGGCAATGCGGTGCCCGTAAATTTGGCTGCTGCTATAGGACGTTCGCTTATAAGACTATTCAATCAGATAGAGCAGTTGGGGCTTGTCCCTGAGCGAGAACGTCGTGCTCTTCCTCGTTTTTCAGTTACTCCTGATTTGTTTATGGGAGTTTATGATGTAGACACGCCATACGGGTCATGATTCTTTATGGCTGACAGGATGACATCGGAACAGCGTTCGCGGTGCATGCGGCGAATAAAGAGCAGGGACACCCGGCCAGAGCTTATCGTGCGGCGATGGCTGTGGAAACGTGGCTACCGTTTCCGTAAAAATGTCAAGAGCCTGCCGGGAACTCCCGATATCGTGTTGCATAAGTATTCGATAGTGATTTTTATCCACGGGTGCTTTTGGCACGGACATGAGTGTCAGACGCACTTTCCGAAGACCAATACTGATTTTTGGCTCACGAAGATACGACGCAACAAGGATCGTGACGAACGGCAGAAAGAACTATTGCGCTCGATGGGCTGGAATGTGCTTACGGTCTGGGAGTGCAGGCTGCGTCCACAGTTCCGAGAACGTACGCTTGCTGTGATAGAATACTACATAAACCATTCTTTTCTGCTGAAAGAGCGGGCGGTGAGTGGCGGCTATGTTGCCGAGGCACCCGACGAGAGCAGTCTTGCTGCGGAACCTCAGTCCGACTACCTATAAATTCCGCTGCTTTACACCCTCTGTTTCAGAATATTTTACTAATTTTGCAGTCTAAATTCGCCCGAGCAGATAAAGACTATTCAAAATATAAGGAACTTCCATGTACCCGCAAAAAAAATTGTCGCCTGTCTGCCTATTCGGAAGTTTTTTCTACTTTTGGCATGAGCGAAAAACGCTTCATGTTCATAGACCAAATTTTAACTCAATTTTTTATGCACACTCGCTTTTTGTTCATACCTCTGTTGCTGTTGTTGGCAGCATTTTCAATGGTGTCTTGTTCTTCATCTGCTAAGCTTGTTGTATCAAATGGAGCGAATGTCTCGAAATATAAATATGTTAGCTTCGGAAAAGAACAGACTGGTGATAGGGAGTTAGACGATGTAATGTTACTTGTCCAAAATGAAATTGCGAGTACAAAATTACAACCAATTTCCTTGACGTATGCGCCTGATGACTATTTAGGTTACACTCTTACGCCACATATAAACGTTAAGTCTGAAAAATGGGACGGTGGTCATACATATATTACCATAACCTTTTATGACCTCTATACAGACCAAAGCGTTGCGGTCATTAAAAGCAGTGGTATTGGATTGTCAATCTCACAAGACCAAAAATTAGCATTAGGTGCTATTCGTAAAAAACTTCAAACGGTTTTTGGTAAAAAAGAATAGTATGGCGAAAACCCTCTCTCAGAATTATAGCTATGCTAATAATTCGAATGGCGAACTTATAAATGTAGCTACGGCTCAATGTAATGAAGATTATTTTTGTCCTATATGCGGAGAAGCAATGACCCCACATATGGGTAAAGTACGCAGATGGCATTTCGTACATAAAAACACGGGTAATTGTTCTTATGAATCATATCTCCATAAGTTGGCAAAAATCAAGATAAGGCAAGCATTTCTATCTTCCGAGCATTTTCTGCTTTCTTATAATGCAAAGGCAATCTGCTCCTTCAATTGTCCATTTATTTTCTCGCCTAAATGTGAGGGTGAGAAACCTGTTGAATTCGATTTGCGTAAATTCTATGATACCTGCGAAATAGAGGCAAACTTCCACCAATACCGCGCAGATTTGCTTTTAACATCGTCAACAAACCCTAAAGTGCCTCCAACGCTAATTGAGATTAGGGTTACTCATAAATGTACAGAGGATAAAATTAGTGATGGCGTTCGTATTATTGAAATTCCTATCCAATCTGAGGAACACATTGACAATGTGGTCAACAATTGTAAATTAATAGCGACACGGGATAGTCAAGTCAGCTATAGTTCTTCTAATGAAAGAAGAATTACTTTATATAACTTCAATAAAGTAGAATCTTTTGACCCTATTGGACGTTTTGATGAATATGGGGATTGCTTTAATCGAAAAAATACAATAGTATTTTGGTTAAATAACCAAGGGCAATTCTGTTCCTTTGATTGTCATTGTTATGAAGTTAGTAAAAAGCTACCACCTAATGTTCATTATTACATAACAGATATAGCGACTCCATTCAAAGAGATACTTCAAGAATTTTCTAAAAGAGGAGTTAAAATCCGAAATTGTTTTTTATGCAGGTTTTGTAAGCAAGACTCATGGGGTGATAGACTTTGTGTTCTTTATAAGAAACATGACTTGCCTCGCAAACCTTCTCCATATAGTGCTGTATCTTGCCCACACTACAGGGAAGATTTTGGGTTATCACAAAATATGATACAGGCTGAGCAATCTCTATCGGAAAATGAAGCTGATTATTCTCTGCATAAATACTATTACCATATCTGTAAAGATATTCTTTGAGTTTTTGAAATTTAGCAGTTTAATCCGCAATGTAAAGCAAACACTCTTTGACGTTGGTAAAAACTCTCGAAAATAACAATACTATTCGTTGGTTGAATTAGTGAATATGCCCTTGGGCATCAGCCGATAATTTGGCCGTTTCATTTCTGTGGTGTAATTTTGCGACAAATATTCTTACGATGGAAAAAGAAGATAAAAGCCTCGTCGAAACCGCCCTCAGGCGTGTCCTTTCAGGCGAAGTGCTTGATGAAGATACTTTATATGCTCTTGCCGCCATAAGCTCGGAAAAGGGCGAAAACGCGTTGCTTGAAGCCGCCAAACTGATTACTGCGAAATTCGCGCCGCGCAAATTCGATTCATGCTCAATTGTCAATGCCCGTTCGGGTCTTTGCTCCGAAAACTGCAAGTGGTGTGCCCAGTCGTCGCATTACAGTACCGGTTGCGACAAATACGAACTTGTCGATGCCGACGAGGCCAAGAAAGTTGCGCGATACAATGCCGATTGCGGCATCGGCCGCTTTTCGCTGGTAGCGAGCGGCAGGGCTGTGCACGGCCGCGCTTTAGAGCATGTATGCTCGTTGCTTAAAGAAATTAAGGAAAATGACGGTATCAGTACATGTGCGTCGTTGGGACTTTTGTCGGAAGACGAGCTTAAACAGCTTTATGATGCCGGTGTGCATCGTTATCATTGCAATCTTGAGACCGCGCCGTCATACTTCCCTTCGCTTTGTTCCACACACACGCAGACCGACAAACTTGCCACCATTGCCGCTGCAAAAAAACTTGGATTTGAAGTATGCTCCGGCGGCATAATAGGCATGGGCGAGAGCCGGAAGCAGCGCATGGAGCTTGCCATAACGCTCAGACAGATTGAGCCTGTTTCGATACCTATAAATGTACTCATCCCTATACCGGGGACTCCGCTTGAACATGCCGAACCGATTTCCGACAGAGAGATTTTGCTTACGGTCGCTTTGTTCCGCTTTGCCCATCCAGCCGTTACGCTGCGTTTTGCCGGAGGACGTGCGCGGCTTTCAAGAGAAGTGCAGCTTGAAGCTCTGAAAATCGGTATCAATGGCGGCATCGTAGGCGATTTGCTTACGACCATAGGCTCGACGGTAGACAAAGACCGGCAACTTATAAACGATGCAGGCTATGAATTCTGATTTTCAGCTGACAAACCGCCTGAAGAAAGAGTTTGCATCGCTCGATGATGCCAAAGGACGTCGTCGTACGGGTCTTTTTGTGGCCGAAGGTACCAAATGTGTGCTTGAACTTGCCGTTAAGTTCAAGGCACGCTATGTTTTCGCTTTGGAAGCGTGGCTTGGAGAATACGGCGGAAATTTTCACGCCGGCGACCTTGTGGCGAGTGCGCCGCATGTTCTTCGCGAACTTACCCGTCTTGGCACCACGCCGCCGGTTGTGGCTTTTTTCGAGCTGCCCGAGCCATCTGCATTGCCCGATAATGAATATATGGCCTCCGAACTTGTAGTTGCACTCGACCGCATACAAGACCCCGGCAACCTTGGCACAATACTCCGCACATGCGACTGGATGGGTGTGCACACCGTCCTTGCGTCGCACGATACTGTCGATGCTTTCAACCCAAAGACAGTGCAGTCGACCATGGGGGCGCTTGCGCGTGTTTCGGTAGTGTATGCCGACCTTGACGCGTTTTTCGCCTCGCTGTCGCCCGAAATATGTGTCTACGGCACTTTCCTTGACGGTGACAACATCTACACATCCTCGCTCGGCCGAGACGGGATTCTGTTGATGGGTAACGAAGGCAGCGGCATCTCCGAAAGCCTCGAACGCCACGTAAACAGCCGTCTGTTCATACCGCCTTATCCTGCCGACGCTTCTTCTGTCGAAAGCCTGAATGTGGCAACGGCCACAGCCATAGCACTTTCGCAATTTCGTGCCCGACAATTTCGCTATTCGGGCGAAAATGCTTAAATTTGCAGCAGTTTTAGAAAACACAGTCTCAGTAGTATTATGAAATTACTCGAAGGAAAAACCGCCCTCATCACCGGAGCGGCCCGCGGCATCGGCAAAGCCATTGCCCTGCGTTTCGCCCAGGAAGGCGCCAACATCGCATTTACCGACCTCGTCATAGATGAAAACGGCAAAGCTACCGAAAACGAAATCGCCGCTTTCGGCGTCAAAGTGAAAGGCTATGCCTCGAACGCAGCCGACTTCAACCAGACCAAAGAAGTCGTGGCACAGGTGGTCGAAGACTTCGGTCGTGTCGATATTCTTGTAAACAATGCCGGTATTACCAAAGACGGCCTCATGATGCGTATGACCGAAGCTCAATGGGATGCAGTCATCGCTGTCAACCTCAAAAGCGCATTCAACTTCATCAATGCCCTTCTGCCCGTAATGATGCGTCAGCGCGAAGGCTCTATCATTAACATGGCATCGGTAGTCGGCGTGCACGGCAATGCCGGACAGGCCAACTATGCGGCTTCGAAAGCCGGCCTTATAGCTCTCGCAAAGAGCATCGCCCAAGAGGTCGGTTCGCGCGGCATACGTGCCAATGCAATCGCCCCCGGATTTATCGAGACTGCCATGACGGCCGCGCTGCCCGACTCGGTGCGTGAAGAATGGAAGAAGAAGATACCCCTGCGCCGCGGCGGCCAGGCCGAAGACATTGCCAATGTCGCCACCTTCCTCGCTTCAGACCTCTCCAGTTACGTTACCGGACAAGTCATACAAGTCGACGGCGGCATGAACATGTAAACTTACGCCCGGCTGCGCCCCTGCACAGCCGGGTGCTTTTTTCCAATAGTACACAATCTACTTAACCCACAATATGTCTACAACATTACGATTTAAGATGGTGGAGGAGGCTTTCGACCGTAAGGCCGTAGCTGTCGATACCCCGTCGCAGCGTCCCGACCAATACTATGGCGAGCTTGTTTTCAACCGTCAGAAGATGTTTGAATATCTGCCTAAGGCCGTATACGATGCTCTCATCGATGCAATCGAGAACAAGAAGCCAATCGACCGTCAGCTTGCCGACAGCATCGCCGACGGAATGAAGCGTTGGGCTCTCGACAATGGAGTGCGCCACTACACACATTGGTTTGCACCTTTGACCGGAGGCACTGCCGAAAAGCACGATGCTTTTGTCGAGCATGACGGCAAAGGCGGTGTGGTCGAAGAATTCTCGGGCAAGCTGCTTGTGCAGCAGGAACCTGACGCATCGAGCTTCCCCAACGGCGGAATACGTAATACCTTCGAAGCCCGCGGCTATTCTGCATGGGACATTTCGTCGCCGGCATTTATCCTCGACCAGACTCTTTGTATCCCCACAATCTTTATATCGTACACGGGCGAATCGCTCGACTACAAGACGCCGCTTCTGCGTGCCCTCAATGCCGTCGACAAGGCCGCTACCGCTGTCGCACGCTATTTCGACCCCGAAGTAAAGCATGTCACCTCGTTCCTGGGCTGGGAGCAGGAGTATTTTCTTGTCGACGAGTCGCTTTATAGCGCCCGTCCCGACCTGGTGATGACAGGCCGCACCCTCATGGGGCATGAAAGCCCCAAGAACCAGCAGCTCGAAGACCACTATTTCGGCGCGATACCTTCGCGCGTCGAAGCTTTCATGCTCGACCTCGAAATCCGTTGTCATCGTCTTGGCATCCCCGTAAAGACCCGTCACAACGAAGTTGCGCCCAATCAGTTTGAGCTTGCGCCTATATACGAGGAGACGAACCTCGCCAACGACCACAATCTTCTGCTGATGTCGGTAATGAACGAGGTGGCCCGTCGCCACAATTTCAGAGTACTGCTCCACGAAAAGCCTTTCAAGGGCGTCAACGGCTCGGGCAAGCACAATAACTGGAGCCTTGGCACCGACCGTGGCGCCATGCTGTTCTCGCCCGGACGCACGCCGATGGACAATCTGCAGTTCGTCACCTTTGTGGTCAATGTCATGGCTGCGGTGCACCGTCATAATGCTCTGTTGAAGGCGTCTATCATGTCGGCCACCAATGCCCATCGTCTTGGCGCAAACGAGGCACCCCCTGCCATCATATCGATTTTCACGGGCAGTCAGCTGGCATCGATACTCGACCGTCTTGAAAAGAGCGACGCCACCGACTTGTCGGAGCTGAAAAAGAAATCTGAGTTCTCGCTCGGCCTCGCTCAGATTCCCGAAATAATGCTCGACAACACCGACCGCAACCGCACTTCGCCATTTGCCTTTACCGGCAACCGTTTCGAGTTCCGCGCAGTAGGCTCGTCGGCAAACTGCGCTTCGGCAATGATAGTGCTGAACGCCGCCGTAGCCGAGCAGCTTGCCGACTTCAAGACCAAAGTCGATGCGCGCGTTGCTGTCGGTGCCAAGCTTACCGAGGCCATCCTTGCAGAAGTGCGTGAGCTGATAAGCCAATCAAAGGCCATACACTTCGACGGCAACGGCTACAGCGACGAATGGAAGGCCGAGGCCGCCCGTCGGGGTCTCGACTGCGAGACGTCGGCACCGGTGATTTTCGACGCCTACCTCTCAGACGCATCGGTCAAGATGTTCGAGAATACGGGTGTGCTGTCGCTGCCCGAACTTCGTGCGCGCAACGAAGTGAAGTGGGAAATCTACACGAAAAAAATACAGATTGAGGCACGCGTTCTCGGCGACCTTGCAATCAACCATATAATCCCCGTGGCTACGCGCTACCAGTCGATGCTTGTCGACAATGTGGTGAAACTGCGCGGTCTCTTCGGCGAACGTGCCGACAAGATGGCCGAAACCGACCTTGAGACCATCGAGAACATCGCAACGCGTATGGCGAACATCAAGACCACAGTCGCCGCCATGATTGCCGACCGCAAAAAGGCAAACGCCATTGCCGACGAGCGCGAGAAAGCGGTGGCATATCACGACAATGTGGTGCCTAAGATGGAAATCATAAGATATAACATTGACAAACTCGAGCTTATGGTAGACAATGAAATGTGGCCTCTGCCGAAATACCGTGAGCTGCTATTCATACGATAAGTTTTTTTGATGGAACAACTCAAGCACGAATGCGGTGTGGCGATGATTCGCCTGCTTAAACCGTTGGAGTACTATAAAGTGCGCTATGGAAGCTATACCTATGCCCTCGACCGCCTGTACCTCCTTATGGAGAAACAGCACAACCGCGGGCAGGAGGCCGCTGGCATAGGCGTAGTAAAACTCAATACCCCTCCGGGCCACGATTACGTCTATCGTGAACGTGCGCTTGGCACCGGTGCCATCGATGAGATTTTTGCAACGGTAGGCCGCAAGCTGCCGCCAATGCTCAACGAGCTGCCGCCGAGCGAGGTCGATGCCTTTGCTCCGTTCATCGGTCAGGTGTATATGGGCCATCTGCGCTACAGTACCACCGGCCGTAGCGGCATGGAATACACACATCCGTTCCTGCGCCGCAACAACTGGCGCTCGCGTGCGCTGATGCTTTGTGGAAATTTCAACATGACAAATGTTGGCAAAATCTACGACAGCATCGTTGCAACGGGCCAGCATCCGCGCCTCTACAGCGACACCGTGCTTCTGCTTGAGCAGATAGGTAATGCCCTCGACAAAGAAAACCACCGTCTCTACCGCGAATACCGCGACTCTCTGCGCGACCCCATGCTTGCACGTAAAATCGAGGCCGAAATCGATTTGGGCAATGTGCTCGAGAGTGCGGCGCCGATATGGGACGGCGGTTACACCATCTGCGGCGTCACCGGCTCAGGCTCGTCGTTTGCGTTGCGCGACCCCCACGGCATACGTCCGGCATTCTACTATTGCGACGACGAGGTTGCTGTGCTCGCATCGGAGCGCCCGGTCATTCAGACTGTCTTCAATGTGTCTATCGACAAGGTGAAAGAGCTGCAGCCGGGCTGTGCCATGCTCATCGGGCAGGCCGGAAACGTAGAAATTCGCCGCATCCTTCCCGAGGGCATCAATCAACGGTGCTCGTTTGAGCGCGTTTACTTTTCGCGCGGCAGCGACGCCGACATCTACCGCGAGCGTAAAAAACTCGGTGCCAATATCGTGCCCGAGCTTTGCCGGATGATAGACGACCGTTTCGACACCACCGTGTTCTCTTTCATCCCCAATACGGCCGAAGTCGCCTTTATGGGCATGATGGATGCCTTGACGCATAGGCTCGACAGCAACCGCAAGGCCGAAATTTCGCGTCTGGCTGCTGAAAACCGCCTTACCGACGAGGCTCTCGACGAGATACTGCGTCGCAAAATACGCAACGAGAAAATCGCCATAAAGGACATCAAACTCCGCACATTCATTGCCGAAGGAACTTCGCGCAACGACCTTGCCACACATGTCTATGACACCACTTACGGGTGCATCAACTCCGGCGACGACACTCTTGTGGTGATTGACGACAGCATTGTGCGCGGAACCACTCTACGCCAGTCTATCCTCCGTATTCTCGACCGTCTGCGACCGAAACGGATAATTGTCGTTTCATCGTCGCCACAAGTGCGCTACCCCGACTAT
This sequence comes from uncultured Muribaculaceae bacterium, assembly GCA_910583525.1. Taxonomy (GTDB): domain Bacteria; phylum Bacteroidota; class Bacteroidia; order Bacteroidales; family Muribaculaceae; genus CAG-873. The sequence goes on along the minus strand of CAJTXL010000027.1, from coordinate 14,360 downwards.
TACGGCATCGATATGCCGCATCTTGACGAACTCGCCGCTTTCAGGGCCATGATTTCGCTGCTTGAGACGCGCGGCTTGGAGCATGTAATCGACGAGGTGTACGAAGAAGCCCTTCGCAACATCGAACTGCCCGATGAACAGCAGGTAAATGTCGTAAAGAAGCTGTATGGCCTTCTGTCCGACGAGGAAGTTTCGCAGCGCATGGCTCAGATGCTCACGCCCCCTGAAATAAAGGCGTCGGTCGACATTCTTTTCCAAAGCCTTGACGGACTGCACGATGCAGTGCCTACATGCCCCGGCGACTGGTATTTCTCGGGAAACTATCCCACACCCGGCGGAATACGTATGGTAAACCTCGCTTTTGTCGACTACTACCGCCGTTGCCGCGCAAATCTCAAATGAACGTGTTAACAACTTTTTTGGCTACAAAAGTGTTCTAAGAGGGTGCTTAATAATATATGTTAAACGACAGGTTGGTGTATTTTTGCTTAAATTGCGCATTGTGAAGAGGGAGCATGGCGGTTCCCATGCGACCGATGAGCAATGCGCAAGTTGACAAAAAGACACCAAGACTGAGGTAATGTTAAAAGCACTCATTTAAAGTATTAAAATATGTATAACTCGAAAAGAATGAATGTAACGTCTCCGAAAATTTTGAGTGTCTTGTGTCCTGCTTTTCAGTCGCATAGCACGTTATGCTCCATCATCGCAGAATACAATCCATCTCAAACTTTTCGGCCTGTCGCTTAACAGATATTATTAAACACCCTCTAAAAGTTGATTTATACAATTTTAAGTGTTAATTTTGCACTTCGGTAACGGCGCGACCGCCGCTGCCGGCTGAAAAAGATATTTATCTAACATAAGAAATAGACACACATAATGGACGTAACACTCGAAAAGACGGGCGAGCTTGAAGGCTTCGTCGTCGTGAAAATCGAAGAAGCCGATTATGCCGACCGCGTGAAAAAAGAACTCAAGGAAATCGGCCAAAAACGCCAAATCCCGGGTTTCCGCAAAGGGCATATCGATATGAACCAGCTCCGCAAGCGTTTCGGCAATGAAGTTAAGGCTCATGTTCTAAACGAAGTATCGGCTGACGCTTGTCTTAAATATATCGAAGACAACAAACTCGACATCCTCGGTCAGCCCATCCCGGCACAGGATGAAGAAATAGACCTCAACACAAAAGACTATACGTTCCGCTACGAAATCGGTCTCGCTCCCGAGCTTAAACTCGACCTTGCAAACGCCACTCTGCCGTTCTATAACATCGCAGTCACCGACCAGATGATTGATGAACAGGACAAGAACATGCGCCAGCAGGCCGGAGAGCAGGTGCCGGCACAGGAATATGCCGAGCGCGCTCTCGTAAAAGGCTCTATCATGCAGCTCAACGAAGACGGTACCATCAAAGAAGGCGACGACGCAATCCAGGTGACCGACGGCATCCTCGCTCCGTTCCTCTTCAAATCGGAGACCGAAGCCAAGAAGTTCGAAGGCACAAAAGTAGGCGATAAGGTCGTGTTCAACCCCTTCGACACCTGCGACGGCAACGAGGCCGAAGTGGCTTCGATGCTCCACATCGACCGCGCCGACATCGAGAAAGCCCGTGGCAATTTCGAAATCACCATCACCGAATATATTGTCAATCGTCCGGCAGAACTTGGCCAGGAATACTACGACAAAGTGTTCGGGGCTGACAAAGTCCACAACGAAGAAGAGTACCGCAAGGCCGTCGCCGATATGATAGCCCGTGCGCTACAGCCCAACAGCAATCAGCTCTTCACCCGTCAGGCAGAAGACTATCTCATGGATACCTACGGTGCAGGCATGGCTCTCCCCGTATCGTTCCTGCGTAAGTTCATGCTCCGCACCAACAGCGAAATCAAAGAAGAAGACATCGACGGTGTGGTAGAACGCAACATCCCTGCCATCAAGTGGGAAATAATCGAGAACAAAGTCGCCGAACAGCTCGGTGTGAAAGTCACCGAAGAAGATGTCAAGGCTGCCGCCCGTAGCTATGGCATGGAGCAGCTTCAGCAATACGGCATGAGCCACATGGCCGACCAGATGCTCGACTACTTCGTCGACAACATGCTCAAAGACGAAAAACAGCGCCGCCAGCTTGTGCACATGGCATTCAACGGAAACTTGTTCCATGCAATCCACAACATCGTCAAACTCGACGAAAAGACGGTTTCGCTCGAAGAGTTCCGCGCTCTTGTCGCTACACTGAACAACGCCACCGGCGAACAGGTAGCCGCCGAAGAAACCCCGGCAGAATAATAAGAACCGACAACAAAAATCCCGGCAAGCATGCTTGACCGGGATTTTTTTGTTGTCGTAGTAGTGTTGTTCTTACACTGTTATTTCTATGCGGTTGCCTTCAGGGTCGGCAGCGACGCTCTCGTAATATCCGTCGCCCGTCACCCTCGGTTCGCCCAATATTGCGTAGCCGTCGTTCCTTAACTGCTCGGTGAGTGCGTTTACCTTTTCACGGCTTCCTACGGCAACGGCAATGTGTGCAAGCCCTTTCAGTTGCGCCGTGTCCGATATGCTTTCAGGTTCGGGAATGTGCATCAGTTCAATGCGAGTATCCCCTTGGCCGAACGAGAGAAAGTAAGAGGAGAAGTTCTTGGCCGGGTTGGTGTATTTGTGGCCGCACTCCATGTTCAGATATTTGGTGTAGAAGTCTCGGAGCAGTTCGATATCATGTGCCCATATGCCGATATGGTCTATCTTCATTGCCCTCAATTGTTTTGCTCAAGCCATTTCAGTCTGCGCAAATCGGGCAGATGCTTGATTGAGAAGTCTTCAAATTTTGCATTGAAGCCGTTGCCGTCGGGCGATGCCGCCATAATGCCGACCATTACCGGGTGATTGTCCTGTAGCCATGCGTTTCGCATCATAGTATATTCTTTGTCGTCGAACGAGTAGAAGATTTCTACGGCATCAAGGCGTCGGACAGCCTTTATCCATATGAATTTCACCGGTTTCTCCAAGGGTATTATGCTCCAGTCGCTTGTGTGGTGTGTCACTACGGTGCTGAGATTGTATTTTCCGTCGACAAATTCAATGCCGGCTTTGATGTAGTTTTCATTGTCGGTTCGAAGCATCAGTCCCGATTGGTCGAAACGTGTTTTGTAATCACCCGAAATTTTCACTTTTACTTCGAACTCGCCGCCTCGCAGGCTATAAAGGAACGGAGCGTCGTCTACCGTGAACCCATAGTGTGAAATGCGCCAATAGTCGGTTTGGGGCGTCACCGCCATTGTAAGCGTATTGTCTTTGATTTTCCATTGTTCGGGTTCGTTGAACCACTGCATGTTTTCCAGCGATTGGGCAAAAGAGGCGAATGATGCGCTAAGCACCAGGCCGCTTAATAATAATTTTCTAATCATCACTCTCTAATATATTGTTGTCGTATTTGTGTCTGTTTTTTGCGATTGGGGCAATTTGTTTATCTTTGCAAAGTTAAATTATTGCCCGATAACATACAATGATTATAAATAACCATTTTTAGGCCGATGGAAGCTGTTGATGTGCTTGACAAGGAATTCCGTGCTCAGGATTTTACTGACGGAGAAAGATATGGCGAAATACTGTCGAGATATAAAGATATGGCACGCAGTTATTCACAGATGGAAAATGCCATTGCGGTGTTGAGTGATTTACGCAATAATAAGAGCTATATTTATTATGGCGGTTTTTCGCAGACCTTGGGAATTGATACATTGGGGAAAGAAGGCGTGCTGTCGTCTATATGGGAGGAAGAAATTTTTCGACTTATCCATCCTGACGATTTGGTCGGGAAGCATTCGCAGGAGCTTTGTTTCTACTATTTTATAAAGCGTCAGCTAAAAAAGAAACGGACATTTTATTATTTGGCGAGTAAATTGCGTATGAAAAGTAGGGATGGCGCTTATATCTCTGCTCTGCATCGTATTTTCTATATTCCGTCTCCTACGAATGATGCTTTATGGTTGGCTCTATGCCTCTATAGCCCCTTGGTATTCGATATGCCGGCTAAATATTTGATAGTAAACTCTGCCAATGGTCAAATGACCGAGTTGGAACGACAAGATAACGGAACGATACTGTCTGTCAGAGAGAAGCAGGTGTTGGGTCTTATAGACAAAGGCTTTACGAGCAAAGGCATTGCCGATAGCTTGAATATCAGCATAAACACCGTGAGCAGGCATCGTCAGTGCATTTTGGCTAAATTACAAGTAAAGAACTCTATAGAAGCATGCCGTGTCGCTAAAGATTTGAGACTTATTTGACGGCCTCATTTGTGGCGGCAGCCTGTCGTAAGCCAACAAAAAGGAGCGGATGTTTGTTGCCATTGTATGGTAACGAATTCATCACATATGGAAAAGACAAGGCTTTCACGGCTCACTCTTGTAGGCCTGATTGTGACTATGGGCATAGTGTTCGGAGATATCGGAACATCGCCGCTCTATGTCATGAAGGCCATTGTAGCTGTCGAACCCACCTATAACGCCGATTATATAATAGGTGCGGTTTCGTGTGTTATATGGACGCTTACTTTGCAGACTACGTTGAAGTACGTCCTTCTGGCGCTCAGGGCCGACAATAAGGGAGAGGGCGGAATACTGGCTCTGTTCGCGCTTCTGCGCAAACTGCCGCGCAGAAGTCTTTATATAGTGGCTGCAGTCGGAGCGGCGGCATTGATTGCCGACGGTGTAATAACTCCGGCAATTACGGTTACATCGGCAGTCGAAGGCCTCGGCGAAATTTCGGCTTCAATACCGGTTCTTCCCTTGGTATTTGCCATAATAGCGCTTATATTCGTCATGCAACAGGCCGGGACGGGTGCGATAGGGCGCTTTTTCGGTCCGTTCATGCTTGTGTGGTTCCTTATGCTCGGTGTACTCGGTGCATGCTGGTTGCCGTCATGTCCGGCGATTTTAAAAGCGTTCAACCCTTGGTATGCTTTTAAGCTCTTGTTTTCGTCTCCGTCATGGTTCCTTATACTTGGTGCTGTATTCCTGTGCACCACAGGGGCCGAGGCTCTTTATTCCGATTTGGGACATTGCGGCCGTAAGAACATAGAGGTGAGTTGGCTGTTCGTAAAGCTTATGCTGATTTTGAACTACCTTGGGCAGGGGGCGTGGCTGATTTCGCATGGCATGCCTTCAGGAAGCCGGATAAATCCGTTTTATGCGCTTATGCCTGAAGGATGGCTCGTGCCCGGTGTCGTAATGTCGACCGGTGCGGCTATCATAGCGAGCCAGGCTCTTCTGAGCGGTTCATTCACCATTTTTTCAGAAGCTATCAATCTCGGTTTTTGGCCTAAGCTCAAAATAAAATATCCGTCGGTTGAGAAAGGGCGTCTCTATATTCCGGCTGTCAATTGGGCTTTATTTGCCGGCTGTCTGCTTACGGTGGCGATTTTCCGTGATTCGGGGCACATGGAGGCTGCCTATGGCCTCGCCATCACTGTGACAATGTTGATGACGACGGTTCTTTTGACTGTATGGATGCGTATCCGTGGTGCGTCGGTGTACGTTTGCGCTTTGTTCTTTTTGTTCTTTATTGTTGTCGAGGGCATCTTTTTTGTTGCCAACATGTTCAAGTTTACCCATGGCGGATGGTTCAGTGTGCTTGTTGCCGGAATGCTCGCAGCGGTGATGGTCATTTGGTACAATGCGACCAAGGTAAGGCAGGCATATATCGAATATGTGCCTATGGAGCGTTGCGCCGACATTATCCCGGCTATAAAAAAAGACCGCGAAATACCTAAATATGCCTCAAACCTCGTGTATTTCAGCCGTTCGCCCGAAGCCGGACTTATAGAAAGCAAGTTGCTGTATTCTATTGTGAACAAGCAGCCGAAGCGTGCCGACCATTATTGGTTTATACATGTCGACTATGTCGATTTTCCTGATACGCTCGAATATTCGGTGGATATGGTCGTGCCTCAGACAATCTATGCCGTAACGATGCGGCTCGGATTTCGGGTTGCGCCTAAAGTGAGTGTGTATCTGCGTCAGATTGTTGAAGATTTGGTGCAAGAGAAACAGCTCGACCTTACGAGTTCATATCCGTCACTGCGCGCTCGGGGAATTGCCGGAGATTTCCGTTTTATCATTATCCGACGTATATTTTCGTTGTCGAGCATTTGTCGTCCGAGAGATTACAGACTTATGCGGATGTATGAGCTGTTGCGCCGCTTCGGTGTATCGGAACAGTCGGCTTTCGGTCTTGACACGAGTGTGGTTACCGAAGAGACCGTCCCCTTGATTATAAACACAGCACAAGGACGTCGTATTTCCAGGTTATAGATTAAGAGGTTGTTTAAAAACAGATGTTAATCGACAGGCCGAAAATTATGAGACGGATTGTGTTCTGCGATGAATGAGCATAGCGTGCTATGCGAGTGAAGAGCAGGGCGCAAGACGCTCATAATTTTCGGAGGCGTTGCATTTATTATTCTTGAGTAATACATATTTTCGTACCTTAAAATCGGATGTTTTAACATTACCTCGGTCTTGGTGTCTTTTTATTAACTTGCAAATTGCTCGTCGGTCGCATGGGAACCACCATGCTCTCTCCTCACAATGTGCAATTTAAACAAAAATACACCAACCTGTCGGTTAACATATGTTTTTAAACAACCTCTAAGTTATAATGAAAGCGGCGCCGGGGCAACTGCCTCGGCGCCGTTATTGTAGGGTTGTGTCTTATCAGAGCTTTTCGTTGGCTTTTTCAACGGGAGCCACTTCAGGGTCTACGCCCCATTGCTGCTGGGCAAGGCGGCGGTAGTTGTTGTAGCGCCACTGTGCGTTTTCTTTGGCGGCAGCGAAGAGTTCTTCGGCTTCGGCAGGGTATTGTTTGAGAACCGATGCGTAGCGGACTTCACCTTTGAGGAAGTCTTCGAAGAGGTCCCAGTTCGGGGCTTTGCTGTCGAGAGTGAAGGGGTTCTGGCCTTGAAGTTCGGCGGCGGGGTTGTAGCGCCACAGATGCCAGTAACCGCATGCTACGGCGCGCTCTTCTTCGGCCTGGCTGTGTCCCATGCCGGCCTTGATGCCGTGGCTGATACATGGAGCATAGGCTATTATGAGCGACGGACCGTCGTATGCTTCGGCTTCGCGGATTGCTTTGAGTGTCTGAGCCTGGTCGGCGCCCATTGCAATCTGTGCAACGTAGACATATCCGTAGGTCGAGGCGATAAGGCCGAGGTCTTTTTTGCGGATGCGTTTGCCGGCCGATGCGAATTTGGCGATGGCGCCGATAGGTGTGGCCTTCGACGACTGGCCGCCGGTGTTGGAGTATACTTCGGTGTCGACAACGAGTACGTTGACGTTTTTGCCTGAGGCGAGCACGTGGTCGAGACCGCCGAAACCGATGTCATATGCGGCACCGTCGCCGGCGATAATCCATTGCGAGCGTGCTACGATATAGCCTTTGAGTTCGAGGATAGCCTTACAGGTGTCGCAGCCGCAAGCTTCGCAGAGCGGCAGAAGTTTATCTGCAACTTCGCGTGTAACGCCTGCGCTGTGCGGAGCGTCGAGCCATTGTTTTGCAAGGGCTTTCATCTCGTCGGTGCACTTGGGGCATGTGAGCATGTCGTTGAAAAGGACTGCGAGGCGTTCGCGGATTTTCTCGGTGGCTATTTTCATGCCGAGACCGAATTCGGCGAAGTCTTCGAAGAGCGAGTTTGCCCAGGCCGGACCGTGTCCTGCGGCGTTTGTGGTGTAGGGAGTCGAAGGAACAGAGCCTGAGTAGATAGATGAGCAGCCGGTTGCGTTCGCTACCATTTCGTGGTCGCCGAAAAGTTGCGATATGAGTTTGACATAAGGTGTCTCGCCGCAACCCGAGCATGCGCCGGAGAATTCAAAGAGGGGCGTTGCGAACTGGCTGTTCTTGACGTTTGCTTTGATGTCGACGAGGTCTTGCTTCGAGCTGACTTCTTTTACGCAGTAGTCCCATTCGGCCTGTACGTTGAGCTGCGTTTCGAGAGGCTTCATCTGAAGAGCCTTGACGCCTTTCTTGCCGGGGCATACGTCAACGCAGTTGCCGCAGCCGAGGCAGTCGAGCACGTCGACGGCCTGAATGAAGTGCATGCCTTTGAAAGAGGGGCCGAGAGCCGGAATCGTGCCTTCGGTTCCGAAGGGAGCGGCCTGGGCTTCGGCGTCGGTGAGCACGAACGGACGGATGGAAGCGTGGGGGCATACATATGCGCACTTGTTGCACTGTATGCAGTTTTCTTCGAGCCATTCGGGCACGAATGCTGCCACACCGCGTTTTTCATATGCCGCAGTGCCTTGATGCCATGTTCCGTCGGGCATGTCCTTGAAGTCGGAAACTTTGAGGAGGTCGCCGTCCTGGGCGTTGATGGGGCGGACGATTTCGTTGATGAAAGCCGGGTCGTTGTTGGGCTTCTTGGGGGTGTCGGGAAGCTCTGCCCATGCCGGGTCGACGGTAAGCTGGTGGTATTCACCGCCACGGTCGACAGCCTGGTTGTTCTTGTCGACAACGTCCTGACCTTTTTTACCGTAGCTCTTGACAATGAATTTCTTCATCTGCTCGATTGCGAGGTCGACGGGTATCACCTTGGTGATGCGGAAGAATGCGCTCTGGAGAATGGTATTGGTGCGGTTGCCGAGACCGATTTCCTGGGCGATTTTCGTGGCGTTGATATAGTAGACAGTGATGTTGTGCTGTGCAAAGTAGCGCTTCACGTGGTTGGGAAGGTTCTTTGCGAGTTCGTCGGCGTCCCAGATTGTGTTGAGCACGAATGTACCGCCGTCGCGCAGGCCACGGGTGACATCGTACATGTTGAGGTATGCCTGAACGTGGCAGGCCACGAAGTTGGGCGTGTTCACCAGATATGTCGAGCGGATGGGCTTGTCGCCGAAACGAAGATGCGAGCAAGTGAAGCCGCCTGACTTCTTGGAGTCGTAAGCGAAGTATGCCTGGCAGTATTTGTCGGTGTTGTCACCGATGATTTTAACGGAGTTCTTGTTTGCTCCGACAGTGCCGTCGGCACCGAGACCGTAGAATTTCGCTTCGAAAGTGCTTTCGTCGCCGAGTGCCATTTCGGGCAGCAGGGGCAGCGATGTGAAAGTGACGTCATCGACTATGCCGAGAGTGAAGTGGTCTTTCGGCATGGGCAGGGCGAGGTTTTCAAACACACTGAGGATTTGGGCCGGTGTGGTGTCTTTGGATGCGAGGCCGTAACGGCCGCCGACAATGACAGGCGCGTTTTCTTTGCCGTAGAAGCATTCTTTGACGTCGAGGTAGAGCGGTTCGCCGTTTGCTCCGGGTTCTTTGGTGCGGTCGAGCACAGCGATGCGTTTTGCCGTTGCCGGTATTGCGCCGAGGAAGTGCTTGGCCGAGAAGGGGCGGAAGAGGTGCACCGATACGAGGCCGACTTTTTCGCCTTTGGCCACGAGGTAGTCGATAGCTTCCTGGATGGCTTGGGTTACAGAACCCATAGCGATTATCACACGTTCGGCATCGGGTGCGCCGTAGTAGTTGAACAGGTGGTATTCACGGCCTGTGATTTTCGTGATTTCGGCCATGTAGCTTTCAACCACTTCGGGAACGGCCTGATAGTGCTGGTTGCATGCTTCGCGGTGCTGGAAGAAAACGTCGCCGTTCTCGGCCATGCCGCGTGCTACGGGTGCCTGGGGCGTGAGAGCGCGTGCGCGGAAGTCGGCAAGGGCTTTGCGGTCGAGCAGGGGAGCGAGGTCTTCTTGCTCGATAAGCTCGATTTTCTGTATTTCGTGCGAGGTGCGGAAGCCGTCGAAGAAGTTGACGAAAGGCACGCTCGATTTGATTGTCGAGAGGTGTGCCACGCCGGCGAGGTCCATAACTTCCTGTACGGAACCTTCTGCAAGCATTGCGAAGCCGGTCTGGCGTACCGACATCACGTCCTGGTGGTCGCCGAAAATAGAAAGTGCGTGCGAAGCGATGGTGCGGGCCGAAACATGGAATACCGAAGGCAGAAGTTCGCCTGCGATTTTATACATGTTCGGTATCATCAGCAGCAAGCCTTGCGATGCCGTGTAGGTTGTTGTCAGCGCACCTGCCTGAAGAGAGCCGTGTACGGCGCCTGCGGCACCGCCTTCCGACTGCATTTCCTGAACAAGCACTGTTTCGCCGAAGATGTTCTTGCGGCCTGCTGCAGCCCATTCGTCGACATATTCAGCCATGGTCGACGAGGGGGTGATGGGGTAGATGGCAGCTACTTCCGAGAACATGTAGCTCACATGTGCGGCTGCCTGATTACCGTCGCAGGTCAAGAATTTTTTTTCTTTACTCATAACGTTTGTAATCGAGTTTATATACAGAATTGTTGTTTGTTGTCTGTCAGTGGAGTTTAATCCAAGTGCAAAGGTACAAAAAATGTGTGAAACGGCCACGCCCGTAAAGTTTAAATTAGGCCGTTCATACCTTAAAATATATAAATGGCGTTCCACACCGTGTTCTTTCGTTCTGGCTCGTAGCAAAGAATAGTAATACTTTTTGTACTTTTGCCGAAGATTATGGATACTCTTAAAACGAAACTTGACGAGCTTGTGCGCCGCTACAATGTGCCGGCGTTTGCCGATGCCGACCCGGTGCAGTTTCCCCGTCGTTTCAGCGACCTGCGCGACATAGAGATTTCGGCCTTGCTTACTTCTACTATCGCATGGGGGCGCCGAAGCATGATATTGGCAAATGCCGAGAAGCTCCATTCGATACTAAAGGGCGAACCTTATGCTTTTGTCGCCGACGGCGATATAGACTCCGTCGGCGACGGCAATATCCACAGGACATTCTTCGGGCGTCATCTGCGATACTTCCTTAGAGGACTGCGTGAGCTTTACCGCCGTTTCGGGAGTCTGGAAAACTTTGCTGCTTCTTTGGACGCGCCTGAGGCAGAGGCGCCTGCGTGGCTTATAGCAGACAGGCTGAATGCGCTCATGTGCGATGCGAACTGCACTTGTCCGCTCGACGGCCCGACACGATGTCTGCCTGATAAGGTTGACGCATCGGCGTTGAAGCGCTTCAACATGGCTTTGCGTTGGCTTGTAAGATGCGACGGCATTGTCGACATGGGCGTGTGGTCGGTGCTTAAACCGAGCCAACTGTATATTCCGCTCGATGTCCATTCGGCGAACACGTCGCGCACGCTCGGACTGCTGACGCGCAAGCAGAACGACCGAAAAGCCGTAGTCGAACTTACCGGGAATTTGCGCCGCTTCAACTCCGAAGACCCTGTCGTTTACGACTTCGCACTCTTTGGCGTTGGCGAAGCCGGCGGTCTATAGGGTCGGCGGTACGCGCCTTATTTTGCCGTTTGCGGTTGTCGGTATGGACTCGACCGTTATTATGTGCTTCGGCAGACGCCTGTGGTCGGCTATTGCCGCTTTAAGGGCTTCTGCGATTTGGACCGTGTCGTGTTGCCTGCCCTCCATCACAAGTGTTACGGCTTGCCCCCATTTTTCGTCGGGCAGAGAGCTGACATAAAATTTCAGTCCGGGGAGCAACGGAGAGTAGAGTGCTTCGAGTTCTTCAGGAAAAAACTTGATGCCGCCGCTGTTTATGGCGCCGTCGGAGCGTCCGCGCCAACGGAACGACGTAGGGGAGAGCAGCTCGACCACATCATTAGTCGTGAGTCTTCTGAAAGAAAAGCGAGGGCAGTCTATTATTAACCGGTCATCGTCGGTGACATCGAAGCTGATGCCGGGCATGGCGTGGAACGTGCGTTCTGCGTTGTCGCCCCGTGCGAGAGCAACATGGCTGCAAGTTTCGGTCATTCCGTAGCTTATGAATACCTTGTAGCCTAATGCGGCCAGCGCCCGGCATTGTTCTGCCGAGGGGGCAGCGCCGCCGATTAGCACATTGCGCACCTTGCTCGCATAGTGCGGCTTGTCTATGAAGTTGTGCATTTGCGACGGTACGATGGCAAGCAGGTCGATGGCCTCGCTTACGCCGTCGAGTTCTATTTTCGAGCCTACGGGGAGCGGCAGCAGCCTGGCACCGCTTTCGAGTGCCCGTACGGCCATCATCTTTCCGGCAATGTAGTCGGTCGACAGCGCCATCCCGATTACCGATGCGCTTCCGATTCCGAAAAACTCGTTTGTGGCATGTGCCGATGTTCGCATGTCGCTTTTCAGCAGCCGTATCTCTTTTGGTGTGCCTGTCGAGCCTGATGTATGGGCGACGATATAGTCCTTGCCGTCGGCCCATTCGTTCAAGAAATCGTCTATCCGTGCCATTCGAATTCAGGATATTCCCATTTTTTAGAAGGCTCGAACCACAGTTCGTTGCCGCGCAATTCGAGCGGAGATGCGATATTGTTGAGATATAGCTGCCCGGTTCCGAGCCCTTGAGGCATGATTTCTTCCGAGGCCATTTTTTCGCCGAGCCAGGAGCCGATGGCGGCAAGCCCTATGTTCGACTCCAAAGCCGATGTCGCCCACCAGCCGATGCCGAGCCTGTCGGCAATGTCGATATATGCTTCCGCACCGCTGAGGCCGCCGCATAGTGCCGGTTTGAGTATCAGATACTGCGGTCTGATGGCATCGACAAGGCCGAAAGCTTCGTCATGGCTGCGGCATCCTATGAGTTCTTCATCGAGCGCGATTGCGATGGGACTTTCGCGGCACAGGCGAGCCATGGCATCGGTCTGTCCGGCTTTTATCGGCTGTTCTATCGAGTGTATGTCGAAACGGGCGAGCCGTCCGAGCTTTTCCGCCGCATTCTCAGCAGTGAAACTGCCGTTGGCGTCAAGGCGTATTTCGAGAGCCGATGCCGGAAAGCGTCGCCGTATATCGGCAAGCAGTTCGACCTCGTCGTCGAAGTTGATACCCCCGATTTTGAGTTTCAGCACCCTGAAGCCGCTGTCAAGTTTTTCCTTTATGCGCCGGGTCATGGTATCTTTGTCGCCCATCCATATCAGGCCGTTGATTGGGATGCCCGTGAGACCCATTCGCCACGGCGATTTTGGCTCAGGCATCAGCACCTGTTCAAAGCCGAAGCGGATAGAGCTGTATGGCAATTCGAGGGCTTCATAAGGCGCTTCGCATGCCTGCGAGAGCAGCGTTTCATATTCCGGAACATCGTCGGCCGACAGCCCTTTGAACAACGGACACTCCCCAATCGCCAAGAGCCTTTCCGGTTCGGCATCATCGTATATGCCGACGAAATACGTCGCCTTTTCGCGCATCGTCTCTCGCGAAGTGCGCGCCTCAAAACGGAACCGTAAGATATATCTGCACCACCTGGCTTTTATCATCTCCTCATTCTTTTTACAATGCAAAATTAATCTTTTTTGAATAATATTGGCTAAATATCTGCGACAATAACAAACGTGTTATTTGGTTAATTCGTTATTATATCGTACATTTGCACTAAAATAGACAATTATGGCAATGACAATAAATTCTTCACCGGTTTTGACAGGTGAATCGGCAATAGCATTTGTAGAACAAGCGGAGCGTGACGGTCGCCGTCCCACACCTCGACTCTCTGCTAAAAGGGAAGAGGAGATTGCAGAGTTTGAGAAAAGGTCTCGTGAATTCGTATTTCCACCTAAATATAGAAAATAATGTCGGAGTACAGGTATATACTTCGTGAGAATGCCGTGCGTCGTCCGTACACAATGGAGGTCGCAGACTATTGTGATGCCTTTTCTTGTGGAGATAAAGACCTTGACGATTTCTTTTCGCAAGATGCATTCTTTTATGACACCGAATTATTGGGGAAGACTTATGCCTGGGTCGATGTAAACAATCCGACGCAGATTTTAGGCCTCGTCACCCTGGCCAACGACAGCATCAAGACCGGCCAACTCCCCTCATCAGTCCGAAATAGACTGCAACGCGGAATTACGAATCAGAAACGAGGACGCAGTTATCCTGCCGTGCTGATAGGTCGCTTGGGCGTTTCATCTGAGTGTAGAGGAAAGGGTATGAGCGTCGGTAGTCAAATTCTTGACTACCTCAAAGATTGGTTCCGCTCGTCCGATAATAAAACCGGTTGCCGTTTTATTGTCGTTGACGCTTACAACAATCCTCAAACTTTACATTTTTACGAGAAGAACGGTTTTAAACCGCTGTATAAAACAGAGCAAGATGAACGTGATTTTTTCAATCTTGATACGAATCAACAATTAAACACCCGTTTCTTCTATTTTGACCTGAAATGGTAGTATAATAGTGCACTTTAAACTATATCATTTTATACTGCACGCTAAAAGCAAGGCGAGGTCGTTCTTTAGTATTATGACTTCGATTTTTTGCAACATAATGATTATAAACGGCATTCAATGGAAATACTCTACGAGCCACAGCCATATCCGGCATAAGCCTGAATGTCGCGCTCTCCAGTCAGAGCCA
>CAJTXL010000026.1 GCA_910583525.1 uncultured Muribaculaceae bacterium | reverse complement strand
GGTGGCGGCGGTATTCGAGGGCTTCGATGAGGCGTGCTTCGAGGCGAGACATCGGCCGTCCGAGCCATCGCCGGAAGCGGGCGACGTAGGGCCGGGGCGGTATGGGGTGGCGGCGTGTGTGCTGGAGCAGTCTCATCGTGGCGCAAAGGTAGTATCGCCTTTTTGTTTGCGGTTGTGGAAATTCCCCGGCGCCGGGATTTTTAGACAGGAGTACAGGAGAAACAGGAGTTTTTGTAGTACAGGAGAGAGAGGAGGTTTTTTGTGGGTAAGGTCTTTAGGGTCGGGAAGGTTTGGGGTAAAATAAAGCGGGCGGCACGCTTGGGTGTGCCGCCCGGTTTGGGTCGTTTTTTGGGGAATGTGTGTTTTTAGATGTCGGCTTGGGTGTCTTCTGCTTCGAGTTCGGCTACGGTCGGTTTGATATTTGGGTCTTCGAGACCGTATGAGTTTTTAGCATTGAGGATTTTGAGCCATATGCCGAAGAAGAGGGCGAGTACTCCGAGTGCAGCGAAGAGGAGCATGGGTGCTGTGTAGTTGTACTGCATGGGGTCGTCAACACCGGGGTTTGTCCACATGAGGACTTTGCCGATGAGTATGGGGAAGAGTGCGAGGCCTATGTTCTGCACCCAAAAGATGAGGGAGTATGCAGACCCGAGGTAGCGTGCTTCCATGATTTTGGGGACGGATGGCCACAGGGATGCCGGCACGAGTGAGAATGAGATGCCGAGGACGATGATTGCGGTGAAGGCGAGCCATGTCTTGGGATATGCCGGAAGGACAAGGGCGAATGTGAGGTGGCATATTATCATGAGGAGTGCTCCGCCAATGAGCATCGAGGCTCCTTTGCCGAAACGGTCGAGGCAATAGCCCAGCACGGGGGTAAGGGCCGCGGCCCCGATGGGGAACCAGCGGAAAATGTCGGCGGCCTGTTGCTCGCCCATACCGAGATTGCATTGCAGCATGTTTGTGGCATAACGCTGGAAGGGGAATATGGCCGAATAGTAGAGTACGCATAGCATGGCGATGAGCCAAAAGAGTTTGCTCGAAAGTATCTTGCCGACGTCGCTCATTTTGAATTCTTCTTCGGACGAGCTGTCGGCGGCCAGTGCGTTGCGGTCAGCGGCAAGCTCACGGTCGAGCTTAGTATCCATGAAGGTGAACACTATATAAGATATGAGGCCTATGAGCAAAAGGACTGTGCAGAATGCCACGGGAGTCACCACGGTAGGTTCTCCGAGCCATGCCGCCAGACGAGGAGATATTGTGAAGATGACGAAGACGCCGACACGGGCAAGTGCCATTTCGAGACCCATGGCAAGTGCCATCTCGTGGCCTTCGAACCATTTTGCGAGGGTCTTGGAGACTGTGATGCCTGCCATTTCGCATCCGCATCCGAATATCATGAAGCCGAGAGCGGCAAGTTTAGCGCTGCCGGGCATCTCGACCCACCATGAAGAAAGCCACTGCTCAAATGCCGAACCTGCAAACAAGTCGCTGATAGCATATAGTTTGATGCAAGCACCGACGAGCATCACCGAGGCCGAGAGTGTTCCTGTAAAGCGGACGCCCATCTTGTCGAGTATTATACCGGCGACGATAAGAAATCCGAAGACGTTGAGGATATACTCAGCACCGGCGTAATAGCCGAAAGCTGCCGGCGACCAACCGAGCTGCGTCTCTACAAGCGACTGGAGAGGCGACATCACGTCGACAAACATGTAAGCGAAGAACATCATCAGCGCCACCAAAATGAGGGCAGTCCAACGTGCCCAGGCATGGTCGCGAAGAGTGGCTTTAATTTTTTCTGTCATTTTTTCAATCAAGGTTTTAGAGTATGTTTGAACTTAACAAAACTTTAGCTTTAGGAGTCTGTCAGGCCTATAGCCCTCTCCAAAATCTGTCATTATGGAACCCCATAACTCCATTTTTGGAGAAGTCTATAGTCTCCGACATACTCTCTAAATCTTTCGTTTCGTTAAATCCAAACATACTCTTAGATTATTTTTGTGCAAAAGTAACACTTTTTCGTGTAAATTCCATCAAATGACACTGCCATCTCGCGATTTCTCACTATTTTTGCAAAATGAAAACACTATTGAAAAGCACGGCATTCATACTTATATGCGCCATAGCAATAGGCGCAGCCCTCGGTTACGGGCTACAGCTACTGTCGGGCGCCGCACTCGACACCGCTCTACAGATTATGATGATTGCCAAACACATAACGAGCCAGATAATATTCTTTATGGTGCCGCTGATAATATTCGGATGCGTGGCACCGTCGATAACACGTTTTACGGGCAATGTGACGGGGATATTGGTGTTTACGATAGCGTTGGCCTATCTGTCGTCGATAGGGGCCGCAGGACTGTCGATTGCTGTCAGCCAAATAAGCGTGCCGCTGCTCGACTTCGGCGACCCCGGAACGGCGATGCGTGCCCTTCCGGAAAAAACGCTCGTACAGCTCAACTTCCCGACGGTAGACACGATGTCGACGCTGCTTTTGGCGATACTCCTTGGGCTTGGAACTGTGTGGACGAAATTCACGACTATGGCGCGTTTCCTCGAGCATTTCCAAAAAATGGTGCTGACGATAGTACGGAAAGTGCTTCTTCCGCTGTTGCCCGTATTCGTCGGCACGAACTTCGCCTTGCTGGCCTACAAGGGTCAGATAGACCAGATGAAAGGCTTTCTGCCGGTGATAGGTCTTGTGGTTGCCTGCCAGCTTGTATGGATAGCGGTAATGTATGTAGCGGCTTCGATATATACACGCCGTAACGGATGGCTCGTGCTGAAATACTATCCTAAGGCCTACTTCACGGCCTTGGGAACGATGTCTTCGGCAGCTACCCTACCCTTTGCCCTTGAGTGCATAGCCGAAAGCCCCATCGTCAAGAAGGGCACGTATGACTTCGCCCTGCCGCTGTTTTCAAATCTTCACCTTTGCGGCTCAGTGATAGCCGAGATGTTTCTTGTGACATCGACGTACTATATGCTTACCGGGACACTACCATCGACCGCGTCGCTGCTAATGTTTGCCGTATTGGCCTGCGTGATAGCGATAGGATCGCCGGGCGTTCCGGGCGGACTCAACATGTCATGCAGTACCATCGTCGCCTCGATTATTTTGGCCGGGCAGTCGCAAGAGCTCGCCGTAGAGTTCTTCGGCATAATGACAGCGGTCTATACCGTTCAGGACGGTTTCGGCACGGCCTGCAACGTTACGGCCGACGGCGCCCTTGCGCTTATAACCGACAAGAAAATTTCGGGAGCCGAACCTCAAACACGGATTTGCAATGGATAAGAGCATGTTTGAACTACCGTACGAGCTGAGCGAGGCTCTTGAGCCAATAGCACGTAAAGTTCATGAGACATGGGCCGAGAACAGGCTCGCCGACGGATGGCGCTACGGCATTGAACGCGACGACGACACTCTACGCACGCCTTGCCTTGTGCCCTACGACGAGCTGCCCGAACGCGAGCGCGACTACGACCGCGCCACGGCTGCGGCCACCATACGGGCACTTCTTGCCTTAGGATACAAGATAACACCGCCACAGCCATGACGCCACAGACATATACGAACTACGCATTCATCAGCTACAGCCACGCCGACATGGCGACGGCCAAATGGCTTCAGCGGCGCATCGAGGGCTACCGGCTACCTGCGAAAACGGGCGGCACGGGCACTCCGCGTTATCTGCGGCCGATATTCCGCGACCAGGACGATTTGACTACCGGCGTACTCGGCGAGCTGCTGAAGCAGCAGCTTATGGCGAGCAAATATCTCATTGTACTCTGTTCGCCCAACTCGGCGAAATCGGCATGGGTGAGCGAGGAATGCCGTTTCTTTGTAGAGTCGGGACGCATAGGACAGATAATACCCGTAATGCTTCCGGGGAAAGAGGCCGGTAACGAACGTGAGCTGTTCCCCGAGTCTCTGCGCAAGCATTTCGAGAGCAAGCCGGAAGACGAGCTTTTAGGCGTGAACATTGCCGAGACAGGACGCGACAAAGCCCTTGTGCGGATTGTGGCGCGGATGCTCGGCATCGATTTCGACCAGCTTTGGCGCCGACATGTGCGCCGTCGGCGGCGGCATATCGCGGCGACGGTTACCGCTTCGTTAGTCGGCTCCTTATGCGCATATACGTTTGCAATGCCTGTGAGTCTCGATGTCGACGTAAAGCTTCAAAGCGCCGAGTTACCCATGCCCAAAACGGTCTCCATGCGTGTTGCCGGGGCTGACTACGAAGCCGGCGTCAAGGTTCCGCGGTTCGAAGGCATAAGTCTGCCGGGATATTACCGCTTCAGGGACATTCAGTTGACATTGGACGCCCGTTTCTACGAGCCTGTCGACACGAACGTCGCGACAGGCTTCGGGCTTGAGCGCCATGTTTCTGTAGAGATGCGTCGCGACACGACATTCGCCGTTTTCGCAGGGACGGTGTATGACGGCGATATGAACAGCATAGAAGGCGCCGAAGTGACAGTCGGCGGCTTTCGCGTCACGACCGACGCCCAGGGTCGTTTCACCATCGCACTGCCGCTCGACAGGCAACGCGCAGAGCTGCCTGTGGCTATAGATGCCGAGGGGTACGCACCTCTACTCCGCCCAGACGAAGTGCCCGGGCATGACCATAAATACATCATTCGTAAACAAGGATGAAACGCACAATAATATCTCTTCTCATAAGCCTGCTCGTTGTTTCGGCAAGAGCAGAGAGTGTCGAGCACGGTTCTGTCAAAGAATACCGCGGTGCCGAAGCGAAGGCTCCGCTTGCCGGAGTCGAACTCAACGTGAAAGGTGCGCAATCGACCGTCAGCGACAAGGACGGGAACTTTTCGCTACGCTTCGCCATACTCGACCCAGGGCAGAAAGTCGACTACACCGATATATATAAGCAGGGGTATGTAATTTTCAATAAAGACGCCATAGAAGCGTGGCGGATTTCAAACGACGGCACACCTTTCACTATTATAATGTGCAAGGAGGGCGACTTCAGGGCACTGAAAAAGAAGTTCTACGGCATCATAGAGCGCTCGTACCTCGCCGACTACCAAAGGCAGAAAGAGCTTGCCGAGCAGACCATCGCCGACAAGAACAAACTCGAAACACAGCTCAAGCAGCTCAAAGCCGATTATGAGGCCAAGATGGGAAACATCAACACCTATGTTGAGCTGTTTTCGCGCATCGACCGAAGCGAGATGGATTCGATAGAGGCCCGGGCGCTGGAGTTTGTCGAAGTCGGCAAGATAGACAAGGCAATACAGATATACGAGGAGCTGCGGCTCGACCGGCAGATAGAAAACCAACTGACGAAGTGGGATTCGGGCGAAGAGATGCAGGCCGCAGCCGAAAAGATGATATTGCAGGCGCAGTCGGACCTTGTTTTGCTTGCCGCCAAGATGCAGAAGCAGATAGGTCTATACGAAATGGGCGGTGCTGACTACAAGGAGAAGCGCCTTGATATGATTACGAAACTTATTCCCCTGCTCTACCGCATAAATCCGGCAGCAAACTACCGCTACAACGAGGATATAGGGCGACTGATTGTAGAGCGTGCCAAAGGGCGGCCATGGGGCGAGCGTCTCGCCGACTACCGGGAGGCTGCCGCCGTGCCGTCGGCGCACGGATGCCTCGCATTGGCCGAGCGATACAGCTTTTCGCTGATTAACGACAAGAGCCTGTCGGATTCGATAGCATACTACAACCGCAGGGGGCTTGAGCTGTCGGAACCGGGCGACAGCATACACAATAAGCTGACGAAACAGGCCGGTTACATTCCTGACGGCGTATTCGATGCGGCGGACGGCAAGAAATATCCGTTCAAACGAATTGGGAAAGACGAAGCTTCGTTGTGCGGATACAGCTACTATGTGTCGACACCGCTTGACAAAGAAACCACTCTGCCGTCGTGGGTTATCGACGGCAAGGAGAAACTTAAAGTGACGGAAATCGGCGAACATGCTTTCGGCGACAATCCGAGTTTAAAAAAGGTCGTTTTGCCTGAGTTTGTGCGGACGGTAGGACAAGGCGCTTTCAGCCACTGTCCTGTGGATACTTTTGTGGCGCCACGGACATTATGCTCGTTCGATGATGGCTTCAGCAATCTCGATGCGGCATTTATCTTTACGGAGACGCCGGATTCTATAGAATGGCTAAGCAGACGCTTTGAAAAAATAGACACCCCGGAAAAAAGATTTTCCACATACGCCCCAGCCTTGCTGTCAATCCTCGAAGCACATGTAGATTATGCGGAGAAACATAAAGACAGACAGCTCGGAGCGGTAGCCTGCAATCAGATGGCGTATGTCTACGCCATGGACAGCTACGGCATCGGTGACTTGGGCAAAGCAAAAGAGTGGGCTAAGAAAGCCATAAAATTCGCAGGGAAAGACAAAGAGCTGCTTGCGAACGTCTACGACAGCATGGGCGAGTTCTATCTTATGGAAGGCAACGAGCAAGAGGCGCGATTGTGGCACGACAAAAGCGAGGCTTTGGTAAAGGGATTTTACGAAGATACATACTCTGCATTACACGACCATTTTTACCCAGAGGAAGACAACGAAAATCCAATTCATAATGATAACGAAGCCTTGTCTGATTCTGTGATGAGGAATTGCACGGCAATAGCGCTTGCCACGGCAGAGTATGTGTCAAAACGCATTCCTGAAGGCAATAAATTGAACTATCGTGATATCAGATGGTATGCGCTCGGCTGGCTTGAAATTATTAAAAAATACAAACCTGAAACTATCAAGAACACAGCGCCTGCCGATATCGTGACTCATTGTCAAATAACCATACGCCTATCCGCCATAGATCAAAAACATGATTTTGATTTGACATGGAACGGATGGCACGTCGATGGCGACAGCATCCGCATCGACCGCAACGTGTGCGACAGCATCGCGGCCATGGCTCAACAGAAAGCGCCGGTTGAGTATAAGGACGAAATTGACGAAATAGCGCAAAGCGGCTTCAAGCGAGACGGGACTAACGTGCAAAAGTACATCAACATCGTGCAGGATGTCAGCAGTTTGTTCTATGATAGATTCTTCATGCCCAACTTCAGAAACAGCGACTATGAAGAAGTGCTGTCGATTGGCATAATCGCCGTACAAGTAATGATAAAGAACAAGACCCCGGAGCAGCTGAAGAAATACGACTCGAGGTATATAGCTACGGCAATCAACTGGGCGATATATAACGAGTTCCGCATCCGTTACGCATGGTTTGAAAGTCTGGCCCGAAAGCTCGACGAGGTGACGCCGGAAGAAGTGACCGAATGTGAACGGGCCGGCATCGACGCCAAGCAGCTTGCCGTAAGGCTCGCCATCTACGACATTGTCCGTCAGATTTACAACGGCGTGAAGTCGGGCAAGATTCCACGACAGAGGGATGCCAATGTTCCGAGCCACTTCGACGAATTCGCGGCCTTTATCGGCAAGGTAGAGAGCGTCAAGTCTACGCTCAGCCCTGAGGCCTCGGCATTCGCCACGGAGCTGTTCGATGCCTCGACCACAAACGAAAGCCTGAAAAAGAACCATTCTCTTGCCGAAATCAACGCGTGTCTCGACGAGATACGGACTGCATTGAACAAGAACGGCGAAAGAGCCTATTGACGCTTATATGAAGATACCATATATAGTTGCCGAACTCACCGACGTAGCCTTCGAGAACTCTCCGATAGCATGGGAAAGCGAGCGCAGGGTGCATGTAGTGATTGACGGAGATGCACAGACGGCGATACAGGCGGCGATTCACGCCGCCCTAGTGTGCCACTACCCCAACTACGAGCGTGACAGGACGCTACGCACGCGCATCACGCTTCTGCTCAGCCGACAAGATGCCGAGGATATGCTGTTTGAGTTCGCCGAGCTGTTCGACAACTGTTTTTGGAGAACTGTCGACCTCAGCGGCGACACTCCCGTAACAGAGCTTCATCGACCCAAATATGACGGTATGCGCCAGGACTTTGTAGACATAGAATGGGAGTTTGTATTCGGGCGTATGTCGAACCCGGTGTTCCGGCACAAACTGGAGATTTGGAGCAAGGACGAGAAGCAAGACCTGAGCATAGTACTGTGCCATGAAGACGCGAGCCGCAACGAGGTTTTGAAACGGAAGCTGTCGCAACGGTTGGGAGAGCGCGTGCAGGTGCTTTCGGTCGGCAAGGATACGCCGCAGGAGTGCTCGCGGCTGATAGGCATGGCCCGGTATCTTAACTATTTCTATAAGGTCAGCTATGAGTGCGGACATGTGCCCGTCGAGCTGCCCGAAGACGAGGTCGAAGAGGCATGGGCCGGGGTTGAAAATCCGCTTATGCAGCTTTCGAATATATACAATGTGCTTTCGATGCCCGTAAAAATGCGCACGCTCGGCCACGGGGGCGATGACATGACGACTTTCTACGCCCTGACAGCCGATGAAATAGACCGGCTCACAGCCGTAGAGCACAACCGTTGGAGCGTGGAGCGGCTTATACAGGGCATGAGGCCTTGCACCGACAGCGAACGGGCCGAAATCGAGGCCGACATCAGCCTGAAAAAGAAATACAAGAACGAACGGGGCGCACACTACGACCTGGTGGCCTTCGACAGCCTCGGGAACGATGAGACGGGCTTGCCGGTGACGCGCTACGACCGCGACCTTACGGCTGCAATTCCGCTGATTGTCAAAACATTTTACGAACGGAACGATGGATAAGCACTTCACACTCACATCGGGGAGCAATGTGTTTTCGTCGGGGAGCGCATGCGATGTACTGATAGGACAGAACGCCGGTTGCGACATCCGCATAGAAAACCGCACGCCTTACATCGACAGACCGGCGGCGAAAATATCGCCCGACCGTGGCGGCGAGGGCTGGCATATAGTGCGGATGTCGGACATAGACATATCGATAAACGGCGAGGCGCTCAAGCGCATACATTATCTGGCCGACGGCGACGTCATAGATTTCGGAGGACGGGACAGATACCGCTTCAAAATCGCAGAGGGGCATTCGGCGGCGAATTCCGTAACCATAGTACGGCGTAACGGCGTATCTGCGTGGGTGTTGGGGTTTATCGCAATTGCCATTGCCGGAACAGCGGCCTGGTATGCCGGTTTTGCGAACCGCGGACAGCTGACCGAATCGCAGCTTACAGATGCTGCGGCATCGCTGTTGCGGACCGAGGTCGACTCGGTGTGCATGTGGAGAGGCGATTCTCTGCTTGCCACATACCGATTGAGCGCAAAAGCTGTCGGGACGGCATTCGTCACCACCGACTCGCTGCTCATAACGGCACGCCACTGCGTAGAGCCGTGGCTTAACTCGGTGCGACCCGAAGAAATCAGCGACATTCCAGACATCGATGACAAGCTTGTGCAGATGGCTCTTGCCGCCGAAACGGAGAGCCAACTTTACGGCGAAGATGCCATAGGGCTTGTGGCCTACCTCACTCTCACCGACAGCCGTGGGCGGAAAACGCATATGCGCTCCACCGACTTCGCCACCAATACATTGCGCGACGAGATTGTGGAACTCGGCGATTTTGACACAGACCTCTACTGGCGCAGCATAGCGCATCGCCACGGTCGTGCCGACATGATGCTCGGCGACGTAGCCGTTGCCAAAACCGACACAGCCGGACTGATTGCCCTTGCCAAGCCCAAGGTTTTGGCAGATAAACTGAAAACACATACTCCACTGACATTCATCGGCTTTCCGCAAAGCGAGCATTCGGGCGAAGATGCCGAAGCCGAGACCGACCGGCTGAGGCAGCCTATATCGCATATAGACGACGGGGCAATATTCATGCTTGCGCATGGAGGGCGTCTTGCTCCGGGATATTCGGGAGCTCCGGTTCTGATACGCGACGGAAGCGGTTTTGCCGCCGTGGGCATCGTATCGGTTCTCGACGCTAAAAACGGGCATCGCTCTTATTCTGTTCCTGTTACGGAAGTTTTCAGTACTCTTAAACCATGACAATACACAAAGGTCTAAAATATACCATCACCAAAGTGACGGGCACCGACGGCGTTATGGCCGAGAAAAGCGACGGAAAAAGTACACGGACGATGAAGTACTACCCGGAACGAGATGCCGGCGCATTGGCCGGATGCGCCGATGAGCCCACCATATGGCGGCTTATAGCCGACATGGCAGAGGCATTGCCGTCGGACACTCCGCTCTCGCCGGAACATGTGCTGATTGACAACGAGGGCTTTGTGCTGTCGCCATGGTCGGAGAGCATCGACAAACGTTTCACCGCTCCCGAGGGATATTCAGCCGTATGGGCGCTCGGCGCGACGGCGTTCTATGTCTTTATGGGCTGCCATGTCTTTCAAGGGCTTGGCGGCAAGGGACAAAAGGCTTCGACACCCATACCCGTGATGAGAAAGGAGTGCCCCGAACTAAGCAAGCTTGTGGCGCGTTGCCTGGCCTATTATCCGGCAGAGCGGCCGGACATCGATGCCATAAAAGACGAGGCCAAGGAGGCCTTAGAACGCATAGACAGCAAACCAAAGCAACAGCTGCCATTGAAAAATGAACGTAAAAACATATCAGACGATGCCATCGACAGTCTATGGCCCGAAAAAATGGAGTAAGAGGTTGTTTAAAAACATATGTTAACCGACAGGTTGGTGTATTTTTGCTTAAATTGCACATTGCGAGGAGCGAGCATGGCGGTTCCCATGCGACTGACGAGCAATGGGCAAGTTGACAAAAAGACACCAAGAACAAAGTAATGTTAAAAACAACCGATGAAGAAATAATAAGTTATGTATTACGCGAAAAAAATAAATGCAACGGCTCCGAAAACTTTGAGCGTCTTGCGCCCTGCTCTTCAGTCGCATAGCACACTATGCTCCATCATCGCAGAACACAATCCGTCTCAAATTTTTCGGCCTGTCGATTAACATCTGTTTTTAAACAACCTCTAAATGAAGTATATTTTTACATATCTGATTATTGCATTGTCGGCAATGGGGACGTTTGCACAGGATGCCGAGCTTGCGACATTGTCGGAAACCGTAAAAGCGCTTAAAAGCGGCGGCAGCGTTGCTTTCGACAAGGCCGTAGAAAGCCTGTCGAAAGACGTGGCGTGGACGCCGATGAACGAGCTGAGACCGTCAGACCCGTCGGTAGAATGCCGGGCTTCGGACCGTGTGCCGGGCTTCAAGCTGAACAAGCTGTTGGCCAAGGCCGAACAGGCTCAACGCTTCGAGACTTCTACCGGGAATATGCTCAACGGCGAAAATCCGCAGTACAGCTATTCTCTCTACGAGCGCGCCGTCAAAAGCGGCAAAAGCGCCATATACTCGCTGCGGTCGCGGCTCGGGGCGCAGACTTTCATCTTCATTCCGTTCGACAAGGACGCAAAACTCGACATCGAAATATCGTGCGGAAACGTGATATTTGAGAAAACACACTACAATGACGGCTCTGTGCGACTGAGCGGAACAGCGACTGCCGGAGAGCCCGTTGCCGTAAAAATCACCAACCGGGATAAGGAAAACCGTTCATTCGTCCTGCTCAACCATAATCCGAGAAAATGAAAAGGACGTCGGCCTGCATATTGCTTTGTATGCTTTGCCTTTGCACGCATGCCACTCCCCTGCTCGACAGCCTCGTGAGCAAAGGGAACCGGGCATATGTGCTCGGGCAGCGCGATGTTATTCTGCAATGTGCGCAGAGTATTGAAGCGGCACTTGATGCAGAGAAGCCAACATACCACGACTCGCTGTGCTATGTCGCGTCGATGCTGAAACTCTACGGCAACTACCACTATGAGAACGGGGCGCTGGACTCCGCATCGTTTGCCATAGCCGAAGACTTCTATGACAAGGCCTCGGCACTGAATGCGCAAAGGCTGTCGACGGGACATCTGCTCAACCTCGAAAAGGCGCAGCTTTATTATAGGCTTAAACGGTACAACGAGGCTCTTGACGGTGTGGACAGGGCGATAGCATATATCGACTCGACAGCGATTTACGAGCCGGGCGACGCGGAATGGAACAATATTGCCATGCAAAGGGCGATGTGCCTTGCCCGTGTAGGGCGTTTCGAGGAAGCCATAGAGCTTGCCGACCTCACTATAGCGGATTACGGCGACCGCGCATCGCTCGACTACGCGAGGGCATTGCGCATGAAGGCAAAAATACTTATGCTTGCGGCATCGCGGCCACAAGAAGCTGCCACGGCGTACAAGTCTTTTTTCGAGACACAGAAGGCTTTCGCAAAAAAGCATTTTGCAACGATGACGGCGTCGGAGCGCGAACAATATTGGCTGTCGCTGAGACCGTTCGTAGCCGACTGCTACACGCTTGAAGGGCTTGACCCGGCATTTCTTTTCGACGTCACCCTGTTCGCCAAGGGGCTTCTGCTGAACATATCGAGCAAGGTCGGGGACGGCGTGGCCTCAGACGAAGCGCTGAGGACACTCGACTACAGATGGGCTGACGTCAGACGCCGACTGAAACCGGCACAGGCCGCCGGCGAGTTCATACAATATGAAAAGGACGGGGCGGAGAAGATGGCGCTGCTGTTGGTGAAATACGGCTGCAAACCGGCTTTTATTCCGCTTACGTCGCCAGACGAAGTACTGGCTCTCGCCGGAAACGACATGCGAACTACAGACCGCAAAGGAAAAGACCGTCTGTACGGCGACGAAGAACTGAGGTCGCTCGTATTTACCCAAGGGCTAATTGATGCCTTGAAAGGGCTTAAACGCCTATATTTCGCGCCAGACGGCTACCTGCACAGGCTCGCAATAGAATATTTCCCCGAAGCCGGCAAGGTGGAGATGTTCAGGCTGAGTTCGACACGGACTTTGCTTGAAAAACGCCCGGTGAACAACACCGGGGCGGCACTGCTCTGCGGCGGCATAAACTACGGCTTCCGCCGTGGTACAAGTTCGGCATCGGGCAATGACAGCACGGCGTATACGCTATATCGCGGAACGAGTTTCCCACGGTTAAGCGCCGAATCGGACGAATCGAAAACCATATACGCCGACCGACAAAACAAGGCGGACAGCCTGCTACGGGGAGCCGCCGCTACCGAAGACGCTTTCCGCGCTTTGGCGCCAAAATTCGGACTGATTATGACCTCGACCCACGGCGACTTCAACGCAAAAGCGCTTCCGCTCGGAACAGACCTGAAACCGACGCTGACGGACAATGCGATGTCGGAAAACATAATAGCTTTCGCAGGGGTCAACAGCGCCCTGCGCAACAGAAATTTCGACGCATCGAACTTGTGCGACGGACTTTTGTCGGCACGCGAGCTGTCGCAACTCGACCTTAGCAATTGCCGGCTGTTCACGCTGTCGGCATGCCAGACAGCACTCGGACAGATAACGTCGGACGGCGTATTCGGCCTTCAGCGCGGACTGAAAAACGCAGGCGTCGGGGCGATGCTTCTGAGCCTTTGGAGCGTAAACAGCGACGCCACCGCAATGCTGATGCACAACTTTTTCAGCAATATGTCGCAAGGGCAAAGCGCCCACAAGGCTTTTGCAAATGCAAGAGAAGCATTATTGGCAATGTCGGCATCAGAAGAAGAGACCAAAACCGTGTTTGACCCTGCGACCATGTCGGAACGCACCATAACAAAGCGCAGTCAGTCATTCAACACACCACAGTACACAGACGCCTTCATATTGATAGACGCTCTTGAATGATTTTGCCATACGGAATAAATTAAGTAGTTTTGCATAAAAATAGGCATAGCAATGAAATATAACAATCTCCTTATAGGCTTTCTTGCCTGCATTATCACAATACCCACCGTTCAAGCCCAACGCTCCGGCAAAGGCGTACCCGTCGACAGCTGGGAAGTCAGCATCCGCGAAATGGACCCGGAAATGCGCGACCGCATATCGGGTACCATGGCCGAACTTAAAGGGACCGACGAAGACCGCGGCCTGATATCTGAAATCGGCCAAGCCGTAGGCTTCGGGCTTATATCGAGCGCCGTCGACATTATCGTGACCGAGACTTTCAACCTCGCCCAAATGCGCAAACGGCAAAAAGCCGAATGGATGCGCATGATTGAGCGCGAAAATAACTACACCGACAGCATAACGTCGATAAAAGGACTGAAGGACTTCTACACCGCGCCCTCGATGCGCGGCGCCCTCGACCCGTCGGACATCAACTTCGACGGCATCGAGATACGCGGCATACGCAACGGCTCGGAAGTAATATACATGTCGTGCAGCATCGACCGCACACGCCTCGACAACATGTTCCGCCACTCCAAATTCAACCTCGTGATAGACACGCTTGCATTCTACCCATACCAATGCCATCTGCCCAACGTTACGGCAAACGGCATCCGCATAATGAAAGACCTGAAAAAAGGGCATGCGCAAGTCGAAGGCGACAGCATAGTGCGTCCGGGCAAAGGTGGCAACGGCTTCTCGTTCGACGAACGCAAGAACCTCAATGTGGGCATAGATTTTGCCATCTCGTCATCGTGGATAAACGAGGCCGTGCAGGTGCATAAAGATGTAGAGCTTGGCAGATTTAAGTTCAGCATATCGATACCCGACAACGTAGGGGTGTATACATACTCGCGTGCCGAGAAGATGGCACAGGCGCAGCATATAAAAGACGAAAACGAGCGCCAAACCTATCTTGCATCAGCGCTCCTGCCTGTCGAGGGCGACTGCTTTGTTGTGCCACGCTCTTATATGCCGCTCGACAACGGCCGCCGCATGTGGGGAACAGGCGAATACAACATCAAGGTAAAGGTGCGCGAGAGTTGCCGCTTCAACACCGAAAGCGAAAAAGCCAAACATTGGCGCGACGACTACAAGCGCATGCGCAAAATGCAAAACCGCAGCGGCGAAGTACAGGAATACTTCCAAACACTTTGGAACCAAAACGGCCTGAACCTCGTGAAAGCGTCATACAAGACTGCCATCAACACCGGCCTGACCCATTACGGCCTGACGGCCAGCGGAGCAGCCGCCCAAAAGGCCCAAAAAGCGGCAGCAGCCAAAGCCGGAGCGGCGAAAGGCGGACAGCCTAAGTAGCCGTAAAATGTATTCTACAGATTATTCTCTCCAAAAAGTACTGCCAAAATTGTCAAGGCCACATAGTGGCACAAAAAACGCGCCTTTGGGTGCGAGCGGCGTGTGTGCTGTAAGAGTCTCATCGTAGTGCAAAGGTAGCGGCACGATGCTCTATGTTGTTGTGGAAATTCCCCGGTGGCGGGATTTTATACAGAAGGACATAAGGGTCAGAAATTCTTTTTGGACAGGAGTACAGGAGGAACAGGAGTTTTTTATGTGGGTAAGGTGTTTAAGGTTGGTAAAGTTTTTAGGGTTGGAAGGGCGTTGGGGACGATGATAAAATAAACCGGGCGGCACGCTTGGTTGTGCCGCCCGGTAGTGTTGTGTGTTTCTTATTTTTTGATGAGGCGCCATAGTTCGCCGACCCATAGGACTGCTGAGGTGGCGACTATTATTATGAGCCAGTCGGAGAGGGAGAGTGGCGTGACCCCGAAGAAGGGGCCTCCGACGGATACTATGAGGATTTGGCCTACCGAGATGACGAGGGCTATGAGAATGAACTCTGTGCATCCTTTGAAATGGAAGACTGAACGGCCTGAGGCGAATGCTTTGGCATTGAACATGTTCCAGAACTGAAGGAAAACGAAGGTGCTGAAGAATACTGACAGTTCGTAGGGTGACAGGCCTGTGTTGTCACCGAGGGGAAGAGTGCCTATCTGCGTGAGTGATGTGATGCTCACGTGCTCGAGGTAGTAGAGGAAGACTATGAGTGCAATAAAGAATATTGCGCCTGTACCTATGATATCGCGCCACATCGGTTTTGTGATGATGAATGCGGAGCGCGGTCTCGGCTTCAGTGCCATTACGGCTTTTGACGGCGGGAGTGATGCGAGCGCCATGGCAGCGAATGTGTCCATGATGAGGTTTACCCACAGCATCTGTGTGACGGTGAGGGGCGACTGCATGCCCATGAATGCTCCGCAGAGTACGATTAGGCAGGCGACGATGTTCACCGTCATCTGGAAGAGGATGAAGCGCTGTATGTTCTGATAGAGGGAGCGGCCCCACATGACAGCGCGTCCGATTGACGAGAAGGAGTTGTCGACGATTGTGATGTCGGATGCTTCTTTAGCGACTGAAGTGCCGTCGCCCATGGAGAGACCGACGTGTGCGGCTTTTAGTGCCGGTGCGTCGTTTGTGCCGTCGCCTGTCACGGCGACTACTTCGTTCTGCTTCTGCAGGGCTTCGACGAGGCGCTTCTTGTCGAGCGGTCTTGCGCGCGCTATTATCTTGAGGTCGGCGACTCGGTCGAGGAGCTGTTTGTCGGACAGGGCTTCGAATTCGACGCCTGTAATTATGTTCTTGTCAGAGTCGACGGAGTTGTTCCACAGGCCAATCTGCCGGCCGATTTCTTTGGCGGTAGCCGGGGTGTCGCCCGTAACGATTTTGACCTTTACGCCTGCGTCGATTACCTCGCGGACGGCATCGGGGACTTCAGCCCTGACGGGGTCGGAAATAGCGACAAATCCGAGGAAGGTCAAGTCGGTCGCCACTACCCTACCGTCGGCTATTACAGACTGCCCGGGGGTGACGGTCTGATATGCGAAACCGAGGGTACGCATTGCCATGTTCTGATATTCGAGCAGTGCGGCGTCGATTTCAGCCTTCGTGAGACCGGCGGTGTCTTTGCAGAGGGAGAATATGATTTCGGGGGCACCCTTGACATAGAGGATTTCGGAGCCGTCTTCGCGTCGGATGACCGTAGCCATGTATTTGCGCTCGGTTGTGAACGGGAGTTCCTGAAGGGATGCCACCTTAGCACGCAATGCGGCGTAGTCGACGCCTTGCGATTTGAGCCACAACAGGAGAGCGCCTTCCGATGGATTTCCGAGGACGGAAGTCTTGCCACCGTCGGTTTCTTCGAGTTGCGCCGTGGTGTTTGCAGCGATGCCTTCATATATAAGAGAAGGAGCAGGGTCACCGAAGAAGTCGGTTTTGAAGACACGCATCCGGTTTTCGGTGAGGGTTCCAGTCTTATCGGTACAAATGACGGTTACCGCACCCATGGTCTCGCAGGCATGAAGCTTACGGACAAGGTTGTTTGTGCGCAACATGCGACGCATGGAGTAGGCCAAGGCGAGCGTCACAGCCATAGGCAGGCCTTCGGGGACAGAGCACACCACCAATGTTACGGCGAGCATGAGCGACTGCAGGACGTAGGCCATAAAAGACATCCACTCAAAGTCGACATTGGCGAAATACATGATGATGCGTCCGACAACGACGAGTATGCCGATTACATAAGACATACGGGAGATGAGACGGCCGAGGCGGTCGAGCTGTTCGTCGAGAGGCGTCTTGACGGAATCATCGATTTGGGCGGCTTCGAAGACCTTGCCGTTTTCGGTTGCGTCGCCGACGGCTGTGACTTCCATTATGCCGTGCCCTTCCATGACTTTGGTGCCACGCAGGACACGGTCGGAGGGGAATGTCGCATCGTGGTCGAACTGCGCAGGGTCGGTTGTCTTATGGCATATAGGCTCGCCGGTGAGGGTGGACTCGTCGACATTTAACGATACGGCTTCGAGAAGACGGCCGTCGGCCGGAATGTCGTTTCCTGTGTTCAGGACAACGATATCGCCGACCACGACATCCTTCTTTGGGACTTGCACAGGGCGCCCGTCGCGAATGAGCTGGACGGGTTCGTCATCGTTGACCTTGTTCAGGATTGCGAATTCGCGGTCGGCTTTCAGCTCGAAGTAGAAAGACAGGCCTGTGGCGAGAATGATTGCGATGATTATGCCGAGTGGTTCGAAGAAAACTCCGGGGCCTTCGCCCAAGCCCCAATATTCGTAGCATGATATGCAGACAGAAAGCGCTCCGGCCACGAGCAGGATTATGACGAGCGGGTCGGCGAACTTTTTAACGAATTTGAGCCAAAGAGATTCCTTTTTCGGAGGCGTGAGAATGTTCGCGCCATTTTCGGAACGGCTTCGTGCGACTTCTTCGGCGGTAAGGCCGGTATATTTTGGAGCAGTGGGCATGTGGTCAGATTGTATAATCGACGCATGTGCGCAATTCGATGTACGGTTTGATTATCTGAACACATTTGATGTGCTCAGGGTTCGCTGAGTAGGCCTGCAAAGCAGGATAGTCGGGGCAAAGAGCGGTAAGGACTATATGTGCGTTTGATTGGTCCGGGCCGTCGTTTATGCCGACTTCGACGCTGTCGAGCCCGTCTATTTTAGCCGGGAGCGCCTCGATGGCCTGTTTGAAACTGAATGCGAGGTCGCGTCGGAGATTTTCGTCGCCGTTGAGGCGGAACATTACGATGTGTTTTACCATTGCTATTTATTATTCTTTAATTATATAGACGGGCGCGGGCTTCGGCCACTTTGGGGTCGGTGATATAGTCGTCGTACTCGGCGAGTTTGTCGATAACGCCGTTCGGGGTCAGTTCGATGATACGGTTGCAGACCGTCTGAATGAATTCGTGGTCGTGCGAGGCCATAAGGATGACGCCCTTAAATGCCTGCAATGTGTTGTTGAACGCCTGTATCGATTCGAGGTCGAGATGGTTCGTGGGCGAGTCGAGCACCATAGTGTTTGCATTTCGAAGCATCATGCGTGCAATCATGCAACGCATTTTCTCGCCTCCGGAGAGAACAGAAGCTTTTTTGAGGACGTCTTCGCCGGAGAATAGCATTTTTCCGAGAAAACCTTTGAGGTATATTTCGCTTGAATCGTCGGAGAACTGGCCGAGCCAGTCGACGAGGTTGTAGTCGGTGTTGAAGAAGGCCGAGTTGTCGAGCGGCAGATATGCTTCGGTAATAGTCTGTCCCCACTCATAAGAGCCTTCGTCGGGCTTACGGTTCCCGTTGATAATTTCGAAAAGAGCGGTCATCGCCCTTGGGTCGTGGCTGAGGAAAGCGACCTTGTCGCCTTTTTCAATCTGGAAGTTGACGTCGCGGAAAAGGACTTCGCCGTCGACAGAGGCTGTGAGGCCTTTGACTTCGAGGATTTTGTTTCCGACTTCACGCTCCGGGGTGAAAATTATGCCGGGATAGCGGCGCGATGAGGCCTGTATTTCTTCGATGTTGAGCTTTTCGAGCATTTTCTTGCGCGAGGTTGTCTGCTTGCTCTTTGCCACGTTTGCGCTGAAACGACGAATGAATTCGAGGAGTTCCTGGCGTTTTTCTTCGGCTTTCTTGTTTGCCTGCTGTTGCTGCCGGAGAGCGAGCTGGCTGCTCTGGTACCAGAAAGAGTAGTTTCCGGCAAATAGCTGCAGTCGGTTGTAGTCGATGTCGAGAGTATGTGTGCAGACGGCGTCGAGGAAGTGGCGGTCGTGAGAAACGACGAGGACTGTGTTCTCGAAGTTGGAGAGATAGTCTTCGAGCCAGGCTACGGTTTCAAGGTCGAGGTCGTTGGTAGGCTCGTCGAGGAGCAGATTGTCGGGATTTCCGAAGAGGGCTTTTGCAAGCAGGACGCGCACTTTTTCGTTGGCACTTACATCGCGCATGAGCATATAGTGGCGGTCTTCCTTTATGCCAAGGCCTGAGAGGAGCGCTGCGGCGTCGCTTTCGGCGTTCCAGCCTTCGAGTTCGGCGAAGCGCTCTTCGAGTTCGGATGCGCGGATGCCGTCGGCATCGGAGAAATCGGGCTTGGCGTAAAGGGCATCTTTTTCTTTCATGATGTCCCACAAGACTGTATGTCCTTGGAGAACGGTGTCGAGAACGGTGCAGTCGTCGAATTTGAAGTGGTCCTGTTCCAAGACGCTCATGCGCTCGCCGGGGCCTTGCGAAACGGAGCCTGCCGACGGGGTGAGCTGTCCGCTGAGCATGCGCATGAAAGTGGATTTCCCGGCACCGTTAGCGCCGATTACACCATAGCAGTTGCCGGGCGTGAACTTGAGATTTACGTCCTGGAAGAGAGGTTTTTTACCAAATTGGATACCGAGGTTGGTTACTGTTATCATTCTTTTTGTACCTTAATAAATGTGTTATGATGCCGGCCGGAGCTACGTGCCAAAGGCACGTCCCTACATTCCGTGTTGCGAAGCCAGGCAAGCAAAAGATTAGAAGAGCTTTTGGCTGAGAGCTTTCAGTGCCTTTATTTTGTCGTCGCGACGAACGAGGACTGAAATGTTGTAGTTGCTGCCGCCGTAGCTTATCATGCGCAAGGGGATATCGGACAATGCTTCGAGGACTTTCGCCTGAAAGCGGCATTCTTCCCATCGAAGGTCTCCGACGACGCAGATGATGACCATGTCGCGGTCGACGGAAACGGTGCCGAAGTGCTTGAGGTCATCGACAATTGCCGCGAGACGCGAATCGTCGTCGACGGTGACTGACACACCGACTTCGGACGTGGCTATCATGTCGATGCTCGTGCGGTGGTTCTCGAATGTCTCGAAGACTTTATGGAGAAAACCGTATGCGAGGAGCATGCGGCCGGATTTGACCTTGATGGCCGTTATGTTGTCTTTGGCGGCTATTGCTTTGAGAGCACCGTCGGGGGCGGTGTTGCAGATTAGAGTGCCGGGGGCCTCGGGCTGCATCGTGTTTAGGAGCCTGACGGGTATATTATGCAACTTCGCCGGGAGCACGCATGAGGGGTGCAGGATTTTTGCGCCGAAATATGCGAGTTCGGCGGCTTCTTCGAAATGCAGGCTTCCGACGGGCTTTGTGCCTTCGACAAAACGGGGGTCGTTGTTGTGCATACCGTCGATGTCGGTCCATATCTGTATTTCATCGGCCTGCAATACGGCTCCGATGATAGATGCGGTGTAGTCGCTACCGCCTCTCTTGAGGTTGTCGATGCCGCCACGGTCGTTACGGCATATGTAGCCTTGTGTGATGAATATGTCGGCATGTGGGGCAAGGTCGATAAGGCGACGTAGACGTGCGGCGATATGGGGCATGTCGGGTTCACCGCTGTCGAGGGTGCGCATGTAGTCGAGAGCAGGGAGCAGTTCGGAGCGTACGCCGGACTGCTCGAGGTAACACTGCATGAGGGCCGTAGACATGAGTTCGCCCTGCGCGAGGATTTCTTTCTCACCGGCCTCGGTGAGCGGCTCGGAGAAGAATGAGCGTAGAAGACCGAATATGCGTGCTATGGCTTCGGATGCCTTTGCATGACATGTACCGTCATGGAAAAGGTCGCCTACGACACCGGCGTACTTTGCCTCAAGGGCATTTAGGGTTTCCTGCGCACCGGGGACGTTGCCTTTGTAGAGATATTCGGCGATTTCGACGAGCGAGTTAGTGGTGCCTGACATTGCCGACAGGACGACCACGTTGCGCTTCTCGGCCGAAATGAGCGATGCGACGTGCTTTATGCGTTCGGGCGAGCCTACGGATGTGCCGCCGAATTTGAGTACTTTCATTTTTACGATTGGACGTTATCAGGGTCGGTGTACCACTTGCTGTAGAAGAGGTAGTTGTTAGCTATTTTACGGTTCATCTCGCGCGCCTGCTCAGGGTCGACCATCTTGATGAATTTTGCCGGTGCACCGCCCCACAGCTCGTTAGGGCCGATTTTGGTGCGAGAGAGCACGACAGCTCCGGCGGCGACGATGGCGCCTTGGCCGACCTCGGCATCGTCCATGACAACGGCGCCCATGCCAATGAGGGCGAAGTCGCGGATTTTTGCACCGTGTATGGTGACGTTGTGTCCGATGGATACGTCGTCGCCTATCTCGATTGTCGATTTCTGATAGAGGGTGTGAAGAACAGAGCCGTCCTGAATGTTGACGCGGTTACCGATAGTAATGGTGTTGACGTCGCCCCGAAGGACGGCGTTGAACCAGATGCTACATTCGTCGCCCATGGTGACGTCGCCTATGACGGTGGCGTTTTCGGCGAGGAAGCAGTCGCGACCAAACTTGGGTGTAAAGCCTCTTAACGGTAGTATGAGAGCCATCTTTCTTTACTTTGTGAGGGGTTGAGTGTGGATTTGCAGCCATTGGCGTTCGTCGTCGGAGAGGAAGGGGGTGAGACGTTCGGCGACGGTGCGGTGGTAAGAGTCGACCCATGCGATTTCTTCGTCGGACATCAAAGAGGTGTCGAAGAGCGAGCGGTCGAAGGGGCATAGGGTGAGCGTTTCGAAGCCGAGGAACTCGCCAAATTCAGTCGTCATCTCATGGCGGCAGAGGACAAGGTTTTCGCAACGTATGCCGTGGATGTTCTCGCGATACAGGCCGGGTTCGTTGGATGTGATTGAGCCGGGGAGCATGGGCGCATCGACGTAGTTGAGGCGGATGCTGTGTGGGCCTTCGTGCACGCTGAGGAAGTGCCCTACCCCATGGCCTGTGCCGTGGAGATAGTTGAGGCCGTTTTTCCACAGATACTGGTGTGCGAGTACGGTGAGCTGCGCACCGCGTGTTCCGGCCGGGAATATGGCTTTTGCGAGGGCGATGTGGCCTTTCATCACGAGGGTGAAGTCGGCTTTTTCTTGCGCTGTCGGAGTCCCGAGAGCTATAGTACGGGTGATGTCGGTTGTACCGTCGAGATACTGCGCACCCGAATCAATAAGGAGAAGGCCTTGCGGTTGCAGTGTGGCGTTGGTTTCGGGAGTAGCTTCATAGTGTACGATGGCTCCGTGAGGGCCGTATCCGGCGATTGTGCCGAAGCTTTCGTCGAAGTAGAGGTCGCCTTCGGAACGGTGGCGGCGGAGTATTTCGGAGATGTCGATTTCAGTGGTCGCGATGCCGTCGGCTATGCGGCGTTCGATTTCGATGAGCGAACGCACCATCGCTACGCCGTCGCGGAGCATTGCGTTGCTGACGCCTTCGAGCTGGACGGGGTTCTTAACCGATTTGAGCCTTGCGGCAGCGGAGATGCCGCCGTCGACGGCCTTTACGCCGAGGATGTCGAGCAACTGCATTGCGGTGTGCGAGGCGTCCACGAGGACTTTCGTCCCGGTGGGGATGGCCGAGAGATATTTTTTGACGCTCGTGTAGGACATGGTCGAGACGCCTTGTTCGGCGAGGTATGCGCTTGTTTCCGGGGTGAGCTTGGCCGGGTCGATGAAGAGGACCTTATGCGCCTCGGACAAGTAGAGGAATGCCGTAGCGACGGGGGTATGGTTTACGTCGTTGCAGCGGATGTTGAGCGTCCATGCTATATCGTCGAGCATGGCCATGAAAACGTCGGCAGCACCTTTTGCGGCTGCGTCAGCGAGTATTTCGGCGATTTTTTCACGGGCTTCCTTGCCTGCGTAACGGATGTCGTGGACGAAGATTTTACCGTCGGGCAATGCCGGACGGTCGAGCCAAATGCGGTCGATGACATCGAAATCTGTGATAAGGCTAATGTCTTTTTCGGCAAGGGCTTTTTTGAGGGCGTCGACCGAAGCGGCGTTGAAGAGCATGCCGTCGAGTGCGACGGTGTCGCCGGCCTGAAGGTTTTGGCAGAGGTATTGCGCGATTGAGGGGGTGTCGGCAAGACCGTCTTTCATAAGTTCGACAGTTGTGCCGTCGAGCTGTGCTGCGGCCTGGAGAAAATACCGGGAATCAGTCCACAAGGCTGCTTTCGATGATGTTACGACGAGGTCGCCGGCAGAGCCGGTGAAGCCTGACAGCCAGCGGCGCACCTGCCAATGCGGTGCGAGATATTCGCCCTGGTGCGGGTCGGCCTGCGGTACGATGACCGCTTTTACTCCGGCTTCGGCCATGAGCGCGCGGAATGCGGAGAGACGTTTGAGGATTAAATCGTTCATATATAGTAGTTTTAATTTTTCATCTGTAAGTACGAAGAGGGGGATAGAAAGCGTCGGGGATGTGTTCGAGGGTATAATCGTCGGGGGTGCCGTTGATTGCGAAGAGGTCGAAACGCACCTGATAAGGCCAATCTTTTGCTTTGAGGTAGGCTTCGGCAGCGCGCACCATGTGCGCGATTTTGCGCTTGTCGACGGCTTCGAGGGGGTCGAGGTCTTTTTCGGCTCTTGTCTTGACTTCGGCGAACACGACGGTAGCGTCCTTACGGGCTATTATGTCGATTTCGAGATGCCCCATGCGCCAGTTTTGGTGCAGGATTGCGAACCCGTCATCGACGAGGCGGTCGACGGCGAGCTGTTCGCCCCATTTTCCCAATTCGTTGTGCCTTGCCATAGTCAACGTCTCCAAAAAGCCGGTGTGAGCAACACCAAAACGGTGAATATTTCGAGACGGCCGATGAGCATAAGGAAGGATAGCACCCATTTCGCTGCATCGGGCAGGATGTCGTAGGAATTGCCGTAGCCTGTGATGCCTGCACCGAGACCTGTGTTGGATATGCAGGAGAATGCGGAGAAGAAAGCGTCGACCAAGGGCACGCCAAGGGCAGTGAGAGCCATCCCTCCGGCAACAATGAGGAGCATATATATGCACAGGAAGGCGATGACCTTGTTTACGAGTTCGGGGTTTACGACGCGTCCGTTTACTTTTACGGCAAGGATTGAATGGGGGTATACGCAACGGTAGAGTTCGTTGTCGGCGTTTTTGAAGAGGTAGAGTATGCGGTCGATTTTAGCGCCGCCCGAGGTAGACCCGGCACAAGAGCCGAAGAACATCATGACGAATGTAAGCGACAGGACGAACGGGCCCCAGTTCTCGAAGTTGCTGACGGTAAAGCCAGTAGATGTTATGGTAGATACGATTTGGAAGAGGGGATCTATGGTGACGCTCTGCCATCCGTCGGCTTGTCCGCGCCACAGGATTGAGGCGGCAAAAAGCGCGAGCATGGAAAAGATGATGATTACATATGTCTTGAACACGTCGTTGCGGCGCAGCGCGCTGAAGTTGCCTCTTGAAGCCTTGAAAATAAGGCCGAAGTTTACGCCGCCGAGGAACATGAAGACTATCAGGACGCATTTGACGTAGACAGAGTCGTGCCAAGCCGATATTCCCATGGAGTGCGAGGAGTATCCGCCTGTCGAGATTGCGCCGAAAGCGTGGCATACGCTGTCGAAGAAGTCCATCGGCCCGGCCCACAGCAGCATTATGAGCAAGAATGTGAGTAGCAGATAAATCAGCCAAAGATTTTTTGCGGTCTGGCTTATTCGCGGACTGATTTTGTCGTGCGTTATGCCTGTCACTTCGGCATTGAACATCTGCATTCCGCCGGAGTGGTTGAGCATAGGTATGACCGCGAGGGTGAAGAGGATGATGCCCATGCCTCCGAGCCATTGCATCATTGCACGCCACAGATGTATGCCGTGCCCCATGCCGTCGACATTGTTGATGACCGACGCCCCGGTGGTAGTGAAGCCTGACATCGTTTCAAAAAAAGCGTCGCTGAAGCTGAGCCTTTCGTCGCAGAACAAGAAGGGGATAAGGCCGAAGAGTGAAAAGACCACCCATACCATTGCGGTGAGCAAGTATCCGTCGCGCTTGCCCATGTGTGGCGATGTAGGCTTGGAGCGAAACGTGAGGAGAGCCCCTGTCGCGGCTGTCAGACCGGCGGTGCATGCGAAAGGAAGCCAATCGTCTTCGTGCCAGCATGCGCTTGTCAATGCCGGGAAGAGCAAGAAGACAGCTTCTACCATGAGGAGCCATCCCATTATGCGCATGAGCATGCGCAGGTTTATCAGATGGCGAGTGTGTATGTTCTTAAAGTCCATGGTCAAGTAAAGAGCCTTTCGACTTTATGAAGTGCCCCGGCGAGGCAGAAAACGAGTACGTGGTCTCCGGGTCTGATTTGGGTTGCACCGGAGATAAGCTGCCCTTGGCCGTCGCGGAAGAGTCCGGCGAGAGTAAGCTCGCGAGGCAGTTTCAGGTCTTTCACTGCGGCACGTGTTATTTTTGAGCCTTCGCGCACTTCGATTTCGGCCACTTCGGCGTCGGCGAGTGCGAGGCATTTCGAGGTTGACGAGTCGGCATCGAGCAGCAGCTGGAATATGGAGCTTGATGCGAGTAGTTTTTTGTTGATTACAGTGCCGATGTTTAGGTTTTCGGCCTGTGATATGAACTGGATGTTCTCGACGTCGGCTATGGTCTTTTTAATGCCGAGTTCTTTGGCTGTGAGACAGGAGAAAATGTTTGTCTCGCTGCTCGCGGTGAGAGCCACGAAAGCATCCATCTCAGAGATGCCGACGTCTTCGAGGAGGTCGATGTCGCGTGCATCGCCGTGGATTATTTCGCAGTCGGGACATTTCTGGGGCAGCTTTCGGCATATGTCGATGTCGCTCTCGACGATTTTGAACTTGAATTCGCCATGTGCGCTGTTTACGAGCCTGACGGCGATTTTGGAGCCGCCCATTATGAGGACGCGACGGATTTTATGCTCTGTCTTGCCGGTGAGCGCAAGCAGGTCGTCGATATGGTCGCGCGTGGTGGTGAAGTACAGTATGTCGCCTACTTCGAGGCTGTGGTCGCCGCGAGGAATGATGGTCTCGTGGTTGCGCTTGATGGCAGATACGTGGAAGTGGTGGTTGGTATATGCGAAATCGCGTAGCTTCATTCCGGCAAGAGGCGCTCCTGTGCGTAGTTTTACACCGGCGAGGACGAGGCGTCCGTCGTGCAGTTCGAACCAGTTCCGCACCCAAGTGCGTTTGAGGGCGGTTATGATTTCCTGAGCGGCAAGATATTCGGGGTAGATTACCCTGTCGACGCCCATGTGTCTGACATGCGCAGCGTTTGCAGGGTCCATAAAGTCGTATGAGTCAATCCTGGCGACAGTTGTCTGTGCGCCGAGGTTCTTTGCGATTGAGCAGGCTACGATGTTGTTGGATTCGTAGGGTGTGACGGCGATGAAAAGGTCGCAACCGGCGGCGCCAGCCTCACGCAAGGTTGTGAATGAGGTCGGATTGCCCTCGAATGTCATGAGGTTGTAGTTGGCGTCGAGCAGAGCGAGGCGCTCGGCATCAGCGTCGATGAGCATTATGTCCTGTTCTTCGTCGGACAGCAGCTTAGCCAGATGTGAGCCGACTTCTCCGGCACCTGCAATAACTATTTTCATGCCTGAGAGTTATTAGATGTTACTGACATTATAGCGTCGAAAATGGCGTCTTTGTCGAAACCGCACATATGGTGCAGCTCGGCCGGAGTGCCCTGTGGGACGAATTTGTCGGGGACACCGAGGCGCAGCAGCTTACGGTGCAGACCTTTTTCGGCGAACCACTCGGCAACAGCGCCGCCGAGGCCGCCGGCGATTATGCCGTCTTCGACGGTTATGACGGGGCAATTTTTGGCGGCTACCTCTTCGAGGATTTGTTCGTCGATGGGTTTGAGGAACAGCATGTCGTAATGTGCGGTCTTCACGCCTTTTTGTGCGGCCTGCGCTATGGCTTCGGCGACGTCGTAGGCTACGGGACCGAGCGATAGGAGAGCGACATCGGAGCCGTCGGCAAGGCGCTCGCCTCTGCCTATGGGAAGTGCGTGCATTTCGTTGCGCCAATCGAAACGACGGCCCGAGCCTCGCGGATAACGGATTGCGAAGGGGCCACGGTCGCCGTCCTGAGCCGTATACAAGAGATTGCGCAAAGTGTGTTCGTCGCGCGCGGCCGCAATTGTCATGCCGGGGACGGTGCGGAGATATGCGAGGTCGAAGACGCCGTGATGAGTGGCTCCGTCTTCGCCTACTATGCCTGCTCGGTCGATGCAGAAGGTGACGGGCAAGCGATGAAGCGCGACATCGTGGATTATATGGTCGTAGGCTCTCTGCAAGAAGCTCGAGTATATTGCCACGAACGGCTTCATGCCGTCTTTTGCGAGGCCTCCGGCGAATGTGACGGCATGGCCTTCGGATATTCCGACGTCGAATACGCGCCCGGGCATCACGGCCTGCATGGCTGAAACGGATGTGCCCGAAAGCATGGCGGCGGTAATGCCTACGATGGCCGGATTTTTTTCGGCGAGTTCGACAAGGGTGTTGCCGAACACATCCTGGAATTTTAGGGGTTTGCCGTCAGACGGCCTATCGGCGAGCCTTTTTCCGCTTACGGGGTCGAATTTTCCGGGGGCATGCCATGATGCCGGGTCGGCCTCGGCCGGGTGGTAGCCTTTGCCCTTGACGGTGCGCAGATGGAGTATGCGCGGCCCTTCCATGTCGCGGATGTCGTTGAGCACGCGAACGACAGTCGCGACGTCGTTTCCGTCGAAGGGTCCGAAGTATCTGATGTTGAAGCCTTCGAATATGTTCTGCTGCTTTGCGAGGAGCGATTTGAGGCTGTTGTTGAACCTCAGGAGGGCAACCCGGCGGCTCTCAGTGACGAGATGCAACTTTTTGAGAAGCTTGAAAGCTTTATAACGGATGTCGTTGTATAGCTTGGATGTGTTGAGATGGGCAAGATATGAATTCAAGGCACCGACATTACGGTCGATAGACATATCGTTGTCGTTGAGGACGATTAGGAGATTGTTGGGGGTGTTGGCGGCGTTATTTATGCCTTCGAAGGCAAGGCCGCCGCTTATCGACGCGTCACCGATGACAGCGACCACGTTTCGGCGCGGCGAATCGCCTTTGAGTCTTGATGCCACCGCCATGCCCAAGGCAGCGGAGATTGAGTTGGATGCGTGTCCGGCGGCGAAAGTATCGTAGATGCTCTCGTCGGGGTTCGGAAATCCGCTTAGGCCTCCGAGTTTGCGGTTGCCTGCGAAAGCCTCGCGCCGGCCGGTGAGTATCTTATGGCCGTAGGCCTGATGGCCGACGTCCCAAACGATGCGGTCGTAAGGGGTGTTGAAGACGTAGTGCAAGGCGACGGTCAGCTCGACGGCGCCCATGCTTGATGCGAAGTGCCCCGGGTTTACGGCCAAGGAGTCGATGAGGAACTGCCTCATCTCAGCACAAAGCTGAGGCAACTGCTCTACCGACAGTTTTCGCAGGTCGGCAGGGCAATCTATTGCTGATAACAGCGGTGTGGCATTTGCGGCACTCATTTCTTAACATATTTCTTATACATCGGCACAAACACGATTATTGCCGAGGCCACAATGACAAATGCAATATAGAGCGTGAACTTCGTATGGGCAAGGATATAGCCCACAAGACCGAGCCACAACAGCCCCAAAATGACAAAACGCAGTATTACCGATGTTTTCATATTCATTTTTCTCAACTTGCAAAATTAGCGATTTTTTGCCTACATTGCAAAATTGTCGTACATTTGCCATTGATATGCCACAGCCGAACAAGAGCGGCTGTGCGCTCGTTAAGAGATTATGAAGATTTTGAACCGAATATTTTCTTTTTTGGCGTTGACTGCCACGACTGCCGCATGGGGCGCCGACCCTATGTCGACGTCGTATACGTTTGAACAATGCGAGGGGTCGCTTATGCCCTACCCTACGGTTTCGGCCCAGGCGGAATATCCTGATTCCCTGACGCCTGTATTCATCAACCATGTGGGACGGCACGGGGCACGCTATCCGTCGTCGGCGTCGAACTGTCTTGCGCTTCAACGCGCGCTGTCGCATGCCGACTCTACGGGCACTATTACAGCCCTGGGTCGCAGGCTACGCACCTTGAACGAGCGTGTGATTGCTTTGAGCAACAACCGCTGGGGAGCGCTCGATTCGCTCGGTGTTGCCGAGCAGGCCGGTATAGCGACGCGGATGTTCTACAACTACACGGAGGTTTTCAGCACCGAGGGGGTGGTGAAGGCTTTGTCGTCGTATTCACCGCGCGCAATGATGAGCATGTATGCGTTCACCCATCAGCTTGACCGAATGAACAACCGCCTGACTTTCACGACGACTACGGGACGCATAAACTCGGCACTGATGCGTCCGTTCGACATCGACAAGGATTATCTGGACTTCCGCAAGGCAAAGACGTGGGAGCCGCCCTATGCCGAATATGTGGCGAAAGCGTGCCCGACCACGGCTATAAAGCGCGTATTGGGCGAAAACTACAGCTTTGCGTCGGACGACGATGCCCGCAAGCTGGCTTTGGCTGAGTATTTTGTCGTTGCCGGCCTTGAGGCGATGGGGCTGCCGCAGCAAATGGACGTATACTTCGACAATGCCGAAGCTAACGCTTTGTGGAGCTGCTTCAATATTCGCCAGTATCTTCAACGGACAGCGACAACCGTATCGACAGTGCCTGCCGACATCGCATCGGCTCTTGTGCTCGACATAATTGAGACTACCGACAATTTCATTTCGGGCAAGGATGCCGGCACGTGCGCAGTGCTACGTTTCGGACATGCGGAGACGATAATGCCTCTTGTATCGCTTCTGCGCTTTCCGGGCTGCTACTACCTGACTAATTACTTCGACACGGTAAGCGGCCATTGGCGCGATTT
Organism: uncultured Muribaculaceae bacterium; assembly: GCA_910583525.1. Classification (GTDB taxonomy): domain Bacteria; phylum Bacteroidota; class Bacteroidia; order Bacteroidales; family Muribaculaceae; genus CAG-873. Next base: position 11,268 of record CAJTXL010000026.1, on the reverse strand, counting down.
CGAGATAGTGCCTATGGCATCGAATGTGCAGTTCATATTGTTCAAGTCGCGCAAAACGGGCCGTTTTTACCTTCGTGTGGATTTAAACGAGAAACCTGTAGAGTTGCGAAAAGGCGACAATGCCATCTATTACCCTTGGGGCGAAGTTCGGCGCTATATGATGAATTGCGTGCCGCTTTATGCTCAGTAGAGGACGGAAATGGGAAACCGCATAAATGATTGTAGGGACGTGCCTTCGGCACGTATCAATGAAAACGGCCAATACCGCAAAACCCCACGTGCCCCCTTCCTCAATTATGAGGAAGGTTCATACTTTATCACCATTTGTACAAAAGACAAAAAACATTATTTCGGACATATCACATACGGAACAATGCAATTGTCTTCAATTGGCGAGTATTGCTCAGAACAATTGTCAAATGCCTCAGCATTATTCCCTGAAATAGAAATTCCGCTCTTTGTTGTAATGCCGAACCACATCCATGCAATCGTATGTGTTAACAAACGTAGGAATGTGCCTTCGGCACGGATGGTAGAGAACGACGACTTACGCAATCTGCGTTCTCCCAATTTTTGCTTCCGGCCCGACGATACGTGCCAAAGGCACGTCCCTACATTGAGCCGATACATAAACTCTTTTAAGGGTTCCGTCACAAAATTTGCCCGAAGACACAATGTTGATTTTGCTTGGCAAAACCGCTACCACGACCATCTTATACACAATACGCACGATAGCAACAACATTGCAGAATATATTGAAAACAACGTAGCACGTTGGGGCCACGATTGTTTTTACAACGAAAACGCGTAGCGCTTTCATTATCCTTGTTGTACCCTCATGAGTCTTGAAAGAAGAATTATTGCAGGGACGCGCCTTCGACACATAGGATGATTTACGCATCTACGTGCCGAAGGCACGTCCCTACATTTTGATTGGTCCGTTGTAAGCTAAGGGTCAGTCCATTTCGAGGTCGCCGCCGAGGACTTCGTGCCATGGGAGACCGTTTATGGCGAGTTCTGCGAGGAATGGGTCGGGGTCGAATTCTTCGACGTTGTGGACTCCGGCTTTGTTCCATTTCCCGGTGAGGAACATCATTGCGCCTACCATTGCCGGCACGCCTGTGGTGTAGCTTACGGCCTGCATGCCTGTTTCGCGGTATGCGGCTTCGTGCGAGCAGTTGTTGTAGATGTAGTATGTGAGGGGCTTGCCGTTTTTGTCTTTGCCCGAGATGCGGCATCCGATGGATGTTTCGCCGTGGTAGTTTTCGCCGAGGTCCTGAGGGTTGGGGAGAACGGCTTTTAGGAATTGCAGGGGTACGATTTTTGTGCCGTTATAGTCGACTTCGTCGATGCGTGCCATTCCGATGTTCTGTATTACGCGGAGATGGGTGAGGTATTCCTGACCGAATGTCATCCAAAAGCGTGCGCGCTTGATTGTGGGGAAGTTCTGCACGAGCGATTCGAGTTCTTCGTGGTATAGGAGATAGGACTCGCGCGGCCCGATGTTGGGGTATGTGAGGGAACGGTGGAACTCAAGAGGTTCTGTAACAACCCATTTGCCTTCGCTCCAGTACCGGCCGTTCTGCGTAATTTCGCGTATATTTATTTCGGGGTTGAAGTTTGTGGCGAAAGCTTTTCCGTGGTCGCCGGCGTTGCAGTCGACGATGTCGAGGGTTTCCATTTCGCTGAAATGGTGCTTGGCGGCATATGCGGTGAATACGCCCGACACTCCGGGGTCGAAGCCGCAACCGAGAATGGCTGTAAGACCGGCTTTTTCGAAGCGTTCGCGGTAGGCCCATTGCCAGGAGTACTCGAAGTGGGCGACGTCTTTAGGCTCGTAGTTGGCCGTGTCGAGGTAGTTTACACCGCATTCGAGGCAGGCGTCCATTATGGTAAGGTCTTGATAGGGAAGGGCCACGTTGATTACCAATTCGGGTTTGTGACGCCTGAATAGTGCCACGAGCTGTTCGACGCTATCGGCGTCTACGCTGTCGGTGCTTATGTTTTTTGCTCCGATTGCTTTTGCGACGGCATCGCATTTAGATTTTGTACGCGATGCTATTACGATTTCAGAGAACACTTCGGGGTGTTGTGCGCATTTGTGGGCTACGACTGTGCCGACTCCACCGGCGCCAATGATGATAACTTTAGACATCGAAATAAATATGTGTATGTATATTGTTAATTACGTGAGACGTAGCGCTTTCGGTCGAGCGCTATTCCAATAAATGTTATTATGCCGAGAACGATGAGCAACAGGGTGTTGCATCCGAGCACAAGATTGGCGAATGCTCCGGCTTCGGCTTTGCCGACACCGTATATGCCGAGAGCAAAAATGACCGACCACTGCCAAGGTCCTATGCCGCCGTTGGAGGGTACGCCCATCGCGATACTCGACAGAACGAAGGTGACGAGCGCCACGAGTACGCCATACGTATGCAGCAACGACGCGGTGAAGGGGAAGGCATAGAAAACGACGTACATCTGTATGAAGTAGCAACCCCATACACCCAGGGTGAGCAAGAGCCAACGGCCTTTGCCGGGCATCTTGACTATAACGGCAAAGCCGTTCCACAGCTCTTTGACAGCGTTCTGCAGCTTTGAGACTGCCTTGCCGGAATTTTTGCGAGTCATCAGCGCCCACAATAGCGCAATGACGGCGACCACGGTGAGCCATAGCCACGGAGATGCAAGGATTTGAGCGATTTTGGCGTAGCTTTCGCCGTTTTCGGATAGGTATTTCATGAGTTCGCCCGATGCGAGAACGAATGTTACCGCAGTGAGCAGAAGAACCGTGACGGTGTCGGCGAGGCGGTCGGCGACCATAGAGCCGAAGACTGTGGCGAAGGGAGCGTCCTGACGCTGTGCGATGTATCCGGTGCGCCACACTTCGCCAAGACGCGGAAAGACGAGGTTCACGGCATATGTGCCGAATATGCTGTAAATCAGCGCATAGGCCGGAGCGTGCACATTCAAGGCCGACAGCTGTATTCCCCAACGATATGCACGGAAGATGTGCGAGAGCACCGCGATTACCAAACCGAGGCCTATCCACCGGAAGTCGCATTGGTCGCGGATAATGGCCACCATCTCTTTGAAGTCTATGCCGGTGAAAAGCAGATAGCACAGGCCGATGCTGATAATAAGCGGTACGATGTATTTTAGCAAAGCACGCATCATGCCGTTTTTCGTTTTCTTTTCGCTTGTCATTTCTATATATGCCATGTTTTTCGGGGGTGCAAATTTAGCACAAATCGGTCAGTCGGGCAAATGAAGTGAATTTATTTAGATGTTTTCGCTGCGGCTTTTTCTTTGCTATGCCTGCGGTAAGCTGCGGCCATGCGAGTGTGATATGCCCTCGCGGCATAGGACGGCCCGTTGTAGATGCGAGCGAAAGCAGCCCAGTTTTTAGTCCTGAGGTGCTTTACAAGCCCTGTGTTTGCGATGTAGTTTGCGAAGAGCCTGAGCTGGTCGTACTCGGAACGGCTCATTGCTTCTACAAAAGCTTCGCGCGAAGGCATTCCACAGAGTTTCCAGTTGAAGCCGCCAATCTGGAACATGCCCCAAAATGTGCTTTCTATGGCGGCGACCGAGTCGATTGCCAAGGCGGCGTCGAAACGTGCCTGCTGTGCGGCCTGCTGCGAACCGTATTTTGCTATGTTCACGCCTTTTAGGGCCGGACTTGAGTAATGGCGACTCAGATCGATGCCCCTGCGTGCAGCGGCACGCCTGAATACGGGCAGGTCGAAATTGATTATGGGTTTGCCCGGCGAGTGGAAGCCTTTGCGGGTCTTGCCTGTCTCGATGTCGACGATAGCACGGATTGCGGCGCTTTCGACACCGAGGTCGGCGGCGACTTCGTCGAAGTCTTCAGACGTCAGAGGGCCTTTGTGGATGTGCGCGTATGGGTCGGGAATGAAAGATGTGTGCAGCGTATCGCCTTCAATGACGATAAACGAGCGGCCGAGCGAGTCGGTGCCTGTGGCGAAACGCTCCATGACGAAAACGGTATCGCCCGGCGCGTAGGCATAGGCTATGAAACTTGCAGGCATAAGCGCAGCAACAGCAGCCGATACACAACAGATGATGCGCAACACCCTAAAAGAGTGCCGCGCATCGTCTATAGTATATCTCAGCGTTTTCACGCTAAATGTCAAGCTTTTAAATCGGCCACTTTTTCAAGCGTGCGTGTGAGCTGACCCCAGAAACGCTCTACGGCCGGAATGTGCATGCGCTCGCTCGGAGAGTGCACGTCGCGAAGGGTCGGCCCGAATGACACCATGTCGAGATGCGGATATTTCTGAAGAAAGAGGCCGCACTCGAGACCTGCGTGGATGGCCTTGATTGCAGGTTTGATGCCATAGAGTTCTTCATAGGCTTCAGACGCGATGTGCATGATGGGAGAGTTCATGTTCGGCGCCCATCCGGGGTATCCGTCGCCGTGTGTCACTTCGGCACCGGCGAGGGTGAAGAGAGCTTCGACCTGACGGGCGATGTCCCATTTGCGCGATTCTACCGAAGAGCGCTGCGAAGTGGTTACGAGAATTTTGTTATCGGGCTGCATCTTGACGGAAGCGAGGTTTGTCGATGTCTCTACGAGGCCTTCGAGGTCGCGGCTCATCGAGATTACGCCGTGAGGCGCGCAGTAGAGTGCTTCGACAAGGTGCTTTGTGGTGTCGAAGTCGACGGCGTATTCGGGACGGTCGACGCTTTCAAGTTCGAGCTTGAGGCCTGTCTCGAGGCCTGCGTATTCGTGCTCTATGTCGGCCACGAATTTGTTGAAAGCGACGCGCACCTGTTCTTTGCGTGCGGTATCTACGCCAAATACGGCATGAGCGGCACGGGGTATTGCGTTGCGTAGATTTCCGCCATCGATTTCGCAGAGCGATATTTCATGCTCGAGGCTTAGATTGAAGAGGAAGCGTGCGAGGAGCTTGTTGGCGTTTGCGCGGCCAAGGTGAATGTCGCCGCCGGAGTGACCGCCGAGACCGCCCGAAATGTCGAACTTGAAGTAGTGGAAGTCGGTCGGGGCGAAAGAGCGCTTATATGTAAAGAGGCATGTGGTGTCTACGCCGCCGGCGCATCCGACGAATATTTCGGCGTCGTCTTCGGAGTCGAGGTTGAGTAGTATTGAGCCTGAGAGCATGCCGTCGCCGAGGTTGTTTGCGCCTGTGAGACCTGTTTCTTCATCAACGGTGAAGAGAGCTTCAACGGGGCCGTGGACGAGGGTGTCATCGACCATCACAGCGAGCGAGGCGGCCATTCCGATGCCGTTGTCGGCTCCGAGAGTTGTTCCGTCGGCACGGAGCCATTCGCCGTCGACGATTGTGCGTATGGGCTGTGTGTTGAAGTCGAAGTTCTTGTCGTTCGACTCGCAGACCATATCCATATGCGACTGAAGCACGACAGTAGGTGCCGCTTCTTTGCCGGGTGTGGCCGGTTTGTGCATTAGGACATTGCCGATTGCATCGGTTTTTACTTCTATATTGTGTTTGGCAGCGAAATCGAGCAGGAACTGCCTGATTTTTTCTTCTTTCTTTGAAGGTCGCGGCACTTGGTTGATTTGGTCGAAAATCGAGAACACCAATGCCGGTTTGAGGTCTTTTATCGTCATAATTCTATATAGATTGAAGTGTTTTAAAGACTAATAAAAATTTAACGCTGAAAAATATTGTTAAAAACAATGGTTTTCGACGTCTAAATTACAAAATAAAATGATGACAACAAAAAAATAGACGCAAAAACACTTATCTTTGCCGCAGCAAAAACCGCAAAGAACCGTGAAAACACTGTTACTGTCAGTTGCCATCGTGCTTATCTGTGTTCTTCTGCTCGGCATCAAGGTGCTGTTTGTGAAAGGCGGAAAATTTCCTTCGGGACACGCCAACGAACTTATGGCACGCCAACGGAAGAAGCATTAACATTTGTGGAAAAACGTGGCTGATATGGCAAAAAAATGTATCGTTGGCTTCGCCTTAGGTACTCTCGCTCGGCAAAACTAAAATAAATTTTGTTTTGCGCTCGACTTATTCGTATCTTTGCGGCGGAATTTTTGGAATTAGCAACCTGAAGCGGCGAAAGTCAGCTTCATAACCGAATTATCCTCGAATGAAAAAACTGTCGTTAACAGTAAAAACTCTCCTCAGCGTCGCCTTGGTAGCCGCCACGGCCGCATGCACCGGCAAAACCGAAACCGCAGCCACCGCCCCTGCCGCCACGGAATCCGACGCCCCTGCCGCCGCAAGCATAATCAACATCCGATATATCGACGCCGACTCTGTGATGAGCGCCTACAAACTTGCGCAGCAGCTGCTTGAAGAGCAGCAGCGCGAGGTGAACCGCCTGCAGCAGTGGCACGAGTCGAAGCAGCGCGAGCTTCAGTCGATGGCAAACAACATCGGCCAGAAGCAGCAGAACAACGTGTATCTGTCGCAGCAGTCGATGGACGCCGACGTGCAGTCGTTCCAAAAGAAAGGCGAGGAGGCCGAACGCTACCTCAACTCACAGCAGCAGCGTCTTGCGGCTAACGACCTTCAGATACGTGCCCGCCTGTCCGACTCCATCAACAATTTCGTGCGTGACTACAACGCCGTGCACGGCTATGACGCCATTCTGCTTCGCGAAGCCGGCGTATATTTCAATCCGGCACTCGACATCACCGCCGAAATCATCGCAGGGCTGAACGCACGCCTCGACGAGAATAAAAAATAATCCGGTCTTTCAGAAAAAGATTTGCCCCGACGTGGCGCATTTATCAAGATGCGTCACGTCGTTTTTTTGTCGGTGTTCAAGATGGTCGGCTAATAGACCAATCCTACGTTGTCAACCCAAAAAGTGGTGCCTGGAGTGCCAATATAAGGTTCTCCGCTGCCTGAGGAGAACATCACCATGATGTGCGTGGGCGTTGCGCCGGCATCATCCCAACCTACTTCTTTGACAGGCACCATCTTTCCGCGCGAGTTTCGCGCGTAGTAGCTGTTTTCGGGTGATATAAGTCCCATACGCGGATTGTAGTCGGGGCGCGAAGAGATGTCGCCGTATCGTACAGTCAAACGGTGGTTGTTGACCCACGAGTTTGTTGAGCGCCCCAAAAGCTCGCGGCCGGTGCCGACACGTTTTGCAAAGATGTTGCCGTCGGCATCTTCCCACCGGCGCTGCAACAGGATAAACACTTCGGCTTTATCGCGCCCGGCGACGGTGTGTTTTTTGCCGAAACCACTCGAATATATTTTGTCGCCTTCTGGGATTGAGAGCTTATAATCGTAGCGCAGCGCTTTGGGGCGCTTGGAAAAAGGTATGCCCATATCCATCTTCGAATAAGGGTTGGAAGTCGATTTGACGGGTTCGAGCATCTTTCCGAGGAATATGGAGCCTGAAACGAGCACGTCGATATCGATTATTCCCAATGCTTTACAGTTTTCCATAACGGTTGTGAGTTTGGCGCAACGGTTTCCGGCCGAACGGTCGTCGGGAAAAACGGCATTGCTTACTTTTGTGATGCCGCATACTTTTGCCATGACGTTCGACGACGCCCATGGCGAGCCACCGCTGTTGGTATAGGGTCTGTCGCCGTTAATGGTTACCGTCGGGCCGATGGCATAGCACTGCTTGCGCGCACCGCCGATGACTGCCGATTCTTTGATGTTGCGTGTTACCCACGAGTTGAAGTCGCCAAAGGGCAACATCTCGACCCGTTGGGCATGCACGGAGACTATAACGACGAAAGATATGATGAAGAGGATTATTTTTTTCATAACCGACATTTTTATGATGGGGTTAACAATGGGGCATCACGGAAATTCTATGATTTTATGTGATGAAATAACAACATATAAACACTTTAGGATAAAAAGCGGTTCGCTCATCGCCGAAAACTCCGACATGTCGGACGGGTCAGACCAATCAGACCTTGCGCGTATCTCTGCCAAATTTGCCGCTACGACAAAAAAAGTGTAATTTTGCACAGACTCTCCACAACATACCACAGCAATGGCAAAGATTTTCGTTAAAGACACACCCATCAGAACAATGCTTAAAAATGGCATTGATTATATCTGTATAACTGACATCGCCAGACAAAAAAATCCTGCCGAACCTAAAGATGTTGTAAAAAATTGGCTGAGAGTGAAAAATACTTTGGAATATCTCGGACTATGGGAAAGCCTCAACAATCCCAATTTTAATGGGGTCGAATTCGACCCCATTTTGAGAGGTTCACAAACTGAGCGTATTTGAAAACGAGTGTGACAAGCGAAATTTGTTGAATTAAAGGATTAATTGCTATCTTTGCACTACAAAAAAGTGTTTTCTTTTGAAACACCCTTTAGCAATGGCAAAGAAAGGCAAAGCAGATACAGGCGCCAAGGCGAGGAAGCCTTGGGTGAACACGGCGATAAAAGCGCTATGGCTCGGTTTCGGGGCCTTCGTAGTGCTTGCTGCCGGATTTTTCATATTGGTCTACAACGGCGTGATAGGCTATATGCCGCCGATTGAGGAGCTGAAGAACCCTCAGGACAAGTTCGCGTCGGTGATTTATACGTCGGACGGCAAGGAGATGGGCCGCTATTTCCGCAACACGGGCAACCGTGTGTATGCCGACTTCGACGAGATTTCGCCGTCGGTGGTGGATGCGCTGATAGCGACCGAGGATGCGCGTTTCAACGACCATTCGGGCATCGACGTGAAGGCTATTGCGCGTGCCATGATAAAGACGGTGCTTTTGCAGAACAAAAACGCCGGGGGCGGCTCTACCATAACGCAGCAGCTCGCCAAGCAGCTTTACACGCCGCCGTCGCACGGGATTCTTGCGCGTGCGGTGCAGAAGCCAATAGAATGGATGATTGCCATCAAGCTCGAACGTTTCTACTCGAAAGAGGAGATACTAAAGATGTACCTGAACCAATTCGACTTCCTCTACAATGCCGTGGGCATAAAGAGCGCGGCAAAGGTATATTTCGACAAGAGCGCCGCCGAACTCGACACCCTTGAGGCGGCCACTCTGATAGGAATGGTGAAGAATCCGTCGTACTTCAACCCGATAAGGCATCCCGAACGGACGCGGCTGCGCCGAAACGTGGTGCTTGAACAGATGTACAAGGCCGACATGCTGACACGCGCTGAGCTTGAAAGCCTGAAAGAGCGTCCGCTTGAGCTTAGCTTTCAGCGCGTAGACCATAAGGACGGCCTCGCGCCATATTTCCGCGAAGAGCTGCGGCGCATGCTGACGGCAAAAAAGCCCGTGCGAAGCAATTACCCGTCGTGGGACGGCCAGCGCTACACCGACGATTCGATAGCATGGGCCACGAACCCTCTTTTCGGCTGGATAGAGAAGACGCGGAAGCCCGACGGCACAAAATACGACATCTACAACGACGGCCTCAAGATATACACCACCATAGACTCACGCATGCAGACCTATGCCGAGGAGGCGGTGCATGAGCACCTCAAAAGCCTGCAACAGAGCTTCTTCAAAGAAAAGAAAGGCTCGTCGGCAGCGCCCTACACCTCGAACCGGGGCGAGCTCTCCGACGCCATGCGCGCAAAGCTAATCGCCAACGCCATGCGCCAGAGCGAACGCGGCCGCATAGCCCGTCTTCGCGGCCTGAGCGACGCCGAACTGCAACGCGAATTCGACACACCGGTCGACATGACCGTATTCAGCTACGACGGTCCTGTGGACACCACCATGACGCCGCGCGACTCGCTGCTTTACACCAAGAGTTTTCTGAGGACGGGCTTCATGTCGATGGACCCGGCGACGGGTTTCGTGAAGGCATATGTGGGCGGCCCCGATTTCCGCTTCTTCCAATACGACATGGTATCGACAGGACGCAGGCAAGTCGGCTCGACGATAAAGCCGTTCCTATATACCTACGCTTTTGAGACCGACGATTTCACTCCCTGCACCACCATGCTCAACGAGCAGCCCACCCTCTATGACGAAAACGGACGCGTGTGGCAACCTCGCAACACCGGCAGTAGCCGCGTCGGCGAGATGGTAGACCTGAGATGGGCGCTGACCAACTCCAACAACTGGATTTCAGCACGCATCATGGACCGTCTCAGCCCCGGAGAGCTTGTGAAGCGGATGCACTCCTACGGCATCACCAACCGCCTTCCGGCGGTGAAGTCGCTGTGCCTCGGTCCGTCGGAAGTGTCGGTCAAGGAGATGGTGACGGCCTACAGCGCCTTCGCCAACAAGGGCATGCGCTCCGACCCCGTGTATGTGACGGCGATAGCCGACGCCAACGGCAATATAATATCGGACTTCGCGCCCTCGCAGACCGAGGTGATTACGCAGAAAGGCTATTGGCGCATACTGTCGATACTGCTCAACGTTGTCGACAGCGGTACCGGCAACCGCCTGCGCCGGCCGCCCTACAACCTGACTGCACAGACGGGCGGCAAGACAGGCACGACAAACGACAATGCCGACGGCTGGTTCATGAGCTTCACGCCCGACCTGGTATCCGGCACATGGGTAGGCGGCGAAGAACGCTACATACACTTCAACAGCATGGCCCATGGACAGGGCGCGTCGATGGCACTCCCCATCTACGGCAAATTTATATCGAAGGTATATGCCGACCCGACACTACCCTACTCACAGGATGCCAAATTCGAGTTTCCGGCAGGCATCAACCTGTGCGAAAGCGAGTTCGCGCCGGCCGAAGAGACCGAGACCGTCGACGAGGCAATGAGCGGCGCGTTCGACTGATTTGTAAAAAAAACTTAAATAGTCGGTTCGGCGGCGAAAAAGTTTTGCCACGACAGAAATAATGCGTAAATTTGCACTCGCAAAACACGCCAAGGCCCATTCGTCTATCGGCTAGGACGCAAGATTTTCATTCTTGAAAGAGGAGTTCGATTCTCCTATGGGCTACAAAATAACAATAGAAAATAACGAATTATCGCATACAATGGCAAACCACGATTCTTCTAAAAAGCGCATCCGCCAGACAGCCACACGCCGCCTGCGCAATCGCTACTATGCCAAAACAGCCCGTAATGCAGTCCGCAACCTTCGCAAGATGACCGACAAGGCAGCCGCCGAAGCCCGTTACCGCGAAGTGAGCGCCATGCTCGACCGTCTGGCCGCCAAAAAGACCATCTCCAAGAACAAGGCAGCCAACCTCAAGAGCAAACTGGCCAAGCAGATAGCAAAGCTTGCCGCCTAAGGCAACGCCGAGCCTCAACACACCGAGGCTTTATCAATGGCCCATTCGTCTATCGGCTAGGACGCAAGATTTTCATTCTTGAAAGAGGAGT
>CAJTXL010000025.1 GCA_910583525.1 uncultured Muribaculaceae bacterium | reverse complement strand
CGTTGCGGTAGTTGAAGAAAATCACGCAGTCGTCGGGCTTGATGGTGCCGTCGACGGTGGAGTTGTTGATGGGCTTGATGAACTCGTCGGTGACGTCTTCGTCGTAGCTCTGCTGCATGGCCTCTACCATGTCGGATGCCTGTTTGCCTTTTCCGTCGACAAGGAGGTCGTAGGCTTCTTTGACGCGGTTCCAGCGGTGGTCGCGGTCCATGGCGTAGAAGCGTCCTACTATCGAGGCGATAGTGCCGGCCGACTTGGCGCAGTGTTCTTCTACCTCTTTAATATATGTGATGCCGCTGCGCGGGTCGGTGTCGCGGCCGTCCATGAAGCAGTGCAGATATACTTTGGTCAGGCCGTAGTGTTTGGCGATGTCGCAGAGGGCGAAGAGGTGCTCGAGCGATGAGTGTACGCCGCCTGTCGAAGTCAGACCCATGAAGTGCATGGCTTTGCCTGTTGTGGCGCAGTAGCTGAAGGCCTGTTTGATTTCGGGGTTGTTGAGTATTTCGCCCGAAGCTATGGCCTTGTTGATTTTCACGAGGTCCTGATATACGATGCGGCCCGCGCCGATGTTGAGGTGACCGACCTCGGAGTTGCCCATCTGTCCGTCGGGAAGGCCTACGAATTCGCCGCTGGCCTGGAGTTCGGAGTGGGGGTATGTCTTTACGAGATAGTCCCAATAAGGAGTGGGTGTGCTGTAAATGGCGTTGGCATGGTCTTTTTTGCCGATGCCCCATCCGTCGAGGATGATGAGAAGTGCTTTATGTGCCATATTTTATTGCTGTTTTGTTTTTGAAATCAGAGATTGTTGCTGCGTTCCATGTCGTCGAGGCGCTCTTTGCGCAGACGCTCTCGCCGTTTGATGCTGAAATGCAGCAATATGAGTATAACAATCGTGATGCCGATAATGCCGAAATAGTATAGTGCCGAAGTGTGGCCGGCGGCGTATTCGGGGTACCCAATCCATGCCATCACCGCGAGATATACGGCGAGTATCGAAGGGACGAGTGTCGAGCGTTTTATTTTCATGGTTCTGTTGAGTGTTTTTCGGTAGCAGGGGGCTCTTCGGGCAGATGCCTGTATTGCGAGTGCTCGCAGTCGAAGCTGCCGGAATTAAGGTATCGGTAAATTCGCAGGCAAGCCCATGCGTCGAGGGCTGCATATGCCTGCTGGGCTTCAGAGAGCGTGTCGGCTTCCCAGTTCGACAGCCTTTGGCTTTTGGAGATGCGTTCGCCGAAAAGTATGGCGTATATTTTCTGTAGCGACGAATCGCTGATTCCGTATTTCTTCACCATGGTCTGCAAATCGACGAATCCGTCAGGTGCGATGTCGTCGGAGCGATGCAGGGCGGTGAAATCGTCGTGTATCGACAACCCTATTTTGAGTATCTCCGGGTTCTCGATGAAGGCTTTCAGCTCGGCGCATATGCCGATTTTGTTGAGTCGGAACAGAAAACAGCGGTCTTCGGTCGCCAGCTGCATCAGCGCCACCTTGTGGGTGCGGCCTTTGTGGAACGACGGGCGCGTCTCGGTGTCGAAGCCCACGGCTTTCTCTTTTGCCAAGGCACGGAGAGCGGCGTGTGCCACGGCTGCCGATTCGACTACGGTGATGGCTGCAGGGTAGTTCATCACAGGAAGTGCGGCCAACTGTTCCTTGCCGATGCTGATTATGTAGTTTTGAGTTTTCACCATACAAAATTAAGCATTTCAGACCAATCGTATTCGAGTTTATACATAATTAACTATCGTGGGCATTGTTATGTATTCGGCTTCGGGGAAGTGCGCCTTCAGATAGCGTGCTATGAAAGATGCGGTGTCGGCGGCGATTGTGGCGTCGCTGTCGAAAAATTGGTTGTAAATTACGGCTTTTAGGGTTATGCCGCGTGCTTTTATGGCTTCGAGCGACAATATGGTGTGGTTTATCGAGCCGAGCCTGCCGTTGGTTGTGAGCACCAAGGACAGTTTCCGTTCGGCCACATAGTCGATGGCGAAATATGTGTCGGTGATGGGTACGAACAGGCCTCCGGCGCCTTCAATCAGTACGCGGTCGTAGCGTTTCAGCAGTCGGTCGGTTGCGCGGCTGACGAGTTCGAGGTTTATCTCTTTTCCGTCGATACGTGCCGCCAGTTGTGCCGAGGCAGGGTATGTGAATATTATCGGGGCGGTCAGGCCTTCGGCATCTTCGGGTAATTGCTGTGTGCCGAGCAGACGCCGGTGTGCCTCGATGTCTTCCGACGAACCGGTGCATCCCGTCTGTATGAATTTCTGCGTTATTACCGACAGCCCTTGCTCCATAAGCCGCCTGGCATAGAAAGCGGTGGCGTATGTCTTGCCGGCGTCGGTGTCGATGCCGCTTATGAAGATTGCTTCGGCTCTATCGTCTGTCTGTTTCATTTTCTTCGCATTAGCATTAACAATGGGCGGTAGGTGGCTCTGAAAACGCCGTCAGGGTCTGGCCTGAATGCCGAGATGGTTTGCCTCAGAGAACTGTCGTTGTCGCTTCCGAGAGAATTTACGCCCGTGGCTCTGAGGTGGCGGAACACATCGATTGCCGAGCCGAATGCGAGGGTGTCTTCGTACTCGTCGGTGTCGACGGCTTCGAGCGTGTCGGGCATTATGCCGAGCCATTGCCGTAGAGACAGCAGTGGGAGCGAACGCCCTGTTGCTTCGGCGACCTGTCGCAAGTTTCCGTCGGCGAAAGTGGCTATTGCAAGCCACGCGCCGGGTTTGAGCGTGCGCGCGCATTCTTGCAGGAAACGGGTCAGCGAATTGAACCATTGCACCGTCGAAGCCGTGGCTATGAGGTCGAACGACGATGCCTGGCTGTGCATTATTGCGAGTTCTGCGTCGCATCGGCAGAATGATATGCCCGGACTTTCAATGGGCGATGCCCCCGAAATGTCCCACAGCTGCAGATGCGCACCTTGGGGCATCGATGCGGCAAGACGACGGCTCAGCATGCCCGAGCCGCAGCCTATTTCGAGGCATTGCGCTTCGTCTATGGCTAAATGTTGCGGCACTTTGTGTTTTTCGAGCATAGAGCACAGACGGTCGACGATGCGGCTCTGCACTTCGGCGGCACGGTCGTAGCTGTCGCGCCGCCGCCCGAAGCGCTCGCCCACGCGCTGCTTGTCGATTATGTATCGGTCTATTATGCGGTCGAAGTCCGGCAGATGCCCGTCATCTGTCGTTTCTACGGGCACACCGGCCCAAGCCCTGAGCTGGGCTTCGGCAGGAAATATTGCATCGTGACGACCGATGATTGCGGCATCCCATCGCGACGCTTCGCTGTGCGAAGTGCTCTGTAGTGTGAGAAATACCGACAGTTCGTCTTTCAGTTCATCGATATCCCGTTTCGGCATATTCGACGCGAAGGCTTCGAAGCTTTTTCGCGAGGTTGACATGCGGCGGTAGAATTTGTAGAGCGTGCGCTCGTTTAAACCGTCGAGCGTACCGTTGAATACTGCGGTAGAAATTCCTTTCAAATCGTCGACGGGGTATAGAGTGCCGTTTACGGCGATACGCCGCGTGACTTTCTCTTCGATTTCTGACGTGCTTATCGCCGATACGAATACGCCCAAGGACCATGCCACTATGCAGATTTCATCATACCGGCGTGCAAACGACCAGTCGGCATCGAGCGAACGGTAGTCCCAGGCGACTGCGATGTCGTAGCCCGAACGGCTTATTTCGCGGAACGGTGCGGCATCCATGGCCCATCCGGCGAATATCAGGATGAGCCGCCGGGCGTCGCTATGGTGTATAAACTCTATTTTCATCGCCTGTAAAAAATCGGCGCAAAATTACCGATTTTTGGCGGAGTGTGCAAGCCGAAGTGCAAATTTGGTGCCGGGAAGCACGGCTGTCCGGCTGTGTTTCGCTGTCAGTGCTGATAGAGGTATCGCTTGATTGAGCGTTTGGGCGTTTTTTCGAACTCTTCCTGAAAGATTTTGAAGTCGGAGATATGCGAGTATGGCGGCAGCGCACCGTTCAGTTCGTCGATGTTACGGCGCATCAGGTCTGCGATTTGGTCGGTCGAAAGTCCTTCTTTGGCGCAATTCTCCATGTCGGGGTGTATCAGCGCCACCAGGTGCCCGTGGTCGTCGACGATTAGAGACTCGGCGACAAACGGCATGGCGTTGAGCTGCTGTTCGATTTCTTCGGGGTAGATGTTCTGTCCCGAAGGCCCGAGTATCATGCTTTTGTCGCGGCCGCGTATGTAGATATATCCGTCGGAGTCGATCGTGACGATGTCGCCGGTGTTCATCCATCCGTCGGCATCGAAAGCTTCTTTTGTCGCCTGCGGATTTTTATAATAGCCTTGCATCACATTGCGGCCTCTTACCCACAGCGTGCCGGGAATGTTCTCGGGGTCGGGCGAGCTGACGCGCAGCTCCATGCGGTCGACGGGCTGTCCGCATGACGATTGGCGTTGGCTGTCCCATTGCGCGTAGCTTATCAGTGGGCCGCATTCGGTCATGCCGTATCCGACGGTATAGGGAAAGTTTATGCGCCGCAGGAATGTTTCGACATCTTTGTTCAGCCCGGCGCCTCCGATAATCATCTCGCGCATTTCGCCACCGAACACCTCGTTGAGCTTCGATTTGATTTTTGCAAGCAGGCGGTCGTCGACGAACGGAACGTGCAGAAGCAGTCTCATAAGCGGTTTGTCGAGCAGCGGAAACACCTTTGTCTTTACAATCTTTTCAATTATCAGCGGAACCGTAACGATAAGCTTGGGATGCACCTGAGCAAACGCGTCCATGATGACTTTGGGCGAGGGGGTGCGTGTGAGGAAGTGTATGTGGCATCCTTTTACGAAGGTGTGGAGCAGTTCTACCGTGAAGCCGAACATGTGCGCCAGCGGAAGCATGCACACCATGCCGTCGCCCGGAACGAGGAAATCGAGGCCGTCTATCGAGAACTGGACGTTCGACCACAGGCTTCCGTAGCTTAGCATCACTCCTTTCGAGAAACCCGTAGAGCCCGAAGTATAGTTGATTAGAGCGAGGCTGTCGGCTTTTTCGGCAGGATAGTCCACGTTGTCGGGCGTGAAGCGTTCGGGATAACGTTCGCCGAATATGCGGTTGAGGTTTTCACGAGCGGCTGCCAGGCGTTTGTTGCGTGAAAAAAGCAGGGAGTAGTCGTTGATGAGTATTGCGCCTTCGAGTGCCGGCATGTGGTCGTGGTCGAGGTTCTCCCAGGTAGATGCGTCTACGAAGAAAAGTTTGGCCTCGCTATGGCAGACAAGGTGATGGATGTTGTCGGGCTTGAAGTCGTGCAGAATTGGCACCGCCACCGTTCCGTAGGTCAGGGAGGCGAGTGCCGCAATGGCCCATTGCGCGCTGTTTTTTCCGCACAAAGCCACCTTGTCGCCCGGTTTGAGGCCTGCATGTTCGAACAGCAGATGCAGTTTCGCTATCTTGCGTGCCACATCGCGGTATTGGAACGATTGTCCGTTGAAGTCAGTCAGGGCGAGCCGTTCCCAATTGTCGCGCAACGATTGGCTGATATATGGAATAAGTTCTTGATATGCCTGCATAATGTCGATGTACAGTCGTGTTAGAAATTGTATCCGAGGCTTAAGGCCACGGTGTTGCGGTGTACGCGTATTTTTTTGTCGCGGTCGCCGTAGTCGGCAAGCGGGGTGAATGCCACTCCGGCGGTGATACCTATATAATAATGTTCGGCGAAGGTTGCACTGAGACCGAAGCCCCATGAGGCGTCGACGCGTTTCCAGCCGTGGTCGAACAGGTTGATGGTGCGGTCGGGCACAGGCTCGGGTGCGGCAAAGTTGGGGTCAAGGTCCTGACGGGCCGAGAGGTTTATGTTGAGGCGCGGCCCGGTGAACACGTCGAGTGACACGTTGCCGTTGACATCGAAACTATATCCGAAGTTTAGCGGCACACTGAGGGTGTAGACGTTTGCTGCGCCTTCGTAGAAATATTCATTGTCGAAGCTGACGAGGTCTTTGGCCGTCATGGCCGTGTAGACGAACGACAGCCCCGGCTCGAAGTAGAAATTACGAGACAGCGGCATCTTGCATATGACACCGGCATTCACTCCGGCGCCGGTCTTGTAGAAATTGTGCGCGCCCGAAGGTATTGAGAGCTCCATGCCCAGACGGGCGCCCAATGTCGGCTGCCATTTTTCGCCGGCAGACATCGTCAGAGATACTATAAGCAGGACAAGTGCCGCGCAGATATTCGGTTTCATTGTCAAAACGTGAGTTTTCAGTATATAACTAATACTAAAACGAGTATGCCACAGCAATTGTTGTTTCTGACTGACAAAAGAGCACATCTGCGCCAACACATAAAAAATCTGCCGAAAAAACGTGCATAAAAACTTTGCATATTAAAAAAACATTCGTAACTTTGCACTCGCAAAAGCGCAGAAGCTTATGCAGACCCGATTGGAAAGGTGCCGGAGTGGTCGATCGGGGCGGTCTCGAAAACCGTTGTACCCTTGCGGGTACCCAGGGTTCGAATCCCTGCCTTTCCGCTATGATTAATTAAGCGCCCTTGTAAATCTTGGTTTACAAGGGCGCTTCTTTTTATCTCCGGTATTGTCAGGAGGGGATGATGTGGATTTTCTGATGCGATTTTGTCCGTTCCGTACTTTTGTCTTCGGCGATGCACTTGACAGGAGCCGATAGCTCGAATAGATGAATGATTTCGCTGATGTTTTCGCCTTTGAGTATCATATGGAATGTCTGACCGTTCAATTCGGGAGCTATGTCGAACTCGACGTCGTAGATTTGCTGCAGACGGCGGCATATGTCGGTCAACGGGTCATCGTCGAAAATCAGTATGCCGTCGCGCCACGCGCAGTATTTGTCCAGGTCGATGTTGTTTGATATGGAAGTGCGGCCGTCGCGCACCGACAAATGTTCGCCCGGCAGCAGCAGTTGTTCTTTTCCGTCGGCCTCTACGTTCACCTTGCCTTCGGCCAGTGTCACAGAAGCGTCGGAGTCGTATGCGTTGACGTTGAATTCGGTGCCGGTGGCAGTGACTGTAATATAAGGTGTGTGTACGTTGAAAGGATGGGCGGCGTCGGCCTGCACGTCGAAATACGCTTCTCCTCGAAGGTCTACGTTGCGGCTGTCTCCGTCCATATTTGGTGAATAGCGCAGTGTGCTGTTGGCGTTGAGCCATACGACCGTGCTGTCGGGCAGGGTAGCCATGCTTGTGCATCCATAGGCGGTATATAATGTCACATCGTCATATCGGGGAGAACTCTCTCCGGGTCTGAGGGTAAAATATAGCAGTATGGCAAGCAAGGGCAGCAGTGCCACAGCGGCGAACCTCGACCATAGCATAAGGATTTTTCTCAGCACGACCGAGCCGCGCGATGCTATTCCGGTTCTGAACAATATTCTCCGTTCTGCACTCTCGGTGTCAATGTCTTTGAGTCGGAAAGAAGGATGCAGGTTTTCCCATATGTCCTGTTGCTCGAAAAAATATTTTCTGTTCTCCTCTGATTGCTGAATCCATCGGAGGAGCGTATCGATTTCGTCGTGTGTGGCATTATCTGTCAGATAACGTGCTATGACTATATCTATGCCGGTTTTATCGTTAGTATTGTAAGTCATTTAGCATTAAGGTATTATAATAGGGGGGTAGGAGGAAGAACAATATATATGTATATTCGCCGAGAACCGACCTGAGGTATTTAAGGGCTTTGCTTATGCGTACTTCGACCGTGCGGACAGACACATTTAGCCGTTGGGCGATTTCGTGATATTTAAGTTTTTCGCTACGGCTGAGCATCAGTGTCTCGCGCAGTTCCGGCGAAAGTTTTTCAAGGGCGTTGTCGAGGGCGTCGGAGAGCTCGGTAAAAAACATATGTTCTTCAGGCGACAGCGACAGGATAGCCTCGCGGTTCATCTCTCGGTAATTGCTTTTTACTTTGCGGTGGCGTAGTTCGTCGAGTGCGAGGTTTTGCACCGAAGTGGTCAGATATGAGCGTATCGACGTTTTTATCTCGAGATTTTTTCGATTGGACCAGATTTTGATGAAAGCCTCCTGTACGATGTCTTCGCATACGCTTTTATCGGGTATAAAACGTGCCGTGAACAGGACGAGATTGGCATAGTATTGGCGAAAAATTTTAACGAAAGCCTCGTGGCTGTCATATTTCAGGGCAGCCACCAGCAATGCGTCGTTTTTCAATTCTTCGTTAGCCATGTGATGAAATTTCCGGCGAAATTAAAAAATAAAACACTCGCTTCCAAGGCTTTTGCGAAAAAGTTTCTTCGGTGAAAAATTTTTCAGAGTGCCTATGTGGTTTTTTTGAGGTTAAACGTCATTTAAGTAAATATGCGCAAAACAGCATTAAAATACCTTAAACTATAGCATAGTGAAATACCAATCATTTTTATATTTATGAATACAAAAACACCCAAACCATGCCGTGAGCTATGGCGCAGCGCGTTCAGACCGGTTCTGATACTGCTGATGCTGTGCATCGGAGCTTCGGCGCAGGCGTCAGACAACAAGGTGACGCTTGATGTGAAAAATGTTGCCTTGGGAAGTGTCCTGAGGACAATCGAAAAACAGACCGACTATGGTTTCTTTTACAGCAAAGAAGTAATCGACGTAAATGTTCCGGTCAGCATCAAAGTCAAAAACGAAGCGGTGACGGCTGTGCTCGACAAGCTTCTTCCCAAATATGGCATAAGCTATACAATAAACAACAAACAGATTGCCCTCAACAAAAAAGATGCCAACGGCAAGGCTACCGCACAGGCATCAAAAAACGCAAAACTGAAAGTTTACGGCACGGTCACCGATAAGAACGGCGAGCCTCTGATAGGCGTTTCGGTTGTCGGCGGCAAGGGCACCATAGGTGTGACCACCGATATCGACGGCAAGTATGCAGTCGAAGTTCCGGCCGGAACACAATTGAAGTTTTCATATGTGGGATATCTCACGGCAGACAAAAAGATAACTTCGGCCGGCAAAGTCGACATGGTTCTTTCGGAAAATGTGAGCCAGCTCAACGAAGTGATTGTAATCGGCTACGGCACAATCGACAAGAAGGAGCTGACTTCGGCCGTTTCGCACGTCAGTGCCAAAGATTTCCAGTCGATAGCCACTACCGACGTGTCGATGCTCATACAAGGCAAAGTGCCCGGTCTTTCGGTTGTAAACACCGCTGCCGCCGACCCCAACTCGGCCGCAAGCCTTCAGATACGCGGCGTGTCGTCGCGCGAAGCAGGCCTTGGCCCGCTGATTGTGCTCGACGGCGTTCCCGGTGCAAGCCTCACCAACATCAATCCCAACGATATTGCATCGTTCGATGTGCTTAAAGACGGTGCCGCATCGGCCATCTACGGTACGCGCGGCTCAAACGGCGTGATTGTCGTAACCACCAAGAAAGGTGCGCAGGACGGCAAAACCCATACCACATATACGGCAACACTCTCGTGGGACAAGGCCAACCGCGACCTCGACATGATGAATGCCGAAGACTACCGCACGCTTCGTATCCCCTCGGGCGACGCCGCTGTCGATTTGGGCGCGAGCGAAGACCTCTTCGACCTTGTGCAGCACACAGGCTTCAAGCAGCAGCACACCCTTACGGTCAGCGGAGGCGGAGCCAACTCCAACTATCGTGTGACAGCCGATTACCGTAACGCCGACGGCATCGAGAAAGTGGGCAACCGCGAAGAGTATGGCGCACGCGCTACCGTCAACCATACAACAAAGGGTGGACTTCTCTCTGTGAACCTTAACGTTGCACCGCGCGTGGTGTACCGTACTCTTGCCGACAACGACGTTTTCCGCCGTGCCATAGAGGCCAACCCCACTTCGCCGATATGGAACCCTGATGTGCCGGGGCGCTACTACGACTTTACCGACCACAACGGTTTCGAAAATCCGCTTGAGACTATGGCCTTGGTGAAGAACAAAAGCCATGAGAAAATCCTCGACTGGGACGGTACTCTCAAACTGAACATCCTTCCGCTCTTTATGCCGGATGCCAAGTACAACCAGACCCTCAGCACACAGGTCACATTCGCCGACCACCAGTACAACAACGACACCAACTTCTCCGAGCCGTCGACCATGAACAAGCACATCCGCTTCAGCAAGAAAGGCTATGGTTCGCGTACGGCCAACAATGCACGCAACCTCAGTCTTGAGTGGCTCGGCAACTACAGCATTAGCGTGAAGAACCACAATATCCGCGCGATGGTGGGCTATTCATACCAATATTGGCAGAACTCAGGCTTCAGCTGCGAGAACTACGATTTTGCAAACGACGGTCTTGGAGCCGACAACATCGGCTCGGGCGACGGAATGAAAGAAGAAGGTGAAATCGGAATGAGCAGCTATAAGGAAGACAGCAAGCTGATAGCATTCTTCGGCCGTATCAGCTACGACTACGACGGCCGTTACCTGTTCACGGCGTCGATGCGCCGCGAAGGTTCGTCGAAATTCGGCAAAAACCACAAATGGGGCAATTTCCCGGCAGTTTCGGCCGGATGGCGCATATCCAAAGAAAAATTCATGGAAGGCACCGCATCGTGGCTGAACGAACTGAAAATCCGTGCCGACTTCGGTGTCACCGGCAACCAGGAATTCGGCAACTATCTGTCGCTCGACACCATGGGCCCGTTCGGTTACAGCTACTATAACGGCCAATGGGTTAAAGTGTGGGGGCCTGGCAAGAACGTCAACTCCGACCTGCACTGGGAACAGGGCAAGAACTGGAACGTCGGTCTTGATTTCTCGCTTTTCAACAACAGGCTCTACGGCTCGTTCAACTACTTCCACCGCCGTCAGCAGGATTTGCTCGGCAACTACCGTGTGCCCATGCCTCCGTATCTGTTCACTCACACCTATGTGAACGTGGGCACTATGGAGAACCAAGGCTTTGAGTTCGACATCACCTTCAATGCAGTGCAGACGCGCGACTTCACCTACACGATGAATTTCATCGGAACGACGCAGTCGAACAAGTTCGTCGATTTCAGCAACTCTGAGTTCGTCGGCAACGATTACTACGACGTGGCCTATACCGAGAACCCTTATCCCAACATCCCCATACAGCGCATTGAGAAAGGCCGTTCAATCGGCGGCTTCCACATGTTCAAGTATGCCGGTATAAGCACCGACGGCGAATGGCTTATCTACGACAAGGACGGCGACATCATCAAGGGCATACAGGGCACCGAGGCCGACCGCCAATATGTGGGCAACGGTCTGCCCAAGTTCACCCTTTCGACCAACCATACATTCCGCTATAAGAATTTCGACCTTTCGCTCTTCTTCCGCGGCGCGTTCGGCTTTGACATCTTCAATATCCACGACTTCTACTACGGCACACGTAACTTCTCGGGCAACATGCTCCGCAAAGCCTATAATAAGAATGTGCTGATATCGTCGACGCAGAACCCGATAGTCTCTGACTTCTTCTTGGAGCGCGGCGATTATTTCAAGCTCGACCAGGTTACGCTTGGCTACACATTGCCTACGCCCAAGGCCCGGTTCATGGACTCGCTCCGTATCTACGGAACAGTGCGCAACGTATTCACCATCACCAAATACAGCGGCATGGACCCGTCTAATTTCCAGGTGAACGGTCTTACTCCCGGCGCCCACGGCGGCCGCGGCTACTATCCCACCACCCGTCAGTTCATAGTCGGCCTGCAGCTTGATTTCTAAACATGTAAAAACCAGAATCAATTTACAATGAAAGCATTTAAATATATAGGCGGTCTGGCTTTGGCCTCACTCTCTTTGTCGGCTTGCACCGACTTGGATGAGACCGTCTACAGCCAGGTAAGTTCAAACAACTATTTCAATACTCGCGAAGATGTCGTGTCGATGGCTTTCCGTTCGTTTGAACACGGCTACTGGACCATTGTGCCGCGTTTCAGAATGAACGAACTCTCGGGCGACCAGCTCATCATACCTCGCCGAGACGGTAGCTGGGACGACGGCGGCGTATGGCGTCAGTTCCATTATCACACATGGACGCCTGATATCGCACGCCATGTGCACGACGAATGGGACGCATGCTTCGCCGGTATCGGGCAGGCCAACTTCGCCATGGACCGTTTCAGCGAACTTAATCCTGAAAAATTCGGTTTCGGAGAGGACGAATGGAATTCGCTCAAGACACAGAACCGTGTGCTGCGCTGCTGGTACTATCTACGTCTTCTCGACGGCTTCCGCAACATACCTTTCAGTGTCAGCTACGACGACCAGTCGCAGAACACCATGTCGCAGGTTGAGCCCGAGCGCGTCTTCAATTTCATAGAAAACGAACTGAAAGAATCGATTCCGCTTCTGTATAAAAAAGAAAGTCTTGGCAGCGGTTCGCAATATGCCAATCTGTGGACCCAGGCAGGTGCGGCGGCATTGTTGGTGCGCCTCTACCTGAACGCAAAAGAATATATCGGTGTCGACCGTCTCGCCGATTGCGAAAAAGTGGCCCAGGATATCGTCGACGGCGTCTACGGAGCCTACAAGGTTGCCGACCGCTGGGATGCTCCCTTCGATTCGGACAACCACACCTGCGACGAGCTTGTATACTTCTTCTCGGGCTCGTGCAACTATACAAGCTGGCATTATCATCAATTGTACAATTGGGGTGTGCCGAGCTATTCTGAGCAGTTCTTTGACGACGCCAAGGTGAAGCACGGCGGCCATAACGGCGAATTCGTGTGCTCGCCGAGCTATGACCCCACCGGCAAGCTCTACGATTTCGAGCTTGGCATGACCGTGCAGAAGTTCCGTAAATATCCCGGCGACGTGCGTCTTGCCAAATACAAGAACCTCGGCGGAGGCAAGCGTGAGGGCATGTTCCTCTTCGGATACCTCGAATATACGCAGAATGGCATAAAACGCAAACTCAAAGCGCCCGAAATGCCTTACGACCTTTGCATACGCGACGCCGTGGGCCAGTTCCATTACAAGAAAGAAAACCAGTGGCTCGACTCGCCCGAAAGCGACATGACCACCGGCGACTACAACTCGGGTTGGTACACCGTCAAATATCCCATGTATAGCAACAACGACCCTGGCGCCGGTGAAAGCGATTTCGCCGAAATACGCCTGCCCGAAATTATCTATACGCTCGCCGAGTGCAAACTGCGCCGTGGCGATGCCGAAGGCGCCGGCAGGCTTCTCAACAGCGTGCGCCGTCGCTATTACCCTGCCGCAGTGCTCAAGCATGTGCTCTATAAGCCCGAAGGAAACGTTACCCTCGACATGGACGAGATGCTCGACGAATGGGGCCGTGAATTCCTTGCCGAAGGACGCCGCCGCATCGACCTTATCCGTTTCGACAAGTTCACCAAGGGCAAATGGTGGGACAAACAGCCCGACGCCGACGACCACGCCAAAATATGGCCTGTGCCGCGCGTGCAAATCACCACAAATGCCGCTCTCAAACAAAATCCGGGTTACAATTGATGCACAAACCGTTTAAAAGACACCGCAATGAAGATATATAAATTTACAGTGCTCGTCGCAATCATGCTTATGGGGATTCTCGCCACAAGCTGCGAAGACGAAAAAGAGGTAATAGTCATCGAAGGCAATATTCCAATTAAAACTTCCACGCTTTATATCGTGGGCGACGCCACTCCGGCGGTATGGGACATCAACAAACCGTTCCTTCTGGACATGAGCGACGAAGACCCACTCGTGTTCATATACGACGGTATTCTTGCCAAAGGTGAGATGAAAGCTTACCTCGCCCCGGGCAATTTCGACGGCCCGTGCATACATCCGATGACGGCAGGTTCGCCAATCAGTAAAGCCGATATCGATAATGACCCGTTTCAGCTTTACTCTGCCGGAGAAGACCTTAAATGGGTAGTGAAAGATGCAGGCCATTACCGTCTGGTGTTCGACCTGCGCAACTGGACCTTCAGCACCACATTCCTCGGTTACTGATATTCTGCCCCCCTCTCCATACATATAAAATAGGATAGTTTTAGGTTTCCTATGCGGTTTCCCGGACCCCGGCACTTCCAAGCCGGGGCGAGGGGGAACCCTATCCGACAAAACAAAGAAAACGAAACAATGATAAAATATTCAAGTATAAGCAAATTTGTCGCTGCGGCAATTTTCTGCTCGTCTGCAGCTTTGGCTACATCGTGCAAAGATGATAAGGGCGGCGGAGGCGGAAACGTTACCCCGGAACCCGAACCACCGATACCCGAATTGCCGGAATTGCCCGTACCCGGCGACATACATAAATACAAGGCACCTCTCTATTGGACTATATATGAGTATGCCCGTGAGTGGGAACTTGCCGGTGTGCCTTACGACCAGATGGATTTAAGCTCCGACCAGTGGGATGCGGTCATCGACATGATGGCTACCAAGTTCAAGCCCTACGGCTATGATATGCTCTGCACCGACGGCTTCCTGCCTCAGCTTGCCCGTAACGGCATATACATGTCGCACTACGGTTCTATGCCTCTCAAAGAACTTGTGAAGCGTGCAAAGGCAAAAGGCCTTAAAGTCGGGGTGTATGACAACCCCTTGTGGATTAAAGGCAACCTTAACAGCAAGGTGCCGGGCACGAACTATACGCTGCGTTCGCTTACGCGCAATCCGCAGGACAAGGTGTTGTTTCCGGACGTAACCGACCGTCCTGACTTTACATGGCTCGTGACAGACCATCCCGGCGCACGCGAGTATATCGACGGCTGGTTCAAGCACTACCACGACATGGGTGTCGACTTCGTGCGCATGGACTTCATGTGCTGGTATGAGGACGGCGACCCCGGCCGCGACTATCCCGTGACCTGCGGCTACGGCCGCGAGCGCTACGAGCGTGGCCTGGCCTATATCTGCGAATCGGCAGAGAAATACGGCATCTTCACTTCGATAGTTATGCCCGAGCTGTATAACGACGCCGAGCTTGAACGCAAGTACTGCAATATGACCCGTATCGTCCAGGACGCCAATATCGGTGGCTGGCATCATTTCTCGTCGTTCAACCGCGGCAAGATTTACGACCGTTGGCCCTATGCCGACAATCAGATGGACGGCTTCACGCATTGGAGCCATATCGGCGGCCGTGGCAAGATAATACTCGACGGTGACTTCCTGCGCCTCAACAAGTGTTCGAGCGACGACGAGCGCCGCGCCCAGGTTTCATTGCAGCTGATAGCCGGCGGCCCCGTGGCCATAGCCGACACCCCCGAGACTATCGGCGATTTCGACAAGTTCTACACCAACGAGGAGCTTCTGGCGCTAAACAAAGACGGTTTCGTGGGCAAACCTCTGTCAGATGTCGTCAACAGCGAAGGCAGCTGCATATGGTGGGGCACGATGAGCAACGGCGACGTGGTGCTTGCAATGTTCAACCGCGAAGAATCGGGACGGAAGATGTCGGTAAACCTCTCCGACATGGGTCTCGAAGGCGAGTTCAAGGTGCGTGACCTTTGGCGTCATGTCGACGAAGGCTCCGTTTCGGGCAGCTTCGAGGCTTCGGTTCCGCGCCACGGCTGTAAAGTGGTAAAATTGACAAAATAACAGAACTAATGGGGCGAAGCCGCTGTCAGGCGGCTTCAGCTCCAATCTAAAATCATAAATATAATCTTAAATGTCATGAAAAAACATTTACTAAGAAGTGTGGCCGCCGGTGCCGCTATGCTGTTGGGCGCTGCCTCTATTTCGGCTGCCATGCCAGAACATCTCTACATGGTAGGCACGGCATCGCCGAGTCTGTGGAATCTCGAACCGGCTCAGGAAATGGAGAACGAAGGCGAAGGCGTCTTCAGCTATACCGGCAATCTCTATAATGGAGAATTGCAATTCATGAATGTCAAAAACTGGGATACTGCCGTACGCTATGTCCCTGAAGTTGGCGGTTGGCACATTACTGACGCCGGGACAGCTACGATTGTCCAGCAAGTGAATGCCGAAAACAAATGGTGGGTGCCCGATTACGGTACGTGGAAAGTAAAAGTATTTTTCGGTGACGACGGCAACTCCGTAATGATAAGCGCCGAACGTCTCGGCGACATGGCTCCGCAGGCAATTGCTTTGGGCGCGGCAACCGGGCATTGGGATTGTGCATGGCCGGCGCCTACCGACTATCTCAAACGTCTCGAAGGCGAAGCGAACATTTTTGTGTGGGAGGGCTCTCTGACGCCAATCGACAATTGCGCCCATATCAAATTTATCTCATATCCGAAAGCATGGGACCAAGGCTGCATTTTCTATGTTCCCGAAGAAGTGGATTTCAACGGCAACGTGAAACTGGTAAAAGCCGGTGACAAACTCAAGTTTCAGACAACCTGGAACGGCAACGGCCCTCTCGACGATTTCTGGGGCTTCCGGGCGGAAGATTGCACCGCCGACAAAATGTACCGTGTGACATTGAATCTTGACGAGAAGACCGTAGAATTCTCCACGATTGAAGTGCCCGTTCCCGAACATCTCTATATGGTTGGCTTGGGCTCTCCGACGCTGTGGAATGTCACCAACGCCCACGAAATGACAGCAGAAGGCAATGGCACATTCAGCTATCACGGCACTCTTTATAAAGGTCAGTTCCGTTTCGTCGATACCAGAGACTGGGCTACCTGCACACGCTATGTTCCACAATACGACGGCCAGTGGCTTACCAATGCCGTTTCTGAGAATATCTACGTGTTCCGCTCGATTGAAAATAAACTCAACCCCAACTATTCCAATAACAATTGGTGGATTAGCGAAAACGGCACATACGACGTAAAAGTAACCCTCACTGCCGACGGTGGCATCAGCGTGCAGGCCGAGCGTGTCGGCGATATGCCTGCGATGGCTATTCCGCTCGGTGCAGCAACAGGCCAATGGAATACCGATGCCGTTCCTCCGACATATAACATTTATCCTAAAGAGGGCACTGAAGATGTCTTCGTATGGGAAGGTGTCGTAAAACCCGGTGCTGAAGGCAAGCACCTCAAGTTTATTTCGCATCCCAGCAACTATTGGGAAACAAACCACTATGTACCCGAATCAACCGACAACGGAACTGCTAAATTCGTTAAAATCGGCGACAAGCTCAAAGTACAAAAAATTTGGGGCAATCCGGAAGGTGCGCCTATTGACACATTTTGGGGCTTTGCCGATGAAGACTGCACTCCCGAAAAGAAAGTAAAGGCAACATTGAACCTCGGTGACAATACCATCGAATTCGCAGAGGCTGATAATCAGCAGACCGGCGTATCTGACATCGCCGCAAGCGAACTGAAAGTAAGCATTATCGGTGGCGCCATCGTGGTTGAAGGTGCCGATTCGCCGATTGCAGTCTACGACATCGCAGGCCGCAGGCTCGCTTACTCCGAAGCCGCTTCGCTCACAGTTCCCGGTCTTCCCAAAGGCGTCTATGTAGTCAAGACTGCCGCCGCTGCCGTCAAGGTTGCGAAATAGTCTTTAAAAAATTTCCGCAAAAAGAAATATGGGAAACAAGCTTCTTTGGGGACTTTTATGCACCCTTCTCGCCCCGGCTCTTCTATGCCGGGGCGGAGGCTCTGCCACACAGCCACTTGCTGCGAAAGCCGCCCTGCCCGTTCCGGGCGACATACACAAGTATAAGGCGCCGCTCTATTGGACTATATACGAGTATGCCCGCGAATGGGAAATCGCCGGAGTGCCTTATCACGAAATGGACCTGAGCTCTGACCAGTGGGACGCAGTCATCGACATGATGGCAACCAAGTTCAAGCCCTACGGCTACGACATGCTCTGTACCGACGGCTTTCTGCCGCAGACAGCACGCGACGGCAGCGTCTATATGTCGCATTACGGGTCTATGCCTCTCAAAGAGCTTGTAAGGCGTGCAAGGGCAAAAGGCCTTAAAGTCGGGGTATACGACAACCCTTTGTGGATTAAAGGCAATCTCGACAGCAAGGTGCCGGGCACGAACTATACGCTGCGTTCGCTCACGCGCAATCCGCAGGACAAGGTGTTGTTCCCTGACGTTACCGACCGGCCTGACTTTACATGGCTCGTGACCGACCATCCCGGTGCCCGCGAGTATATCGACGGGTGGTTCAAGCACTACCACGACATGGGTGTCGACTTCGTGCGCATGGACTTCATGTGCTGGTATGAGGACGGCGACCCCGGCCGCGACTATCCCGTGACCTGCGGCTACGGCCGCGAGCGCTACGAGCGTGGCCTGGCCTATATCTGCGAATCGGCAGAGAAATACGGCATCTTCACTTCGATAGTTATGCCCGAGCTGTATAACGACGCCGAGCTTGAACGCAAGTACTGCAATATGACCCGTATCGTCCAGGACGCCAATATCGGTGGCTGGCATCATTTCTCGTCGTTCAACCGCGGCAAGATTTACGACCGTTGGCCCTATGCCGACAATCAGATGGACGGCTTCACGCATTGGAGCCATATCGGCGGCCGTGGCAAGATAATACTCGACGGTGACTTCCTGCGCCTCAACAAGTGTTCGAGCGACGACGAGCGCCGCGCCCAGGTTTCATTGCAGCTGATAGCCGGCGGCCCCGTGGCCATAGCCGACACCCCCGAGACTATCGGCGATTTCGACAAGTTCTACACCAACGAGGAGCTTCTGGCGCTAAACAAAGACGGTTTCGTGGGCAAACCTCTGTCAGATGTCGTCAACAGTGAAGGCAGCTGCATATGGTGGGGCACGATGAGCAACGGCGATGTGGTGCTTGCAATGTTCAACCGTGAAGAAGACGCGCGGACGATGAGTGCCGACCTGGCGCAGTTCGGAATTCAGGGCGCATGCCGCGTGCGCGACATGTGGGCGCATATCTATGAGCCTTCGGTCTACGGTACTTTCAGCGCCACTGTGCCGGCTCATGGCTGCAAGGTGGTGAAGCTGCTGCCCGAAGCGGTGTCGAAGCCCGACAGACTTTATATGATAGGGCAGGCAACGCCGGCTTTCTGGAACGCGGCAAATGCCTGCGAGATGACGGCCGAGAAAGGGGGCTTTGTCTACCGTGGCCCTTTGTTCCGTGGCGAAGTAAGGTTTTTGTCGGCTCGCGACTGGAACTCGGTGAATTATATCCCCAAAGGCGACAACGGCACATGGCTCGTAGACCCGGGAAGTGTCGAGGTGTTCAACGGCGACCCGCATGAGTTCGTAAAGCATTGGTGGGTGAACGAACCGGGCACCTACGAGGTGACAATGAAAATTTCATCGACGGGTAGTTTCGCTTCGCTTACGGCAAAACGTACGGGCGAACTTCCGCCTATGATGACTGTTTTGGGTGCCGCTACCGGCTCGTGGGATAGTGCGAGCGGCCATATCGTCTACGGCACGTCTGAAAATCCAGACATCATCGAGTGGACCGGTGTCGTGCGTCCGAACAACGACCGTTGCCACTTCAAGTTCGCCGCATATCCTGCTTCGTGGTGGGAAGCTACTTTCTACGTGCCTGAAACCGTCGATTACAATAATAAGGTAAAGATGGTTAAACCGGGCGAAACGCATAAATACCGCGAGGATTACGGTGGCGGCCTCGATTATTTTTGGGGCATTGCGCCTCTCGACTGTGGTTTCTACCGAGTGACGGTGAACAAAGCCGCCAAAACGGTGACCTTTGCCCCGAGAGACAGCGCGGCTCTCGACGCCCCATTGGCTGATGATAACGGGTTCTACGCATATTTTATCGGCAATACGCTCTATGTGTGTGCCAAAGGCGGCTTGGTTGAGGTCTATGACACTTGTGGCCGCTGCCTCGGGCAATCGACCGACGGATGCCTCGCCGTCGACGGACTTCCTGCCGGAATATACATTGCAAAAAGCTCATATAAAACAGTAAAACTCTTGAAAAAATAATCTTGACGGGCATGTCGGTGTATCATCGGCATGCCGGAGATATGTAAACCAATTATTAATTTCATTAACCTTAAATGTTATGAAGCAACATTTACTCAACAGCATGCTTGCCGGAGCGGCAATGCTGCTCGGAGCGGCCTCTGCAACAGCCGCAATCCCCGAACACCTCTACATGGTCGGCGAAGCATCGCCCAGTCTGTGGCATATCGACATCGCCCAGGAAATGACAAACGAAGGCGAAGGCGTGTTCAGCTATCGCGGCACCCTCTACAAGCAGAACATCCAGTTCATCGATGCAAGAAGCTGGGATACGGGCGTGCGCTATGTTCCTGAAGTCAGCGGCTGGCATCTGGTTGAAGCCCATAATGCTACAATCGTCAGTGGCGTAGGCAATGAAAACCGTTTCTGGGTTCCTGAAAACGGTACATACGAAGTGAAAGTGTATTTCGGCGATGACGGGGCTTCTGTCATGGTGACGGCACAATGGGTCGATGAGATGCCGCCAATGGCAATCCCTCTTGGTGCCGCCACCGGCCAATGGGAGTGCCAGTCTGTTCCTTATCCCTATAATATCTATCCCGAAGAAGGCACTGAAGATGTCTTCGTATGGGAAGGCGTCGTGAAACCCGGCGCCGAAGGCAAACACTTCAAATTCATCTCTTTCCCCAGCAACTATTGGGAAACATGGTTCTATGTTCCTGAAACAACCGACAACGGTGTCGCAAAATTTGTGAAAATCGGCGACAAACTCAACGTTCAGAGAGTTTGGGGCACCGGCGGTCCTAATGATACATTCTGGGGCTTCGCCGACGAAGACTGCACGCCCGAAAAGAAAATCAAGGTTACATTGAACCTTGGCGATGACACAATCGAATTCGCCGAAGCGAGCGCCGGCATCGAAGGTGTCGAAGCCGAAAGCACTCTGAAAGCCTCGTTCGTGGGTGGTGACCTCGTAGTCGAGAATGCCGGAAGCGCTGTTGCCGTTTACGACATCGCAGGCCGCAAAGTGGCTTATTCTGCTGCCGGAACGCTGACCGTTCCCTGTCTTCCCAAAGGTGTATATGTGGTCAAGACTGCCGACACCGCAGTGAAAGTGCTTAAATAACAAATAGTTGTCCATGCCTGAAGAAGAGGCCGCGACAGGCTCTTCTTCAGGCTTTTTCCTTTTCAATGAAGAAACTATCAACAGCCGCACTTATTTTCGTAGCAGTCACTGCGGTGGATGCTGCCACGACTTCGCTGGAAACACTCAGAATAAGAGACCCTTTCATCCTTACAGATAACAGGGCAGCGCAGTACTACATGTATCGCACCTCAGATTCTATCGCTGCCGACGGACGCGTAATCGGTGGTGTGGAAGTGTTCACGAGCAAAGACCTGAGCAATTGGACCGGCCCGGAGCTCGTGATGCGTATTCCCGAAAGCAACGGCCTTACCGGCACCGTATGGGCGCCCGAGGTGCATGAATACAATGGCCGCTACTATCTGTTCGCTACCATCAACAGCGACATCGAATGGAAAAAGCGGAAAGAAGGATGGGCCGACTACACATGGCGCGGCACGCAGATTTTCCATGCCGACAGCCCCAAAGGGCCTTTCGTGCCGTTCAGCAAATTCGTAAGCACACCGATGGACTGGATGGCGCTCGACGGCACGCTGTGGGTGGAAGACGGCACTCCATATATGGTATTCTGCCATGAATGGGTGCAGACCGAAGACGGCACAATGGAAGCCGTAGAGCTGAAGCCCGACCTCTCTGCACCGGCGGCAGAGCCTCAGACGCTGTTCTACGGCTCGGCGCCCGATTGGTCGACCGGGATAGAATCTTCGCCGGGCTCGCCAAAAGGCTACATTACTGACGGCTGTTTCCTTTACCGTACGAAGACCGGCAAACTGCTGATGATATGGTCGAGCTTCAGCAAGGGCGATTATGCCATCGGAATTGCCGAATCGGTTACGGGGAGCGTGAAAGGGCCTTGGCGTCAGCAGGAGAAACCGCTGTTTGTGAAAAACGGCGGTCACGGTATGCTTTTCAGGACTCTCTGCGGAGAGCTTCGCCTTGTTTTGCACCAGCCCAACAGTCCGCTCGGCGCCGAACGTGCAAAAATCTTTGAAATAGAAGATGACGGCAATACATTGATTTTGAAGTAAATCTCAATAAACCAATCATAATACATACATGAGAATAGTCCACCTTTATGCACTCGCGGTATTGTTGTTGCCGTGCGTCAACAGCGTTTCGGCAAAAGAATACCGCCTACAATCTCCCTCCGGCAAAATCACCGCAAATATCGATTGCGGTGATGAAATGAAATACTCCGTATCTTACGACGGCAAAGAAGTGCTTTCAAAGTCGCCAATCTCGATAACTTTGTTCGACGGAACGGTATGGGGCGAGAAAGCCAAGGTTTCTAAAGCTGTGCGCAAATCGAACGAAAGCATTGTCGAGAGTCCGTTCGGGCAATCGTCGCATATCATAGACAGCTACAACGGCCTAACCTTGCGCATGAAGGGTGGATGGAGCGTCGAGTTCCGTGCCTATGACGACGGTCTTGCCTACCGCTTTGCGAGCACACAGACCAAGCCTTTTGAAATTGTCGCGGAGCAGGCCGACTTCAATTTCCCGGCCGACTATACGGCTACAGTGCCCTATGTGCGCACAGGCTCCGACGACGACATGCAGTCGCAGTTCTTCAACTCGTTTGAAAACCGCTATACCGTCGAAAAGCTGTCGCGGCTCAATCCGCGACGCCTTGCATTCCTGCCTCTTTCGGTCAATGCCGACGGCGTAACTGTGGCAATCACCGAAACCGATTTGAACGACTATCCCGGTCTTTATCTCTATAACCCCGACGGCACAAGCTCGCTCAAGGGCAAGCATGCCCCATACCCGACAAAAACTGTCGACGGCGGATACAACAACATTCAGTCGGTTGTTACCGAAACCGCCCCTTATATCGCGAAAGTCAACGGGCCGCGCAGTTTCCCTTGGCGTATCCTTATCATGGGCGCAGACAAGGACATCGCGGCAAGCAATCTGAGCGAACTCCTTGCCGAGCCGTCGCGCATTGCCGACATCTCGTGGATTAAGCCCGGCAAGGTCGCATGGGACTGGTGGAACGACTACAATATCATAGGTGTGGATTTTGAGGCCGGACACAACACTCCGACCTATAAACATTATATCGATTTCGCGGCTGACAACGGCATCGAGTATGTTATTCTCGACGACGGATGGGCGGCAGGCAAGGGCGAAGACCTCTTTGTATTAAATCCCGAAATCGACCTTAAAGAAATAATCTCGTATGCCGGGAAGAAGGACGTCGGCATAATCCTTTGGGCGGGTTACCGCGCTTTCGAACGCGACCTCGACCGTTTCGATATCATCCAATACGACACCGAACTTCCTTTCCTGCGCCAGGTGGCCGGCCCGGTCGACTATACACAGGGGGCAATGGTCAATGCCGCACGGCATAACTTCCGGCCTGTCAACAGCCAGCCCATGGCGCCGGGCACACGTTCGCATCAGCTGGCTTTGTATATGATTTTATACTCTCCGCTCAACATGCTTTGCGATTCGCCCTCAAACTACCGTCGGGAACAGGAGTGTACCGATTTCATCGCTTCCGTCCCCACCGTATGGGATGAGACAAAAGTGCTCGACGGCAAATTGGGTGAATATATCGTGACCGCACGTCGCAAGGGTGACGATTGGTATATAGGCGGCATCACCAACTGGACGCCGCGCGACCTGACTGTCGACCTCAGCCCTCTTAATATTAAAAACAGCGCGAAAATGAAGCTTTTCACCGACGGTGTCAATGCCCACCGCAACGGCAACGATTACCGAAGCGAAACGACAGATGTCGCTCCTTCGAATACATTGAAAGTGCATCTTGCTCCGGGCGGCGGCTTTGCGGCCCATATCTATGGGGCTTCAACCCTAACTGAAAAATAATCATAAATCGTAATACTTATGAAAATCTTAAAATCGGTAGCTGCACTCGCATTCGCTCTATTAGCTCTAAATGCCATGGCCGCCAACGACATTGCCAATTTCGGCAGATACGAAAACGACAACAAGCGTGTAATGGGCTTGCCCAGTACGGGGTCGCGTGTAGTGTTCATGGGCAACTCCATCACGGATTTTTGGCCTACAACACGTCCTGAGTTCTTCGCTCTCAACGACTTCATAGGCCGAGGTATTTCGGGTCAGACTTCCTACGAAATGCTCATGCGTTTCCGCGAAGACGTGGTGCGCCTCGAACCGGCCGGAGTGGTTATTGCCGGCGGCACTAACGACGTGGCCCAGAACCTCTACCCGTGGTACGACGAAGAGCGCACCATGGGCAACATAATGTCGATGGCCGAAATAGCCAAGGCCAACGGTATACAGGTGTTCCTTGCATCGGTGCTACCGGTGACAAGTTTTCAATGGAACCCCGGCATAACGAACCACGAGGACAAGATTGAAAGCCTCAACGCGCGCATTAAAGCGTATGGCGAGGCAAACGACATGCCCTATGTCGACTACTATTCGGCTATGGTCTACGGCGACCGCGACCTCAACTATGCCCTGAGCGGCGACGGCGTGCACCCCAACGCCGAAGGCTATCGGATAATGGAAGATATTCTTTTGCCTATAATACGCGAACGCATAAAATTTGAAGGCAGCACCATTCCCGAACAAGTGGTGCTTTCAGGCAAGGCTGTCGCCGAAACAAGCCCGGTGGTCTGCTCCAAGGTATCGATAAGCGCTTTCGAAGGTTTTGTCGAACTCAAAGCCGGCGGCAGTCTGCAAATTAAAGATGAAACAGGTAAATCGTTCTTCATAAAAGACGGCAAACTCGAAGAACTCGGCTCGGTGTACCAAGTCTCGAAAGATGGCGTATACTGTGTTTCGCTCGATTTCCTCACCAAAGAGGCTTCGGTGAAAGAGGTGACTTCGTTCTGCGTGCTTAACTGCTTCACCAAAAAGAGCATGGCCGATTTGTCGTATGCCGGAGAGGGCTCATGGAGCGGCGACTGGAATGTAAATCTCAAAATGCCTTGGGGCGACGAAAACCGCTACCGCCTGATGATGACCATCGATGGCGAACAGGTGAATTGGGGCTATACCCTGGGTGCCGATAAAGAACCTGACGGCACGGCCGAATACTACAATATGATGCGTGTCGTTCCGGCAAACACATGGGCAAACACATGGCGCATGCCAAAGGCTTTCGATGGCAAGACAGTTCATTTCACGGCTGTCCTGCGAGGCCAATACACTCACCGTTATGCCGAGACGTCGTCTGTGGCGAATATTATCGAAGCCGCTGCCGACAAAATCATAAAACAAGAGGGTGGGGCAGTAGTATGCCTGGCCGATGCCGTGATTTATGATTTGGCCGGAGTACAGGTGGCTGCCATTTCGAAAGGCGACGCAATAAATCTGTCGGATGGCGTCTATGTTGCCAAGTCAGAAACCAATGTTCAGAAATTCATAATCAAAAACTGATGAAACGCATATTTAATTTTATTACATTTCTTTTTGTATCTGTCGCCCTATGGGCCGCTGAACTTAACCCCGTTGCAAATTCGGCTGCGGTGGTGACCGAGGGTGTTGCGCGCTTCACGGTGCTCACCCCCGAAATGATACGCATCGAGTACAGCCCGTCGAAAAATTTTGAAGACCGCGCAACGTTCACGGTTGTAAACCGCAATCTGCCGGTGCCCAACTTTACAAAAACAGAAGACGCGGAATTCCTGTATATCACCACCGACAAGCTGAAACTGAGATACCGCAAAGGCACTAACCCTTATTTCGAGCCTAACCCTCCGGGCAACCTCTCCATAACAATGGAACTTAACGGACGGCCTGTCGTATGGTTCCCCGGTCAGGGCGACGGCAAAAATCTTAAAGGTACGTGTCGCACGCTCGACCGTTGCTTCGGCGACGGTTACCGCTCACAATTGGAAAATGGTCTGATTTCACGCTCGGGTTGGGCCGTTATCGACGACTCGCCCCAATGTGTTCGTCCCGACGGCAGCCGCTCTCTCGCACTTGTTCCCGACGAGACAGGTGTCGACTGGGTGGCTCCGCGCGACGACAAATCTGCGCTCGACCTGTATTTTCTCGGCTACGGACACGACTACAAGCGTGCGCTCAAAGACTACACCTTGATAGCCGGCAAGGCTCCTCTGCCGCCCGACTATGTATTCGGCTATTGGTACAGCAAATATGAGAATTACTCTGCCGATGATTACCGTGACATCATCAAGAACCTTAAAGACAACGACATCAACACCGATGTGATGATTCTCGATATGGACTGGCACTGGAACGGCGACAACAACATGTCGAGAGGTCGTGGCGGATGGACAGGCTGGAGCTGGAACTACAACCTAATTCCCGATCCTACAAAATTGCTGAAAGATATCCACGACAGCAACCTGCATCTCGCTCTCAATCTCCATCCGGCTTTGGGGGTGGATTCTTCAGAAGATATGTTCTGCGATATGGCCTCCGACATGGGGCTGAATCCGGAAAGTGTTAATTTGCTCCCGTGGAAACTTGAAGACAAAAATTTCTACAATGCCTTTGCAAAAAACTTTCTGCGCCCCTTTGAGAAACAGGGCGTAGACTTTTGGTGGCTCGACTGGCAGCAACACCTTACAAGCCCTTATACCGACGGTCTCGGCGAGACATTCTGGTGTAACCACGTTTTCTTCAACGACATGAAGCAAAACCGGCCCGACCGTCGTCCGCTAATCTTCCACCGGTGGGGCGGATTGGGCAGCCATCGCTACCAAATCGGCTTTTCTGGCGACACGTTCATAAACTATGCCTCGCTTGCTTTCCAGCCTTATTTCACGGCTACTGCATCTAATGTATGCTACGCATATTGGGGGCATGATATTGGCGGACACATGTGGGACAGCCACTACGAAGTGAACAACCCCGAACTACTGCTCCGCTGGTTCCAATTCGGTGTGTTCACTCCCATATTCCGCACCCATGCCGCCATAGGAACATGGATTAACCGCCAGATATGGACCTACGACAACTTCCCTCAGCTGAATGCGGCGGTGAAACTTCGCTATGCCTTGTTTCCCTATCTTTATACCATGGCACGCAAGTGCTACGACACCGGCGTGGGTATCTGTCGCCCGATGTATTATGAATATCCCGAAGACGACGAGGCATATATTTTTGAGGACCAGTATTTCTTTGGCGATGACATCCTCGTGGCGCCTGTTGTCGAACCTTCGACAGATGGCCTGAGCAAAAAGCGGATATGGTTCCCTGAAGGCAACTGGTGGTCGGTAGCCCACAACAAGATGGTAAAGGGTAATTCTATACAGACGCTCGACTTTACACTCGACCAAACGCCGTATTTCTATCGAGAAGGTGCCATTATCGTAAATAACCCTCCAGAGGTGAAGAGCACCACCGAACGTCCCGAGAAGTTGCTTCTGAATATTGTTGCCGGAAAAGACGGCGAAGCGACACTTTACGAGGATTCGGGCGACTCCAACGACTACGACACCAACTTCGCTACAACGCGATTTGCCCAAAAGACAGTAGGCCCGAAGGCTACATATATAATCGCCGCGCGTGAAGGTATGGCCGACCGTCTGCCTGCCAGGCGTGCCTATAAGCTTCGCATCTATAACACCGGTGCGCCCGTGGGGGGAACGGCGAAGGTCGACGGCAAGAGCGTAAAAGCCGAATACGATGCGGAAACTCGTTGCACCGTCGTCGATGTGCCGTCGGCAAAATGCGACAAAGCCCGTGAAATCACCGTTGAATATAAATAATGGTATGAATAAATATCTCATAGCGGCGGTTCTATTTGCCGGGACGATTGATTTCGCCTCGGCTTATAAACCGGCAGGAAACAATATCATGACAACTTGGGGCGAGAATATAGACCCCGAAAATATATGGCAGGAATATCCACGGCCGATAATGGAACGACGGGAATGGCAGAACCTCAACGGTCTATGGGATTACGCCATTGTAAAAGCCGAGGCATCGGCTCCGGCGGAGTATCAAGGTGAAATCCTCGTTCCGTTCTGCGCCGAATCGGCTCTTTCGGGCGTGGGCAAAGAAGTCGGCGCCGACAATGCCTTGTGGTATAAACGTAGTTTCACAATACCTAAATCGTGGCGCGGACGCGATGTCATGCTCAACTTCGGAGCTGTCGATTGGCAGGCCGACGTATGGGTCAACGGCGCAAAAGTCGGCAGCCACACAGGCGGCTATACCCCTTTCAGCCTAAATATCACACCGGCACTCAATGCCAATGGCGACAACGAACTCGTAGTGCGTGTGTGGGACCCCACCGACCTTGGCCATCAGCCGCGCGGAAAGCAGGTGGCAAAGCCCGAGCTGATATGGTACACGCCGGTTACGGGCATATGGCAGACAGTGTGGCTTGAGCCTGTCAACCAAATACATATTTCCAATCTGAAAATATTGCCTGACATCGACCGCAACACACTGAGGGTTGACGTACAAGCGACAGTCTCTGATAAGGGCTATGTGACTGAGGTCGCTGTCAAAGACCACGGTAAGACCGTTGCGACAGGCAAGGCTCTTGCAGGCGAGCCTGTAGTAATCGACATGCCTGCCGACGTTAAACTATGGTCGCCTGACAGCCCACATCTGTATGACCTCGAAGTGTGCATCTCTGCCGGTGGCAAGACACTCGACAAGGTAGACAGTTATGCGGCCATGCGCAAGTTCTCTATCAAGATGGGCGACAAAGGCATGGTGAAACTCCAGCTCAACAACAAGAACCTGTTCCATTACGGACTTCTTGACCAGGGCTGGTGGCCCGACGGCCTTTATACCGCACCGTCCTACGAAGCTATGGTGTACGACGTAGACAAGACGAGCGACTGGGGCTACAACATGATACGCAAACACATCAAAGTCGAGCCGGCCACATGGTATACATACTGCGACCGCAAGGGAATTATCGTTTGGCAAGACATGCCCAGCGGCGACAAAGACCCGGAATGGCAGGGGCGCAACTATTTCGACGGCGAGGAGCTTATTCGCACTCCCGAGAGCGAGGCCGACTACCGTAAGGAATGGAAAGAAATCATAGATGCGCTTTATTGCTATCCGTGCATAGCCGTATGGGTACCGTTCAACGAGGCATGGGGCCAGTTCAAGACTAAGGAAATCGCCGATTGGACCAAAACCTACGACCCATCGCGTCTCGTGAACCCGGCCAGTGGCGGCAACCACTATCCTTGCGGTGATATGGTCGACGCGCACAGCTATCCGTCACCTCCGGTCACGCATGTCTACGACGCCAAGCGTGCCAACGTGCTCGGCGAATATGGCGGCATAGGGATGGTGGTCGACGGGCATATTTGGGCGCCAGACCGTGAGTTCAGCTATATCAATTGCAAGACACCGGCCGAGTTGACCGACCAATATATCGGCTATGCCAACTTCCTCGATAGGCTTGCCAACGATTGGTTTGTCGGCGCTGTCTATACTCAGACGACCGACGTGGAAATTGAGGTCAACGGCCTTATGACATACGACCGCAAGGTAATCAAAGTCGACGAAGCGCGTATACGTGAAGTGAACCGACGTATTATCTCAAACCACAGCAAGTAGACTATGAAGCAAATAACAGCTATTGTTTGTGCGGCTGTGTGCACGTTTGGTGTGATGGCGGAAATCACTCTGCCGCATTTCTATACCGACAATATGGTGCTGCAACAGAAATCCGTAGTCACTATGCCGGATACGGCTACTCCCGGCTCTAAGGTGACACTCTCGGCCGATTGGCTTGCCAAGCCGGTCTCTGCCAAGGCCGGAAGCGACGGAAAATTTACGCTGACCTTTACCGCGCCACAGGCCGGAGGACCTTACACGTTGCTTGTCAGCGACGGTAAAGACCGCCAAGTCTTGCAGAATGTGCTTGTAGGCGAAGTCTGGCTATGCTCCGGCCAGTCGAATATGGAGTTTCCGATAAAGGGTGATTGGGCACAAGTTATGGATGCTGACGAAGTTGTCGCCACAATGCATCGCCCGGCATTACGCCTGTTGCAGCTCAGAAACACCACTTCGGTTACTCCACTCGACGATGCTTCGGTAGAGTTCGGATGGGTGGAATCATCGCCTGCCGCAGCCTCATTCTCGGCCATAGGCTATCTGTGCGGAAAGATGTTGCAGGATTCCTTGAATGTTCCTGTCGGCATTATCGATGCGACTTGGGGCGGCACTCCCGTTGAGGCATGGACTCCGAAGGAATATCTAAAAGACGTTCCCGGTTTTGAGTTCTATCATGATGTGCTGTGCGCCGGAAAAAACGAGCTGCAACTGACAGATGCCGCTATGCAAAAGTTTTATGAAGACTACGGAAATCCTGAAAAGATGTCCTATCCATTCGACAAGGCTGTGATGCAGGCCGGCAAGGCGTGGGGCAAGATGCCTGTACCGTCGTTGTGGGAAGATAATGTGCTGCCCGGCTTTGACGGCGTTGTGGTGATGCAGTTCGAACTTGAGCTTCCTGATAGTGCGGCAGGCAAACCTCTGCATCTGTGCCTCGGCGCTGTCGACGATTGGGACATAACCTATTTCAATGGCAGGCATGTCGGCGGAGGCCGGATTTTCGACCGACTCAGAGACTATCGTGTTGACGGAGACTTGGTAAAAGCCGGTAAAAACGTCATCACAGTCGAGGTTATCGATAATGCCGGTGGTGGTGGCATATGGAAATCATCCTACGCGATTGTCGATGGTGTCAAGTACAGCCTTGACGGAGAATGGAACTATGCGGTGCTATCCGATTTTTCTCGTACAAATATGGCTTATCTGTT
Organism: uncultured Muribaculaceae bacterium; assembly: GCA_910583525.1. Lineage (GTDB taxonomy): Bacteria > Bacteroidota > Bacteroidia > Bacteroidales > Muribaculaceae > CAG-873. The sequence goes on along the minus strand of CAJTXL010000025.1, from coordinate 15,120 downwards.
GCCCGATACTCCGCATTATCCGTCGGTGCTTTATAACGCCATGGTCGAGCCCCTTACCGTTATGCCTGTAGCAGGGGTCTTTTGGTATCAAGGCTGTGCTAATGTAGGTCGTGCCGAACAATATGAAATATGTTTCAAGAACATGATAAACGGTTGGCGCGATGCTTTCGGCAATCCCGAAATGCCGTTCTATTTCGTACAGCTTGCAGGCTTTCAACAACCTGTAATGGTGGAACCCCGGTCCGAATGGGCGGCATTGCGACAAGCTCAGGCAAAAGCGCTTGAACTGCCACATACGGGCATGGCAACAGCAATAGACCTTGGCAATCCTGTCGACATCCACCCGACAAACAAAGCCGAAGTCGCTCGAAGGCTTGCATTGCTTGCCCTCGACAGTACGTACGGGCGCAAACAGACGTGCAAAGCTCCTGTCTATACGGGAGCCGCAATTGACGGCCACGTCATGACGCTTTCATTCGACGGCCCCGTCTATCCTGTCGGTGGTGCAGTAACCGGATTTATTATCGGTGACAAAGATGGCAATTGGGCCTATGCACACGTCGAAATGCAAGACGACAGAATAGTAAGACTATCATCACCGTTGATTGGCAAGCCTGTCGCCGCCCGATATAATTGGGCTGACTATCCCGGTGGCAACCTGTACGGCGCGAACAGCCTCCCTGTGTTGCCTTTCGCCGCAGAGTGAACCAAAGCGTATTAGATGTGCAAATTCCACGGAATTCATTACACGACGCAATGAATTTCGTGGGATTTTGTGTCTAACGTTTGCAGATATGCCCTATTATGCTTACCTTGCGAAACAATTTCACGTAAAAGTTTCGCAAATATGAAAAAGGCATCTCTTACATTGTTGGCATTGGTAGCTTTCGTTATGTCCGCGGTTTCTCAACCATCAATACAACAGTTGCCGGAGACGGTGTGCAATACGCTTCAAAACTGTATCGTTATGATGGATAACGGTATGGCAGAGGCTGCAATGGACGGTCTGAATGCTCTCGCCGATGAATACCCTAATAATTATGTAGTGCAATATGAGCGTATGTATGCGCTTTACATGCTCGGCAAGTATGACGAAGTGGCACGAACAGCAAAAAAATTGCTCAAGCACGAAGAGGCGACGGCTCTTGTGTACCATATATATGGAAATGCACTTGACAATGTAGGGAAGCCTAACAAGGCTCGTAAGGCGTACCTCGACGGTCTGAAACGCTTTCCCGATGCCGGTATGCTTTGTCTGGAACTTGGCATAATCGATGTCCGCGAAAACAAATATGACGAAGCCATCAGGCGCTTCGAAGAAGGCATATTGGCAAGTCCGGCCTTCGCATCGAATTATTTCCGGGCCGCACAACTCTATTTCGCATCAGAAAACCATAAGATATGGGCGCTTGTTTACGGCGAGGCGGAAGCGCTTCTCGCCCCGGGGCAGGCACATCGTCAGGCAGAGATGGCTGCCGGCATACGTGATACGTGGATGTCGGCATTGACTTTTGAAAACCGGTCAGACTCTGTTTCTGCAAAAGTCAGCTTTGTGCCCTCACGACAGGTTATGCTCGACACGACCGGCGGAACATCCTATCTCGGTTTCGATGGAGTGTTTGAAGGTTGTGCTGTAGTCGCCGCACAGAAGCTTGTCGGGCAGATACATCCGTTTATCGGCTCAATAGAGCAACTCACAGCATTGAGGGGAGGCATTTTAGAAACCTATTTTGAACTGACCGACAATCTCTACGGCAATTCGATGTATCTGTTTCCGTTTCAGAAAAGCGTTATGGAAGCTGGGCATTGGGAGGCATACAACTATTACCTGTTCCGTAACGTCTGCCCAGAAGAGTTTGAAACATGGGGTAAAAATCAGGACAACTCCGATAAGCTCTCAGCATTTATGCAATGGTATAAATTGGCCCCGTTCAACCTCGACGCCGAGCACAGCGTTTCACGCTTGACAGTCTTCCGGGACTTCCGCAAACTGAATTTTATGGAAGCTCTGACAATCCAGGCGGCACTCCTTACCGATAAAAAAGATTTCGGCAAATAAAGTTCTTTTATTTGGCAAAAAAGAAAAAACGCTAAAATCGGTTGGATTTCAGCGTTTCTCAACATTTTGTCTTGTGACCCCGGAGAGGCTTTGAATTTTAAGCCAACATCGTGACGGTCAATATATTGCCATCGTCAAAATACAGAATGTACCCTTTTGGGACACCTCTCTATTTCTGCGATTTTCAATGTTCTTCACCTTGCACTCCGCAAGAACTATATACAAAGGTAATAATTTTTATCGGTTTTATTCAGTTCTTGACCGTTAAAAGTTCTCAAATTCATACCACCACCTTTAATTTATACCACCATTTAAGTGGTACAATTTGCAATTCGCGAATTGCAAATTTATTAGTCGGTAGTGCTGCGTGTGTTGACTATCCAGCCTCGTTTCTTGCCTTCGGGTCGGGAGATATAACCTTTGTCAGCAAGATTGTCAACCTGCTTCTGAATGGCGGAACGGCTTATGCCGAGAGCTGTTGAGATTGCGGAAAGAGAGGCATTAGGATTGTCTTGCAGCACTCGCAGTATCTTTGCCGGTGTAGCTGTTGAAAAGCGTATAATTTCACCCTCATACCACCACATTGTATCCCTATCACCGGATAGGAATTCCAACATTGAGGATATATCCGCAGTCAAGGCATTTTCCATATATTCCTCAAACGGAGCGATAGATTTCAGAGTGGCGTGAGCACCATCGGCAGGAATAACTCCGACAGCGGCATCCGACAACGCAAGTGCATTGAGATAGACTTTCTTGTTTTTGCTACGGATAACCATCATAGGCCATTTGTGGCGGCGCAGTATGAAGTTTACCATCAACCGTGCTATACGACCGTTGCCATCCTCAAACGGGTGGATACGGATATAGCGATAATGGAATAATGCTGCAAGTTGGATGGGTGTCAACTCACCTTCGGCAACAGCGTTGTTATACCATTGCACCAGATCCGACATAAGAGCGGGAGTTTCTTCGGGCGAGGCGTACTCAAATCTTTCGCCCGTAGGGGTTATCACCGAATTTGGGCGTGTCTTATATCTACCGGCATGAACGGTATAACTTGTAGTTTTTCCACCCGGAAGTTTGCGATAAACCTTGTAGTCCTCTCGTAGCATTACTTGGTGAACCTGCCTGATAAATGTTTCAGTCAATGGCTCATCGGTATCTGCCTCTTGCTTAATCATATTAAGGCAAATATTATGTGCTTTCATCTCTTCCAAGTCTTTCATCTTGGCAGAGCCTACAATTTCACCAAGCAGGAGCAAAACTTCGGTTTGGCCGTATGTAAGTGTGTTGCCTTCAATATGATTGCTGTTATAGTTGAAATCAAGCATGAACTTGCGGTTCAACCGCTGTTCATCATCGGCAGATAAAGGTTGGGCACCCAACCATTGTGAATATAGTTTGTTTAATTGCGTCATATCATTTTCTTTGACGCAAAGTTACAAAATATACCACCAACACCCAAATATACCACCTCAAAAGTGGTACAAATCCATCAAAAACGACGTACCACCAATAGCTGAATATACCACCTTGAAAGTGGTACGTTATGCAAGCCCATATTTCTTTCGTTTCGCCCAAAGTGCCTTATGTGATATGCCGAGGAGGTTGGCGGCTTTGGTGAGGTTGCCATCGGCATGGGCTATGGCGGCTGTGATTTTGTTTTTCTCGTCGCCTGTTTTCAGTTTGAATTGAATGTGTGCGCCCGTGGAAGGCGTGTCGAAATCCAGTTCTTTTGGGGTGATGATCTCTCCGCGTGATTTAAGCACGGCTACACGGACAACGTGTTTTAGTTCCCGTATATTGCCTGACCATGAATGTATGCGCATCTCACGTTGTGCCGAAGCGTCAAACCGTTTTACCTGTTTGCGAAACTCTTGGTTATAATGCCGGAGGTAAAAATCGGCAAGCAGCATGATGTCATCCTGACATTCACGTAGTGGCGGCAAGGTGATTGTAAACTCCTTGGTTCTGTAGTACAACGCCGAGAGAAAGCCCCCATCAATTACCATTTCCGTAATATCGGGCGAGGCGGTTGCGATTATTCGCGGAGGCTGCTTGCTGTTGGCGATTACATGGAGCATGATAGACTGCATATCCGGTGAGAGTTGCTGAATATTGTCGAGTATCACCGTGCCGCCCTGCGCTTTGCGGAATTGCGCTGCCACTGCATCCAGCAGTGTCGGAGATTGTTTCGTGTTGCTGTTCAGCGCAAGATAATGGAGCGTACCGCAGTCCATCATTACGCATGGTTTGTCACATCGCTGGCTCACATCGTATATTTCATGCGCCAACGGCTCTTTACCAACGCCGCTTTCGCCTATAATCATCACGTTAAGATTGGTGGGTGCAACAACATGGGCTGCGCTGTAAGCCTTTATGCATCCGTCGCTTTTGCGAGAGAACAGTAAAGGAAAATTGGTGTCATCATCCTTACCGATTAAGGTCTTGATTTTCGGTATAAGCAATTCCCGGATAAGACGCTTGTTAATATAGTCTTTTGCTCCGGCACGGAACGAGGCAACGGCATCCGCAACTGTTTCAACATCGGTGATTACAAACACGCTGCATCCGATATTCTTGTGGTCGAGCCAATCTATTAGCTCAACTACGTTACCGTCAGCTAATTTGAAGTCACAGATTACAATATCGCCCGTCTTGAATTTTGTCAGATATTCTTTGGCAGAGCCTATGCGCAATGCCTGAAATATGTCAGCTCCGAAGCCTGACAAGAGGCGTTTCATCTCGTTGGAGTCTGATACATTGTCGTCAATTATGATTATTTGTCGTGCCATTTTCGGTTATAATTTTTGAAGTGAGTTGCAGGAATTTAATCCGTGCGATATTATAACCTTATGGATTTGCAAATTGACCGCAGCTTAGATGTTATTCTGTTTAAATCGCTGATTTTATGAAAAATAAAACTTCATCAAGAGTTCATCCCTATGGAATGGCATCGGAATTTTTGTTCCGAGAGAAAGAATGATTGTTCCGAATTTTAGCCGATTTGAAATATTAGATTAAGGCAAAAATATAGCGTATAACTAACACGCTCACTATTGTAGGCTCTGGATTGCCCGTGATGAAAGCGGAAGCTATACGCTATGCAGTAAGCATAGCACAAGCATCTCGCTAAGCTCATCACTTGTTCATTTTCCAGATTCACAATAGAACTTATGCGATAACTTATGTTATCCTATATTTTATAGAGGCTGACGCTTCAACCTATTTCTTTGCTATTTTGCTCTGCAAAGTTACGCATTTTTTCCGAAGTGGTCAAGACTCGATTTTACCGTCAGAGCTGATACCATGCTTTTTACGGAGTTTATACAAGGCTCTTTCTGATATTCCGAGTAGCTTTGCGGCTCCGCCCCATGTTCCTGCACGGTTGAAGGCTTTGAGTATTCGCTCTTTCTCGGCTTTCGGATTGCGGTGGGTCAAGTCCTCGGCTGTATCGGGTTTTGCTTCATCAAATTTGAGGTCGCTATCCGATATGGTGTCGCCGTCAGTATGGAAGGCGGCGAAAAGAACCGTATCTTTCAGTTCGCGGATATTCCCCGGCCACGGATGAAGTTTGAGTGCCTTGATTGCCGAAGCATCAAGCCGTTTCTTCGGTTGCGGTTTCTTGCGGGCATACTTGGATAGAAGATAATCCGCTATGTCGGATATGTCCTCGGTCGTTTCACGCAACGGCGGAACGGTGATACTTGTCTGACGGAGCATGAAAAACAAGTTATCGCGGAATTTTTCCTCAGCTATCATTTTCAGCAAAGAGGCATTAGCGGTGCATATCATTCTCACATCGGGATGCTCCTGTTCAAGAATGTGCAGCAACACCGATTGTTTCTCGAATGTGAGCAACTGGATATTCTTCACGATTATCGTACCGCCCTTCGCCTCACGGAAATAGCCTTCTATTCGGTCGTAGATCTCACTGCGTTCTGAATCAGGTGCGTGTTTCCCGACAAGTGCGGCTCCACCAGCCTCAATGATGATTAGCGGTTTCTGGGTTCTTGAACTTTGCAGATAGATCTGACGGGCTATCTGCTCTTTACCTGTACCACATTCTCCGAAGATGATACAGTTAGCATTGGTAGCGGCAATCTCGGCGATTGATTTCTCAATGCCTTTGAACTGCTTACTACCTCTCGGTATCAATGTGTTGTCAAGTTGCAGCACAATATTCTCCGGCTTGGCATACTTTTTGACAATCTCCGTCAGTTGCTTGTCAATCGCAGGGCGTTGGATTACATCCGATATACCGTTTCGCATAAGTTCAAGCAAATCACTCGGATTGAGATTGTCCACTATGGCAATCGTGGGGAAAGACAATCCTTCCTGACGTTGCCAATTCACTAACTCCTGTGCCATGCCACGGATGAATTTCATCGCCGTGACAACGACAGCTCCCGGTGGCAGTTTAGCCACCTCCTCTTTTGCTGCGTCGAAATCCTCCGCTGTTACCGGGTCATAGCCGGCCTTTGTGAGTAAGCCGGCCATTATCCGAGAGTCGGAAGATGACGCATCCACAATTAGAACTCTGTTCATTGTGTCTGTTTTTAAGTTTAACATATTTATTTTGAGATGTAGTTAACCCATGAAAGGCGGTGATGCCGCCTTTCATAACTCATATTCATCCTGATTTATAACTAATTACAAATTATCTCTTTTTCGGCTCTATATTTGGAAGAAACGCTGTGACAATTCCTAAAAGGGGTAATAATGTGCTTATCTGAAATATAAACTCTATGCTTGTCTTGTCGGCAAGCCATCCGAAAAATGCAGAACCGATACCACCAAGTCCGAAGTTCAAGCCGAAGAACAGACCTGCCATCATACCGATTTTATTCGGCTTCAATTCAGTGGCATATACCAATATCGCCGAAAATGCCGACGAGATTACCAATCCGATTATCGCGGCAAGTATTATAGTCAGAGTGAAATTCACATACGGCAGAGCCAACGCGAATGGTGCCGCTCCGAGAATAGACCCCCATATCACATATTTCCGCCCGTATCTGTCACCGATACTTCCCCCGATGACCGTGCCGATTGCGACTGCGCCCATAAAAGCAAAGAGGCATAATTGGGATACCTGAATATCAACGCCAAACTTATTGATAAGGGAAAAAGTGAAATAGTTGGTCATACTCGCCATATAGAAATATTTTGAGAATGTAAGCACGCACAATATGAATATCGCCCAATGTATCCTTCGGTTTGACAATGCCAATACTGCCGGATTTGGTGTGATAACCTTAGACTTTACCCTGTGAAGCTGTTTTTTATACCATCTGCCGACAGGGAGCAGTGTTATTCCGGCGATAAAAGCTGCGATTGAAAACCATATTATTGAATGTTGACCGTATGGAATTATAATGACAGCAGCCAACAACGGACCTATCGCACTGCCTCCATTTCCGCCTACTTGAAATATTGATTGTGCAAGTCCTTTTTTCAAGCCTCCGGCCATCTGCGCTATGCGGGAGGCTTCCGGGTGAAATATGGATGAGCCGCAACCTATCACTCCGACAGCCAAAAGGATAAGGGCGTAATTGTTGGCAAAAGAAAGAAGGATTATGCCTAACAACGTGAATACCATACCTATGGATAATGAAAATGGCTGCGGATGCTTGTCGGCATATCTTCCTACAAACGGTTGGAGTATGGAAGATGTCATTTGGAACACCAATGTTATTATACCAATCTGACCGAATGTAAAACCGTATTTATCTTTGATTATCGGATATATCGACGGTATGATTGACTGCATCATATCGTTGAGCAAATGCGCAAAACTAATGACAATCAGTATTTTGAAAATAGTCTTTTCTTTTGTTGTGGCTTCCATAAGCAATTATCTCAGATGCTTTTCCATCAATACGAGGTCAACCGTTCCACATCCATAGAACTCGCATTTGACGATGCCAATCTCCTTAAAATCCGAACTTCGGGTAAAACCTGCGGGCGTTCATGTTCCTTGTCTGGGTATCTATTCTTAATTCAGTACAACCATGCCGGCGTGCGTAATCCTCATAAAATCCAAGAAATTCCGCACCCACCCCGGTATTGGCGGCATAGGGATCAACGGCTAATGTATGGAGCACCATAACGCTATCCGGTGATGCCTGAAAATTCCAATCCCCGTCGGCATATTCCGGCAACTGCAATTTATTGATGATTGCTGTTCCCACAATATTGCCGTTATGTTCACATACAAACAGGTCGCCGACCTTGAGATGTTCTTCTGCCAGCTTTTTTGTGGGATAAATCCCCCTTATCCAACCGAGGCTGTATTTTCCCGACTCGGCCATGTCATGTATGTGTTCATAGATGCTTGAAATCGCGTCTATGTCGTTGATTGTCGCTTTGCGTATCATGGTTATGTCTATATTTTGATTTTCGATGCTTCCCAGCCGATGATTGCGTTCTTACGTATTTCTCCCCAATGATAATTACCGATTTCTCCCGAAGCGCGGATTACACGGTGGCATGGGATGAGGTATGCCACCGGATTCTCGCCTATCGCGGTTCCGACTGCCCGACAAGCACGGGGATTATCTATTTTTGTCGCTATTTCTTCGTAGGTAGTCATTCCGCCCATCGGGATTTTCAAAAGGGCTTCCCAGACCTTCAATTGAAAATCAGTACCTTTCAGATGTAGTTTTATTTCTGTCAACTTACTCCAATCTTGTGTGAATATGAATAACGCATTTTGTTGGATAGTGTCACACATCTGACAATATCTCGCTCTTGGAAATTTTCGTTGCAGAGAGTTGAAAGCCTCCATGTGGTCATCCGCGAATTCCATGCTGCAAATACCTTTCGGAGTGGAGGCGATAAGGATGTCACCGAATGGAGTGGAGGCAAAACTGTAATTTATAAACAGGTTCTCACCTCCGTTCTTATACTCGCCCGGCGTCATTCCCTCGACCGTCACGAAAAGGTCATGCAGTCGCCCCGTACCGGATAATCCGACTTCGTGTGCGGTGTCAAACAATGATGCGTGTGTTTCTTTCAATATCCTTTTGGCATATTCCACATTAAGATATTTAAGAAAATGTTTGGGTGTGACACCGGCCCATTCTTTGAAAACACGTTGGAAATGATACGGTGACATATTGACCGCTTCGGCAACCGCCTCCAATCCCGGCTGCTCATGTCGGTTTTCACGGATAAAGCCGATGGCCTCCGCTATACGGAAGTAATTTAATTCCCCTTGGCTCTCTTTCATAACACATGTTCGAGTTTGAGCAGATATTCCTTTGCAGGAAGTCCACCGCCGTAGCCGGTCAATGATTTGTCGCTGCCTATGACCCTATGACAGGGAGCAAATATTGACATCGAGTTGGCTCCGTTGGCATTGGCGACAGCACGGACAGCTTTCGGCATACCGATTTTGGCAGCCATTTGTCCGTAAGATATTGTCTGGCCGAAAGGAACTTTGAGCAATTCGTTCCATACCTTTTTTTGAAACTCTGTACCCACAAAAAGGAGCGGCACATCAAATTCGCGCCGCTTCCCGGCAAAATATTCATCCAATTGCCTGATCGCCTTTTCTATCACCGGCGACACTCCTTCCTCAAATTCGGCATGGAGTATCCGTTTCAGCCTGTTGTCAACATGATTGCGATGACGCTCCACTTGCCAATCGCACAGACATAGACTATCACCATAAGAGTCGAGCATCAGCACTCCGCATGGCGAACTATACCGGTATATCGTTATCTTGTTTTTTTCTTTCATACAGATTTTACATTTTCTATATCCTTTGTCCAACGCTTCGTCAAGGGTTGAGAACAATTCTACATTTTTAAGCAGCGGTATTCTCGCTGCACACGAGGGCTTACAAACAATGCCCGTTGACTTGACTCCATAGTAAAAGATGCCGTCAAAACTTTCGTCACGTACAAGTATGGCTTTTATCCTCTCATCCATTTTTCCTTGTCTTTGGGGCATAGTCCTTCATGCCATCAACAGCACCTCCGGCGACAGCCCATATATACAGGCTCGCCACACTGCAATAAGGGGAGAATCTTCTACGGTATTTTTCAAACAGTTTCCTGTCTATCCTGCGGTGGTGATATATCATCCGCAGTCCACGCAGTATGGCGAGATCCCCGAAACTCAATATATCGGGGCGTTGCATGGAGAAAAGCATCAGCATCTCCGCGCTCCACGTGCCAAGACCTTTGAGTGATGACAAGCGGTTGCAGACTTCTTCATCGGTCATGTCATGAAATGCGTTTATGTCGAATTCACCCGACAAAATCTTTTCAGCCGCCGAGCGGATATACTCGACCTTGCGGAATGAAAGTCCCACTGATTGAAGTTCCTCCGGGGTGGCTGACAGGATATTGCTCGGAGTGACATCACCGAATTTTTCAACAGTTTTCCGCCAGATACTTTCATGGGCTTTTGTGGAAATCTGCTGGCCGATTATGGAGTGTACGAGTGCGGCGAAAAGGTCGGGTATAACCCGCCTTTTCACCATGCCTATCTTTTCAATTATCTCGGCAAGACGTTTGTCTTTACTTTTTAGATAACTGAGTTCGGCATCCCCGTATTGAAAATACTGCTCCATCAGTCGATTATATAAGCATTGCTGTCAGCGGGAGCTTCAGCCCTGTTATCTTTTGTATATTCACGTTTGATTTCTCCGACGGATATACGGTAATTGTCAAAAAGAGCGTCGTGACCCATTTTTTGGCTTTGACGGTGGTTCGCTTGATTGCGCCAGCCTGCTGCCGCTTCGTCACTCTCCCAGAATGACAGGGAAAGAAACTTTCCGGGATTGTTGACACTCTCGAAACGCTCCACGCTGATGAACCCCGGCATTTGGGAAAGTTCATCTTTCAAGGCTGCTCCCATCTTGAAATAGTCCGCTTTGCCTTCGGATGTCGGCGTGACTTCAAAAATAACAGCCACTTTCTTTTTTCCATGTCCCGTCAGGGCGTTCAGTTCGTCAAGTGTCATGGTGTCGTTATATATGCCGGCACATACCGTATAGCGCATACCCGGTATCGGGCAGATATATGATATTTTGCGGACACCCTCGTTTGTTCCGGGCTTGGGCCAGATAAACTCAATCCAGCCTCCGCCTTGCATCGCTACCTCGCACAACTCCACACCGTAATGCTTTCCTGCCCAGTCAAGATGTTCACGGATATTGCCCCCGGTACGTTCCGGGAAACGTGGATTTGAAACGACAAGGCTGCTGTCCACATCTATTATGAACAGATATGCGTCACGGTCGTTAAACTCCGACTTGGAGTCGGTAAGTATAGGAAGTGCCTCACTTCCTTTCTGTTTCAGCAGTTCCACCGCCTTATGAACGTTGGCGACAACCGACTGCGGTGTTTCAACTATGTTGCTCATATTTTGTGAAAATAAATTTAGTGTTCCGACTGCCACAGCAGCGAGAAACAGGGTTAATACTCTTTTCCTCATATCTAAAATACGATTTTTATTTGACGCTGCAAAATTACAACGGTAAAAAATCCCATACGACCCGATTCTTGCTATTTTTGTAGAAATGCTAATAATGTGGACAGATAATTAATTTTATCTGACCACATTACGCATTATTTATTAAATTAAGATGTTCCAGAAGGCACCGGTTATCTTGCGGTTGAGGGCGGCAAGTTCGGATTTGAGGGTTTTCAAAGTCTTTTCTTGATTATCGCCTCGTATCGCTCGAAGTGTTCTGCCAGCACATTGTTGATATACGATTTGATTGAACAGGGCGAATAATTCTCGTAGGAGATGATACGCTTGATTTTCTGAATGTGGTCTGGGCTTATTTCGACCATTAGGAAACGTAACTTAGGGCGCAGATATGTGGTGTTCGCGATGTATTTTTGTCGATACTCGCTTTCCGCATTGGTGGTATTTGGTGGGGATGTCTTTGTCGCTGGAGTCGGCTTTGGCGGCTCTGCTTTGCTTTCCATTGATTGTGTCTTGAACTCCGACTGCGGATTTTCAGATGTTTTTTCCTCGGTGGATTTCTTTTTCATTGAAGATATTCCGGACGGATCATCACGGAACGAGCGGATGAATTCATCCGGGTCTATGTCGGACTCATATACTTTGGCCATAGAGATTTTTGTTTAGGGGTTGATGTTTGGGATAAGAGCATAGCGGTGGCCGTCAGCGTATCTTCTGACACGGATAGACCGGGCTTCTATCGGTAGAGCGCAGTGCCGGCATCGTCTATGCTTGGTATGGGGTACAGCTTTCTCCATCGCCCATTGGCGACCTTCCTCCGCTGTCGGGAAGGCATCGGCTGATTAAGCCGGGGTTTGGTGTCGTTGTGTCATTGTCATAATTCTTTAATTGGTTTTGGATTAAGTGGTAGTTTCCTATCTATACACTACGGCTGCATAGCCATTAAGTTAATATAGATAGTAAGTATGTTGTTTCCTTTATACTTTGGTTATTCCTTTGGATAGATGGTAATTAAGTGTAATACAAATATCGTAGTGTCAGCAGTTCTATTACAAATACTAAGGATTGAACTCTACAAAAGGATATGGTATATTCCTTTATCATATCTATCCATCAAAATTTCCAATGTACTCAGGTAAGATTTATGAACATTACTGCGGTTCGTTGGATAGTTCCTTAATAGTATCGGTAATTTGAACTCCTTGGAGGCAGTAATATCCGTCAATCTCTATATAAAGATACAAAAAATTTTTCAAAAAGTTTCATGGTAATTTTTACAGCTAATTCCATCTTGTCCAAGTATGTCCGGCTATGTCCACGTTTTTCCCCGGATTTCCCGAAAACAAGGCTGAATTTTTAACATTTCCGGAGCGAATTTTTTCTTGTTGCCTGTTATCGGCTCTCCAAATCCGGCATAAAGCATCGGAATTTCGCTCAAATTTTTTCTCGCCATTTGTAATTGCCGAGAAATTTTCGTAACTTTATATAAGCACCGAGGGGCTGAACACCCTCCGCAGGCATGGAATAAGGCGTGAGAGTACGACTTTCGTACACCTTTAATGGCAAACCGGGCTGTCATAACGGGCATAACTCCTTATTTCATAATAGGTAAGATGCACACTCGTACATAGCAAGGTGTCTTTTCGGAAACCGAAAAGGTTTTGGGTAACTTGCGTTCCCACAAAACAACCTTGCTATGTGAGGCTACCCTCCGAAGTCGGGCATCCCTGTTCCAAACCTGCGGTTGGCAGAGGCTCCGCGTTGCAGTCACCACTTAATCCACTTTTTATGACACATTACATCAACAAAGGCGGGCGACCGCCGGTTGCCAACAAGTGCAGCCACCATGTCAAAGTCAGTTTTGACGACCTCGAATGGGATGAACTTACCCGAATGATGGAACGAGTCAACACCACCGTAAAGGCTACTTTCATCAAGCAACTTATCTTCGGAAAACCCTTCAAGGTGCTTACATCCGACAAATCCCTCGCAGTCTATTGCGCCAAACTCTCGGAGTTTTTCGCCCAGTACCGCACAATCGGGGTGAACTACGACCTTACCGTGAGAACCCTTCGGGAGAATTTCACCGAGAAAAAAGCGATGACCGCTCTCTACAAGTTGGAGAAACTCACCATTGAAATGGTGGGCGTGATGTCGGAAGTTATGTCGTTGTCTGAAAAATTTCAGCAGCAATGGTCGCTAAAATCTCGATAGGCTCATCGCTCTACGGGGCGTTGGCATACAACGGCGAGAAGATGAACCGTGAGGAAGGGCGTGTGCTTGGAGCGAACAAAATCATTCTCCCGGCAGACGGTCAGATTGACATTGCCCGAATGGTGGAGAACTTCAACCTGTTCATGCCGAAAACGGGCAGGACAAAGAAGCCCGTTCTTCACATCTCGCTCAATCCGCACCCCGATGACAAATTGTCGGAGCAGCAGTATGAAATCATCGCCCGCGAGTATCTGGACAAACTCGGTTTCGGTGAGCAGCCTTTCATAATCTACAAGCACATGGACATTGACCGCCACCACATCCATATAGTGACCGTCAATGTCAACGAACAAGGCAAACGGCTCAATCTGGATTTTCTCTTTCGCCGGAGCAAACGTATTACGACCGAATTGGAGGAAAAATACAATCTCCATAAGGCGCAACGAGAAAAAATCTCGCCGGACACTCCTATAATAAAACTTGACCCGTCGGGCGACATCAAGCGTCAGGTAGCCAACACCGTCAAAATGGTCGGTATGCGCTACAATTTCCAGGCCATAGGCGAGTATAACGCCATTCTCTCATTATATAATGTGAGGTGTGAGCAGACCGACGGAAGGGTAAACGGCAGAGAATACCACGGATTGGTATATTTCGCCACCGATGACAGCGGCAAGACAATCGCAACGCCGTTCAAGGCTTCACGCCTCGGCAAGTTTGCAAGTCGCACCGCCATTGACGGAAGGTTTGAACGGGCGAAGGACAAGATTGATATTACTCCGACCAAGCGCAAAGTCGCTTATATCATGGCTCACTCTACCGATAAGGCTGATTTTATCGCCAAACTGAAAGAGCGTAACATAGATATCGTTCTCCGCTATACCGAGGGAGGGCGTATATATGGAGTTACATTCATTGACCACAACACCATGACTGTATTGAATGGTTCCCGATTAGGAAAGGAGTTTTCGGCAAACGCTATCAACGAGCGTTTCAACAATCCGGCAAATACCCATTCCGACACTCCCGATGTTGCGACACCTATTGTTGTTCCGCCGATAGAACCGACTCCCGAAGATAGCCATTCCGACAATACCCAAGAGCCGGATAATAATCAACCGTCAGGCGGTCAGCAACAATCCACAAGCACGCAGCAGCACATCACCGTCGCACAATCCGTTTCCGACTTCGGCGATTACGACCTGCCAATTCCGGGGCTTGACCTGTTCCAGCAGGGGCAGTCGTTCAACCCCGACGAGGAAGATTTCCGCCGCCGTATGCAAAGAAAGAAAAAGAAAGGCCCACGCCATCGGTTTTGACTGATTTTCCGAGCAGTAGCATGGAAATCCGGAAATAAATCGCTAACTTTGCCACTGAATCGCAGTCATAAATTTTTG
>CAJTXL010000024.1 GCA_910583525.1 uncultured Muribaculaceae bacterium | reverse complement strand
TCCGCGCCGGCAAGAAAAAACCGACCGACATACCCGACGAAGACCGCGACTTCTACCTCGAACGCCGCTATCCGGCATTCGGCAACCTCTGCCCCCGTGACATCGCTTCGCGTGCCGCCAAAGAACGCTGCGACGCCGGCTACGGCGTAGGTACAGGCAATGCCGTTTACCTCGACTTCAAATATGCCATCGAGCGCCTTGGCAAGGATGTCGTACGCGACCGCTACGGCAACCTCTTCGACATGTATCAGATGATTTCTGACGACAACCCCTACGAGACGCCGATGATGATATTCCCGGCCAGCCACTACACCATGGGCGGCATATGGGTAGACTACGAACTGCAGACCTCGGTGAAGGGCCTCTTCGCAATCGGCGAATGCAACTTCTCGGACCACGGCGCAAACCGCCTCGGCGCATCGGCCCTGATGCAGGGTCTCGCCGACGGATACTTCGTGCTCCCCTACACCATGCAGAACTACCTCAGCGACCAAATCAAGGTGCCCCGTTTCAGCACCTCGGCGCCCGAGTTCGACAAGGCCGAAGCCGACGTGCGCTCGCGCATACAGAAGCTCATGGACATCAAGGGCACCAAGAGCCCCGATGAAATCCACAAGCGTCTCGGCCACGTGATGTGGAACCTCGTGGGCATGGGACGCACCCTCCAGGGACTGGTGAAAGCCGTCGACGAAATCGAAGAAGTACGCAAAGAGTTCTACACCGACCTCCGTGTGGTAGGCCGTGCCGACGACCTCAACACCGAGCTTGAAAAGGCACTGCGCCTCGAAGACTTCCTCGTTATCGCCAAGATGATGGCTATCGACGCTCTCAACCGCAACGAATCGTGCGGCGCACACTTCCGCGAAGAGTACCAGACGCCCGACGGAGAAGCCGCACGCCGCGACGACGAATATATGTATGTAAGCTGCTGGAAATACACCGGCGACACCGAGAAGCCCATCCTCATCAAAGAGCCTCTCAAATACGAAGCCATACAGGTGCAGACCCGCAACTATAAATCCTAATCCTTAACCACGCGGCGGAAAGCCGGGACGCCTGTCGCGGCCCGGCCAACCGCTACCAAAGAATCATCATCGTAAAATGGAAAAAACTATCAGCGTAAAACTGAAAATTTGGCGTCAACGTGGTCCGAAAGAGAAAGGACAGTTCGTCAATTACTCGCTCGACAATGTGTCGACCGGCAGCAGCTTCCTCGAAATGCTCGACATGCTCAACCAGCAGCTTGTAGAGCGCGGCGACGAGCCGGTGGTATTCGACAACGACTGCCGCGAAGGCATCTGCGGCATGTGCTCGCTATATATCAACGGCCATCCCCACGGCCCCGTGCAGGGCATCACCACCTGCCAGCTCCACATGCGCAAGTTCAACGACGGCGACACCATCACCATCGAGCCTTGGCGCTCGGCCGCATTCCCCGTAATCCGCGACCTTATGGTAGACCGCAACGCCTTCGACAAAATCCAGCAGGCCGGCGGCTACGTGTCGTTCAACTGCGGCGGCGCACAGGATGCCAACAACCTGCCCATCAGCAAAGAAGTGGCCGACATGGCCATGGACTCGGCCACATGTATCGGCTGCGGCGCCTGCGTTGCGGCCTGCAAAAACGGCTCGGCCATGCTCTTCGTATCGGCCAAAGTGAGCCAGTTCGCACTACTGCCACAAGGACAGGTAGAGCGCAAACGCCGTGCACGCGCCATGGTGCGCAAGATGGACGAACTCGGTTTCGGCAACTGCACCAACACCGGTGCCTGCGCCGCCGAGTGCCCCAAGAACATTCCGCTGAGCAACATCGCCCGTCTCAACCGCGAGTTCATCAACGCCAAGTTCTCTGAATAAGACTACGGCACAAGCCATATAATGCGCGGCCTCCGTCGACAGCGGAGGCCGCGCTGTCTGTTCGGAGCTGTCAATCAGTTCAAAAGCAGCCATAAAAACGCCTAAAAACGTTTTCCGGAAAGCTTGAAAATAGCAAAATCCGTCGATTTTTAGTATATCGCTTTTTTTTACTATATTTGCGCATAAAATATCAAGAATATGAAGCTTCAACATCTTGACATATCGAATTTTCGTTGTTTCAGGAACTACTCTATCGACCTGTTTCCCGGTTTTAATATCCTGATAGGTCGTAACGGGTCTGGAAAATCGAGTTTGCTCCATGCCATACAGAAAGCTTTGAGTTTCATATTTTCCAACGACAAATCAGTAAGCGAAGACTTCCTTTCGGCAGGGATGAGCAACCTGAACATCAGAACATTAGAAAGTTCTGATTTCTATTTTGACACCTCCACGCGCACTCCATCAAAAGTGGCTACAATAAGTGGCCTCGGTTCATTTTCGGATAATCCGATAAAATGGACTCTGTATAAAAGGAATGCAGCGAACGCCTCTTTGTACCCATCAAAATATAAGGAGGCTTTCAATATCGTTATGTCGAACGTCGAGAACGGAGCCGACTATCCACTTTTAGCCTATTACTCCGACTCTTACCCCCACCGAAACACCAAGCAAATGCAACAAGCCCTTGAAAAAATCAAGAGTGATGTCCTGCCAAGGAATTTCGGATACTATCAATGGGACGATGATTCGTCGTGCACGGCGATTTGGGAAAAACGGTTGTCAGACAGGCTCGCCCGAATGCTCCCCCTGTATACCCCGGCCATGAGATTGGCATCTGAAGAAATCGAATTATCAGAGCAGCCCGAAACCGAAGAAACAAAGAAAAGGCTATCTGAAATCCACAAAGAACAGGAGAAATACAACTCTTTGATGGCAGCCTTATCCAAGGAGACCGATTATATAGAAAATAAATTAAAACAGTTCATTGGCTGTCTGCCTAATGTAGAGGGAGAGAATTACGGCATCAGTTACCTCTCTGTCGGTTCGGATGACGACGGCTATCATCTCATCATAAATTTCGAAAACGGCAAGTTCTCCACCATCTCGAACCTACCGGCAGGATACCGTCGTTTAATATCAATTGTACTCGATTTGGCATACCGCTCATATATCTTGAACGATGACAGAGATTCTGCCGGTGTCGTAATAATCGATGAAATTGATTTACATCTCCATCCATCGCTCGAAGGAAGCATAGTAGACGCATTCCGCAAGTGTTTTCCTCTGATACAATTCATTGTATCAACGCACTCCGTGGCCGTAATCGCCAATATCTCTACCGCAGAAGAAGACCCAAACAACCGGGTATTTATTTTAAATGATGGTGTTGAGCAGCCGGAATTACTAAATAATCTGAATGGCATAGATTATGACATTGTCTTGCGCGACTTTATGGACTCATATTCCAAAAACGAAGATGTCAAATCATTAATAGACCAATGTTTGACTTTCTATTCTTATGGTATGGAAGAAGAAGCCGCGACGATATACAATCAAATTGTCAAGGTTGTCGGCAAAGACAGTGAGGTCATAAAAGAACTCGATGAAAAGATTGCCAACTACAAAAGGTAGATAAATGATTTTCATTGACAAATCTTTGCGAGAAGAAGACGGACGGGCTATAAACATACGTTTTCTCAAAGATTATTTCGACGCCGGGACTTTGCGGTTCTCTATTCCTTTAGATAAGTCTGCATATGGGATTTATGCCACAGATGCAAGATATAGGGATGAGTGGCGCAAAATATTATGTGAAGAACAGAGCCATCTATGTTGTTATTGCATGCGACGCATAAGCCTTGACGGGTTTAGTGCGGAGCATATAGTTCCTCAGAGCCTTAAAGGTGAGGCCGACAGACCCGAATATTTGCGTTATGTGTCCGGACCCGATGCGGCCCCAAATATAACAAGATGCGTAGAATATTCCGATGACACGGAAACGAGAGCCTACACTTCTGCCGCCGATATTGACGCTCTGAGCAAGATGCCCCATGTCATAGCTCATCAAAACCTATTGGCGGCATGCAAAGGCATACGCGGCAGCGAGATAAACGGTTGCTGCTGCAATAATGAAAGAGGTCGCGACTTTCTGGTTCCATATATGCTGATTCCCGGTGGTTCGGCCCGGTTCAAGTACGACGTGAACGGAATAATAAGCATGTCACCGGAAGAGAGAAGCTGGAATAAAATGATTAAAACTCTGAACGGGGCAACATTCCAGACAATAAGGCGCATTTGGTACATGATAGCCCGTAATACCCGTTTTCGAGAAGACCATTTCGATTATACTACGTCGGAGTTACAACGTATGAACATCCTTAAAACCGCGTTCAAGGAAGATAATTTTTTAAAAATCCCTGAAAAATATAAGACATTTGCCGGTAAAATAATGGGTAATGGCAATGATTATACATGGAGACTACTTGTAGATTATAGTTGGTTCTTACAATATTATCGCAATAATTAGAACTGAAGCCAACAATTACCCCAAACCCCGAAAATTTTTCACCTGACCATTAACTGACAACACCTTAAACCACAATGGAAGCCGAAGCATTGGCATATATCTACGGGCTGTGCACCATGTTCTACGGTATGATGGCATGGATGTTCTGGCGTAAAGCCGACCGGCATTCGCGTCTGCTGTCAGTGCTCATGTTCACAATCTGCATTCAGTGCATCAAGGATTTGTTTTTCCTCGACGGTGATTACGGCTCAGGGAATTTCGGATGGATGCTTATGACTGCCACCGACATGGTGGCGATACCGATGTATGCCTTCATTCTTATGGAACTTGTGTGCCCCGGCAAGCTGACGTGGCGCATGATGGCCGTGCACGAACTGCCTTTCGTGGCTCTGCCCGTGTTGCTGTTTGCAACGCATCTTGAGCTGTTCTATTATGTTCTTGTCGCATTGGCAGGCATATACGGCACCTACTACCTCGTGTGGACGGCCTTGAAAATTCCGCACTACAATCGGCTGTTGAAAGAACGTTTTTCATATACCGAAAACATAAACCTCAATTGGCTGAGGGTAATACTATATTCGTTTTACTTGATTCTCGCGCTGTGGCTCTTCGACTGCATGGTGGTGCACCTGAGCATGGAATGCCTCTACATGGCAGGCTCTTTGGCAATGTGGATGGTGATAGACTATTTCATCTACCGCCACGAATCGGTGCTCGACGAACTTAGCGACCAGCCGACAAACGACGAAGTGTACGACCCGACAAGCGAACCCAACGGACTCGGACAACAGATAAAGGCTATTTTTACCGAACAAAAGATTTTTTTGGACTCCCATCTTAAAGTCTCCGATATAGCCCGGGCCGTAGGCTCCAACCGCACATATGTGAGCAACTACTTCAACCGTGAGGCCGGGATGCCGTTCTATGACTATGTGAACGGTCTGCGAATATCCTACGCCTGCGATTTGCTTGCCGACACCGACGACGGGCTGAAGCTTATCGCCGAAAAATCGGGCTTCAACAGCCCTCAGGCATTCATCCGTGTATTCAGCAAACTCAAAGGCATGTCGCCGACAGAGTTCAGGCTTAGCATAAAATCGGGGGGGGTAAATAATTGTACAATAGATAGTTATACAATTTATTAATTGGCTTTGACGTATTGTGTGCGCTGCTTTACGTATTGTCACACATTTTTGAGCCATTAAGAACGGAGCAGGCATCCCGACACTCTATATTTGCGGAAAAATATTTAAATACACCCTCTAATCCGCAAATGAAAAATACAATCATCGCATTTCTGACAGCCATCGCGGCAGCGTTCTTGCCGACAGGGGCCTCCGCCCAAAAGTACGTGCTGGACGACAATTTCCAGGACTCTGTGCAGGTCTATGAAGTCGAATTGACAAAAAACGGCGCCGAAGTGCTCGGCAACCCCGTTTTCAAACTGCCTATGGGGCAGACCGTATTCATAGAACGCACGCTAAAAGACAACTCTGCACGCGGAATTATCAAAATCGACGGTAAAGAATATGCCATCGGCAGCGGCTGTCTCCTTTTCAGCGACGACAACCCCGAAGGCGTCGAAGACACTTTCGGCAACACACGTGAGCGCACAAACCACTCGTGGAGCGGAAAATTCTATGCCACGCCCGTGCCTTACGTTATTGTCGTCATTGCCTTCCTTGTAGCAATCATATTCACTTTCCTTGGCCTCAAAGTTAGTGCACTGCGAGGTCTTGCCATAAAAATAGTGCCCGCATGTCTCCTGGTGGCCGCGGCAATAGAAATCCACGCATTCATGGTTTTGGGCAGCGACGCCTTCTGGTGGTGCGACAAAGACCGTTACGGCTTCTTCGGCTCACTCTTCCGCGCCATTCCTTTTGTGGGCTTTGTCGCATTCCAGTTCTACAGCGTCAAGCTCTACGAGCGCCTGTTGCTCGGCGACGAGACCGACGAAGAGCTTTCAATAAAACCCATGGCAATAAGCCTCGCAATCTGCATACCCGTATTTCTTGTCCTGGTGTTCGGGCTTACGGCGCTCGGTTTGAGAGGTACGCTTCGCGATGTAATCACCATCGTAGGATTCTTGGCTACATTGACCTTCGGCATTGTGATGTCGCTGAAGAAGAATGTGGCCTTGCTCGGCAAAGCCGGCGGCACGGCGTTCACGGTGTTCGGCATCGTATACATAATAGGTTCTCTAATAGCCGCATACGGGCTTATTCTGATAATCCTAAAACTCATCATTCAGATTTTGATAATCTGCGCCGCAATTGTCGGTGTCGGCTTCGCCATGAGCAACGGTTCGGGCGGCGGTGGCGACCACCAGATGTATTTCGTTGACAAAGATGGAGGCCGACACACCAACGGCGTCGACTGTGACGCGGCCAACAAACGCATAGCCGAGAGGAAAGCCGGTTCAATGTAGAAATCCCTAACCATCAATACTTGCATTGGCAAGCTCTGCCACAAACAAGCCCGTGACAGCCCGGCGCAAGCCTTCGGCTGTCACGCTTTTTCATAAGTAACTCGCAAAATTAATGTTAAAGCCATAAGTAGAGTGACGAAAAAATCGTATCTTTGCATATTGCCAACATTATACACGACAATGCACAAATACCTTTCGATAGCCATCGTCGCCGCGGCAGCCATCTCGACAGCCGACGCCGACGCCTGCACCAGCCTCATCGCCGGGCCGGGAGCCACCGACACGGGCAGTTCAATGATTACCTATGCGGCCGACAGCCACACCCTCTACGGCGCTCTCTACAAACAGGACGCCACCGACCACCGACCGGGCGCCATGCGCAAGGTAGTGGAGTGGGACACAGGCCGTCTGCTCGGCGAAATTCCCGAGGCGGAGCACACCTACGCCACCATAGGCAACATGAACGAACACGGCCTCACCATAGCCGAGAGCACATGGGGCGGCCGTGAAGAGCTTGAAGGTTCGGGGCTTATAGACTACGGCTCGCTGATTTACATAACCTTGCAACGCGCCAAGACGGCACGCGAGGCCGTCGACATCATGACCGGCCTGGTGCGCGACTACGGCTATGCCTCTTCGGGCGAATCGTTTTCCATCGCCGACCCCTCGGAAGTGTGGCTCATGGAACTTATAGGCAAGGGCAAAGCCGACAAAGGAGCCGTATGGGTGGCTCGACGTGTGCCCGACGGCCATATATCGGGGCATGCCAACCATGCACGCATACACACATTTCCGCTCGATGACCCCGAAACGCTCTATTCGCCCGATGTGATATCGTTTGCCCGTAAACAGGGCTATTTCAAGGGCAAAGACAAAGACTTCGATTTCTCTAAAGCCTATGCCGTCACCGATGCCGGGGCACTCCGCGGCTGCGATGCACGCGTGTGGAGCTATTTCAACCGTTTTGCACCCGAAGGCTCGATGGACGCCTATCTGCCGTGGATTCTCGAAGGCAAGGGCGAGCCTCTGCCCCTTTGGGTAAAGCCGGCAAAAAAACTGTCGGCTTCCGACCTCAAATGGATGATGCGCGACCATTTCGAAGGCACTCCGCTCGATATGACAAAGGATATCGGCGCCGGGCCGTTCGACTGCCCCTACCGCTGGCGTCCGATGGAGTACACAGTCGACGGGCAGAAGTACACCCATGAACGCGCCATAGCCACACAGCAGACCGGCTTCTCGTTTGTGGCCGACATGAACAAAGCACGTCACGAGGCCATGCGCGGCATCCTGTGGTTCGGTGTCGACGACGCCAACACCTGCGCCTATGTGCCGGTGTTCAATTCGGCAAACGTAGTGCCCCGTTCGCTCGACGAGGCCACCGCCGACCTCTACACCTTGTCGTGGGACGCAATGTTCTGGGTTAACAACTACGTCGCCAACCAGGCCTACAACCGCTACAGCCAGATGATTCCCGACATACGCCGGGTGCAGTCGGGCCTTGAGGACGCCATGACCCAGGATGTCGCCGACGGAGCGCGCCTCATCGAAGGCATGGGCTATGCCGACGCCCAAGCGCGCCTCAACCGCCTCACCGACTATTGGGCACAGAAAACCACCGCCGACTACAAGGCTCTCGGCGACTACCTCTTTGTGAAGTACCTCGACGGCAACATCAAGAAAGAACGCGACGGAGCTTTTGCGCGCACTGCCGAGGGCATGCCCGAACAGCCCGTATTCGGCGGCTACAACGAACGCTATTTCCGCTCGATAGTCGACGATGCCGGCGAACGCCTGAAAGTTGTCGAAGTAGACTACAAATAAACACCCCCTTAACACAGATACATAATTACATAATATGGATAATACCATCAAACCCGGAAAATATTTCGAGATATCATATAAACTCTACCGCGTCAACAGCGACGGCAGCGAAGACCTCGTGCACGAAGTCGAAGCCGACGAGCCCGACCGCGCAATCTGCGGCGTTACCCTCGGTTTCGTCGAGGCTCTCGACGAACACCTTCTCGGCAAGAAAGCCGGCGACAAATTCGACTTCATCGCCGAACCTGAAAAGGCTTTCGGCCCCTACACCGAAGAAGAAATCTACACCATACCCCGTGAGCGCATGACCGTCGACGGCAAGTTCGACGAAAGCATGTTCACCCCCGGTGCGCTTATTCCGCTGATGACTCCCGACGGCTACCGCATCGACGGTACTGTCGTTGAACTGACGCCCGAAGCCGTGGTTCTCGACCTCAACCATCCCCTCGCCAAAGACCGCGTCCACTATGTTGGCGAAGTGCTTGCCGTGCGCGAACCGACCGAAGACGAACTTCACCCCTCGCACTGCGGCGGAGGCTGCGGCTGCGGCGGAAACTGCGGCGACAAAGACGGCGGCGAATGCGGTTGCGACAGCGGCAGCTGCGGAGGCTGTGGCTGCTGATATTCCGATAAACGGTTCAAAACTACGGCATTGCTTACAGCACGCGGCATACACAAGACTTTCGGCACACTCGAAGTGCTCAAAGGCATCGACCTCGACATCGTACCGGGCCGTGTGACAGCCATTGTCGGCCCCAGCGGAGCCGGAAAGACCACCCTGTTGCAGATACTGGGCACTTTGTCGGCTCCCGACAAGGGCGGCAAAGTGCTTTACGACGAGGTCGACGTGACGGCCCTCAACGATGCCCGGCTGTCGGCCTTCCGCAACCGCAACATAGGCTTCGTGTTCCAGTTCCATCAGCTGCTGCCCGAGTTCACCATGGCCGAGAACGTAGCCATGCCGGCCATCATCGGCGGCATGGGCCGTAAAGAAGCACTGATAGAAGCCTCGGCCCTGCTCGACAAATTCGGGCTGCACGACCGAATCGGCCACCGTCCTTCCGAGCTTTCGGGCGGCGAGTGCCAGCGTGCCGCAGTGGCACGTGCACTTATCAACAGGCCGCAGGTGATTTTCGCCGACGAACCTTCGGGCAGCCTCGACTCGCGCAACCGTGCCGAGCTTTACAGTCTCTTCTTCGAGCTGCGCGACAGTCTCGGCGCCACTTTCGTAATTGTGACGCACGACGAAACTTTCGCAGCACAGGCCGACAATATAGTGCACATGGCCGACGGCCGCATAGTAAAAATAGAAACAAACACACATCAATAAAGCATTCTCTCAAAACCTATTTTACAATGAACTTAAAGACCATCATTACCACACTCGCCGCATCCGCCATACTGTTCAGTTCCTGTGGCGACAGCGGCTCTGACAACTCGACCATCATATTCACCGACATCGTCACTCTCGAGTCAATTGAGCCTGCTTTGACGACATTCACTTTCCGCGAAAAAGACAATTCGCCCGAAATAACCCTCGTCTACCGCGACGACATAAACAAAAACCTGCCACAAAAACCGTTCAAAGAAAACACCCGTGTCGCTATCAGCTACACCACAGAAACGAACAAACACTATGTGAACAGTGTCATCTCGCTTTTGGCCGCGACGAACATATACGGCGGAGGCGAAGAAGTCCCTGTTGTAAAACGCCAGGGAATGAGCGACTTTGATTCTTCGCCGGTCAACCTGAACTCACTGTGGCGCACCGGCGAATACATCAACGCCATTTTCACGGCCATAAGCAGCCCTAACCCGAAAAAATGCGTGATGAACGTCGACGAAGAGACAATCAACGACGAGTATCCCAAAATCCACATAATATTCCAACCCGACGAAAGCCTTGAACTGAAACAGTACGGTGTCTACATGTCGTATTCGGTCGCAGAACTCTTCGCACGTCCCGGATGCAAGGGCGTAGAAGTGTTCTTCAACGACCCCAACCAAAAGCAGAAATCGGTGACATTCAAGAAAACGGACGGAAGTTTCACCCCTTCAACCCCAACCCTCTAAAATTATTCTTTCTATCATGGACAAGCCCAAACAACAAGAACTTAAAATAGAACTCACCCCCGAAGTCGCCGCCGGCCACTATGCCAACCTCGCCGTAATATCGCACTCGGGCAACGAGTTTTTCCTCGATTTCATTGCCGTAGCTCCCAACATGCCCCAGGCAAAAGTGCAGAGCCGCGTGATAATGACACCCGAAAACGCCAAAAACCTGCTTTTCGCACTGAAGGACAACATCGAGAAATACGAGCAGACTTTCGGCGAAATCAAACGCAAAAGCCCCGTCAACATGCCCAAGGGCAACGGCGGCATTCCAAACCCCTTCGAAGCATAACGGCAAAAACAAACCCAAGAGATGAGAGACCACTCGCTCACGATTTACAACTCCATGTCGAGGCAAAAAGAGGCCTTCAAGCCTCTCCACGCCCCCATGGTAGGCATGTATGTATGCGGCCCGACGGTTTACGGCGACGGACACCTCGGGCACGCACGCCCGGCAATCACGTTCGACATCGTGTACCGCTACCTCACTCATTTAGGGTACAAGGTGCGGTATGTGCGCAACATCACCGACGTGGGTCATCTTGAGCATGACGCCGACGACGGCGAAGACAAAATCGCCAAAAAAGCACGCCTCGAACAACTGGAGCCTATGGAAGTGGTGCAGCACTACCTCAACCGCTACCACCATGCAATGGAAGCCCTCAACGTGCTGCCGCCGTCGATAGAGCCGCATGCCTCGGGACACATCATCGAGCAGATTGAGTACATAAAAAGCATCCTCGAGAGCGGTTACGCCTACGAAAGCGAAGGCTCGGTATACTTCGACGTGCCCAAGTTCAACCGCGACTACGGTTACGGCCGCCTCTCGGGGCGCAACATCGAAGAGCTGCTTGCCACCACGCGCGAACTCGACGGGCAGAGCGAAAAGCACAACCCCACCGACTTCGCCCTATGGAAAAAGGCCGCGCCCGAACATATCATGCACTGGCCGTCGCCGTGGAGCGAAGGTTTTCCGGGCTGGCACCTGGAGTGCTCGACCATGAGCGAGAAATATCTCGGCAAGGAGTTCGACATACACGGCGGAGGAATGGATCTGAAGTTCCCCCACCACGAGTGTGAAATAGCCCAGTCGGTGGCACACAACCATGCGCCGGCTGTCCGCTACTGGATGCACAACAACATGATAACCATCAACGGCAAGAAGATGGGCAAGTCTTTGGGCAACTTCATAACCCTCGACGAGTTCTTCACCGGCAAGCATCCGCTTTTGGAGCAGGCATATTCGCCGATGACAATACGCTTCTTCATACTCCAGGCGCACTACCGAGGCACCGTAGACTTTTCGAACGAAGCCCTCAAAGCCGCAGAGACCGCGTTGGGACGCATGCTCGACGGCTACCGCCGCCTTGGCGAGCTTAAACCGTCGGAAACATCGACCGTCGACGTCAGCACCCTCGAAAGCCGTGCATACGAAGCCCTCGACGACGACTTCAACACCCCGGTGCTTATTGGCGTGCTCTTCGATGCCGTGCGCATAATCAACCAGGTCAAAGACCACAACGCCACCGCCACCGAAGCCGACATCGCCGTACTCCGAAAGGCGATGGACACCTTCCTTGTCGAAATCCTCGGGATAGTGCCCGACTCCGGCGCGGCAGCTGACAGCACCGCTCCGCTGCAGCCTTACCGCGAAGCAGTCGACCTGCTCCTTAGCCTCAGGGCCGAAGCCAAGGCCCGCAAAGACTGGGCTACGTCCGACCTCATACGCGACCGTATGGCCGCCATGGGCTTCTCGGTAAAAGACACCAAAGACGGTGTGGAATGGACTCTCTGAACTCTAAAACAATACAGCAATGACAATAGACCGCAACCTTATACGTGGATACCTCGACGAGCTCCACATCTCGACACGCATCGACGACGACGGCGACATGGTAATCGTACAGTCGGCCGACGAAGACTTCGGCCACGACGTGGTGATTTTCGTAATCGTCAACAACAACCGTCTCAGCTACGCCGCCGGCGCCCCCGGCTATGAGCCGAAGCAGGACCTTTACCAACTCGCCAACCGCCACAACTGCCGCCGCAACCTGCCCACGGCCGTGGTGCGCGACGAAAACATCCGCATGGAGTGCTCTTTCCTGCTCGACGAAGAAGTCTCGAAAGAGTATATAGTGGAGAACTGCATAAAAATGGTGCTCGGTTCGACATGGCGTGCGTTCGTCGACCTTGAAAAAGACGAAGAATGAACCCTCGCCTCTCCTCTGCCCTGCAATGGTGCAGGCGCTTTCTGTCGCCTATAACCATTGTAAGCCTGCTGGTGCTGGGGTACATCATATTCTCGGGCGAGAATACGGTGTTCCGCAGCATCAACTACGACCGTACCATCGACAGTCTTCGCGCCGAGCTTGAGGCAAACCGCGACACCATGCTTTACTACCGCGACCTCAACGGACGCCTCGCCACCGACCGCGACCTTATGGAGCAGGTGGTGCGCGAGCAGTACGGCATGAAACGCACAAGCGAAGACGTATTTATTTTCACCGAAACGACACTTGCAAGTGAAGAATAACACATTGGCAACCGTCGGCGCCCCCGTGGCGCTGCTTGCGGTGCTGTTGGCAACATTGGTGCCATTTTTCATGCGCGACACCGCATGGGCGCTCGCGTGCTACCGCTATGTATACAGCGCCGGAGCGCTCGGACTGCTTTTGGTGCGCCTGTTCACTCCTTACCGCGGAACCGATTTCCGCCTGAAACGTCTACACCGCATCGAAAGCTGGAGCGCCGTTTTCTTCTGCGCCGCTGCCGTGTTCCTCTACTACCCCGGAGCGGAACTGCGCGACTGGTTGGCATTCACGCTTGCCGGAGCCGCCCTGCAGATTTTCACCTCACTTGCCATTCCGGCACGTGAAAGCAAACTCGCCAAAGAAAAAGACAGATAGCCGTGGCAAAAAAGATTGTCGAGACGCCCCTGATGAAGCAGTACGCCGAGATGAAAGCCAAGCATCCCGACGCTGTGCTGCTTTTCCGCGTGGGCGACTTCTACGAAACGTTTTCCGACGACGCCATCACGGCCTCCGAAATACTCGGCATAACCCTGACAAGACGCGCCAACGGCTCGGCGCAGTTCGTCGAGCTGGCAGGATTTCCGCACCATGCCCTCGACAGCTATCTGCCGAAACTGGTCCGTGCCGGCAAACGCGTGGCCATATGCGAGCAGCTCGAAGACCCCAAACTCACCAAGAAACTCGTAAAGCGCGGCATAATAGAACTTGTCACCCCCGGTGTCGCCATGGGCGACAACGTGCTCACGCGACGCGAGAACAACTTCTTGGCCGCCGTCCATTTCGGCAAGGCGTACTGCGGTCTTGCCCTCCTCGACATATCTACGGGAGAGTTCCTTGCCACCGAAGGAACCGTGGAATACATCGACAAGACCCTTGCGAGCCTTTCGCCGAAAGAACTGCTTGTGCAACGCGGACTCAAGGCACGCGCCGACGAGAGCTTCAACCAGCACTTCCTCTACACCGAGCTTGAAGAATGGCTCTTCACCCTCGACGCCGCCGACGAAAGGCTGCGCAAGCAGTTCGGCACCACGTCGCTGAAAGGCTTCGGCATCGACCGCATGACTTCGGCCATAATAGCCGCCGGAGCGATACTGCACTACCTCGACCTGACACAGCATACGCGCACGGCGCACATAACGTCGATTTCGCGCATCGACGAAAGCAAATATGTGCGGCTCGACCGTTTCACGATGCGCAACCTCGAACTGCTCCAGGCTCTTGACCCCGAAGGAAAAAGTCTGCTCGATGTCATCGACCGCACAATCACGCCCATGGGTGCACGCATGCTCCGCCGTTGGATTCAGATGCCGTTGAGAGACCCCAAGGCCATAAACGAGCGCCTCGACGTAGTGGAGTATTTCTTCAAGCGGCCCGACGACCGCGACGAAGTGACAGACCGGCTCAAAGCCGTCGGCGACCTCGAACGCCTTGTGTCGAAGGTGGCGTGCGAACGCATATCGCCGCGCGAGCTTATACAGGTGCGCAACGCCCTTGCGGCAATCGTGCCGATAAAGGAGCTATGCAAGGCGTCGGGGCAACAGCAACTCGTCGCAATCGGCGACCAGCTCAACCCCTGCGAGGCAGTGCGCGAACGCATAACACGCGAAATACCCGACGATGCCGCCGGAGCGCCCTCGCGCGGAGACATCATAAACCGCGGCGTGAACAGGGAACTCGACGAGCTGCGCGCCGTGGCATACGAGGGCAAGGACTATCTTGCCAAGCTGCAGGCACGCGAGGTAGAGGCTACAGGCATCACTTCGCTGAAAATAGGCTATAACAACGTGTTCGGCTACTATATCGAAGTAACCAACACGCACAAGCATAAAGTACCCCAGGAATGGGTGCGCAAACAGACGCTCGTGAACGCCGAGCGCTACATAACGCCCGAACTGAAGGAGTACGAAGAAAAAATCCTCGGGGCGCAGGAGAAAATCGAGGCCATACAGGCGCGGCTATACTCCGAGCTTGTGACCGCCGTGGCGCAGTACATACCGGCGCTGCAGCTCGACGCGAACATGCTTGCGCGCCTCGACGTGCTGTGCGCCTTCACACGCATAGCAATCGAAAACCGGTATAACCGTCCTGTGGTCGACGATTCCCTTGAACTGAAACTTGTAGAGGCCCGTCACCCGGTGATAGAAAAACAGCTGCCGCCCGGCGAACCATACATAAGCAACAGCGTCGAGCTGTCGAACGAAGGCACGCAGATAATGATGCTGACCGGGCCTAACATGTCGGGTAAATCGGCATTGCTGCGACAGACCGCCCTCAACGTGCTGCTTGCACAGATAGGCTCGTTCGTGGCCGCCGAAAGCGCCCGTATAGGCGTCGTTGACAAGATTTTTACCCGAGTGGGAGCGTCCGACAACATATCCTTGGGCGAGTCGACATTCATGGTAGAGATGAACGAGGCCGCATCCATCCTCAACAACATGAGCCGCCGTTCGCTGATACTCTTCGACGAACTCGGCCGCGGCACTTCGACCTACGACGGCATATCCATCGCATGGTCTATCGTGGAATATATCCATGAGCACGGCACGATGCACCCCAAAACGCTGTTCGCAACCCATTACCACGAACTCAACGACATGGAAGCGTCGTTTGGCCGCATCGTAAACTACAACGTGTCGGTGAAAGAAATCGACGGCAAAGTTGTCTTTCTGCGCAAGCTCGCAAGGGGCGGAAGCGAACACAGTTTCGGCATACATGTGGCAAAACTCGCCGGCATGCCTGCGTCGATAGTGAAACGCGCCGACGCCGTACTCGCTCAGCTTGAAAAGCAGGATGCCAAAGGCATAGTCACGCCCTCGCCGGCATGCGAGACCGTCGGCGGCATGCAGCTGTCGTTCTTCCAGCTCGACGACCCCGTGCTGAGTCAGGTCCGCGACGAGCTTCTCGGCGTCGACATCAACAAGCTCACACCGCTCGAGGCGCTCAACAAGCTCCATGACATTCGTGGCATACTCACCGGCAAACATGACTGAAGACTTCAAAATATTGAGATTTCGCAGACCATCGGAACGATGGCTAAACCGCGCTCTGAACCTTTATCTGACATCTTTCCCCGTCGAGGAAAGACGTCCGTGGCCTCTGATTCTCAACAGCAAATCGCCCTACGGCCCATTCTTGAAGATACTTCTCGTCGATGACGGAACAGGAGACCGTTTTGCCGGGCTTCTCACAGTGTGGCATTTCGATGACTTCAACTATATAGAGCATCTTGCCATCGCGCCCGAACTGCGTGGCGGCGGACTCGGTGCATTGGTGCTTGAAAGCCTTAAAACGCTGAACGACAATTTCTGGGTGCTTGAAGTCGAACCGCCGACTGCCGACAACCCCATGGCTGCGCGCCGCATAGGCTTCTACCAGCGCAACGGCTTCACGCTATACGACTACAACTATATACAGCCGCCCTACACGCCGGCGCAGCCGCCTGTGCCCATGAAGCTGATGGCCGACATTCCCGACATGTTGCCGCGCAATGTGGCCTACACTCTGCGGCGCGAAGTATACGGAGTAATAAAATGAGTCTTGGCAAAACGATACGCAAATGGCGCCGGCGCAATGAAATCGCCGAACTGAACCGCCTCATTCCGGCCGGCACGTCAATCATCAGCTCAAACTGTTTCGGAGGCCGCATATGCCAGGACTTGAAGCGACCCTACAACAGCCCGACGGCCGGTCTGTTCTTCATTCTTGAAGATTTTATAGAGTTCTGCACACATCTGAGGCATTATCTGACCGAAGCGAGCCTCACCTTTACAGCCACGAGCAAATGGCCCGAAATAAACGAGCGACGCAGCCGTGAGGGTCTCAACTACCCTATAGGAGTGCTCGACGGCAAAATAGAAATACAGTTTCTCCACTACGCCGAAGAAGCCGAAGCCCGTGAGAAATGGCACCGGCGCGCCGCACGTGTCGATTTCGACAATGTTATGATATTCGGCCTTGAGCTGTTCCGCGTCACCGAAGCCGACTTTGAAGCATTCGAGCGCATCCCCTTCACCCACAAATATCTTTTTGTGCGTGAGATACACGGCAACGGCCGGTCGCAGATACAAGTCCCGGAAAGCCGTGGCAAAGAGAGCGTAGGCGACGGCATACGCCATACGCGCGCCTTCTACAAAGCCCTGCTACCACGCCTGCGACAGCAGTAATGCCATGATTACAACAAGAGGCCGATGCCACATAGCAACATCGACCTCTAACGATTTTTTGAGTAGACGAGTTCAGCGAACCAGGACTTTTTTACCGTTTATTATATATATGCCGGGGGTTCGGCCTGTAGCCTTCATGCCCCTGAGGTCATATATGACATCGCTCTCGCGTACAGTCTCCGCTTCAATGGCTTCAATTCCGCTCGTAAGCTCTTGCAAATTGGCGAATTGACCCCATCCGCTGTCGGCTTTGTATGCCTCCAGCGCTTCTTTAGGCACTCTGACTATTGCGGTCTCGTAAACATGTTGCGGATTTTCATTTTCCTCAGATACCTGACAGCCGAAAGCCGAAGAAGCTATGCTTGGCGGAATAACTGCAAGCGATGTTATAGTCTCAAGACTAATACAATTGAAGAAAGCATATCCACCAATCACAGCCATGGATTCGGGCAGTGTTATCGACGTTAAAGATGTACACATAGCAAATACCGCACCACTGATTTCTGTCAAAGAGTTCGGGAAGGATATCGAAGTCAAGCCGCTACAGCGCTCGAAAGCACTTGGGCCGAGCTTTGTCAAGGAACCCGGAAACGCAATGGCGGTCAAACCGCTGCAACCTGAAAAAGCACGCTCTTCAATCGCAGCCAGAGCCTCGGGCAGTGTTATCGACGTCAACGATGTGCACTCGTAGAAAGCCCCCGAACCAATCGTAGCCAACGATTCTGGCAGAGCTGCCGACGTCAACGACGTACACCCGTAAAAAGTTGACTCGTCGATTACCGACAAGGAGTTCGGCAGGGATATCGAGGTCAAGCCGCTACAGTGGGCAAAAGCACTGCTGCCGATTACAGATAAGGAGTTCGGTAATGCAATAGAGGTGAGGCTGCTGCAATATGAAAAAACGCCGGCACCAATCTCAGCCAAAGAATTCGGCAATGTAACAGATGTCAGGCCGCTACAGCCGGAGAATGCACCTTGACCAATTTTCGTCACAGACTCAGGCACAGAGAATGTCGTGGCCTTGCCGGCCGGGAACCCTATAAGTTCTGTTTTATCCTTACTGTACAAAATCCCGTCAGACGAACAGAAATTGGCATTAGACGAAGCAATTTTAATTTCCGTCAAATTCGTGCACGCCGGGAACGGATTGCCTCCGAGCGAGGCCAATGTTTCTGGCAATGTAACCGACGTAAGGCCGGTGCAGCCATAAAATGCGCTGGCGTCAAGTTCTGTCAAGGAACCCGGAAGTTCAACAGATGTAAGACTAATACAATTTGCAAAAGCAGTGACGCCAATCTTGGTCAAGGAATTCGGCAGTGCGATTGATGCCAAGGAGCTGCAATTGTTAAAAGTCCCCCCACTAATCTCCACCAATGAATTGGGAAGTGTTACCGACGACAAGCTTGTGCAATCGTAAAAAACGCCATCTTCAAGCTTAGTCAGGCCGGCGGGGAGCACGACTGAGGTCAAACCGCTACCGGAAAAAGCTGAGACACCAATCCTGGTCAATGACTCCGGCAATGTTATTGTGGTCAGCCCCACACAATCATAAAAGGCTCCATTCCCGATTTCAGACAATAAGCTCGGCCACCGTATCTCTGTCAGGCTTCTACAGCCTTGAAAAGTTCCATTTGCAATTGCGGTAAGCGATTCAGGCAGTTTTACCGAAACCAGCCCTTGACATCCGCTAAAAATGTTCGATTCCATCTCTGTCAGAGAATTAGGCAACACAATCTCCGTCAGAGAAACACAGTTGTTAAAAGCCCGTTCACCGATAGTGGTCAGGGTGTTAGGCAGCGTTATCGATTTCAGACTTGTGCAATTATTGAAAGTACCCGGTCCGATAGCACTCAGAGCCTCAGGCAAGCTTATAGAAGTCAGACTTGTGCAATCATAGAAAGTACCCTGTTCGATAGCCGTCAGGGCCTCAGGCAAGCTTATCGTCACTATACGGTGGCAGCCTGAAAAAGCTTGTTTACCTATAGCCGTCAAGGTGTTAGGCAGCGCTATTGATGTCAGACCTGTGCAACTATTGAAAGTGCCCTCTTCGATAACCGTCAGGGCGTCGGGTAAGATGACCGACCTCAGATAGCGACAGAATGCAAAAGCCCGTCCACCAATAGATGTCACAGAATTCGGAAGTTCTATCGATGTAAAACTGGTACCGGCGAAGGCTCCGGCGGCAACGGACGTGACACTGAGACCCTGAACCTGCTCCCCGACTTTTAAGGACCGGGTCGAACTACTCTTACAGCGTGTAACTTCGCAGGAAGTGTCGGACGTAACCCTAAACTCCAAGTAACCCGCAGAGATTGTATCGCCGACATTATAGGCCGATACGAGCATCGGAAGCACCGCAAACAATAATAAGAAAAGTTTTCGCATGTATAATGAATGGTTAATCTTCGCATGTCCTCCAAAGCGAAGCTGACAAAACAAAAAGGCGGGAGGATTTAACACCTTTAATTATGATTAGTAAAAACGGCCGGTCGGCTTTTTATACAGCCAAAAGCCCTATTTATCAATATGTGACAAAGTTAATACTTAAAATCCATACAGCCAAATTAGAATTATACCGTTCAACGGCGCATAAATACGGCGGCGAGTTTTGCAAGGATGAAGAATGAAGCCATTATAAGCACTATCAGCGCCGAGCACGGCACATCGACGATTGTAGACAGGAAAAGGCCTCCAAGCGAAGCTGCGAGCGACAGCAATGCCGACATAAGGGCGATACGGCTGAAACGATGGCAGAACACTTCGGCCGTAATCATGGGCAAGGACATCATAGACATAAGAAGCATGATGCCGACAAGCCTGATGGTAAGCACTATGCAGAGCGCTACGAGTACAGTCATGGTATAGGACACGAAACGCGCCGGCAGACCGCTCACCGCCGCGAAATCGCTGTCGAAAGCCACGGCGACGATAGTACGTCGTTTCCATAGAAAAAATACGCCCAGCACAGCGGCAAAGGCCGCAAAAGCCCATAAGTCAGCCGTTGACACCGTGAGGATATTGCCGAACAGGAAAGCGTTAAGTTCGGGTACGTATCCGGGCGTCATGAACACAAACAGCACACCCAAAGCCATGCCCAAGGCCCACACCACGGCAATGGCCGAGTCTTCGCGCAAGCTGAAACGCTTGGCCAGCAGTTCTACACCCATCGACGAGCCTATGGCGAACACCGCAGCCATGAACACAGGGCTTATGCCCAAGAAATAGCCGAGGCCAAGCCCACCGAAACAGGCGTGGGTTATGCCCCCAGAAATGGCGACAAGACGCCGCGAGATGATATATGTGCCTATTACCGCCGAGCATACGCTCAACAGGGCTACAGCAACAATTGCCTGGGTAAAGAACCCGTATTCAAGATACTGCCACATGACGTGCCTGTCGTGCTTCTGAAACTACCATAATCAGCTCGTCGCGGATTTCGCCGGGCAATTTAATCTGTCGCAGCTGTAGGCTTCTCGCCCATCCGGCAATATCGTCGGGGCGCATCGACAGCAGTATGTCGCGAAACTCCTCGATTTCATCGGGAGTGTAGTCAGCGGCATCCTTTCCGGCAAAGCGGTCGAGCTCTTCATCGTCGTAGTACTCGATTTCTTTCGAGACCGAGGCCAACAGAGAATCTTTCTCGCAAGTGATGTGCATGCCGCAGCACTCTTCTTTCGGCTCTACGACGGCTTCGGCGTCATTGCCGGAGCGGCGCAGATGCCAGCTGTGCTCGGCATAGAGCAATATGCCCACACAAAAGATGGCGAGAAAAAGTATAAGGGCGACGAACATCGTTCAATCTTTTATATCATTCTTCAACCGTAGGCATAGGTTCTGCCGGGTCGGCAAGCCTGAAGCCGGCAGCCTGAAATTGTGTCCAAAAATCGGGGTAAGACTTCGACACCACCCCGGCATCGCGTACTACGATGCCCGGCACGAAGACGGCTACCGGCGCAAGAGCCATTGCCATGCGGTGGTCGGCATACGTGTCGAAAACAGGCAACGACGACACCGGCACACGACGCCCGTCCCACGACAGGATGGTGCCATAGCCCTCTATCTCGAGCATGCAGCCAAGTTTTGCCATCTCCGCCTTCAGGGCTTCGAGGCGGTCGCACTCCTTATGGTGCAGTGCTCCGAGGCCGCTCAGGCGGAACGGGATGCCCACAAGGCAGCACGTAACCACCAAGGCCGGAACGGCATCTGGCATGTCGGTAAGGTCGGCGTCGAGCGAGTTGTAGAGGTCGGGCGTGGCCGACAGTTCAGCGCCTTCTTCGGTGTATTCGGTAAGCACACCGAGACGCTCGAAGAGCGCGGCCACTTGACTGTCGCCCTGCAGCGAACCGTCTTTATAAAGACCTGAAATGGTAACCCATCCGGCAGTTACTGCGGCGATTTCGTACCAGAAGGCGGCGGCGCTCCAATCGGGTTCGGCCTCAGCGACAGCACGGAGACCGTTAGGGCAGCTTATCTCGACCTTATCGCGGTCAAAATCGACCACAACGCCCCGTTTGCGCATCATCTGTGCCGTCATGGATATATACGGCATCGACTGCACATTGCCGAGAAGTCTGATGGTAAGCGGAGCGTCGAGCAACGGAGCCGCCATCATCAGCGCCGATACATACTGCGAGCTTTCCGAAGCGTCGATGTCGACCGAGCCGCCCGAAAGGCGACGTCCTTTTATCCGCAGCGGCGGAAAACCGTCGGCGCCGACATATTCGATGTCAGCGCCGAGCATACGCAGCACATGCACCAAGGGTGCGATAGGGCGTTTGAGCATACGCTCCGAGCCGGTGATGGTGCAGTCGACACCTTGCGAGGCGGCACACAGCGCCGTAAGGAAGCGCATCGCCGTTCCGGCAGGCCCGACATCGATGGTCGAGCCATCGGTCGGAAGACCCTCGGCAAGGATTGCGGCCAAAGTGCGTGTGTCGTCGCAGCAGGCGACCGCATCCGTGTTGTCGGTCGAACCGGCAAGATAGTTCAGTACCAGCGCGCGTGCGCCTATGCTTTTGCTCGGCGGCAGCGACACGGTGGTTTCAAGGATTTCTTCGGGTGGAAATATGCGGTAATCCATATGCTGAAGTTTCAATTTGTTCCGCAGACGGCAGACACGCCCTTGCATGCCATGCGCAGGCTGTCGAGAGCCGCAGCGAGCACACAACGCGGCGTGCCCACGTTCAAGCGTGCGAAACCGGCGCCTTGGCTACCGAACATCGTGCCGTCGTTCAGCGCAAGGTGTGCCTTGTCGAGCAGCAAATCCATTATTTCGCTCTGGCACAGATGAAGCTCTCGGAAATCGAGCCATAGCAAGAACGACGCTTCGGGCCTCACCACTTTTAATGCCGGTATGTTGCGGCGGCAGTAATCTATTACGAATTCGATGTTAGCCTGCACATATTCGAGCATCTGGTCGAGCCACGCCTCGCCGTTGTTATAGGCGGCCTCTGCGCCGATGGTGCTAATCATCACCGGCGAGTTGAAGTCGTTGGCTTCGAGCCAGTTGAAGAACGGTTCTCTCAGTCGAGGCTCTTTCACCACCATCCACGAGCTTACCAAGCCCGGGATATTGAATGTCTTCGACGGGGCGCCGAGCATGATTCCGACCGCTTTCGCATCGTCGCCGCAGGCGAGGAACGGAATGTGTCGGCGGCCCTCAAGCATAAGGTCGCCGTGGATTTCATCGCTCACCACCACCATGCCGGCCTTGTGGCATATGGCGGCAAGACGCGCCAATGTATCGGCATCCCACTGTATGCCTATGGGGTTGTGCGGATTGCACAATATAAGCATCTTGGGCTTATGCTCCTCTACCAAGGCTTCGAGACCGTCCAAGTCCATACGGTAGGACGAACCGTCGAAGATAAGCGGATTTTCGACCACACGTCGGCAGTTGCCTTCGACCACCGTGCGGAACGGAGTGTAGACGGGCGGCTGTATCACCACTCCGTCGCCACGTTCGGTAAAGTAGTTAACTGCCAAGGCTATGCCCTTCACCACACCTGGAATGAAGCACAACTCCTCACGCGCAATGCCGAAACCGTGACGGCGCCTGTTCCAGTCGATTATAGACTGCCAATATGAACCGGCGGCTTCCGAATAGCCCAGAACCGGATGCTGCAGGCGGCGCAGCAACGCATCGGTTATTTGCGGACATACAGCGAAGTCGAGGTCGGCAATCCATAGCGGAGTAAGGTCGTGACGGCCGAAAACTCGGTCGAGACGGTCTATTTTGATGGCGTCGGTGCCGCTGCGGTCTATTACGCAGTCGAAGTTGTAGCGTGTCATTCCGATATAGGTTTTTCAGGTTATGGCTTACATGCCGCGTCCGTGGCAGTTTTTGTATTTTTTGCCCGAACCGCATGGACAGGGGTCGTTGCGGCCTACTTTAGGTGCAGCCTTGGCCGGCATGGGCTTTTCTTTTTCGCCCTGCTGGGCCGATGCGGCCCTGCGCTGGTCGGCTTCGCCCGGAAGGTCTTCCTTACTTGCCCGGTAGTTTTGGCGCACGGGAGCCTCTTCGCGCGTTTCCCTTACTTCTGGACGGCGGCGAGGCTCTTCGCCGGGCTGCTCACCTTGTGCGGCGTCGGGCTGACGCATAAAGATTTGTCCGCGCATGAGGGCTGCCACAGCCTTGCTGTTGAGGTTGCTTAGCATGTTCTCGAAGAGATGGAACGACTCCACTTTGTAGATTACCAAGGGGTCTTTCTGCTCGTAGGCGGCATTCTGGACTGACTGACGCAGCTGGTCGAGCTCGCGCAGGTGCTCTTTCCACAGTTCGTCGATGGTGACGAGCATCAGGGCTTTGTGCCATTCCTTGATTATGGGACGGCACTCGTTTTCGACCGACTTGCGAAGGTCGACGCGTATGTTGAACACACGTTTGCCGTCGGTTATGGGCACGAGGATGAGACCGTCGTAGTCGGTATTCGCTGCCATCTGCGTGATGACGGGCATTGCGACTTCGCGTATGCGGTCGCTCTTGCGGTCGAGGGCGTTGACGGCGGCTTCGTGCAGGCGGTCGATTTTTTCTTCGCGCGACATGTTGCCGTACTCTTCTTCAGTGAAAGGTGCCTCGATTGCAAGCACGCGGAAAATTTCAGTGCACAGGTCGGGATACTGCGCGGCACTTTCGTTGTTGATGACGATGTTCTCGACAGTGTCGTAAATCATGTTGGCGATGTCGACGCCTATACGTTCGCCGAGAACGGCGTGGCGGCGGCGCT
Source organism: uncultured Muribaculaceae bacterium (assembly GCA_910583525.1). GTDB lineage: Bacteria > Bacteroidota > Bacteroidia > Bacteroidales > Muribaculaceae > CAG-873. The sequence goes on along the minus strand of CAJTXL010000024.1, from coordinate 26,256 downwards.
CGTAGATATACGTACGCTGCTTGTTCATGACGTCGTCGAACTCGAGCAGACGTTTACGAATGCCGAAGTTGTTCTCTTCGACGCGTTTCTGTGCCTTTTCGATGGCGTTGTTCACCATCTTGTGCTCTATCATCTCGCCTTCCTTATAGCCGAGGCGGTCGAGCATACGCACCACAGAGTCGGTGGCGAACAGACGCATCAGCTGGTCTTCGAACGAAACGAAGAACACTGACGAACCCGGGTCGCCCTGACGGCCCGAACGTCCGCGCAGCTGGCGGTCGACGCGGCGCGACTCGTGGCGCTCGGTGCCTATGATGGCAAGGCCGCCGGCTTCTTTGACTTCGGGCGTGAGCTTGATGTCGGTACCGCGGCCGGCCATGTTGGTAGCGATGGTCACGCAACCCTTGCGTCCGGCCTGAGCCACGACTTCGGCTTCGCGCTGGTGCAGTTTGGCGTTGAGCACCTGGTGGGGTATAGGGGGCTTCTGCATGTCGAGCATGCGCGAGAGCAATTCGGATATGTCGACCGATGTTGTGCCGACGAGTACCGGGCGCCCTTCGTTCACCAGACGCACCACTTCGTCGATAACCGCACGGTACTTCTCTTTCTTGGTGCGGTATACGCGGTCGTTCATGTCGATACGCGCAATGGGCTTGTTGGTCGGAATGGTTACGACGTCGAGTTTGTAGATGTCCCACAATTCGCCCGCCTCGGTCTCGGCGGTACCCGTCATGCCGGCAAGCTTGTGGTACATGCGGAAATAGTTCTGGAGCGTGATTGTGGCGAAGGTCTGTGTTGCGGCTTCTACCTTCACACCCTCTTTGGCCTCGATGGCCTGGTGCAGGCCGTCGGAGTAGCGGCGCCCTTCCATGATACGGCCCGTCTGCTCGTCGACGATTTTCACTTTATTGTCGTCGACAACATACTCTATGTCGCGTTCGAAAAGCGTATATGCCTTCAGAAGTTGTGTAACGGTGTGCACACGCTCGCTCTTGACGGCGTAGTTGGCCATAAGCTCGTCTTTCTTCTCCTGGCGCTCGGCGAGGTCGGGTATGTGTTCAAGTTCCGAGAGCTGCGACGCGATGTCAGGCAGCACGAAGAACTGCGGGTCCTGCGAATGGCCGGTGAGCTCGTCGATGCCCTTGTCGGTGAGTTCGACCGAACGGTTCTTCTCGTCGATTACGAAATAGAGAGGGTCGGTCACGATGGGCATCTCGCGCGAGTTGTCCTGCAGATAGTGCGCCTCGGTCTGCAAAAGTATGTTCTTCATGCCCTCCTGGCTGAGGAAGCGTATGAGGGCGCTGTTTTTCGGCAGGCCTTTGAATGCGCGGAACAGAAGAAGTGCGCCTTCTTTCTGCTGCTCCTTGTCGTCAGATGCGAGTTTGGTCTTGGCATCGGCAAGGATGCCTGTCACAAGCCGCTGCTGGGCCTTGACGACCTTTTCGACATTGTGCTTGTATTCGTTGAAGAGCTGGTCGTCGCCTTTGGGCACGGGGCCCGAAATGATAAGCGGCGTACGGGCATCGTCGATAAGGACTGAATCGACCTCATCGACAATTGCATAGTAGTGCTTGCGCTGCACCAGGTCGCCGGGCGACATTGCCATATTGTCGCGGAGGTAGTCGAAGCCGAACTCGTTGTTCGTTCCGTATGTGATGTCGCACTCGTATGCCCGGCGGCGCTGCGGAGTGTTCGGCTCATGTTTGTCGATACAGTCGACCGACGCGCCATGGAACATGTACAGCGGCCCCATCCATTCGGAGTCACGCTTCGACAGGTAGTCGTTGACAGTCACCACATGCACGCCGCGGCCGGAGAGCGAACGCAGGAACACCGGCAGGGTAGCCACGAGGGTTTTACCTTCACCGGTAGCCATTTCGGCGATTTTGCCCTGATGGAGCACGATGCCGCCGATAAGCTGTACGTCGTAGTGGGTCATGTCCCACGTCACTTCGTTTCCGCCTGCAAGCCAGTGGTTTTTCCATATGGCTTTGTCGCCGTCAATCGACACGAAATCGCGGCCTTGGCCGGCAAGTTCGCGGTCGAAATCGGTGGCCGTCACCTCTATGGTCTCGGAAGCGGCGAAACGGGCTGCCGTCTCACGTATTGTGGCAAAAACCACAGGAAGATGCTCGTTGAGCTTGTCCTCGATTATTTCGAGTATCTTTTTCTCGTGGGCGTCGATTTGCTCCCACAGGGGCTGGCGTTTGTCGAACGGAAGGGTCTCGACCTCTGCCTTGATTTTTGCCACGGCTTCGTTGTCGGCGGCGGTGGCGGCCGCTATATCTTGGCGCACCAAGTCTATCTGATGGCGAAGACCGTCATTGTCAAGAGCCTGTATCTCGGGCATCTTGGCCTTGATTTTCTGAAGGATAGGCACGATGGCCTTGAGGTCGCGTGTCGACTTGTCGCCAAAAACTTTTTTTAGGAATGAAGTAAATGACATATGTATGGAGTTTTTATTTTTATCGGTAATTTATATCGTGGTGAACCCTGCAAAATGTAGGAACGTGCCTTTGGCACGTATCTACGCCTGCCTGCAATTTGGGGACACAGTCAAAGAGGGTGCGGAGCGCCCGATTATGCAAAGGTAAACATTTTCAGTAGAATAACAAACAATGCGCCGGAACTACTTTCCGAGCAGATGCACCGGCGCGGCAGCGGCACCGTTGGGCGAACGTATGCGCAGTATGCGACATACCGTCGGGGCGATGGCACGGGCATCGACAGGCATGCCCATGGTCTGCGGAGCAATGCCGGGCGCCAAGATGAACACCGGCGCCGTCGTGGCCGCCATGCGCTCGACCATGGAGACATGGTTTGCCGCAGGTGCCGTATTGTAATCATCGACAATCTCCACGCCGGGGGCGACGTCGACAATCAGGTCGCCGGCTGTGGCATAGTCGATGTTGCGCCTTAGAGCCTCGGCCTGTTCGCCGGCACGTCCGGCAACGACATCGTCGATGGTGTGAACACGGTCGACCCCCGTCATTTTGGCGAGGAAAGATGCGGCCTCGGCGCGCACCATACGCTCGTCGAGGGAGCGCTCTTTCAGCAAGGCGTGGTTGAGATAGAATTGCCCCTTGTGGTAGGCGCTGACGTAGTCGCCGTTACCATATACGGCCATAAGGTAAATGTTGAGCAGCGATATGGCCTTGCGAGTGGAGAATTCGCCGTAAGGGATGCCCCACTGGCCGTCGTCGCGACGGCTTTGGCGGCGTGGTGGTGTGGCGGCAAGCACAACGACGGTCTTGTCGAGGCCTACACGCCGGTCTATGTCGGCAAAAAGCTGTTCGAGCGAACGGTCGAGCTTGACATAGGCGTCCATAAGCTCGGGGCGCTTGTCGGTAGCCTTGCCGTAGTTGTAGGGTTGCAGAGTGTACGCCAGGCTGAGCACATCGGTTACGCCCTCGTGCTGCCCGACGCGCAGCGTCGAAAGCAGGTCGGCGGCGACTCCCGACACCTCTCGGTTTACCAACGGCGAGGCCATGAACATGTCGAGCCGCTGAGGGTTGGATGCCGGGAAGACATATCTGAACGGATAGCGCCTCAGATGGTCGGGGAGCGATGTAAAACTCTCCGGCGGCAAAGTCGGCGTCCAGCTCATGGTGTCGAGGCGCGACGACAAGGGCACGGTACGGTTTCGGGTAGCCGTGGCTACGGGCATCTCCTTGTAGTAGGTCGACGAGGCCCAGTTGCCCGTCTTATGGTCGAGCCAAAGCGCCGAGTTGGCGGCATGTCCGGCAAGGGCTATCGCCTGCACGGGCGAAGGCGACACGGCATACACCACATTGACGCCGCCTGCGGCGATGCGCGCTTCGTCGGCGACGGTGCTCACTCTGAGCGCGGCAGGTGAATAGCCTACCGCGGTGAAATTGCCGAGTACTTCAGGGTCGCGGAACAGCGATGTGACGCGCATGTTCTCGCGGTCGTAGCGCGTCGAAGAGGCTACGCCGCTGGTCGACGGCGCTGCGCCCGTAACGAGCGTGACGGTGGCGGCGGCGGCATCAAGGCCGGGCCCGTAGTCTGCCGTAAGTACGGCTCCGTCGCGCTGAAGCCTGCGGAAACCGCCATCACCGAAGTGACTGTCGAGCAAACCGAGGTAATCGGCATCGAGGCCGTCGACAACGACGGTAAGCAGCAAACGTGCCTGGCCGGAGTCGGCGGCACCCATCCCCAACGACACCACTCCGGCAACCAAGGCAACAAAAAGCCTCGGCACAGACGGTTTCAGGGAGAAGATATTTTTTGGGCTTATCGTCATATCAATAGTTTACGCGGCACGGCGGTTTATGTAAATATAGCTTGCCGACCTCAGCATTTCGGCACATACAAGCGGCAGAAACGCGGCATTGGCCGACTGCGGCAGGAAGTACCATCCGGCCAACAAGGCAAAAAGCACCGCAAAGTTAGCGATTTGGTAGCATATAAGCACCTTTTTTGCCTTTTTTATGTAGATGAACACCGGCACAAGCAGGCAAAGCGGATTGAGCCACGCGTATAGCCAGTTGGGCGAAGTGGCCTCGTGCACCGACACGAAGATAAGGAACGTGAGCACCAACCCTGTCGCGCCCATGACGGCGAACAAAACGGCATCGAACCATCGCGTCGTGCGACGGCGACGTAAGTCGCGGACAGTAACTGCGAGCGCGAGCGCGAATATGCACCAGCCGACAAAAAGCGGAGTAGCATACCACGGTGTAGGGTCGGCAAGCGGAAAACCGGCCGGATAATTGACCCAGACACGTGTCCCGGAGACAAGCGGCCGCCCTCCGGCGGTGGCTTTGCCGAGCATGCCGTCGAGTTCGGCAGGAGCAAAGGCCATCTCACGGCGCGACAGCCGGTTGTCGATGCCGCTGCCGAGGGCGAGGTCTATGCCGAACTGATACCACGGATAATTGCGGTGGTAATGGCGCATTATGTTGCGGAACGTAGGCTGTGTAAAAGAGTTTGCCTCGAACGGTGCCGGGGCAAGCATTATGCTGTCGCCGCAGGCAAGCTCGACCACACGCAAAGGTCGTGTGGCACAGTTGTCTTTGACGTAGTTATAGCGGTAGACGGCGTTTTCGCGCTTGACGTTCTCTTTCAGCAGGGCCGTAATGCGCGCCTTCTGCCGACTGTCGAAATTGAGCCTGTGCGCCACCACGCGCCGTCCCTGCATGGCATAGGGCGCAAGAAAAGGCTCCAAAGGCCACTCTACGGCCATATAGTCGGTTTCGCCTTTCACGAAGCGGTATACGAAATTGGGCGCGTTGAAGTCGAACACCCCGAAATTATAGGACAGCGGCGCTTGACCCTCAATGTCGACCACGATGGCCGAATGGCCTTCAAGCTCGTAGATTTCGGGGCCGGGATAGATGTTGACAAAATATACGGTCGTATCGGCATCGGAGGCTTTCACACCCGAAACCGCAAATGCCAGTACGGCCAATATTACAGAGAGTAGACGCGCCATCGCAGTTTATCGTATGTCTATCAGTTTGTGCGTCTGCAAAGACAGCCGCCACTGGGGATGCGAGAGGATATAATCGACCGTCTCTTTGATGTTCCGGCCCGAACATGGCTGAAGGAAGCGCAGCGGTGTGCTGAAATGCGACGCCAATTCTTCGACGTCCTGCCCTTGGTATACCACTTTAAGCTCGTCTGCGCGGTCAATCTGCCAAGGGGCGTCTTTGGGCGAGCATGTCACCCAGTCGACGCCGGTAGGCACAGGCAGCGAGCCGTTTGTCTCGACCTGTATATAAAAACCACGGGCTTTGAGCAGGCGGATAAGCTCGCAGTCGAGCTGCATGAGGGGTTCGCCGCCGGTAACGACAAGATGCCGTGCCGGAAATGCGGCGCAGGCATCGGCGATTTCCTCACCGCTCATCGGCGTGAATGCAGAGTGGTCGGTGTCGCAGAAACCGCAACGGCGGTTGCAGCCCGAAAAGCGGAGAAAGACAGCCGGAGTGCCCGTATACGAGCCTTCGCCCTGCAAGGAATAGAAAATCTCGTTTACCCGGTAGGTATCAGTCTTTTTCATAGCTTGCAGTGTTTCCTTCGCTTTCCTGTACGTCGACACGATAGCAGTTGTCGACATTGTCGCATATCCAACGGGCGATATTCTCGGCCGTCGGGTTGAACGGCAGCGTGTCGTTGAGGCAACGATGGTCGAGACTTTCGCTCACAATGCGTTTGATGTCGGTGAAATCGGTCACCATCCCGTTTGTGTTCAGAGCGGCGGCACGGCAATACACGGTCACAATCCAGTTGTGGCCGTGCAGCGACGTGCACTTGCTTTCGTAGTCAAGCTCAAGGCGGTGCGCCGCCGATATTTCAAGTCGTTTTGTGACGTAGTACATGTTAAGTTTAAATCACTTCTTATTGAGGGTTATACAGGGGCGCCAGGCCGCGCTCTTTGGCAAGCTCGACAAGATAGGCGAAAGCCGCTTCGCGCGTATCGTCTATCACACAGTCCTTTATCGCCTGCTTGAGGTTCTTTGCGAAAAAACCGACTTCAGGGCCTTGCGGAAGGCCGAACAGCGCCATGATTTCGGTGCCGTCGACAGGGTTCTTGCGGTTACGCTCGGCGTCTTTGGCGTAGATGGTGCGGAACTTCTCCTCGACCAAATCGAAATTTGCCAGATAGCGGGCTTTGCGTGCCTCGTCGCGGCTTGTGATGTCGGCTCGGGCAAGCGTCATGAGGTCGGCCAGGTCGTCTTCGGCATAGTTGGCCAACCGGCGCACGGCGCTGTCGGTGACCTCGTCCTCGACGAGGGCTATGGGGCGCATGTGCAGCTCCACGAGCTTGGCGACATAGGCCAGGTCGGCGCCTAACGGAAATTTCATGCGCCGGAAAATGGTCTTAACCATCTTCGAGCCTACGAAATTATGGTTGTGGAAAGTCCAGCCCCGGACCGGGTCGAAGTGCTTGGTTACGGGCTTGCCGATGTCGTGGAAAAGGGCGGCCCAACGCAGCCACACATTGTCCGATGCCGCGGCTACGCCGTCGAGCACCGCCATCGTATGGTAGAAATTGTCTTTGTGCGCCCTGCCGTTCACGACGTCGATGCCCTTCATCCGCGCCAGCTCCGGCAGTATGATGGCGAGCAGACCGCTGTCGAGCAGCAGCTTCCAGCCTATCGACGGCACGGGCGACGCCATGATTTTGAACAGCTCGTCCTTGATACGCTCGGCGCTTATGATTTCGATGCGCCCGGCGTTGCGGCATATGGCCTTGAACGTTTCGGGATAGATGTCGAATTGCAGCTGTGTGGCAAAACGTATCGCGCGCATCATGCGCAAAGGGTCGTCGGAGAAAGTGACATCGGGGTCGAGCGGAGTGCGTATTATGCGCCGTTCGATGTCGCCGACGCCGTCATAGTTGTCGACCACTTCGCCGAAGCCGTCGGCGTTGACTTTTACGGCCAAGGCGTTGATGGTGAAGTCGCGGCGTGCCAGGTCGTCGGCAAGCGTACCGTCCTCGACCACGGGATTGCGCGAGTCGCGGCTGTACGACTCGCGGCGCGCGCCGACAAACTCCAGCTCCGTCTCGCCCCGTTTGAGCTGCGCCGTGCCGTAGTTGCGGAACACCGCAAGGTGCGCACCGCGACCCATCGCCTTGGCGACCTCCTCGGCAAGCTCTATGCCCGAACCCACAGTGACGAAATCAATGTCCTTGGAGTGGCGCCCCACGATAAGATCGCGTACATAGCCGCCCACGACGTATGCCTCGCGGCCGAGAGCATCAGCCGCCGAACCCACCGTATGGAATATTTTGCTGTCGATTTTCTCTTTAAGGTCCATTAGTGCAAAGGTACGAATAAGTCGAATACAAAACCAAACTTGTTTGTGTTTTGTTGCAAATCGAAACGGAAACGGCCACGGTCTAAATCATCCCCGTCATATAGAAAGGTAAGTATATCAACCCGTTTTCGCCTATTCGAAGGTCTTTGGTATATAGCAGATAGCTGTTTTTAATCCTGGCAGAGTATTTTGCCATGAAAGCATCGAGAGAGGCGTGTGTCTTGTACCCGGAAGATTTGACTTCTATCGGACATATCTTATTGCCTCTCGATAATAGAAAATCTATTTCATACGAATGCTTCTCATCTTTTTCAAATGTATAGTAGAACAGCTTATTGCCTGCTGCCGTCAGCATTTGAGCCACAAGGTTTTCGTATACATAGCCGAGATTAGCCTCCAGCTTATCGGCCAATAATTTTTGATAGATGATATTCTCGGCAAAGTCTTTGTCCCAAAACACCATTGTCACAAACAATCCCGTATCGGCAACAAAGAGCTTGTATCGCGAAATATCTTGCGTCAACGACATACCCACATTGGGGTCATCGGAATGATACGACACCAACACGGTTTTGCTGTCTTCAAGGCTGATGAGCATCTCGGCCGCTGTATTGTCTTCCAATTCTCCGACAACAGAGCTTGTATAAAACCGTGTAGACTTTTTGCTTAACTGAGAGGGGATTGCCATAAACAATTTGCTGAGCTTTCCCGTTGCATCAATCTTTAAGAAGTCGTCAGAATACAGTTTAATGATTCTTCGCTTGACCGCGTCAACCTTTGCGAGATTGTTGGTGTCGAGATATTCATTTACCGCCTGAGGCATGCCTCCGACCAACATATAAAGTCGCAAATCTTTTTGCTTGGTTCTGTGTGCCGCGCCCAATGGCATTCGCTTTTCATAGAATGTCTTGATAAGAGGGATGGATGCAAAATCGCCCAAGGCCCAACGGAACTCTTCAAAGTCCATCGGATACATGTCAAGCCGTTCCTCCTCGCTCGGGATGCTTATATTTTTGGTGTTCTGTTTGATGCTGATGAGCGAGCCGGTTTCGATATAATCATATCGCCCGTCCTGCACAAGATATTTGATGGCCTGTCTTGCATTAGGACATTTTTGTACCTCGTCAAATATGATAACAGACTTTCGTTCTTCCAAAACGACATTATAGATGGTTTGTAGTTGGAGAAAGATAAAATCCAAATCCATCAAATCATCGAAAAGAGATTTTACCGACACAGATGCCTTGTTGAAATCAATAATCAGATATGACGAGTATTCCTTCTTTGCGAACTCCTCTGCAATAGTCGATTTGCCGATACGCCTCGCGCCTTGTATCATCAACGCGCTTTCACCATTTGACTCTTGTTTCCATTTCAGAATCCTATCGTATATTTTCCTTTTAAATACTCTCTTATCCATGATTTACAATATTATCACAACGGCAAAATTAACGAAAAATCCTATTCTCCGCAAATTTCAAATGGCGAAATCCCCGATTTCCCGAAAATTCAAAACGCCAGATTCCCCGGTTTCCCGAAAATTCGTGATGCCGGCGAGCCCCGAAATACCACCCAAAAAGCGGTACAAACAACGGCCGTGCATAATCTACTATACCGCAAAACCGCGTTTTTGTTCAGTCAAATCGCCGTATTGAATAAAATAGGCAAAAAAATGGCCAACAGCCCGGCCAAATAGAGGGCAAAAGTGCAGTTAGCCGCAATGACACCTCCCAATAAAAAAGTGCCATTGAGAAAAAGTGCCAATATTGGCAAAAATTCTCAATGGATATTTCGTGGGGTCATTGAAGCCTGCTTGACTTTTTAGACCTATATAGGTCAAGATAAACGGATTATAACGCAAAAGCCGCGCCGCAGAGCCAGTCCCTGCGGCGCGGTTCGCATTATTTAGTAGCCTTTTATCAGAAGCGCCAGCCAAGGCGGAGAAGAGGCTGCACTTTGGTGTTGAGCGAGAAGTCGTGGCCGCCCTGTTTGGTCTTGTCGTCGGTTTCCTGACCGCCGCTGATTGTCACCTTCTTATAGTTCGACACGAGCTGGTCTTCGAGGTTGAGGGCGATTTCAACGCCGCAGTAGAGACCTTTGTAGATGTAGAAGTCGAGGCCGGTGAAGAAGTTGAAGCCGAAGCCGTTGCCCGATTTCACACCATCGATGTTGTCGTAGCCTTCGTAGCGGACGCCGTTCTTGTCGTCGTACATCTCTTTCGACTGCGCGAAACGGTGAGCGTAGTATACGTTGGCGCCGCCATAGAGGTCGATGCGCTTGTAGTTGAAGAAATGGCGTTCGTAGCCCAGGCCGATGCGGAATGTGCCGTTGTAGTGCGAGGTATAGGCGTCGTTTTCGGTATTGGGTACGCTCTTGCGGTTGATGGCGTTGATGCCGAACTGGATTGTGAGAGCGTCTTTGTCCGAGAAGAAGTAACGGCCTTTGAGAGCGTCGATAGAGAAAGTGTAGTCGCTGTTGAAGGGGTTGAACTGTACTTCGGTCGAGAAGTCGCCTTTAGAAGGTGCGAAGTCGTTGTCGGCGGCATTTGCGCCGAATGCTGCCACTGCTGCCACTGCAAGAATGATAAATTTTTTCATAAGTGTATAATGTTAGTTGATGAATAAGTTTCCACGGGCAAAATTAAGAAAAATTTCTTAAATATGCAAAAAGATATTTATCAACTACATTCCGATTCTTGCCGTCTGATATTTTTAGACGCCGACGTCATTGATGCAGAGACGCGATATCTTGGCTTTTAAAAGTTGTTTATACAGAATCTTCTTTTCGTCGGTGAGAAATGATTGGTCAATCAGCTTTTCCCACTTAGGAAGCGCCTTTACGAATTTTTCAAACAATTTCATAATTGCATTCTCACCCATACCACTATCGCGCATAGCACACTCAAAGTCTATGCGCTTTATGCGTTTCTTTTTGCCATTCAATGTCAAAGCCAACTCTTCATCATCTTCCGGCATTACCAATGCCGTAGAGAGCAAATCGTAAGCCGGAGTGAGCATATAATTATCTCCCGGACGATATAACGAGAAGTTTTTGAGGTGCATATCCGCATTGCCTGTGAGCCACGAGAAGACAATGACCTCCCAAAAGTTGACGACATCAAGCAAGGGTGCCGACGAGTGTCTCCGTATCAACTTGGAAATCCGTTCATACGACCCTTTATATTTGTCTTCGGTAAGCCGCTCCGACAATTGGCACAAGTCTTCCATAGCAATTTTTCCACCCTTTTTTGTACGGTCAATGCGGCGTGTGATATAGCAAAGTTCGCCATCGGCAAAACGTATTAGAGAATGTGGCACTGTTTTAATCCCGACAGCTTCTGCCATGTGCATTGTCAAATCTTCGATTTCTGGCAGATTGGGAAAACGGTCGGTCTGTGGCTTTAAGATAAAGCGTCCCCATAATCCCACAATGGTGAACCGTTGGGGCTCGTTTTTTGCTCCTTTGGCAATATCAAGCGAAATTTTGGCTTGCACACCCGTAACGGCTGTTCGTGCCATTACTATTTCTCGCGCCAGTTCCTCGACATTATCGCGTGTGTAGGGCAGTGTCGGTATGCTGTTTGATTCAAAAATCTTACGGGCGCAAGATTTATGGAAATCAACATCACCGTCAGCCAAAGGCTGATAACAATACAAGCACTTATTCATAAGTATGTGTGCTAAATTATTTATTGTATGGAATTATGAAGTATGTGTGTAAAGTTTTGAAGCCGGCTGATGGCGCAATGGGGTTCCATTGTAACTAAAGCTGGATTCGAAAATTTGCCGCAGAATTTATGATGCGATGCATTAAATAATTTTGCACACATACTTAATTATCGTCTATTTCTTCAAACGGCATTATGCTTACATCTCCGATGCAGTCTTTGCAGCAGGCAAGCAATAGCGAAAAACGGTCCCGAGACGATATTTTCCAACTCTGTTCAGCAATATCAAGCAGCCATCCTTCCGGAATAAGTCCGTCAAAGAATGGAAACAGCACCTTGTCGCGATAGGGTCTTTCTTGCAACGGCAATGTCAGGCTGACGGCGAAAGGCTTATCGGATTTCAGATAGCCGAGGTCATATCGGAACTCGTATCCATTGTCATCTTCGGTCAATATGCCAACAAGGTTTTCTCCTATGAAAACTTTCCCTTTTTTCATAACTCGGTCATTTTTCCAGGCTGCATTTCGCTTCCGAATAGCTTGAGCAGTTGGTTTACTTTGTCGAGGCGCAGAGTTTCTTTGCCTTGTTCGAGTTCCCGAACAAAACGCAGACCTACCCCCGATTTTTGGGAAAGTTCAACTTGCGTAAGTCCATACTCCTTGCGCTTATCCTTGATATATTTTGCTAATGGCGTCATAGTAATATACCCTTTAGGGTGCAAAAGTACGATTTTTCCACAATATTACACCATAAAGGGTATAAAATAATTGCACCCCAACCATTTTATACCCATTTGGGTATAATTATAACATCAAATTACTATCGGCTGTCACCAATTTCTCCTTTCTCCGCCTCAGTCCAAAAGTGTGATGTCGGTGCTTGCGTTCGTGATGCACTCTGCCGGAGCGGAGTCTTTGACGATGTATGTGTTTTCTATGCCTATGGCGCCATGGCCGGGGATTACGAATTTAGGTTCGACGGCAATGACATTGCCGGCCTCAAGGATGTCGCGCGAACGCGGCGCTAACACGGGCGCTTCGTTGACTTCGATGCCCACGCCATGGCCGACAAAGCCGGCATGGCTGCGGTGCCCCATAAAATACTCGGCCATTCCGGCCTCTGTCGCCATGGCAAGGGCTTTTTCGTAGAGCTGTGACGCCTGTGTGCCGGGCTGCATCATGGCCGCAAGAGCATTGCAGATGTCGATTGAGAGACGGTTGGCACGGATTACTATGTCGGGGATTTCTCCTGCGATATACATGCGTGTCATGTCGGTCATATAGCCTGTGTAGTTGCCGTTGACATCTACCATGACGGGCATACCGGGACGGATTACCGTGCCGTCGGCACCGACGGGGAGCGAAGGGTCGAGACCCCTGCCGCCCATTGCGAAGTCGTAGGGCGACGGAGCGTCGGCATTCTCGCCCGTAAGGACGTTGCCCATAAAGAGTTCCATATCGTCGCCTGCCACACGGAATTGCCCCAGGCATCCTTCGAGGCGCGAAGCACGCTCGATTTCGACCTGCAGCTCTATATCGGTCATGCCTTCGCGGTAAAGATGCGGGATACGGCTGTAGACAAGGCTCTGACGCACGCCCGACAGTCGCAGTTTTTCTTGTTCGCCGGCGGTCTTCACTGCACGGGCCGCGCGCATCACCGGCGAAAGGTCCTGCACTTCCGATAGGCCGAAAGCGGCGACGAGCCGCTGCACATCTCTGTACGATGTCGCCGAAAGTTCAAGTGCCAAGGCGCCGCCGACATCTATGCCTTCGTCGGCGAGCAACACCGGTATCTGCTCGGGCTTGCGGATGTTGCACACCGTGCCGGGCTTGCCGACAAGATGGTTGGGCTGGCGGACAAAATAACGCGGATAGTCGATTTCTACATCTATATAGACGAACCCACGGAACACGCGCCCGGTAAGATAGTATATGTCGGCATTGTCACGGACAAGGGCGTGCCTTATGCCGGCTGTTTTCATCAATTTCTTCAGGCGTTCAATGCGGATGCGCTGTTCTTCGTCCCCAAGCAGGTTGATGGCATATATGTCATATTTCGTCTGTTCCATAGTCATGCAATTGTCAAAAGGGTGCTTATCTTATCGAGAGTGTACTCCGCGCCGTGTACATTGCGGCCGAAACCGTATGTCGCCCATGCAAACGGTACGCCTGCACAGTGCGAGCTGTCGCAGTCGCCTTGGGTGTCGCCTATATAAAGCGGACGTTCGAGGTGATGCTTATCGACCATTTTCGCGATGTTCACGTCTTTCTCACAGCCGGTTTCGCCGAACGACAGCGTGTCGACGAAATAGGGCGCAAGCCCCGTATAGGCCAAAAAGTTGGGCAGCCCGTCCACGGTGCAGTTGCTCACCATGAAAAGGCGGTGCGTTTTCGCCAGCTCGGCGATGGTGGCGGCCACGCCCGGATAAAGCTTGCCGCCCAAACGCGGCATCATCTCTTTCTCGTTGCCGACAAGCCGCTCCATGAATTTGTCTTCGGGAAAAGCGTCGCCCACTATATGCCCGTAAATCACGTCAAGAGGCTTGCCCATCATCGAAGCGAGTGTGGGGTAATCGACATGCGGCACCTGCGGACAGCATTGGTCTATGCTGCGGTTCCATACGGCACAATAGCTGTCGACGGCATCCCACAAGGTGCCGTCCATATCGAAAAGCAGGCTGTCGAAATGGTTACGGGAAAGTAGACTCATAAGGAATTCAGTCTTTAGGTAGATAAACAATGCCGACCTGCTCAATGTTCGTCAGCGTGTCGAGCCGCATTATATGCCGCAGTTTAAGAGGCATTCCGCGCCTGAGCATGAAATCTTTGGCAACGGTGTCGGTGAGCTGGAGCGACGGCCCCGACCCGTGGCCTAGCCAACGGCCATAGGTGTCGGCAAGCATCACATTCAGCGTATCGGCCACTACGGTGCTGTCGTCGGGCATATACGACAGTTCAAGCCATATGTTGCTGTACTCATATCCGTCGGTATGCCTGAGCGACAGCACAAGCGTGCCGCCGTGGGCAACACTGTCGCGCAAGGTATCGACACGCATCTCCACAGGCTCTGAATAGAGCCAGCGGTTGTCGCCGAAAGTGGCGAAGCTGCTGAAATAATTGTCATCGCCGTTGCCTCGCGAGCCGGTTATGCCACACGACGCCACCGACAGAAACAGCACGGCAGCAAACAGAAGCCTATTTACCGCAGCTCTACTCATTGCCTGCCTGTGCCGGACCATTGCCGTCGGCATTACGGTCTTTGTGCTGGCGTCCGTTTTTAGCGCGGCGCCTGTCTTTTCCCTGTTGACGGTCGTTCCTTTGGCCGTTACGCGGTTCCGCAGCCTTTGCCGACGGTTCCTGAGTGTCGTCCTTTGCCTGCTTCGGCTTGCCTGCGTCACCTTTGGCTGCTTTCTGCTGCGACGGTTTCTTTTTGCGCTTCTTCTTTTTGTCGAAACGCGCAAGGTCGTCGTCCTCACTGAGGATATCGCCGAAATCGGAGCGCGCCTTGGGCTTGCTCTCGCTCTCGGCAATGAGTGAAAGCGGTTTTTCACCGGCTTTGTTGAGGGCAATCACCTCAAAAACGCGGTCGGCGCTTATTGTCACCAGATTGGCGGCGATGTTCTTGTCGGTCGAGTAGGTGACGGTGCGGTTGAATATGTCGCTCTTGAAGAAGAAATACGTCGAATCGGCCGTCTCAAGCCTTGCGTCGCGCGGCGGCATTTTCTTGGACGCCTCCACATAGGCGTCGACCTCGAAGTTGAGGCAGCATTTGAGCTTTGCGCACTGACCTGCAAGTTTCTGCGGGTTCAGCGAAATGTCCTGATAGCGTGCGGCGCTCGTGGAGACCGAGACGAAATTCGTCATCCACTGCGAGCAGCACAGCGGACGTCCGCACGGCCCTATGCCGCCTATGCGGCCGGCTTCCTGGCGCGCGCCTATCTGCTTCATCTCGATGCGCACCTTGAATGTTTCGGCAAGCACCTTTATGAGCTGCCTGAAATCGACACGCTCGTCGGCGATATAGTAGAATATAGCCTTGTTGCCGTCGCCCTGATACTCGACGTCGCCTATCTTCATGTTAAGTTTTAGGCCGTCGGCAATCTGCCGGGCACGTATCATCGTATCGTCTTCGCGCGCCTTGGCCTCTTCATATTTCTCAAGGTCGTTTGGCTTTGCGAGGCGGAACACACGCTTGATGTCGGCCACGTTTCCGTTGCGTCCCAGCGAGCGGCGCATACGCAGTTCGGCCAAGGCGCCCGTAAGCGTCACCATGCCTATGTCGTGGCCCGGTGTGGCTTCCACTGCGACCATGTCGCCGGTGCCGAGGGGCAGGTTGGTGCTGTTGCGGTAGTAGCCTTTGCGCGTATTCTTGAATTGCACCTCGACATATTCGCTGTCGGCAAAGCCGCCGGGAATGTCGCCGAGCCAGTCGAAACTGTGCAGCTTCGACCGTCGGCAGTCGCAAGCCTTTCCGCATCGGGCCTGCGGCACTGCCTGTGCCGGGCTTTGCGCCGGCGCATTGGCGGCATCTTCCTGCGGCACGGGTGCGTCGTCACGCCGGCTGTCATCGTCGGCGCCGGTCTTCTCTTTTCGTGCCATGGCTTATTTGGCGAAGCTTACCGAACGAGTCTCGCGGATGACGGTGATTTTCACCTGTCCGGGATATGTCATTTCATCCTGTATGCGGCGTGCTATTTCCGACGAGAGCTTTTCGGTCTCGGTATCGTCTATCTTGTCGGCGCCGACAATCACGCGGAGTTCGCGGCCGGCCTGTATCGCATAAGTCTTGATTACGCCCGGATAGCTCATTGCAAGTTGTTCGAGGTCGTTAAGACGCTTGATATATGCCTCTACGATTTCGCGGCGTGCACCGGGACGGGCGCCCGATATGGCGTCGCACACCTGTACTATAGGCGCGAGAAGCGATGTCTGCTCCACCTCGTCGTGGTGGGCGCCGATGGCATTGCATATTTCGGGCTTCTCCTTGTACTTCTCGGCCAGTTTCATGCCGAGGAGTGCGTGCGGCAGCTCAGGTTCTTCGTCGGGCACTTTGCCTATGTCGTGCAGCAGACCGGCGCGGCGCGCCTTCTTGGGGTTCAGGCCAAGTTCCGATGCCATCACGGCACAGAGGTTCGCGGTCTCGCGCGAGTGCTGTAGCAGGTTCTGCCCGTAGCTCGAACGGTACTTCATCTTGCCCACAAGGCGTATAAGCTCGGGATGCAGGCCGTGTATGCCAAGGTCGATGGCCGTGCGCTGCCCCGTCTCGATGATTTCCTGTTCGAGCTGTTTGCGTACTTTGGCCACGACTTCTTCGATACGCGCCGGATGGATGCGGCCGTCGGCCACCAGCTGGTGCAGTGCCAGGCGCGCTATCTCGCGGCGAACGGGGTCGAAGCCCGAAAGCACTATGGCCTCGGGGGTGTCATCGACGATGATTTCGATGCCCGTGGCGGCTTCGAGCGCGCGGATGTTGCGGCCCTCGCGGCCTATGATACGGCCTTTGATTTCATCGGAATCGATGTGGAACACCGTCACCGAGTTCTCGATGGCCGTCTCGGTGGCGACACGCTGGATAGACTGCACCACGATGCGGCGGGCCTCTTTGTTCGCAGTCAGCTTGGCATCGTCCATAATGTCGTTGATATACGATGCTGCTGCAGTCTTGGCCTCGTCTTTAAGGCTTTGGATGAGTTTTTCCTTGGCCTCTTCCGACGAAAGACCCGAAATGTGCTCAAGCAGGTCCTGGGCCTGGCGCTGCATGTCTTCGAGCTGTGCCTGACGCTGGTTGATTACATTCTGCTGGGCTTCAAGGTTCTGACGGGTATTGTCGAGTTCGTTCCGTGTGCGCTGGTTCTCGCTCTGCTGCTGATTGAGCTGAAGCTCGCGCTGCTTCATCTTTGCCTCGGTCGATTGGAGCTTAGACATCTTCTGGCTTGCCTGTTTTTCGGCCTCCGAAGTTATTTTGAGGGCTTCTTCACGGCCTTCGAGCACCTTGTCGCGCTTGAGGTCTTCGGCCTGGCGCTCGGCTTCGGCCACAATCAGCTTGGCGCGAGTGCCGGCCGATTTGCGCTGCACCATCAACGTGACTGCTGCGGCAATGGCAGCGGCCACGACGGCGATGGCGATGTAGATTACAAATGACATATATCTGAATATCTGATATGTGTGGATAAAAAAAGCACTCTCACAGCCCGTAACCCCGTCGGAGGCATAATTGTTGCTTCAGACGGGCCGGACATGGAAAAGTGCGGTTTACAACTCTCGGCGCGCGGATTGCACCGGCGGCGCTGCGAGGGGGCTTGATAAAAGTATCCCTGGTATTTGTCGGCTAAAGGCCTCGATGATACTCTCAGTCAGACCCTTCGAGCAGCTTGTCTATCCTCTGCTCGAAAGCCTGGAGCATCTCGGCCTGGTTGTTAATCAAACTTGTCTGCCTATAGAGCATCGTGGCGTAGTAAAGCGTCACCTTGGCCAGCGCCACGGCCGGGCTATCCGGGTTAGCCCCGAAACGGAAACGGTTGACGTTATTGTTGATTTGCTCTATGACATGACGGTAGAACGACTCTTCGTCCTCCCTCACCGGAAGCTTGAAAGCCTCCGCGTCGGCTATTTTGATTGTTATCCTATGTTCTTTCTGCTGGTTCATCATGCAGGGCAGCGGGATTGCTAAATGTCTTTCATCAAGTCGGCGACGCAGGCGTCGATTTCCCGCACTAATTCGGCGATAGTGGCTCGGGCATCCCTTGCAGTGGCCGCATCAGGGGCAAGCGCCGACGACACGCGCAGATGCTCAAGCTCGATGTTCTGCTTTTCGATGAGGGCATCACGGGCGCGAAGGGCTGCCTGCAACTCCAGCAACTGCTTGCGCAGCTGAGCGTTCTGCTCTTTGAGCGTGGAGTAGCGCGTAACAAGCAATTCGGCCTTGTGGCCGATACGGCTCAGTTGCTCGGCGAAATCCTTTGCCATTTCATTCCAAATTTTTACAAAAGTAAGAGTTTTTTTTCAGAACTCCCAAATTTTTCTGCACCAAAATCCTTGCCGCCACACACATCTTTCAATCTCCCAACAAGTTTGCCATAGCTACATAAAACCATATGTTCGGATTTTATGTTTAAATAAGACCTACAAACCGACTAAACACCTTTTTCGATTATGGATGAATACACGAAACTCATCAGCTCGGCGCCATTGGTGATGGTAGAATTCTACGCCACATGGTGCCCCCACTGCCAACGCATGATGCCAGTAGTGGCCGAAATACGCGAACTGGTAGGCGACTCAGCCCCCATATACCAGCTCGACATCGACGAAAACGGCGAAGCCGCCGAAAAAGAGGGCGTTACGGGAACTCCGACCTTCATCATCTACCGCGACGGGAAGCCTGTATGGCACTTTGCCGGAGAACTCGACGGCAATGTCCTGTTACAGAAACTGCAGTCTTTCATGAACTGACCGGCCGGCAATGCAGCGAGCAAGCATCTTCTCAGATTTTCTTACGGCGCTCGGAGTGCCGCACACGCAGTGGTACTCCGACGCCCAATTCGACGCAATGACGTTCAAGTCGCTCTTCGGCCTGTCGAAACTGCTGCAAGGCTATGGCATCGACGGTGAAGCGCTCGAAGTGCCCGACAAAAATGCGGCACTCGACGCGCTTACGGTGCCCTATCTTGCCTATCTGCCGGGCAACTTCGTCATCGTGACGGCTACCGACGGCTCTTCGGTCACATATCTCGACGGCACAGCCGACGCTCCGGCCATAAAAAGCCGCGAAGATTTCTGCAAGGACTGGAGCGGCATTGTCTTTGTCGCATATCCCACAGACAAATCAACAGAGCCGCATTACGCTTCACACCGTTTTACCGAACTCGGCAACAAAGCCAAGAAATGGGTATTAGGTGCCGCGCTCGCATTTGTCTTCGTATATCTTTTCGTAAGCGGCGGCATAGCCTCGCATTGGTCGACAATACTGCTCACAATCATCAATCTCGGCGGTCTGTACGTTACATACGAGCTACTGCTGAAATCGCTCGGCATGCACAGCGAACGCGGCGACGCCATCTGCGGTGTGCTCGACCGCAACGGCTGCCATAAAGTGCTGAACACTTCCGCCGCAAAATTCTTCGGCCTCTTCGGCTGGAGCGAAGTCGGCTTCGCATACTTCGGCGTCAGCCTCGCCGCCCTGCTCGCGTTTCCTCAGCACATAGGCGACCTTGCCCTGATAAACGCCTGCTGCTGTCCCTTCTCGTTTTGGAGCGTATGGTATCAGAAATACCGTGCCAAGGCATGGTGCACGCTGTGCCTTATCACACAGGCCCTTCTTTGGCTGTCGCTCGCATGCTATATCTTCGGCGGATGGTTCAGGCACTCCTTTCCGCCCGGCATCAGCTTTTTCGTGCTTGGCGCAGCATATGTAATCGCACTTCTCGGCATTAACGCCCTGATGCCGTTTTTCAATAAAAATCGAAGCAATGATGAAACAGATTAAACGGCCCGTGCTTCCCGAAGCGCGGCGACTGACACCTATGGAGATGAACAACCTTCATTTCCGTCCGGCCGACGGCCACACTCCCATACCTCAAAAACGTTAATTTAACGTTAAATTGCAGGCGTTAAGTAACTCGCAAAAATTAGCTAATGCTTATTTGATAAAATTTATTTTAACTAATTTTTGTGAGTTACTTAAGACGATAATTGCTAATTTTGCAGCTTTAAGAGGCCGCGACAGCCATGCTCTCCGTGCCCACATGTCTGCAATATGAAAAAATACAATATCGTCAACAACGCCCTGGGGTGGCTATGCTTTGCAATTGCGGCGGTCACCTATCTGCTCACACTTGAGCCTACGGCAAGTTTTTGGGATTGCCCCGAGTTTATCCTCCAAGGAGCCAAACTTGAAGTCGGGCATCCGCCGGGCAACCCCATATTCATGCTCGCGGCACGCTTTTTCATAACACTTTTCGGCGGCTCGATGAGCACGGCGGCATTGGCCGTCAACACAATGTCGGCACTGCTGAGCGCGGCTACGATACTGCTGCTGTTCTGGTCGGTGACACATCTGATACGTCGCCTCATAATCCGCGACGACGCCACTGAAATCGGATGGTGGCAGATGGCGCTTATTATGGGCGGCGGCATGTGCGCCGCATTGGCATATACGTGGAGCGACACCTTCTGGTTTTCGGCTGTCGAGGGCGAGGTATACGCATTCTCCTCGTTCTGCACGGCCTTGGTCGTATGGCTGATGTTCAAATGGGAGAACCGTGCCGACCAGCCGAACTCCGACCGCTACCTCGTTCTGATAGCCTATGTGATAGGCGTATCTATAGCCGTGCATCTGCTTAATCTGCTGTGCATACCGGCCCTCGGCCTCATTTTCTACTACCGCAAGTATAAGAACGTCAACGCCGTCGGCTCATTGGCCGCACTCGCAGTGTCGTGCGTCATTGTCGGTGCAATCCTCTACGGCCTCGTTCCGGGCTTCGTGCAGGTGGCACAGTGGTTCGAGCTGTTCTTCGTCAACACATGCGGCCTCGGCTACAACATGGGCGTGCTCATCTACGCCATCATCCTTGTCGCGGTGTTCATCCTTGCCATTCGCGGCCTCTACACACGCCCCGACTCCGGCGCCACGCGTACGCTGTCCATTCTCGCCATAGCCCTTTCGGGCATGCCCTTCATCGGGCATTCGGTGATGGTCGGAGTGCTCGTAATAGCCGCTATCGCAGTCTATGTATACGGCTTCTGCAAGAAAGTGCCGGCACGCACATTCTCACTGATTATCATAAGCACTTTCGTAATCTTCATCGGATACTCTTCGTACGCACTGCTGCTGATACGCGCATCGGCCAATACGCCGATGAACCAGAACGCACCCGACAACGTCTTCGCCCTGGCCTCCTACCTCAACCGCGAGCAGTACGGCGACCGTCCGCTGTTCCGCGGCCCCGTATTCGCCGAAACCTTTGAAGAAGAAGAATATCCCGAAGGCTCGGGAATATACTATGTGCCGGTCGACGAATACGGCCGTCCGCGCACACGCATCGTAGATGGCTATCTGCGCGACGAAAACGGCGCGGCGTTCAACTCCCCCGAACAAGTGTGGACCAAGGCCGCCAAAGCCGACCCGTCGGAGCCTGACCGTTACGTAAAAGAGGTCGAGCGCCCCAACTACCGCACCATGCCCGACCTCGACATGCTCTTCACGCGCATATACAGCAGCGACCCCTCAGGCTCGCATGTGGCCGGATATAAATCGTGGGCCGGATACACCAACCCCGACATCAACAGCATACCGCAGGCTCAGCGCACAAAATGGGCTGCCCAGGGATTCGCTCCAAAATACGAGCTTATGCCCTACCTGAACCACCTCACGCCCGTAACCACGAACATCGACGCAACAACCGGCGCCGAACTGATGCACACTCCCGTATGGAAGCCGGGCTTCGACGTGAACCTGCGCTACTTCGTCAACTACCAGCTCAACCACATGTACTGGCGGTATTTCATGTGGAACTTCGCCGGGCGCCAAAACGACATCCAAGGCAACGGAGAGCCACATTTGGGCAACTGGATTTCAGGAATACCGGCCATCGACAACGCCCGGCTCGGCGACCAGTCCGCCCTTCCCGACGAATTCGGCAAAGGAAACAAGGGGCACAACGTGTTCTACATGCTGCCGCTGCTGCTCGGCCTCATAGGCCTGCTCTACCAGGCTCTTTACAACCACCGCAACAACCCCGAACGCGGCATACAGCAGTTTTGGGTCGTCTTCTTCCTCTTCTTCATGACCGGCATCGCTATCGTGCTCTACCTCAACCAGACGCCCGGGCAGCCACGTGAACGCGACTACGCCTTCGCAGGCTCTTTCTACGCATTTGCCATGTGGATAGGAATTGGCGTACCGGCCATCGGCATAATGCTGCGCAACCTGCTCGGCAAAAAAGAAAAAGACGGTAGCGAAGCGCCCTCGAAAGGCCTCGACATCGCAACCGCCGCAATTGCTTGCGCCGTAGGCTTGGCAATACCCTTGCAGATGGTAAGCCAGACATGGGACGACCATGACCGCTCGGGACGATACACCACACGCGATTTCGGTTTCGACTACCTCAACTCGCTCGACCCCGGTGCGATAATCTTCACCAACGGCGACAACGACACATTCCCCTTGTGGTACGCACAGGAAGTCGAAGGCGTCCGCACCGATGTGCGCGTCGTCAACCTCTCGTATCTCACCACCGATTGGTACGCCAACCAGATGCAGCACCCCACATCGGGCGCCGACGCCATCGACATGCTCGCCAAGCCGACCGACTACGCATACGAGCGAATGGCCTACAGTTTCGTCGTGCCGCGCGACCGCAAGCCCGTCGAAGCCCTCACGGCTCTTGAAGACCTTTATAAGTCCGACCCCAAGACCTACGGAGCGCCCTATCTGCTCACTCCGCAAGTCTATATCCCGGTCGATTCGGCTGCCGCTATGGCACGCTATTCGTCGGGCGACCCCGTCATCGACAGCCTCTACCTCGCTCCGCATCTGCGCAACGTAGCCACCGACCTCTCGCGTCTCGGCACGGGTCTCAACCAAAGCAAAGTGCTGTCGCTCGACATGGTGGCAAACTCTGTCGCCGGCGCATGGAAACGCCCGGCATACTTCGCCACCACTGTGCCGACATCATACTACCTCGGCCTGTCGCCCTACCTCTCGGCAACAGGCATGGCCTATGAAGTGACGCCCTTCCACGACGCCCCGTATAATCCCACTGCCGAAAAAGCCTACCGGAACATTATCGGCAAATACTGTTGGGGCGGACTCGACGCACCCGATGCCGACAAGCTATATCTCGACGAGACAGTGCGCCGCATGGTGTCCTCGGTGCGCTCGGGCATCTACACCATTGTCGAAAACCTCATGCAGACACCGGGCATCGAAGCCTCTCAGGAAAGCCGCAAGGTAGCCCGGGAAAACGGCCTGCCCGAGCCTGCGACCCATGCCGACATGGCACGTCAGCTTCTCGACACAATGCGCGCCAAGATGCCGTCGGCTGTAGCCCTCTACGACGGTATGCTCGGCCTGTATTTCGCTCGGACATATCTCGACCTGTACATCCTCACCGGCAATCCCGACGACCTCAAGGCCGCCGACGAAATCGCAAGCGCAGAAGCCGACCGCTACGCACAGCTCGTCAAATATGCTACCACGCTCGACCCTGTGACGCTGTCGCAGCTCGGACGCTCCGAGACGTACGCCCTGCAGTACCTCGGCGAAGCGCTCGCCGTGAAAAACCAGGCCGAAATACTCGCAGCCGACCCGGCGCTCCTCGCCGACCCGGCACGTCAGGCCGACCTCTACACACTGC
The DNA here is from genome assembly GCA_910583525.1 of uncultured Muribaculaceae bacterium. Lineage (GTDB taxonomy): Bacteria > Bacteroidota > Bacteroidia > Bacteroidales > Muribaculaceae > CAG-873. The sequence goes on along the minus strand of CAJTXL010000024.1, from coordinate 2,449 downwards.
GCGGCATGACGCTCGAGACAGACCTCAGAATTACGCCGCTCATATTCATCCAAGGCTACGACTACGATACCCTCGAAGCCGAAGTGGCATCCTTCCCCGAATCGCAGCAGAAAGTGATACGCTCGGCAATGGAACTGCTGCGCATAAACAAAGCCGCCGGTGTAGACCCCATGGCCGCAAGCCGCAGACTCATGGACAAATACGCCTTCACTCCGGCCGAATGGAACTACGTGCTTAACTAAGGATAGGCCATGCTCATCGAACAACCGCCGCTGCTCTACCGTCTGCTTTTCCCCGAAGCGATATGGCGCATCAAGCGCTACGGGGGCAAGCCGGTGGTGTTCCTCACCTTCGACGACGGCCCGATACCCGAAGAAACCCCCTGGGTGCTCGACACACTCGACCGATACGGCATCAAGGCCACATTCTTCATGGTAGGCGACAACGTGCGCAGGCATCCCGAACTGCTCGACGAAGTGCGCCGCCGCGGACACTCCTACGGCAACCACACCATGCACCATATGCAGGGCATGAAGACCAAGGCGCGGCGCTATCTGCGCGACGTCGCCGAAGCCGCCGCGCTCATCGACAGTCCGCTGTTCAGGCCGCCGCACGGCCTGCTCCGATGGAAGCAGGCTGCTGTCCTGAAAGAGCACCTCAACATAGTGATGTACGACCTTGTGAGCCGCGACTACTCAAAAAAACTCAACGGCGAACAGGTGCTGGAGAACGTCAAACGATATGCGCGCAACGGCTCCATAATAGTGTTCCACGACTCGCTGAAAGCCTCTCGTAACATGCGCTACGCCCTGCCACGCGCAATAGAATGGCTGCTCGAACAAGGCTATGAGTTCCAACGGCTGCCAATGTAAAGAAGAAATCCGCAAACTATGCCTCGAAGCCGGTGCAGTCGCAGCCGGCTTCGCTGCCATATCGCCACTGCCCGACTCGCAGACCGACATCTACGACCGCTGGCTCGCCCAAGGGTGCAACGCTTCTATGGACTATATGGAGCGCTATGCCGACATACGGCGCGACCCGGCATTGCTGCTCGAAGGAGCACAGACCGTAATAAGCTGTGCTTTCGCATACCGTACCGCCGGTATGCCGCACCATCCGCTATTCGCCGACTATGCCTTGGGCGACGACTACCACAAAGTGCTCCGCAAAGCGCTCAAACCAGTCGCCAAGGCCCTCGAGGCAATGTGTCCGGGTTCAAAAACACGCATATGCGTCGATACCGCCCCTATCCGTGAGCGCTTTTGGGCAACACGGGCAGGCATAGGCTTCATCGGCCTCAACAACCACCTCATAGTTCCGGATGTCGGCTCGGCCGTATTCCTCGCCGAAATACTGTGGACAGAAAAAGTCGAGCCTGACGCCACTCTCGAACACCAAAGCTGCGACCGATGCGGAGCATGTATAAAAGCATGTCCGACACAAGCACTCGACGGGCTGGGCGGCATCGACTGCCGGCGCTGCCTGTCATACCTCACAATCGAACACCGGGGCGAACTGCCCGAAGGCACAACCCTGCCACAACGCATCTACGGCTGCGACATATGCCGCGACGCATGCCCATATAATCGCAAAACCGATAGCCTACACCCAAAGACATTGCCCGGTTTCAATCCATCCGGTGCCGTGATGTCACTCACCCTTCCCGACATAAAAACAATGTCCGAAGACGTTTTCGCAGACATATTCGCCCGGTCAGCCGTCAAACGAGCCGGCATCGACGGATTGAAGCGCAATGCAGCCGCAGCAGGCACCGACCCCACAAAATAAATTTTGCCGTTTGCCGGAAAATACCTACCTTTGTCACCGCAATGCCCGGATGGCGGAATCGGTAGACGCGTCGGTCTCAAACACCGATGGGGAAACCCGTCCCGGTTCGACCCCGGGTCCGGGTACAGGCAACGGCTGAAAATCGCACGATTTTCAGCCGTTATTTCTTTTATAAGGTGTACTAAAAATGTATTGTTTGGGGCCAAACCGAAATCTCGGTGCATTAAAACGGTTGTCTGTAATTCAATGGGTATATGTGAAGACTTTAACTCACCAAACCTCGATAGAGGTGTCAGTGCCACAGCGTGGCACAAACAGCAATAGACCATGGCAAACGCGCCTTTGGGTGCGTGCAGCCATGGGTAACTGAACGCACTCAATGAAGCACCTCGTAGATGGTGCGATAATCCCGTTTCTACGCACCTATCGCTAATGCACCGACATTTCGGCTTGACCCACAATGGGTCAAGCCGAAATGTCGGTGCATATGTTAAATCCGGCCAGGCGCAAATGTTAAAGTTACAAGACGGCAAATGCCATTACAGCCCGTTAGGGCAAACGCCACAGAGTGGCGTAAACAGCAATAGGCCCGAGCAAGCGCCCCGTCAGGGTTTTAGTGGTCGGAAGACTGCGAAATAATTGACAGACATAATTGTTACCA
>CAJTXL010000023.1 GCA_910583525.1 uncultured Muribaculaceae bacterium | reverse complement strand
CCGCTGGCGAATGTTAAAAATGTTAATCCGTTTGGTTTGCAACATAGGAGGAGAAACAGGAGGTACAGGAGTTTTTCTTGACGGAAGGACATTGTTTTATTGGTAAAAGGATATAAAAAATGCAACTACCCGTCGCAGGCAATTGCATCCTAACCTATGATTCACTTATTTGTTTGATTGTCTTGCTTCTAACTTTGAGTGAAATAAGTTAAATCTTCCTATGTTTGCACGGCAAAGTTAATGGCTTTTTGCATATTTACAAAATGCGGTGGTTTTATTAACTTTGTTTAACTTTTTTGTGCGTGTATACGAGGCTACGTGCCAAAGGCACGTCCCTACATTTAGTCGGTTAGCGGCGGTTTTTGCCGTTTGGCGTCGGTTTGTGGGTTGGCGGTGGTTATTATATGTCTGTGGGTAGCCAGCGGTAGAGGCGGTCGGCCGGGCGTATTTTTGCCGGGACGGCGATTGAGAATGGCTGTCCTTTGAGGGCACGCGGCACGCTTTTGTTGTCGACGCGGATGTCTTCGACTTTGATTATCAGGGCTCCTGTGGTGGGGCCTGTTATTACGACTTCGTCGCCTACGCACAGTTCGGCTCCTTCCATGAGGAACTCTCCTACTCCGAGCTTGGAGTAGTATTTTACGCCTTTTGCAACGTATTGCTTTACACGCGTTGCGGAGGAGCCGTATTTGCCTGACCATTCGCCGAGGCGTTGTCCGAGGTAGTATCCGTCCCAAAAGCCGCGGTTGAAGATTTTTGCGAGGCGTTCGTCCCATTCGGCGACTTTTTCGGCGCCGTATGTGCCGTCGCATATTGCCTGTAGTGCTTCGGAGTAGCACCGGACTGCGGTGTCGACGTATTCGGGGCCGCGTGCGCGTCCTTCGATTTTGAAGACTGTGACTCCGGCGTCGACAACGCGGTCGAGGAAGTGGATTGTCTTGAGGTCTTTGGGTGACATTATGTATTTGTTGTCGACTTCGAGCCGGTCGCCTGTCTCAAGGTCTGTGACGCTGTATCCTCGTCGGCATATCTGTGTGCATGCTCCCCGGTTTGCGCTTGAGTTCATCTGGTGCAGGCTGAGGTAGCATTTGCCGGATACGGCCATGCAGAGTGCTCCGTGGCAGAACATTTCGAGTCGTATTTTGCGGCCTGCCGGTCCGGTGATGTTTTCGGCGTCGATGGCGTCGGCGATGGCTCTGACTTGCTGCATGTTGAGTTCACGCGCGAGCACCATGACGTCGGCGTAGCGGGCGTAGAACCTTACGGCTTCGATGTTGGAGATGTTGCACTGGGTTGATATGTGCACTTCTACGCCGTGGCGCCTGCATGCTTCGATAGCGGCGATGTCGGATGCTATGATAGCAGTGATTTTGGCATCGGCGGCGGCACGGACTATTTCGTCGATTTTGGCGAGGTCTTCGTCGTATACGATAGTGTTTACTGTCAGGTAGGTTTTTACGTCTTTTTCGCTGCAAGTGTCGGCGATGGCGTGTAGGTCGTCGAGCGTGAAGTTGGCGCTTGAACGAGAGCGCATGTTCAGGCCTTCGACGCCGAAATAGACGGCATCGGCGCCTGCGGCGATGGCAGCGGACAGGGAGTCGTAGCTGCCCACGGGGGCCATTATTTCAAAATCGCTGCGTTTCATATGAGGTATGTCTACAACAAATCATATCCCACATCTTTGTCGCGCGGGATATGACGTTGATATATTCTTGTTTTGTTGAGCTCTTATTGGGCGGCTTCGGCAGGCACTTCTACCTCTACGGCATCGGCTTCTGTTTCGACAGCTACGGGAGCCGGGGTGTCGAACTGACCGGCAGGCACTTCTACGGTAGCCGGGGCAGCGACGGGCTGTGTGCGGAGCTGTGTTGCGTCGGCTTTACGGGGCATAGTGTAAACAGAGAGGATTGAGAGGAGCACGAGGAGGCCAACGAGCGTCCATGTGGCTTTTTCGAGGAATGTGTTTGTCTGGCGGACGCCCATAACGGCGCTTGCACCGCCGAACTGCGATGAAAGGCCGCCGCCTTTGGATTTTTGGATGAGAACGATGCCGATAAGAAGTATGGCAACGATAACAGTCAAAGCGATTATGACTACGTACATGGTTTTTTATTTGTTTTCGGTCGCGTCAGGCTGATTTTCGGCTTTCAACCGGCGCTGGTTTATAATCAATTTTTGCAGAAAGCGCAATTGGTCTGCAAAGTAAGCACTTTTTTTTGGAAATTTCAAGTTTAAGCCCGATATAATTTCGTAAGCTCTTTCATATCGGCCCTGTTTTATGAAAATTTTGGCGAGGCTCTCGCTCAGGAGAGAGTCGTCGGAGTGTTCGGGCCGTGTGACGGGCGATTTTGCCGAAGTGTCTTCCTCTTCGTCGGGCTCGGGCATCAGGGTAGGTGCATGTGCTGCCGGATGCTGGCTTCTGATGAATGCGTTTATTAGCGCGTCCTGCGAAGTGGGGTCGTTGTCAGGGGCGGTTTCCGGGGGCAGATTTTCCTGTTCTTCACGTGCGAGCATTTCGGCATAGTCGGGCGTGGGATTGAAAATCATGCGTTCGAGCATCTTTTCTTCTTCGGGCGTGCAAGAGCCGTATGTGTTCAGGAAAGTGTCGATTACATCGACCGTCTTCTTTGCCTCGGGCGCTTCGGGCTCGGGGTAGAAGTCGGCCCATTTGTCGCCGTATGCGGCGAATGCGAGGGTAGGGCGATGCTCGGTGAGGAGCGCTATCTGCGTGCGCAACGCGTCGGTTTCTTCTTCGGTGAGGATGTCGGCGCAGTGTCTGAGCATGAGCAGCGGCGGCAGGATGGAGTAGGGTGCCTGCGCGACGGCCCTTCGCAGTGCGTCGGTGTCGGCGGCAGTGGGTGGTGTGCCGTCGGGGAGCGCCATGCAACGCTTGAACAAAGCTGTCATAGCCGTTTTTTCCATTTTACCAGTTTCCGAGAGTTGCGTTGAAAATGAGGTCGACGAGTTCTTTTGATATTTCTTCGCAGAGCTGGTCCTGGACGTCGGTGAGCATTTCAGAAGAGGGGAAATCGCGGTATGCGCTGAAGGTCTGGTCGACGTCTTTGCCGGTTTCTTTGTTGTCGATGTATTTCAGCCTTACGGTTATTGTGAGGCGCGTCATGGAGGCAAGTGCGTTCTCGGTGACGGCCTGCGGCGTGAGGTTGTAGCCGGTTATTTCGCCTTCGAGTTCGAGGTCAGACGCACCGTCGGTTGTCTGCAGGCGCGTGTTTTTCGATATGTAGTCGAGCAGTTGGTTCTCGAACATCTGTTGGAGAGGGGGGTATACGAGCGCTGCGCGAATGGGGAACTCGGATACGCGTATTGTCTTGTAGACGTTGTAGTCGAGCGCAGAGCCGTTCATTTTGATGCTTATGCGGCATCCTGTGAGTGAAGTGGCTATTATTGCGACGGCGGCTATTATGAACCTCAGGTGCTTATTCCAGGCCATATTCTTTGATTTTGCGGTATAGTGTCCGTTCGGAAATCTGCAATTCGGCGGCGGCTGCTTTGCGGCGGCCGTCGTTTCGTTCGAGCGCTTTTCGGATTAGTTCTTTTTCGTTTGCTTCGAGCGAGGGTGGCAGCGTTACGACTTCGGAGTAGCTGACGTCGTCGCACGGTGCCGGCGTTTCGGTTTCGGCCGGATGTGTCTCAGCCCTCGGCGAGCGCACGACAAGCGAGGTAGGGTAGTTTGCGACGGTTTTGTTGTCGGCGAGGATGTCGGATGCGTGTGTGAACAGATGCTGCCGGCCGTCGGCGTCGTGTTCGAGCTTGTCGAGCTGAGCCTGCATTCCGTCGAGTCGCTGCTGGAGCTTGAAAACGAGGCCGAGGAGCATTTCGCGTTCGCGCTCGTAGTTGTGCGCTCCGTTGCCTGCCACGGGCATGTAGCTTGCGCTTATGTCGGGGAGATAGCCGCGTAGCGTGTCGGCTCCTACGGAGTTGCCGGCTTCGAACAAGGCCACCTGTTCGACCACGTTTTTGAGCTGTCGCACGTTTCCGGGCCAGCGGTAATGACGCATGGCATCGTCGGCGTCTTCGCTGAATGTGACGGGCGGCACGCGATAGCGCTCGGCGAAGTCGGATGCGAATTTTCGGGCGAGCAGGCGGATGTCGTTTCCGCGGTCGCGCAATGGCGGAATGTGTATCTGGATTGTTGAGAGGCGGTAGTAGAGGTCTTCGCGGAACCGGCCTTCGGCAACGGCTCTGATTAGGTCGACGTTTGTGGCGGCCACTACCCTTATGTTCGTTTTCTGCACTGACGAAGAGCCGACCTTTATGAATTCGCCGCTTTCGAGCACTCTGAGCAGGCGTGCCTGCGTGGTCAAGGGCAGTTCGGCGACTTCGTCGAGGAATATGGTTCCGCCGTCGGCTTCTTCAAAGTATCCTTTGCGAGAGTCTACGGCTCCGGTGAAAGCGCCTTTCTCGTGGCCGAAGAGTTCGGAGTCGATGGTGCCTTCGGGTATGGCTCCGCAGTTCACGGCTATGTATTTTGCATGCTTGCGCGAACTATAGGCGTGTATTATCTGCGGAAAGAACTCTTTTCCGGAACCGCTTTCGCCAGTCACAAGCACCGAAAGGTCGATAGGAGCGACACGGATTGCGCGTTCGACGGCTGCCGTCAGCGCCGGCGCGTTGCCGATGATGCCGAAGCGCTGTTTAGCCTGCAAGACCTGCGGGGACGGAGCTATGAGTTGAGATGGCTGCATAAGGATATCAATGGATTGAGCGCAGGGCGTAGGTGCGTTGTTTGAGGAAGTCGCCGAATTCTTCGACAGAGCCTTGGTGCCGGCGCTGTTCATCGACCGAAATGGGGTCGCCGACCGATATGTGCATCGTAGTGCCGCATTTGCGGAATACTTCGGCCGGCAGTCGCAGTGTGCGTAGCTGCCAGCTGACGAGGCCGAGGAAGTTGAACCATGCGCTGTTGCTGCCGTGGAAGAAGATAGGCACGACAGGTACGCCGAGCTGTTCGATGAGCCGTATGATTGACGGCTGCCATTGCCTGTCTTCGAGTCGCAGCCGGCGGTTTAGCTTTGATACGGCACCGGCCGGGAAGAATCCAACGGGGTTTCCTCGGCGTATCTGCATGATGGCTTCTTTTATTCCGCGCATCGACACGGCCTTTTTTGCCGGATCGTCGCTTGCGAGAGCGTCTACGGCGATGAAGTTGGGGCGCATTGCGGTGAGGTGGTTGAGTATCATGTTCACCATCACCTTATATTCGGGACGTCGCGAAGAAACCAGGTAGATGAGCACTATGCCGTCGAGCGCCCCGAAAGGATGGTTGCTGACGGTGACAAAGGGAACACCTTCGGGAAAGCTGTCGAGCACTTGAGCGTTGTCGACTTTTAGAGTTATGCGGAAATCTTCGATAAGATGTTTTACGAACTCGGGTCCCGGCGTGTCGAAAAATTTGGAATGGACGGCATTTACCTTGTCCACTTCGAGCCAATGTATAAGCCGTTCAATCAGCTTTGGATGCGAAGCGAGCGGCGGCGCAAGACGTGCGATGTCTTCGACGTCGAGAACGGTGCGTTTGACTGTAGTATCTTTATTTTCCAAAATGTCTGTCATAAGGTCGAAATGTCGTTCGAAAGGCAAATTTACGCATTTTTTGCGACAGGAGCAAACTAAAGAGAGAGTCTCGACGTTAGTACAGATAGACATAAATTCATCTCATTACGTTTGGCTATGAAAATCAATCACACTTCTTTGAGAAAGCCCAAGCTGCGTCGCCGTACGATATTGTGGATAATTTCCATTGCTTTGATATTGACGGCCGCCATCGTGCTTGCCCTTGTGCTGCGCAAGCCCACCGCACCAGCGGCGTTGCCGGTTGTAAGCGTCGAGCCTGTCGAAGCATCAGAAGTAAATATATACGGCGAATACGTGGGTCGTATCCGTGCCCAGCAATTCGTCGAAATCCGCGCCAGGGTAGAAGGCTATCTTGAAAGCATGTTCTTCGAAGAAGGTACTTACATCAAGAAAGGCCAGACTCTGTTTGTGATAGACCGTAAGGTGTACAAGGCACGTGCCGAGAAAGCGCGCGCCCAGCTGAACAAGGCGCGTGCGAATGCGTTGAAAGCCGAGCGCGACCTTGCACGCATACGTCCGCTGTACGAGCAGAACGCGGCGTCGCAGCTCGACCTTGACAATGCCGAGGCTGCCTATGAGAGCGCCAAAGCCGAGGAGTCGGTCGCACAGGCCGACCTCACGCAGGCTGAGCTTACGCTTAGCTATACTACCGTGAGCAGTCCCATATCGGGCTATATATCGGAGCGCAGTGCCGACATAGGCACCCTTGTGGGGCCTTCGGGAAAGTCGTTGCTTGCAACTGTCGTGAAGAGCGATACCGTTTTAGTGGATTTTTCGATGACCGCGCTTGACTATCTGAAGAGCAAAGACCGCAATGTAAATCTGGGGCACCGCGACGGGTCGGAAAGGCAGGATTCGTATGTAACGGTTACCTTGGCCGACGGTACGCAGTATCCACACCGTGGTATTGTCGATTTCGCATCGCCGCAAGTCGACCCTTCGACGGGCACGTTCTCTGTCCGCGCCGAGATGCCTAACCCCGACCATGTGCTTCTGCCGGGCGAGTTCACGAAGGTGAAAGTGCTTATGGATGTGCGCACCGACGCCATCGAGATACCGGCCAAGGCCGTCGAGATTGAGAAGGGCGGAGCTTATGTATATGTGGTTCGCCCCGACAGCGTTGTAGAGCGGCGTTTTGTGGAGACCGGCCCCGAACTCGGCAATGACATCATAGTAGAGCGCGGACTTGCCGCCGGCGAAGACCTTGTAGTAGAAGGCTACCATAAGCTCAGGCACGGGATGAAGGTGCGTCCCGTTGAACAACAGCCCGTAACAGAACAGGATAAGCAAAACAGCGACCGATAATGAAAAAGAACTTTTTTCTCGACCACCCGGTATTCTCAATCGTCATATCGATTGTGATTGTGATATTGGGCACTATCGGCCTGCTGATGTTGCCGATAGACCAGTATCCGCGCATTGTGCCGCCTGTCGTGAAGGTATCGGCCTCGTACCCCGGCGCGGACGCCATGACCGTGACGCAGGCCGTTGCCACGCCTATAGAACAGGAGCTTAACGGTACGCCGGGAATGATATACATGTCGTCGTCAAGCTCGAACTCCGGGGGCTTTTCGGCTCTTGTGACCTTCGATATAGGAGTAGACCCCGAACTTGCGGCCGTAGATGTGCAGAACCGCGTGAAGAAGGCCGAGTCGCGTCTTCCGGCCGAGGTTGTGCAGAACGGCATTTCTGTAGAGAAGGAGACGGCCGGCAAGCTGATGACGATAACGTTGCTGTCGTCGGATGCTAAGTTCGACGAAATTTACCTGTCGAACTATGCGACGCTCAATGTGCTCGACCTTCTGCGCCGTGTGCCGGGCGTGGGCAGCATACGCAACGTGGGCAGCCGCTACTACGCGATGCAGATTTTTGTTCAGCCCGACAAGCTTGCCGACCTCGGCATAACCGTTCAGGACATACAGAGCGCGCTCAAAGACCAGAACCGAGAGTCTGCGGCCGGCGTGCTTGGGCAGGCTCCGATGAACGGCATCGACCTTACAGTGCCGATTATCGCACGCGGCCGCCTTTCGTCGGTGTCGGAGTTCGAAGATATCGTGATACGTGCCAACAGGGCCGGGTCGATAATAAGGCTCAAGGATGTGGCGCGTGTGACGCTCGATGCGTCGAGCTATTCGACCGAGAGCGGCATCAACGGCGGCAATGCGGCTGTGCTCGAAATCAACATGCTTCCGGGCGCCAACGCGATGGATGTGGCGTCGAGGGTGAAGGCTACGATGGACGAGATAAGCCGCAGCTTTCCCGAGGGCCTGTCGTATGCGATACCTTTCGACATGACCACCTATATATCGGAGTCTATCCACCATGTGTACCGCACTTTTTTCGAGGCACTTCTGCTTGTGATACTGGTGGTTTTCCTGTCGTTGCAGAACTGGCGCGCGACGCTGATACCTATTATCGCGGTGCCGATTTCGCTGATAGGCACATTCGGGGTGATGCTGATATTCGGCTTCTCGCTCAATATGCTCACGCTTCTGGGGCTTATACTTGCGATAGGCATTGTGGTTGATGACGCCATCGTCGTGGTCGAAAATGTCGACCGCATAATGGAAAAGGGGCATCGCGACCCCAAGGAAGCGACACGGCTTGCCATGGACGGCCTCGGGAGCGCTCTGATAGCGATGTCGCTGGTGCTTTGCGCCGTGTTTGTTCCTGTGAGTTTCCTACCGGGCATCACGGGGCAGCTCTACCGCCAATTCACGATAACCATTGCCGTGTCGGTGATAATATCGACTGTGGTGGCTCTGACGCTTTCGCCGGTTATGTGCGCCATGCTTCTGAAGCCGGCCTCGCACAAGCGCAAGCCGAAAGTTTTCCGCCTGATAAACTATTGGCTTGCACGCGGCAACCGCCTTTACAGCCGGATGATAGGCCGCTCGCTCAAACATCCGAGGCGTATGCTGGCGGCTTTCGGGCTCGCCTTGGTGGCGATTTACGTTTGCAACGCATTGCTGCCGACCAGTTTCATGTCGCCCGAAGACCAGGGGTATTTCACTGTCGAGCTTGAACTGCCCGAAGGCGCCACAATAGAACGCACGCGTGCCGTGACAGAACGGGCCATCACTTTTTTGCAGAACGACCCCGATGTGGAATATGTGCTGAATGTGAACGGTTCGTCGCCACGTACGGGTACGAACCAGGCGCATGCCACCCTCACGGTCATGCTCAAACCGGCCGACAAACGCTCGAACAATTCGCTTGCCGAGCTTCGCGAACGCATCCGTGCCGAGTTTTCGGAGTATCCCGAGGCGAATGTCTACTTTTTCACGCCTGCCATCATACCGGGCCTGGGTACGTCGGGCGGTTTCGAGATGGTGCTTGAGGCACGTGCCGACGCCACCTACGACGACCTTGCGCGCGCAGTTGACACCTTGCGCTATTATGCCGATGAAAGCCCTGAATTTTCGGGCCTTTCGACATCGCTGCAGAGCGACATACCGCAGCTGTTCTTCGACGTTGACCGCGACCAGGCAAAACTTCAGGGTGTGCCGATGAGCGACATCTTCGCTACGATGAAGGCTTTCACAGGGTCGGTGTATGTCAACGACTTCAACATGTTCAACCGCATATACCGTGTCTACATACAGGCCGAGGCTCCTTACCGTGAGAACCGGCAGAACCTGAACCTCTTTTCTGTGCGCGGACGCGACGGCGTGATGGTGCCTGTAACGTCGTTGGGTACGTCGCATTATACTGCCGGACCAGGCACCATAGGCCGTTTCAACATGTTCAACTCGGCCACGGTTTCGGGAGAGGCCGCCCCGGGGTATTCGACGGGACAGGCCATGGAACGGCTTGAAGAAATTGTGCGTACGCATCTGCCCGACAATATCGGTGTCGAGTGGGCCGGCCTGTCGTACCAACAGAAGCATAACGGCGGCAACACCGGTGTTGTACTTGCGTTGGCATTTGTGTTCGTGTTCCTTTTCCTTGCCGCGCTGTACGAAAGCTGGTCTGTGCCTTTGGCGGTGATACTGTCGCTGCCGGTTGCCGGAGTGGGCGCGTATCTCGGTATCGCCGTCTGCGGCCTTGAAAACAACATATACTTTCAGATAGGTCTTGTGATGCTTGTCGGTCTTGTGGCCAAGAACGCCATCCTTATAGTCGAGTTCGCCAAAGAAGAGGTGGAGAAAGGGGCTACGGCGGTCAAGGCCGCGCTAACGGCGGCACGGCTGCGTTTCAGGCCGATTGTGATGACGTCGCTCGCCTTCATGCTGGGACTGCTGCCGCTCGTGTTCGCTACGGGTCCGGGTTCGGCGGCACGTCGTGACATAGGCACGGGTGTGTTCTTCGGCATGCTTGTGGCGATTACCGTAGGTATTGTATTTGTGCCGTTTTTCTTTGTGATGATTGACCGGGCGAAGAACCGTATTGCCGCACGGAAACAATCACGTATGCTTAAAAGAACGAAATGATGAAAAGATTGTCGATAGCATTGCTGCTCGCCATATTGTTGGCTTCGTGCTCCGGGGTGAAGAATCTCACCCCACCGCAGCTCGCTCTTCCCGAAGCTCTTTCGGGAAATGCTGTAGACTCGGCAACGCTTGCCGATGTCGAGTGGTGGAAACTATATCCCGACTCGTCGTTGGTGTATATCATAAGGGAGACGCTCGACCATAACCGCGACCTTGCCGCTGCCGCGGCGCGTGTCGAGCAGATGCGCCAGCTCTATGGCGTGGCGAAGGCCGATTTCTTTCCGACACTTAGTGCCAACGCTGCCGCTGACCGCGAGACCAACGACTACTATGGCGAGGGCCACAAGACCGACCCCGAGGTCGATTTGAAAGTTACGCTTTCGTGGGAAGCCGATTTGTGGGGCGGCCTTGCGTGGGCCAAGAAGCGCGGGGCGGCCAATTTTCTACAGGCGGTGGAAAACCGCAGGGCGTTGCATATAAGTCTTATTGCCGAGGCGGCCACGGCATATTTCAGGTTGCTTGCTCTCGACAATGAGCTTGCAATTGTGCGGCGCACTCTTTTTACGCGTGAGGAAAATCTGAAAAAAGCCAAACTGCGTTTTGAGGGAGGGCTGACGCCTGAGACCGTCTATCAGCAGGCTCAGGTTGAATATGCCACTACTGCGGCACTTATCCCGGGGCTGGAGCGGCAGATTGAGGTGCAGAAGAATGCGATAACGCTGCTTATGGGCCGCTATCCGGCCGAGGAATTGGCACGAGGCACTCTTGCCCTCGAAAGTCCCCTGCCCGACTTTGTTCCGGTGGGGCTTCCGTCGACGCTTCTTCAGCGTCGTCCTGACATCCGTGCCTCGGAGGCCGCGCTGAAAAGTTCTCTCGCGGCTGTGGGCGTGACTTATGCCGACCGGTTTCCGCGCCTGAGGATAGGGCTTAGCGCCGGCTGGGAGAATGATGCGTTCGCCCGTTTTTTCCAGTCGCCGTTTACGTATGTGATAGGCTCGGTTGCCGGAACAATTCTCGATTTCGGGCGAAACAAACGTCGCTATCGTGCCGCGATAGCCGAATATGAGCAGAGCCGTCTTGCCTATGAGCAGAAAGTGCTTGTGGCTTTCCATGAAGTCGACAACGCCGCGCTCACATTCAGGCTTATGCGTCAGACCACCGAGCGCAGGCGCGAACTGCTCGAAGCGTCGCAGAAATATACGAGGCTGGCATATGCGCAGTATAACATGGGTGTCATCAACTATATCGACGTGCTCGACGCCCAACGCCGCTATTTCGAGGCTCAGGTGGGGTTGAGCAATGCCGTGAGGGATGAGCGCCTTGCGCTCGTCAATCTTTATAAATGTCTCGGGGGAGGATTGGCGGAGTAGTGTGTCAGCGGATATAGTGGGGCATTTCGTCGGGAATTACCATTGATATTTCGACCATTCCGGCTATTTCGCCGTCGTGGCGCCACGGCGTCTGGTATATCATTTTACGTTGTCCGTTTTTGCTGATGGTGTATGAGTTGCTCTCGCCTGTGGCGAGCATGTGGCGTATTTTTGCCTGAGAGGCTTCGTTGTGGCAGTGCATGAGGTTTTGGCCGATGAGGTCGCCGTATTTGGCGAATGTTTCGCGAGCACGGCTGTTCATATATAGGAGCACACCGTCGCGGTCGCAGACGGTGACGGCGCAGTTGAGCTCTTCGGCCCAGTTGAAATCGGGAGTCATAGTGTTCTTAGAGGTTCTTCAGGCAGATTTTCCATGTTAATTATCCATTCACCTTTTGTCCGTCCACCCTTTCTGACGAGTACATTTGTTGATTTTAGAACTTTTATGCGTTCATATAGCGCTGTCTGTTTCAATTTGAGAAGATTCATTATTTCGGGATACGTGATGCTTGGTTTATTTTTTATGATGGTTGCCAAATAACGTAATTGTTCCACGTATTCCATGTTAAGAAATCTTTTCGTTTCTTCTTTCGTTTCTTCTTTCGTTTCTTCTTTCGTTTCTTCTTTCGTTAGAATAGAAGAGGATGTGCTAATCTTTTCAACAACGAGGAAAGCAGTCCCCAAGTGGAGTTTGAAATCAGCTTCGCCATTCCCGTTGGCTTTAAGTTCATCTTGTACTGTCTGCACTCCACGGCTATAACGGTTCACAAAGCCCAATACTTTCATTCCTTCTGCCACGACTCCATTTCGATAGTCGTTGACGTAAGGGAAATTTTCGGGGGTTGCCTTTCCGTATAATCCACCGGGATTCATTATTTCAATACGGTCATCGTATTGGTAGAATTGAACCGGGCCATTACCTTCATAGTCACGGTGGCAAATGGCGTTCATCAGAAGTTCTCGGGTAGCCCAATGGGGATAGTCCACTTTGACTTCTTCGCGGAGCGCTGATACCGGCACGGGGCGTCGATTGGTTATTGTTGCATCAACAAATGTATCAAGCTGGGAAAGGATTTTTACCAGGTTTCCTGAAAATTTGTATTCGCTTTTAATTGTGCCGGCTCTGTTATTGCCATTAAACCGCACATATTGTACATAGCATCCAGGCATAAATTTTTCGGGATTTCTGCCGAACATAATGATACCGGCATATGTTGGGCAGTTATGGCGCGTTGAAAAGAAATTCAAGGCCTCTAACTGTTGCTCTACACTGCGTTTTTCCTTTCCAAGGACATCTTCAGGGAATGCTTTTGGGAGATAGGATTGTTTGAAGGCGTCTAAATCCAAATCATGTATGGTAGAGTCAACACATGGTAAAGCATCGAAAGTAAGCATGCGGCTTGTCCGTTTTTCAAGTAGACGTCTTTCATCATCTTCACTTGCGATACATTTTCTTGGACCGTTGCGAATCCAAATGCGTCCCTCATATCTGACGGGAGTAAATTGGCATGGTTGGACGGAGACCACGGCCACGTCGCCTTCTTCAAGAGACACCTTCTCAACGGTCATCGATACCTGTGGCTGAAGTTTGCCGTCGGTCTTTATTCCTCCTAAATTTTGAAGCAGTTGGTCTGTAATTTTGACATTTCTGTCAACTTTACCGGTTTTATCGTCAGCGCCAATTATAAGGTAGCCGGGTTGATTATGATTTGGAAGGTCATTTGCAAACGCACAAATTGCTTGGCCGAATTTGTCTGTATTGCTTGTGGAGATTGTACGCTCCACACGGTCGCTTTCTATATCGGCCAACAAAAGTTTTATGTCTTCTTTGCTTAACATATACCAAAAGCAGCATATTTGTGGTGTTGAAATCCGATAGCCCTTGAGTAATCAGGCTGTCTTTTTTTTGTTTTTATATCTACAAAGGTAGCTTATATTATTGAGAAAAACCAAAAGTTTGTGTTCTCTGCACTTTTATCTTCCATTCTTTATTCTTTTCTTTGCGGAATTCTCGCGATTTTGGCTAAATTTGCAATTCAAAATAAAAGCATGGGAGCCAGTAAGTATAATTTCGATGAGATAATCGACCGTCGCGGCAGCGACGCCACCAAATATGAGGAGCTGGAAGTTAAATATGGCCGTAAGGACCTTCTTCCGCTATGGATTGCCGACATGGATTTTGCCGTGTCGCCATGTATAACCGATGCGTTGCGTAGGCGTCTTGACCATCCGGTGTTGGGCTATACCGAGGCTCCTGCGGCGTTTTGGCAGAGCATCTGCTCATGGCTCGGACGCCGCCACGGGTGGGAGGTGAGCCGCGAGGAGATTGACTATGTTCCGGGGCTGAAGAAGGGCATAGGGCTGTGTGTGAACTATTTTACGTCGCCAGGCGACAAGGTGGTGATACAGCCGCCGGTTTACCATTCGTTCCGTTCGGTGGTGGAGAGCAATTTTCGTGTTCCTGTCACAAATCCGTTGAAACTGAACGAAGACGGCAGCTACAGCATGGATTTTGACAGTCTTGAGGCACTTGTGGCGCTTGAGCGGCCTAAGATGATGATAGTGTGCAACCCACACAATCCGATAGGCCTGCAGTGGAGCGAAGATGACCTCAGACGCGTTGCCGACATATGCTACCGCAATTCGATGGTGCTTCTTTCCGATGAGATTTATGCCGACCTAATGCTTGGCGGACGCAGGCATGTGCCTACGGCATCGGTATCGCCTCAGGCCGAGGCTGTGACGGTGACTTTGGGCGCTCCGTCGAAGTCGTTCAACATACCGGGTCTGGCAAGCGCATGGGTGGTGGTGAAATCGCCTGAGTTGCGGCGTGGTTTCTTCGATTGGCTCACCGGCAGCGAGTTCAATACTCCGCCTCTGCCAGCGATAATTGCCACGATGGCGGCTTACAATGGCTGTGAGGATTGGCTTGATGAAGTTCTCGCGTATCTTGATGCCAACGCTTCTTACGCTATAGACAGGCTTGCCGAGGCATTGCCTGCGGTTTCGGCATTCCATCCGCAGGCCGGTTTCGGGCTTTGGATTGATTTTCGTGGTCTCGGTCTCGGAAACGAGCGTCTGGAGGATTTGCTTGTGAACGAGGCGCGTGTTGCCGTGAGCGACGGGGCGTCGTTCGGCAAAGAGGGCAGTGAGTTCGTCAGGCTCAACATAGGTGTGCCCCGGGCTGTTCTCGACGAGGGTCTGTCGCGTATATGCAAAGCGCTTTCGTGCCGGAGATGAAGGGTCGTACTTTCACCAAAATGCATGGGTTGGGCAACGATTTTGTCGTGCTCGACTGTCTTGACGGGGCTTCGGTTCCGTCGGGAAAGATTATCACAGAACTTTGCGACAGGCGTTTCGGCATAGGCGCCGACGGGGTGATTGCCATTCTTCGGTCGTCGGAGGCTGATTGCCGTATGCGTATTTTCAATTCCGACGGTTCTGAGGCTCAGATGTGCGGCAACGGCATAAGGTGTGTGGCGAAGTACCTTTATCTGAAAGGGCTTGTAAAAGGTTCTGCGACCGTGGAAACATTGGCCGGTGTGCGGCGGCTGAGTTTTGACGAGTCGTGCAGCCTTATCACCGTCGATATGGGCTTGCCTGTGACCGAAGCGGCACGGGTTCCAGTAGTATGTAGTGACGATGTGATGCTCGACTGCCCTGTTGAGTGTTCTGCCGGCACCGTAGGTGTTACGGCTGTTTCGATGGGAAATCCGCACGGGGTGGTGTTTGTCGACGGCATCGACGATTTTCTCGTTTTTGAAGTCGGCCCTGAACTTGAAAAGCATGCAATGTGGCCTCAGAAAGCCAACATCGAGTTTGTCTCAGTCGGGCCTGACGGCGGTTTTGACGTGCGCGTGTGGGAACGTGGAGCAGGCGAAACGCTTGCCTGCGGCACCGGAGCGTGTGCCGTTGCCGTTGCTGCGGCAGCGACGGAGCGCGGTTCATATCCGTTTTCGATACATCTGCCGGGCGGAATACTTCTTGTTGACCGGGATGCGTCAGGGCATGTTTTGCTCACGGGGCCGGCAGAAGTGGTTTTCAGGGGCGTAGTGAATTTTTGATGCGCGACAGACATTTTATCGCGCGAGGGAAACGGACGTGTGCCGCGAGCTTTATTTTTTGCTTCAGCGGCATTGCGCGATAGTAGGGGTTCTTTCTGAAGGCCGGGATGACGCGCTCAACAGTGGCGCACACGTAGCTGTGTCGTAGAAGCGGCACGCGATGGAAACGGTATACGCATCCGAAAACCGTGTGGATGTAGTATTGGTTCAGCAGCAGAAAATCGATTTCGTCGCGCCAAGGTTCGTATAGCCCGAGCCGTTGCAGATGGCTTTTTAGAATACGGGCGGATGCCAGGCGATGGAAAAAACGGTAGTTGTCGGTACTGCGTGTTACAGACACGTTATCGCATCTGTAGCCGTAAAGCGCCCCGTCGATTTTTACGGGTTCGGATGCCGAGAGCTGTATGGCGAGCGCCACGGCATTGTCTTCGTAGAACGCGTTTTCGGGGAAGTATAGCGCATTTTCTGTTATGAGCGAGCGCCTGTACATGCCACACCATAGCGGAGCCGGTCGCCTGACGATGCGTTTCTTTAGTTCAAATCCGTGCAGTGCCGGTGCGTCTTCGCCCAATTGCGGCTCTGCCCCCAAGACAGCGCCGTCGGCGCCGAAGCGTTCGTAGTCGAAGAGCACGGTGTCGGCTCTGTATTTACGGGCTGCATCGAGGCAGAGTTTCACGGCGTCTTTGTTGAGGCGGTCGTCGGCGTCGAGAAAGAGTATATATTCGCCTTTTGCAGCCCGTATGGCCCTGTTGCGTCCGCCGCCCTGTTTGACGTTGACCGGGGAGTCTATCACTGTAATCCGGCTGTCGGCACCGGCATATTTTTGGAGTATTGCGGCGCTTGTGTCAGTCGAAGCGTCGTTGAAGCATACCAGTTGCCAGTCGGGCGATGTCTGTGCCAATACCGAGCCGACAGATACGTCGAGGTATCTCTCGGCATTGTATACGGGCATTATTATCGATACTGACGGCATGGCTATACGTATCAGATTGTTTCGGGGTGGGTGAAGCTTCGGTAGGAGGATGGGGCGAGGTTGAGTTTGCCTGATGCACGGAGCATTTTGCGCAGCGAGGATACGAATTCCTGGCTTTCCTGCAGCAGGTTGAGGTAGACGTACGCCACCGTCAGATTGCCGGTGTCGCCTTTTTGCAGATGTTCGTAGACTTCGCGCGAGCATCGTGTAAGCTCGTTTTTGATTGCTTCGCAACGGTTTCTCAGTTCGTCGATGGCTTCGGGGACGCTGTCGTCGATAGCTGCTTCGGCATCGTTGAGGGTGTCGTAAATCTTGGCGCTGACGGCGGCGAGTCTGTCATGGAATTGCGCAGGCAGAGGTCTGAAATTGTTGTCGACGTGCTCTTTGCATACTTCGGCTATGCGGCGGAGATTGTATGTCATCGACATTGCCATGTTGTTGCTCAGGTGGAACCATGTGCTCTTTTCGATGGCCGTATCGGGTGCGACACGTCGGAGGCATAGCGTTAGCTTGCGCCTTTGGCTTTTGAGAATGTCTTTTTCGGCCATTACGGCACGGTCGGCGCGTTGCAGCGGTTTTATGTTGTCGCCCAGGAAGCCGTCGGCAATGTCTTTGTATGCCGTGGACGCGAATTTCAGGAACATTTTCTGTTTCTCGTTTATGTAGAGCCTCATAAGCGGCCACACTTCGGTGCTGTCTTCTGTAGACAGTATTGCCTGGAATAGGGTGTCGCTTTCCGCTTCTTTTTTCTTTTTGTTGAACCGTATGTTGCTGCGGATTAGCATGGCAAGGGCTATGATGCCGCCTGCGAGCATCACCGGCACGCCGCCCATGTGCATCAGGCATACGACGATTCCGGCTCCGATGAAAGCGACGCCTGCGGTGATGAACCATCCGCCGATTACAGATATTACGCCAGTGATGCGGAACACGGCGCTCTCGCGCCCCCATGCGCGGTCGGCGAGCGATGTGCCCATAGCCACCATGAAGGTGACGAATGTAGTTGACAGCGGCAGTTTCATCGAAGTGCCCAATGCTATCAGCATGCTTGCAAGCATAAGGTTTACGGCACCTCTGACGAGGTCGAATGCGGCTCCGTCTTCGGCTTGAGCCTTCGAGGCGTCCATGCGTCGGCTTATAAAATTGCGTAAGCGTTGAGGCGTGTGTTCTTCTATGCGGTTGAACGTATTTATGGCACTTCTCACGAGAGTGCGGCTTAGGCGAGATGAGCCGAAAAGTTCGTCGCCTTGTGCCTGCGAGCTTAGTCCGACGGTGGTCTGTGTCACCTGCCGCGCTTTTTTCGAGGTAGACAGCGCTACGACCATTATCATGCCGGCGCCGATAAGGAAGTAGAAGGGCGTGTCGGCCGGGGCGTTGAGGCTGCCCATGGAGAAACCGCGAAGATTGTTGCCTCCCGATGCCATGTAGTCCTGGTATGAGTCGAGCGATGTGAGCGGAACGCCGATGAAGTTGACAAGGTCGTTTCCGGCGAAAGCCATCGCGAGGGAGAATGTTCCGAGCAGTACTACCGCCTTGAACACATTTACCTTGCACCAATGCAGAAGTTGCATTATAACGGTTGAAACGAGCAAGGTGCCTATAAGTATCATGGCGGTGTTGGCATCGAGCCATGCCTTGACCTCGGGGGTCATTATGGTAAGGTCTTTAAAGCCTTTGAGGAGCATGAAATACACAATTGCGGTGCATGCGATGCCTCCAAAGATGCCGACTTTCCATTTCAGACGGCTTTTGTATTCGAAGGTGAATATTAGCCTTGAGATGAATTGCACGACTGTGCCGAAGACGAAAGCTATGGCAACAGAAAGGAATATGCCCAAGATTACCGACAGGGCTTTTTCTGTGTTGAGAAGGTCGCCCATTCCGAGTTCGCTGCCCGGAGCCGCTATCTTGAACAGAGCCACTACGAATGTGGCACCGAGAAGTTCGAAAACGAGCGAGACCGTGGTCGATGTGGGCATGCCCAGGGTGTTGAATATGTCGAGCAGTATAATGTCGGTCACCATCACGGCCATGAAAATTGCCATTACGTCGTAGAAGGACAGGTTTTCGGGCCTGAATATGCCGTGGCGTGCGACATCCATCATGCCGTTGCTCATTGCCGCGCCGATAAACACACCGGCTGCGGCCACAAACATGACGGTTTTGAAAGAGGCGGCTTTTGAGCCGAGCGCGGAAGAGAGGAAGTTTACGGCATCGTTGCTTACTCCGACTGTCAAGTCGAATATGGCAAGCAGAAACAGAAAGATGACAATGCCAAGAAATAGTATATCCATAAGTTTCTTAGAGGGTGTTTACGGACAGAGGGTGTTATTGCAGTATCTGTGACGCGTGTATGCTTGTCTTTACTTCTTTGGGGCCGATTACTCGCTCGATAATCCCGTCGGGGTCTATTATGAATGTTGTGCGGAATGTGCCCATGTATTTGCGCCCGTACATCGATTTTTCGCCCCATACACCGAATTTCTCTACAAGTTTGTGGTCGGTGTCGGAAATAAGCGGAAAGGGAAGGCTGTTTTTTGCGATGAATTTCTGATGCGAGGCTTCGGAATCGACGCTTACGCCTATAACCTGATATCCGGCGTCGAGCAGTTCGTGGTAGCTGTCGCGCAGGCTGCATGCCTGTGCAGTGCATCCTGAAGTCGAATCTTTGGGGTAGAAATATAATGCGATTTTCTTGCCCGGGAAGTCGCTGCGGCGTATTTCGCGGCCATTTTGGTCTGTGCCCAGAAGGTCCGGGGCTTTGTCTCCTGTTGTAAGCATATTTTGTAATCGTTGTTTTTGCAAAAATACAACAAATATCCGACAAAAATGTCCCGGGCAATCGGCATATTTGATTACCCGGGACTGCTTGATGTTTTTTATGGCCGATTTCTTAGAGGTTGTTTAAAAACATATGTTAACCGACAGGTTGGTGTATTTTTGCTTAAATTGCACATTGTGAGGAGCGAGCATGGCGGTTCCCATGCGACCGACGAGCAATGGGCAAGTTAACAAAAAGACACCAAGAACGAAGCAATGTTAAAAACAACCGATGAAGATATAATAAGTTATGTATTACGCGAAAAAATAAATGCAACGCCTCCGAAAACTTTGAGCGTCTTGCGCCCTGCTCTTCAGTCGCATAGCACGCTATGCTCCATCATCGCAGAACACAATCCGTCTCATAATTTTCGGCCTGTCGATTAACATATGTTTTTAAACAACCTCTTATTTGTTCGGTGTGGTATATTCTTTGCTTGCGGTACATGTGATGGTCTTGTCGAGGCCTCCGATGTTGGCTCGGAAGTCGCCTTCTTCGAGAATCCAACGTCCGTCGGGTCCTACGTATGCGAGGTCGGATGCAGGGATTGTCAGGTTGACGGTACGTGTCTGTCCGGGTTCTATTTCCACTTTCTCGAAAGCACGCAGGCGTCGGTTGTCGGGCACGAGTCGCGAAGCCACCAGGTCGGAGGTGTAGAGCATTACCGTCTCTTTGCCTTTTCGAGAGCCTGTGTTTGTCACGTCGACGCTGAATGTGAGTTTGTCGCCGTCGGCGAACTTGTCTTTGTTGACTCGCAAGTTGCCGTATTTGAAAGTCGTATAGCTGAGACCATGTCCGAAAGGCCATTGGTCGGTGATGGCGGCGTTGTAGTCGTAAGCGCCGGCCATCGTTCCGGTCTGTTCGGATGCTTTGTAGTCGTAGGTAGAGAGTGCGTTTACGTTTAGGGGATAGGTGTACGGCAGCCGTCCCGAAAAGTTTTCGTCCCCGGCCAGGAGCATTGCCAATGCGTCGCCGCCTTCGCTTCCGGGGAGAAGGATGTCGACAACAGCGGCGGCAAGAGGCTCGATGTCGGAGATTATGCGCGGACGTCCTTCGTTGAGGACCATTACCACGGGTTTGCCGGTAGCGGCGGCAGTCCTTACGAGTTCTTTCTGGTTGGCCGACAAGTTGAGGTCGGACAGATTGCCGACAGTCTCCGTGTAGGAGTTCTCGCCCACGCAGACAACAATCACGTCGGCGTTTTCGGCCGCTTTGGTAACGGCCGCGAAATCGGGCTCGTTTTCGGCCTGGTAGTTGCCGTTTTCGTTATAAGTGACTCCGGGCACGTATGTCACGTTGTCTTTGCCGAAGCGTTGCCGCATGGCTTCGACGATGGTGTTCTTGTCGTCGAGCTCGCCGGGAGCGAGTTTTCCCTGCCAGGTTATTGTCCATCCGCCGTTGAGAGCCCGCATCGTGTTTGCATTTGGGCCTGTGACGAGTATTTTTGTGCCTTGTGCCAAAGGAAGGATGTCGCCTTGGTTTTTGAGCAGTATCATCGACTCGATTGCCGCGCGTCGTGCGGCATCGGCATGTTTGGCCGAGCCGAAGTCGGGGTAATCTTTCAGCTGAGGGGTGGGGTTGTCGAACAGTCCGAGGCGGTATTTCAGTCGCAGTACGCGGCGTGTAGCGTCGTCGATGCGTTCCATCGGCACTTCACCTTCTTCGACGAGTTCTTTCAGCAGAGTGCAGTAGTCCCATTGGTATGGTTCCATTGCCATGTCGATGCCGGCGTTGATTGCTATCTTTATAGCCTCTTTTTTGTCTTTGGCTATTTTTTCGCGTGTATAGAGGTTGTTTATGTCGGCCCAGTCGGTTACAATCATGCCGTCCCATTGAAGGTCGTTCTTTAGCCAGTCGGTAAGAAGTCGTTTGTTGGCGTGAGTGGGCACTCCGTTTATGCTTGAGGAGTTCACCATCACCGTTAGCGCCCCGGCTTCGATGCAGTCTTTGTACGGTGCGAAGTGTTTTTCGCGCAGGTCGGCTTCGCTGACGTATGCCGGAGTGCGGTCTTTTCCGCTGAATGGTGTCGAATATGCCATGTAGTGCTTGACGGATGTGGCTATTTTGTCTTTTCCTATATGGTTTGGGTCTTTGCCCTGAAATCCTCGGATTTGAGCCGCGCCCATTTTACCCGAAAGCAAGGGGTCTTCGCCGAAATTCTCCCATACGCGGGGCCACGAGGCCACACGCACGAGGTCGACTGTGGGCGAGTATGTCCAGGGGCATGCCGACGCTTTTGTTTCGTAGGCTGTGATTGCAGCGGCTTCTTCGGCCAATGCCGGGTTGAACGTTGCCGCTACCGAGATGTTCTGAGGGAATAACGTACCGCCGGTGGTGTATGTGGTGCCGTGGTTCTGGTCGAGGCCGTATATGCACGGAATGCCGATTTCGCGCATTGAGGCTTCCTGGATTTTGCCTATGACTTCGTTCCATTCCTGAGGCGTGAGGGAATGCTGTGGGGCGTTCAGGATAGAGCCTACCTTATATTTGCCAATGATAGAATCGAGCATCCCCGGATGGTAGACGAGCTTACCGTCGGGTCCGCGGTGGCATATAAGGTCGATGGCAAGTTCGGTCATCTGCCCTATTTTCTCGTCGAGCGTCATGCGCGACAAGGTTTCTTCTACTTTTTTCTCGATGTTTTTGTCACGGGGAATAGCCGGATTGGCGGCGCCCGTCGGAACGAGCGTCGCCATCAAGACCAGACCCGACATGAAAGTCCGGGTAATATTCATTGTTATTATCGCTTTAAGGTATTTATTGATGCTTCGGTTGAGAAAAGCTGATGTGCCGGAGTACGGGCAGGCTCAACGTCGATGTCGAGTTTGTGACGTATGTCGCGGCTCGATGCACCTACAAGAAGTCCGTATCGGCCACCGTCGACAACCCATGAAGATGTTGCTTCGTCGAAGGATGCAAGGTCGTCACGGTCGAAAGTCAGCTCTACCGTGCAGTTTTGTCCGGGATGCAGCTCGGGCGTCTTGGCAAAGGCCTTGAGTTCTTTGACGGGTTTGTTTTTCGCCTTGCTGTCGGGTGCTGCGGCATAGAGCTGTACGATTTCTTTGCCCGGCTGTTTGCCTGTGTTGCGTATGTTGAGCGTGACGGTATATTTTCCGCCGTTGAGAGTCACGCTCGGCTTGGAGTATTCGAATGTTGTGTACGACATGCCGTATCCGAAAGGATAGCTTACGTTTTTGTCGAAACTGTCGAAGTAGCGGTAGCCTACATAGACGTCTTCTTCATAAGGTGTGTAGTGGTAGTTGCGCACGGGCTCGGCAATACTGTCGTCGGAGTTGCTGAGCCTTACTTCCTGAGCAAAGTCCAGGGGGAAGTTTGCCGAAGATGCGTGGTCGGTGAATGCGACGGGGAAGGTCATCGACAGTTTTCCCGACGGGTATGCTTTGCCGCTGATTACGTCGGCGACGCTGTTTCCGCCTTCCTGTCCGCCCTGCCATGCGCAGAGTATGGCGTCGGGCATGCCTTTCCATGAAGCTGTTTCAATGACGCCGCCTACGTTCATTATCACGACAACTTTCTTGCCTTTGGCGTGGAATGCTTTTGTGACGTCGGAGAGGAGTTTCTTGTTTTCTGCGCTTAGGGTGAAATCGGCGGTTGAGCGGTCGAAGAACTCGCCTGAGTTGCGCCCGATGGTAACGATGGCTACGTCGGCGTCGTTTGCGTGGCGTGCCAGTTCGGCTGCGCTGAACGTCATTTCTTCGGGCCGTGGACGCGGCAGGAATTGGCTGAGATGCCCTCCTGCCGGTTTGTTGCGTTCGTTTTCGGCTTCGATATGGCGTGCATAGCGTGCCTCGAGCGTGGTGTCGACGAGTTCGTAACCGGCGTTCTTAAGTCCGTCGAGCAAAGATACGGTGTATGCCCGGTTTACATTTCCCGACCCTGTTCCGCCTGCAATCCAGTCGTATGATGTGCATCCGTACAGAGCCACCTTTTTGGAGCTTTCGGGCAGGGGAAGTGTCTCTTTGTCGTTTTTCAGCAGTACCATGCCTTCGGTCGCGCTCTGCCGGGTGATTGCGGCATGGGCTTCGAGGTCGGGATTGTTCGAGGGGGTGTGGCCTTTGAAGCGTGGAGTGCGGACAATGAGCTCGAGAATGCGTCGCACGTTGCGGTCAAGGATTTTTTCGTCGAGCGAGCCGTCGCGTACCGCCTCCACAATTGCGTCGTATTGTTTCTGAAGGCCCGGCTGCAGCATGTCGTTGCCTGCCGCCATCTGGGCAGGGGCGTCTGTGCCGCCGAACCAGTCGGTCATTACCATGCCTTTGTATCCCCACTCGTCGCGGAGCAGTGTCTGCAGCAGTTCTTCGTTTTCAGAAGTGTATTTGCCGTTGATGCGGTTGTAGGACGACATCACCGTCCAAGGGTCGGAGTCCTTTACGGCGATTTCAAACCCTTTGAGATAGATTTCGCGGAGTGCGCGCGGACTGACTTGTGCGTCGTTGCCCATGCGGTTTGTCTCCTGGTTGTTCCCGGCAAAGTGTTTGATAGAGGTGCCTACGCCGTTGCTTTGTATGCCTTTGACGTATGCGCCGGCTATGTTGCCGGCAACGACGGGGTCTTCGGAGTAATATTCGAAGTTGCGGCCGCACAATGGGTTACGGTGTATGTTGAGCGCCGGGGCCAGAAGTACGTCGGCACCGTATTCGAGCACTTCGTTGCCTATGGCTTTGCCTACGTTGCTCACCAAAGTGGTGTCCCAAGTGCATGCAAGGAGCGTCCCGATGGGGAAGTGCGTGCAGTAATATGTTGCCGAATCGCCTTCCCGTGTGGGATTGATGCGCAGTCCGGCCGGGCCGTCGGCAAGTACTATGGCCGGGATGCCGAGGCGCTCGATGGGATATGTCGTTCCGGCAGCTCCGGGCACGAGGTTGCGTGTTTCACCTACTACGGCGCTGTCGCCGTCGAAGCCTGCCATTCCGGTGCCGACCACGAGATGTGCCTTTTCTTCGAGGGTCATGGCTGCTATTACCTCATCGACGGGCGATTTGCCGAGTTTCGGTGTCTTGTCGCCGCACGATGCCGTCAGCAGCCCCAGGGCAGCTATGCAGAAAATTGTTTTCTTCATGGTGTGCTGATGTTATTTTTTGAAAAGCAGAGGAGTGAATTCCGTAAGGTAGATACGCCAGTTTTTCCAGATATGACCTTCGGGAGTCTCGTAGTAGGTGTATTTGTATCCTTTTTCGTCGAGCATCTTGCGGTATTCCTCGTTGGCTTTGAAGAGGAAGTCGGTGTTGCCTATTGCAATCCAGTAGAGTGCCGGCTTTTTGTCGAACTGTGTTTTAAGTTTGGCTTCGAGGTCGTCGTAGATAGGCGATTTCACCTTCTTGTCGGGCATTATGGCGGCAGAGAAAAGACCGACGTAGTCGAACATGTCGGGATACTGCTTGGAGATGTGCATCGAGTGGAAGCCGCCCATCGACAGGCCTGCAATAGCACGTGATTTCTTGTTTTTGACGGTGCGGTAGTTTTTGTCGATGAATTTCACAACTTCGGGGAAGTGTGTTTCGAAGCTGCCTTCCATTGTCTTGGGCAGGTTCATGTCGGGAGCCGCAAAACCGAGGCTCGATTCGCCCGGAGCAGCCTGAAGTGCCGCGTTTCCGTTTGTCATGACGACAATCATAGGTTCGGCTTTGCCCTGTGCTATGAGGTTGTCGAGAATCTGTGCGGCGCGGCCCAGCTCTGTCCAGGCGTTTTCGTCGCCGCCCATGCCGTGAAGGAGATAGAAGACGGGATAGCGCTTGCCGCTTGTCTCGTATCCTGCCGGTGTGTATACGGTGAGTCGTCGGTCCATGCCGAGTGTGGGGCTGTTATACCATACTTTCGAGACGGTGCCGTGGGGAACGTCGTTTATCTTGTACAGGTCGGCACGCGCACCGGGTATGATGAATACGTCGGTGACCGATTTGACGTCGCGGATGCGGTGAACGTTTGACGGGTCGTTTATTTTAAGACCGTCGACGAGCAGGGTATAGCTGTATAGCTCAGGAGCGAGGGGTTCGGGTGTGGTGAACTGCCATACGCCGTCTTTCTCGGTGAGGTCGGCCGAGCCCGGAGCGTCGAATTCGCCGAAAGGCGTCTGTACTTTCTGAGTAGGCAGGAAATCGCCCGTTATCTGTACTTTTACGGCTTTGGGAGCGGCAAGACGGAATGTGACGGTATTGTCGGGATTTATTTCGGGCGATACAATCTGAGAACCGCCCCAAAGGGCTTGTTGTGCGTTGCTGCCGAAGGCCATTGCGGCCAAAGAGAGAAGCAGGATATATTTTTTCATTGTGATATTGATTGGGGTTATGGCAAAGTTAGTTTATTTTTTCGGTATTGTAGACAATCGACGCACCATTTTCCATAAGGATTTTCGGATGCCCCGAGCAGTGCATCGACGGTGGCATGGTGTAGTCGACGGCGCCGGTCTCGTCGCCGTGGCTCAGACGCGATGCCAGGCGGGTCATGGTTTCCATAAATGATTTCCCGAGCGCGCGTCGGTAATAGGGATAATGTCCGCCCCATATGCTGACGGCATCGCCTTTCTCCATGAGTCCGAGCATTCGGTGGCATGAGCCGAGGAAGCATACCATTGGTGTGTGCGGCACAAGCTGCATCCACACGCCGAAAGCGTCGCCGCTGAAGCAGTCGCCGTTGGCACGGTTCAGAAGCACGATTGACCCCGGGGTGTGGCCCGGCATCAGCAGAGCCTCGACAACGGTGTCGCCGAGGTCGAATCTGTGTCCGTCTTCTATGAAACGGATTTCGTTGTGAATGTCATATTCGTGGAGCATCACGGTGTCGGCCGGGTGCATGTAGAAATTGTCGAATTGGCCCACGCATCCGGCATGGTCGGGGTGAAGATGGGTTATGACCACATCGACCGGCGTTGTCACCAGTGAATCGACAATTTTTTTCAGAGCGTCGCACTTTGTGCCGGTGTCGATGAGGAGAGCCCTTTCAGACCCTTTGACAAGATACATGGCGCAGTTGTCGTAAGTTTCGAATATGTCGACTCCGTGTTTCAATTCGCTGACGGTGACTTGCGCGTCGCGGTAAAGTTCTTTTGCCGACACCGTCATGGGCAGCATCAGCAAAAGAACTGTCATATATGAAAAGTACCTCCTCATGTTATTTCAGGCAGAAGTTTCGTGAGGCAAACGGGAGAGTGGTGCAATAGCTTTTCATTCAGAGAATTTTTCGCTGAAGAATTCTACGATTTTGGGCGAGCATGAGCTCCAGAATGCCCAGTCGTGTTGTCCGGGACGTTCGACGTAGGTGAGCAAAGGCAGCATTCCGCCCATATCTTTGAGCCAGCTTACGCTTTGGTACAGGAAGTCTTCGGTTCCGATTTCGATTACGTATGGCTTGGCGTTTGGCATTGTGAAGAGCATTTGGCCGATGTCTACGCTTTCGCCGTTGTTCAGGGCCGGCGAGCATGCGTACATGCCGACGAATTTGTCGTTGTATTTGATGCCGTAGTACATGGTTCCGAAACCGCCCATCGATAGACCCGCTATGCCGCGTTTTCCGTTGCAGTGGTATGTCTGCTCGACGTAAGGCATGAATTCGTTGATAAAGAACGTTTCGTAGTTTAGGCCGGCGCCTTTGTAATTGTCGACGTAGAAACTGTCGAATCCGTCGAAGCTTGCCTGGGGTGTCACTATCACCATTTCAGCTTTTTCGATGCTTGAGGATATTTTGCCACCGTTAAGCCAGTCGTTGTTGCCGCCTGTAGCGCCGTGGAGCAGATAGAGCACGGGGTACTGTTTGCTTTGGTCGTAGTTTTCGGGCAGGAGCACCGAGTATTTCACATCTTTGCCGAGAGCTTCGCTGTGGAATGCCATGTCTTTGATTTCCGTTCCGAACTTCTGGGGAATGGATATGAAGTTGAGGTTGACATTCGTCGTGCCGCTACCGGCCGGTCCGGAATAGGCAATGCCGCTGCCTTTTATGTTGAGCAGGCGTTCGCCTGTTATTCCGTCGACGAATGATACTTCGACGTTGCCTCCGGCTCCGAGATATTGGTTCTGCTTGTCGCCGCCTACGATGTATGAACCTCCGACGGCGTAGTATTCGGGGAAATAATATCCGTTGCATATCTTGCCGGGTTCGAGGGCATTTTCAGCAATCGGGTATGTTCCGGCGAGTTCTTCGTTTGAGCAGCCGGGGTTGTTGAGCAATTCGATATATGCCGCATCGGCTCCTTCGGGGTCGGCGACCTGAACTTTATATTTCGATACGCCCGGTATCTGTTGAAATCCCATAGTGGCATTGTCCCATACATACAGGGGTTCTTCGGTGATATTTGCGGTAAATCCGCTCGGTTCGGGGTCGTCGATTCCTATCTCGAAGCTGATGGGGCCGCGGTAGTTCAGCATATAGCTGTTTCCGGCACTGTTTTTCACCATGCCCGAGATGAAATAAGTTTCGTCGATGAGCGTGATGTTGATGTTGCCTTCGGTGAAGTTTCCTGATGTTTTGCCGTCGGCTGTGACAGAGGCGCAGTACTGCATTGCTTTTGGCGTGTCGCCGAGGCTCTGCGTCGGAGTGTATGTTCCGGGCGCGAGAGTCCAGTCGCGTGATACGCAGTATAGGTCGAGAGTCGCTGCGTTGTCGGTCGAGAACACCATGTGCAGGTTTTTCAGGCCTTTTTTGAGTTTTTCGGTCTGTTCGGTTTTCTCGGAAGTGAAGTCATAGCGGTTTATGTAGTCGTAGGTTCCCGACAGGTCGTCTATGACGTCGTTGCTGCAGGCGCCGATGATGGCGACCATGGGCAGCAGCAGTAGTTGATATATTTTTTTCATCGTATTGTATTTAAGGGAATTATTACCATCCGGCGTTTTGTTTCATGCCGCTGTTTACTTCGAGTTCTACCCGAGGTATCGGCAGGAGTTTGTGTTTATCTTTAAAGCCGTAGTTTGCATTCGAGAAAGCTTCGGCATCGACACCTGTAGAGCTGAAAGACGGAATTGTCTTGCCTTGCTCGCCGAGATATTGGGGTGCGTCGCCCCAACGGACGAGGTCCTGGAAGCGTACGCCCTCGAAGCATAGTTCAAGGCGTTTTTCGTTTTTGATGTCGGCCATTGTGACAGAGCCGAGGGGCTGTAGTCTTGCGCGTGCGCGCACTGCGTTGACGTATTCGGCCGCTTTTGAGCCGCCCGACATTGCGTGTGCTTCGGCTGCGAGCAGGAGCACTTCGGCATAGCGCATTACACGGAGATTGATGTACTGTAGTGCCTGGAAACCGCTAAAATCCATCACGCAGTCTTCTACCAATGCGCGGTTTTTCCAGTTGAAGTAACCTTCGTGTCCTACGAGGCGTTTACCGGGCTGAACGGAGAGTTTGTATTCGTCGTTGAGGTTCTGATAGCTGCGTATTGTCGATTTCAGACGGTATCCGTCGGCACCTTCGGTTGCGACGAAAGCGTCGTATAGGCTCTTTTTCGGGTTGAGGAAGCCGTAGGTGCCGTTTGCTATCGTGCCGCCGAGATTGCCTGTGTCGATATGTTCTGTGCGCCATCCTATCATGATGTATGTCATTGTCATCTGGTTCCACATCTGTTCGTAGTCCTGGCGTTTCTGCACTTCGAGCATTGCTTCGCAGCATCCGTTTGCACGGACATGGTGGAGCATGTCATAGTCGCCTTTGTAGAGGTCGTATTTGCCTGATGCGATGACTTTGTCGAGTTCGATAGCGGCTTCGGCATATTTGCCTTGGAAGAGCAGTGTCTTGCCGAGCATTGCCTGAGCGACCTCGTGGGAGACGCGTATTGTGCCGGCAAGGTCGTCGACACCGGCTTTCGACGGCAGGGCTTTGGAGTCGACGGCAGCGCGGAAGTCGTCTTCGGTAAATTTCCAGAGCTCTTCGGGCTTGCTGTTCGTCTGCCGGTATTCGCTTTCGGAGAGTACGTGGTCGACTACGGGCGCGGTTCCCCACAGCGAGGCCAGCTCGAAATATGCCCATCCGCGGAAGAAGTGTGCTTCGGCGACTGCCTGTGCTTTTGTCGGCGTGTCGGGGACGACGTTTTCAAGTATAAGGTTGGCATAGTATACAATGCTGTAGAGACCCTGGTATGTGCCTCTGATTGTGCCGTCGTTTGTGTCGAAGGTGTATTCGTTGAGGCGTTCGTAGTCAGGATTGTCGCCACGTGTTCCGCCGCCGCACCACGATTCGTCGGCGAGCAGGTTTTTGAGGAAGAACCAGTTGTAATACAGTCCGCCCCACGAACCGTACATAGATGCCACGGCCTGCATCGCTTCGTCGTCGGTCTTGTAGAAGTTTTCCTGACCGCCCATGTTGCCGTGCTTCTGTATGTCGAGACGGTCCTCACACGATGAAAAGAGGAGCGCCGCACCGGCCAGCAGCGCCGGTATTATGTGTTTTAATTTCATGATAGTAGCTTTTTAGAAAGAAATGTTGAAACCGAGAACCACTTTCTTCGAGGTGGGATATGAGCCTTTGTCGATACCCATGCCCGATGTGGCGTTGGTTGCCACTTCGGGGTCGAAGCCCGGATATTTGGTGAAACAGAAGAAGTCGTCTAACGAAGCATATACGCGCAGGTTGCTGACGAAGAATTTTTCGGTTAGGCTGTGCGGCAGCGTATAGCCGAGCTGTATCTGTTTGATTTTGAAATATGAGCCGTCGTAGACGAGGGCGTCGGAGAGCATGTATTTGTCCATGTTGTTGGCACCGGCTCTGGGCACGGTACCGTTGGGGTTGGCAACGGTCCAGCGGTTGTCGTAGAAGACTTCTTTGAGTTTGTTGCACTGTGCGAAGTCGGGACGGTTGATGCAGTTGAAGATTTCGTTTCCGGCGGCTCCTGTTCCGAATACGGTGAGGTCGAATCCTTTCCAGCCGAAATTGAGCGTGAGGCCGAATGTTACGTCGGGTATTGCGTCGCCGATGTAGGCGAGGTCGCCGTCGTTGAGCCTGCCGTTGTTGTCGAGGTCTTTGAATGTCGGGTTGCCGTCTTTGTCGAGGCCGTTGAATTTGTAGCCGCGGAAATAGTAGACGGGATATCCTTTTTCAAAGTAAGTGATGGTCGAGGTGTGGAATGTGGCACCACCGAGTCGTTCGATAGAGGGGTGCAGATATGTGACTTCGTTCTTGAGGGTGGCGAGGTTCACTGTTGCGGAGTAGCGGAAATCGCCTACGTAGTCGCGCCACGACAGTTCGAATTCCCAGCCTTTGTTGCTGACGTCGCCTGCATTGCGCGGCGAGGGGTTGCCGCCGAGAGTCAGGGTCGGGTATGCGCCGCCGACAAGTAGGTCTTTTGTCTTCTTGGTGTACCAGTCGATGTTGACGCCGAAGCGGTTGCGGAAGAATCGCATGTCAAGACCGATGTTGAACTGCTCGGAAGTTTCCCATTTTAGGTTTTCGTTGCCCATGGTCGAGGGAGCAGCCGATGTGATGTATGTGTTTCCGGGCACGAAGGGATATATGCCACCGAGCGCCATGTCGGTGCTGTAGGGATATCCGCCCAGGGCAGCGATAGAGCCGTTCTGACCCCAGCTTGCACGCACTTTCACGTTGTCGACATAGCGGCGTGCGTTTTCAAAGAATTTTTCATTTGAGAGTGTCCATCCGGCCGAAACGGCGGGGAAGTATCCCCAACGGTTTTTGAGCGGAAGTTTCGAGAGGTCGGCGGCGTCGGCGCGCAGCGAAGCCTGTATGTGGTAGCGGTTGTCGTATTCGTAGCTTACGCGGCCGAAGTATGACATCTTTGAAGCCCTGGTCTTTTCTCCGCCCACGCCTTTGGTGGCCGAAGCGTTGCCGTAGTTGAGATACCAGAAGAGCGGGTCGTTCTTTTTGACTGCGTCTTCGTTGTTTCCTTTGAGCGAGCCGTAGGTGTTAGACGAGGTGGATTCGGAGTACGACATGCCGACCATTGCCGCGATTGTGTTGGGGCCGAACTGCTTGAAGTAGTTGGCGAAGTTTTCCCACTGCCAATAGATGCTTTGTGAGTCGCTGGCGCTGATGTCGAGGTATTGTTTGGATTGTGTAGCGTTTCCGTAGAAGGGAAGGTCTATGCCGGTTGAGTGCCCCGACGACAGGCGATAACCGAAGCGCGAGGTGAATGTGAAGCCGTCGAAAGGCTTGAAGTCGGCGAAAATGCTGCCGTTGACGTTGAAACCGCCGTTGCGGCTTACGCCGTTGTCGCGCATGATGAACGGATGGTAGTTTTCGGCTCCTGAGAGGAACTGCGACGATGAGTAGTAGTTGCCGTTTTCGTCGGTGAGGAGTTTGGCTCCTTTGAGCTGTGCGTTTATCATATGCAGCGGCAGTTTGTCGGGGGCATATACGAATGGAGTGAGGGGGTCGAGGAGCATGGTCGAGGTAATCATGCTGCCGTATTCGTTGTTTTCCGATACCGAGCTTACGTTGTATTTTTCAATCTGGTTTGTTGTGCCGACCTTGAACCATTTTTTGATGTCGTATTCGGCATTTATGGCGGCGGTGAGGCGCTGGTATTTGTCTTTGTCGCCGCCAGCGATGCCGTTGTTGTGCATGTACGAGAGGGACAGGTAGTAGTTGCCGCGTTCGTTTCCGTTGGTGAACGAAATGTTGTGGCGCTGCATGTGGCCTGTTTCGAATGCTTCGTCAATCCACGATGTGTTTGTCACGCCGTCCCAATTCTTGAGCATCTCTTCTTCGAGGAAGAGCTTACCTTCGGTCATGTACTGGATGTACTGCTCGGAGTTGAGCATCTTGGGCACTTTTGAGGGGCGCTCCCATGTGTACTGGAAGTCGTATTGGATTTTGCCGTTGTTTGCACTTCCTCGTTTTGTGGATATGAGCACGACACCGTTGCCTGCTTCGGCACCGTAGATAGCGGCCGAAGCGGCGTCTTTAAGCACTTCGATAGATGCGATGTCGTTGGGGTCGATGCCGCTGATGTCGGATATGCGCACACCGTCGACCACATATAGTGGGTCGCTTGAAACGTTCGACGAATATCCGCGCACGCGTATTGTCGGCGACGAGCCGGGGGCGCTCGACGAGCTGATTACCTGCACGCCTGCGGTTTTGCCTTGTAGTGCGCTCTTGGGGTTGGAGATGGTGCGGTTCTGTATGTCTTCGGCCTTTACCTGCGATATGGCGCCGGTGACAGAGCTTTTCTTCTGTACGCCGTAGCCGACCACTACCATTTCGTTGAGCGATGTGCTGCTTTCGTTGAGGGTGATGTCGATTGTTCCTCCTTTGGCTACTTTGCGTTCTGCGCTTTCGTAGCCTATGTAGGAGTATACCAGTGTCGTGCCTATGTTGACCTGGATTTCGTATTTTCCGTCGAGGTCGGTTGTGACACCTTGGGTTTTGCCTTTTTCAGTGATGCTGGCGCCGATGAGGGGTTCTCCCACTGCGTCAGAGACTGTGCCGCTCACTTTCACCGATGTCTGTGCCGAAGCCCACAGGGCTGTCGTAAGCATCAGGATAAGCAAGGTTAATTTGACTTTCATGATGGTATGTTTTTAAGGTTTATATTGGAGTGCTTTCTTTTTTAGAAGCTTCTGTGTTTTTTACCGAGCGGACGAAATCGAGCAGTTCGCGGTCGTGGTTGTTGTGCACTGTGCATTCGTTGTCGAAGAACATGGTGGCGCCGTTTTCGGGCGTGTATGCCGGCCATTCCGGCAGCGAAGGGGCGTTGGGGTTGCCGGTGCGTGCGAAAGCGAGCCATGCGTCAGACATTTTGTCGGCGAGCGCTTCTGCGTCGGCTCCGCCGCCTGTCATCGACGCATGTATCTTGGCGTTGTTGAACACGAAGGGTATCTCCATGCAGTGTGTGCTCCGGAGTATTCCGTCGAGCACGGGTGACTCCCATGTGAACAGATACATATATACGGGCGCGCCTTTCTGTGCCGATTTGATGTCGGCCTGTCGCACTGCATTAGGTCTGAAGTTGGTGTCGAAATCAATGAGGTCTTTGGGCCGGTAGCCGGGATATGCTTTTTCGTATGCCTTTATGAGTGCGGCGGTGTTGTCGCCGTACTGGCTTCTGACAAACTGCTCGGCCATTGCCGCATCGGCGTTGCGCAGCATGGGCACGTAGGTCGTTGCCGAAAATTCGCATTTTGTGGTGCCGATGAGCATGGGTATGTCGCGGCTTTGTTCGGGAGCGCCGTCGGAGAAGGGCTGTGCCGGCAGTATGTTTCCGTCGACGGTTGGCGCCCATCCGAAGATGAACATGTTGCCGGTGCCGCTTTCGGCTTCGACTTCGGCGCGTACTTTTGCGACGGCTTTGTCGGCGGCTGCGAGGAGTTCGGTGTAGGGCAGCGAGGATAGCTTCTTGACGTCGTTTTCGAGGCCGAGTTCTTTTACGACGGCACGGCCTATGCGTTTCGAGTGCTCAGATGTCATTGTGCTCAGAGTGGAGCCTGACTGCACTATAGCTTTATGGAAAAGCCCTTTTGCGGCCGGTGTGGCGCATAGTGTCGACACTTTTCCGCCGCCGCCGCTTTGGCCGAAGATTGTCACGTTCTCGGGGTCGCCGCCGAAAGCCTCGGCATTGTCTTTGACCCATTTCAGGGCTGCCACAAGGTCAAGGAGTCCGGCGTTGCCCGATTGTGCGTATTCGGGGCCGAAATCGGAGAGGTCGAGAAATCCGAGAACGTTGAGGCGGTGGTTTACGGTGACCACGACCACGTCGCCTTTGCGTGCGAGGTTGGCGCCGTCATATCCGGGCAGTTCCTGTCCGCTGCCTGCCGAGAAGCCGCCGCCGTGCAGCCATACCATTACGGGGCGTTTTCCTCCGTCGGCGCTTTTTGCCGGGGTCCACACGTTGGCGCGGAGGCAGTCTTCGCCGGGATATCCGTCGTCCCAGTTGAAGGCGAAGGCTATTTCGTCGTTCTGCCATCCCTGACGCACCGCCTGTGGGCAGGTAGGGCCGTAGTTGCGGCAGCTTCGTGTGCCCTCCCATCTGCCGGGAGCCTGCGGCGCCATGAAGCGTTCGGCCTTGGCATATGGAATACCTTTATATATGTTGATACCGTTTTCGGTATATCCGGCAATCTTGCCTTGCCCGATATTCGCCAAGGCCGAAGATGTCGAAATTTCATTGCGTGGCTCGACTGCCGTACAGCAAAGAGCCAACGAGAAAGCTAAAAAAGTTAGAATGTGTTTTTTCATGGTAATGGTTTTTTTCCACGTAGCAAAATTAGCCTGAGCTATTCGCATCGGCTTTGCCCTGTTTTCAAATCTTTTGCCAATACGGTCATATGGGCTTGCATATTTGTTCAAATGTTTGTCTGTGTGTTCAAAATCCTCAAAATCACTCATAAGGCTTGCGTCGGATGCCGAAAAATGAATAAATTCGCGTGCAGAATAGAAACCTTAAATCTATAGACAATGCGTTCGGCAACCGACGTCCTGATATTATTTTGCGCCTTACTGTTTTGCGCCTGTTCGAACCGTCCTGACGACACCGGTCATCCATATGCTCCGGTGAGGGGCGATAATTTGTCGAACCAATTTGTCTCGGCCATCGCCGAAGATGCGTCGGGCCAGCTTTGGTTCGGCACTTTCAGGGGGCTGAACCGTTTCAACTCGCGCGATTATTTCCACTATTTCAGCGACAGTTCTTCTGTATCGTTGCCTGACAATCAGATACGCTCGATACTCAGAACTCATGGCGGCGAGCTGTATGTAGGCACCGTGCAAGGGCTGTGTCGGCTTACCGAGCAGGACAATTTCGAGCGGATAGATACGGGAGACCGTCATATATGCGACGGGCTTGTACAACTTAGCGATTCAACCATTCTCTTTTTGTCAAACTACTCGCGTTTGTGTTCCTATAGACCCGGAGACAGAGAGGTCTGTGTTCTGCTCGACAGCCTAAATACGGGCAACGTTTTCTACAACCGTCCGCATGTCAGCGATGATGACTGCATATGGATTGCCGGCGACAATACCATCTGCCGTTACGATACAGCCAAGCATGTCTTGACCGATTTTGTGCCCACGGGCATGTATTGCCGCAATTCAACTCTTGTCAGCGGCCATGAGCTTTGGCTTACGGGTTCGACGCTTAAAATGTTCGATACGCGCACACGTAAATTCGTGCCGTTGCCGGATGCCATAGTCAGGCATCCGGTCCTTGGCGGTGCCGGTTTTGTGCTGGTGCATCCTTACGGCACCGACGGGCTGCTTCTGCTTACGACTTCCGACGGCATGTACTATTACGACCGTCGCAGCGGCAG
The DNA here is from genome assembly GCA_910583525.1 of uncultured Muribaculaceae bacterium. Classification (GTDB taxonomy): domain Bacteria; phylum Bacteroidota; class Bacteroidia; order Bacteroidales; family Muribaculaceae; genus CAG-873. The sequence goes on along the minus strand of CAJTXL010000023.1, from coordinate 17,476 downwards.
TGTTATAGGTCAGGCCGAGGCGTCGTTCCCTATCAATGTGCCTGATTTCAAAATCAAGACGATATTCACCGATTCGAGGCAGAACATATGGTTCGGCGGCTACGACCAGGGTGTTGCCGTGCACTACCACTACACCGAACGGTTCAACCACAATAAATTCGTGCGCAAGGCTCTTGAGAACAAATCGGTAGTGTCGGTTACCACCGACCTCGACAACAATCTGTGGATGGCAACGCGCAACGACGGCATATTCGTTCTTGACGATAAAGACAAGTCGCTCCATCAGATAGCGATAGGCAGCCTTTCGGCCAACGCTTCGGCTTACGACGAATCAATCAAGAACGTGTTCGCCGATTCGAAGGGCAACCTATGGCTGACTTTGACCAATTCGGAGACTTTGCGCTGCCACTACGACGGCAACAGGCTCGTAGTTGACAAACGCTACTATATATGGGCTTCGATGTCGGTGACGGAGGACAGCAACGGGCGCATATGGATAGGAACAGCGTCGTGTTATCTGGCTTATCTTTCGGATGAAGATGAGTTCAAATATCTTCAGGTTTTTGACCCGGGTTTCGTGTTCATTCCCGGTCTTATGCCTTTGGACGAGGACAATATTGTGGTGACCGCTTTCAACCAACCGATAAAACGTGTCAACATCCATACGCTTGAAGTGAGTCCGTTGCCGTTGTCGGACAATAGTTTCGAGAGCGTTCTGCCCCGTTCGGTTTTCATCCCGACCGACCTGTGTGTGGACCGTACCGGCAAGCTTTGGGTAGGAACCATTGCCAACGGACTGCTGAAATATGACCCTGCCGATTCTACGTTTACGGCTGTCGCCGGAGCCGCCAACGCGGACATATCCGCAATAAAGCAGGGTCGGGACAGCTGTCTGTGGATAAGCACTCTCGACGGGCTGAGCCGTTACAATCCCGACACGGAGATTTTCGAGCATTTCTTCGCACGCGACGGAATAGGCGGAAACCAGTTCTACGATAGAGCGGCGGCCGTAGATAGCGCGGGAAACATATATTTCGGGGGCACACACGGCATAACATCGTTCAATCCGCTTGAAGTGAGCGCCAAAGTGTCGGCTCCGCTTGTGTTCCAGTCGCTGCTCGTTCACAATGCCCCGGTGCGGCCCGGTACGGGTATCATCGACCGCGACATATCGCATCAGCCCGAGGTGCATCTCGACTACAGCCGCAACAGTTTCGGCATATCGTTCGTCGCCGTCGACTACTGCGAGAACCGCCGTGTGGCTTACCGCTACAAGATGGACGGTATCGACGACGGATGGATTGAGGCCACCGATACCCGGGAGGCTTATTACGCCAATGTGGCTCCGGGGACTTATATGTTCCATGTGGGGATAAACGGCGACGATAAATCGACAATATCGCTGAAAATCATCATCGAAGGGCCGTGGTGGACTTCGTGGTGGGCAATCATGGCATACTGCATAGTGTTCGCGGCCATCGCGGTGGTACTGTTTGTCGCTGTCATGAAGTTCAGGGCCGAGCGAGAAGCCGTGTTGCGCGTACGCCGCGAGAAAGAACGCGAACGGCATATCAACGACATGAACATGCGTTTCTTTGCCAACATATCGCATGAGTTCCGCACACCTCTGACCATGATTTCGGGCCCTATAAAGCAGCTTGGTCACGCCGAAGGTCTCTCTGAGAACGACCGGCATCTGCTGTCGATAGCGAAGGCTAATGTTGCCAGGATGTTGAATCTGGTGAACCAGCTCCTTGACTTCAATAAGCTTGAAAACGACACATTGCCTCTCGAAGTGGAGCGCATCGACATTGCCGCTTTGTTGCGTCAGATGACCGACATATTCGCCAACCATGCCGCAAGCAAAGAAATCAAGTTTGTCACAAACGGTCTCGAAGACAATTGTTTCGTGACGGCAGATGCCGACAAGCTATCCAAGATAACTGCCAACCTGCTTTCGAATGCGCTCAAATTCACGCCTCGGGGAGGGTCTGTGACGGTGGGTCTTGATATGGTGGACGATTCGATTTTGGGCGAGGCCGTTAAGATATACGTCAGGAACACGGGTGCCAAAATCCCGTCGGACAAGCTTGAGAAAATCTTCGAGCGCTACTACCAGCTCGACGGAACGCGCGCCGACGGCACATACAACTGCGGTTCGGGCATAGGTCTGTATTATGCCCGTGCGTTGGCAAATCTGCATCACGGGCGTCTTTTTGCCGTAGGCAATGAAAGTTTCGAAGGCGCCGAGTTCGTATTGCTCTTCCCTTCATCGGCACAGGCATATGCCGACGACCGCCATAAGGGTTCGCCGACGCAATTGGACGCCTATCCGCTTACCACACCGCCGGGCGGAGTTTCGCCTATGGGTGCCGATACGGCCGACAGTTCGGGGCGCCCTCTGATATTGGTTGTCGACGATGACATTCAGGTTGCCGAATATCTTCGCACGCTTTTGTCGGTACAGTACCGTGTAGTGAACCGCTTTGACGTGGATTCTGCTTTGGCATGGCTTGACGAAAATACCCCCCCTCTTTGATTATCAGCGACTTAGTGATGCCGGGCAAGGACGGGTACGAACTTTGCAAGGCGGTGAAGCGCGATATCCGTTTCTGCCATATCCCGATAATACTTCTTACGGCCAAAGCGACTGTCGAGAGCCAGGTGCTCGGACTTGAGGCTGAGGCTGACGCCTATCTGACAAAACCGTTCGACCCCACTTTGCTGATTTCGCAGATAGGCTCGTTGCTGCGGAACCGGGAGAAGGCGCGGCAGATGATTAATGCCGGAACGACGGTCGACGATGTCGAAGCCGATATACTGTCGGTCCAGGACAGCACGTTCCTGCAGGAGCTTTACGGGCTTATGGAGAAAGAACTTGCCAACTGCGAGCTTGATGTGAACGAAATAGCGCGTCTGATACACATGTCGCGCACCAAGTTCTACTATAAAGTGAAAGGTCTCACGGGCGAGCCCCCGTCGGTTTTCTTCAAGACCTACAAGCTCAACCGTGCCGCCGAACTGATACGCGAGCACAAATATACGCTCTCGGAGATTGCCGACATGACGGGCTTTTCGTCGCTGAGCCATTTCTCCCGGAGTTTCAAGAAGCAGTTCGGCGTGGCGCCTACGGCCTATAAATAGCTTTTGCGCCGAACAAACGTGTCGGTGCAGCCGTTTATCTGTTTCAGTTACCTAACGAAAAAAGAGACTATGGAAACGAAACAGTTTAAACCGCAGCAAGATTGGCGAGCCCTCGCCATCTACCAGGTTATGGTAGGCTCTTTTATCCATGCCGATGACGGAGCCGACGGGTATTCGGACCTTTGGGGTCCGGCAGATGAACGTAAGGACGGCAACCTCAGAGGCGTAATCCATGCCCTCGACCATATTTGCCGTCTTGGGGTAAATGCGATATGGCTCACGCCGATATTCGACAGCTCAGACGCCGACGGTGGCGAGAAGTTGCAGGCCTCGGGCTATTTCGCCAACGATTATTTCAAAATCGACCCTCATTTCGGCACCGAGGATGACTTGCGCGAGCTTGTCGATAAGGCGCATGAACGGGGCCTGTATGTAATACTCGACGGAGTGTTCGGCCACCATGGCGGTGTGTCGGCGCCATCGCCTTCGGGATTCGGCATCGATTCGACGCCGACACTCAGCGAGCGTGGCGAGGATGGCGGTGAGGGTAATGTAAAATATCCCGAGTCGCTCGACTATTTCAAGGAAGTGGCCACATACTGGATTGACAAATTCGATATCGACGGCTGGCGCTTCGACCAGGCGTATCAGTTGTGTCAGGACGGGCATAATTACTGGTGTGAGATTTCACAGGCAGTGAGGGAATTGTGCGACAGGCGTCGCAATGAAGGCAAGGAATGGGGCATCCTCGGCTACATGGTAGGTGAGGACTGGAGCGATGCCGGCGGAATAAGCGCAAGGGTCTATCGCGACGGCGGCTTGAAGAGCGCGTTCGATTTCGACGGTAAACAGCTCATAAGCGGCCCTATGGACGGAAACGGCTGCGGTGGCCTCGAAAACGGATGGGACGATGTGATGACGGTATACTCGTCGCCGTCACAGAGAGGATATCAGCCTGACGATGTGCTCCCCAATCTTTTCTTGAGCAACCACGACGGTGTCCGTGTCGCCGACAATTTCTACGACGGGAACAATGAAATCAATATGATGACGCGCTTTGCCATCCTTGCCGGATATCCCGGCCCGATAACATTGTACTACGGCGACGAGTTTGCCGACCTTTCGCGAGACTGCCACGGAAGTCAGCCCGACAATGCTTCGCGAACGTCGGGACATCTCCGTCCTGAGGACGACCGTGAGCGGCGACTGTTAAACTATGTGTGCGACGTTATGACTTTCCGCCGCGACAATCCGGCCATGTGGCGAGGACGTCAGGAATTTGACCGCTACCGCCAGGATGATGCCGAAATACTCGTGGTGACTAAAACCGACGATGAAACCGGCAACCGAGTTGTAATGGTATTTTCTGACCGCGATGCTTCTGTCACCATTCCCGGTCAGGAGACCCCGACTGAGGTCAAGGGATACGTCCCGTTATTGGTAAAATTATCATAATAAGCGCCGTTATGACAGACAGAAGCGAAATATATTTTGCCGGCGGATGTTTCTGGGGTACGGAACGTTTTTTCAGTCTTGTCCCCGGGGTGATTGAAACTGAGGTCGGTTATGCCAACTCTAAAGTGCCGGCGCCGAGTTACAGGCAAGTGTGTAGCGGCGCCACCGGTGCCGCCGAGGCTGTGAAAGTGGTCTATAATCCGGCAAAAGTAAGCCTTGACAGATTGATTAGTCTGTATATGCTGACCGTCGACCCTACGTCGGTAAACAGGCAGGGCAACGATGTGGGCACGCAGTACCGCACGGGCATATATTATTCTGACGGGAGTAAGGCGTGGCGTATCTGCCATGTCTTGCGGCGCTACAGAGAGCGGTACGGCGACAGTTTTGCCGTAGAAGTGAAGCCGTTGCTTAATTTCTACCCGGCAGAAGAGTACCATCAGGATTACCTTGAGAAAAATCCGGGCGGATATTGCCATATCGACCCCGAGCTGTTCGACATAGCCCGTAACGCCTGTGCGATGGCCGATGACAAAGAAGAGCTGCGCCGCAGGCTAAGCCCGATACAATATGCCGTGACATGTGAGAACGCTACCGAGCCTCCGTTTGACAATGAATATTGGAACGAGTACCGCAGAGGCATCTATGTCGATGTCACCACCGGCGAGCCTTTGTTTTCGTCTTCCGACAAATTTGATTCGGGATGCGGATGGCCGAGTTTTGTGCGGCCTATAGAGGCGGATGTCGTGACCGAGAGGCGCGATTTGAGCCACGGCATGAACCGTACCGAGGTGCGTTCGGCAGGGGGTGACGCCCATCTTGGGCATGTCTTTAACGACGGTCCCGTTTCGGCCGGAGGGTTTCGTTACTGCATAAACTCGGCATCTTTGAGGTTCGTTCCTTTGTCTGATATGGAAAAGGAAGGCTACGGCGAATATATACGTTATGTAGATTGAGAGATTACAATATCTGTCACGCATACGAAAGAAAGCGAAAGAAAAACAAAATTCTTTCGCTTTCTTTGCGGTATTTGGCAGATAAACAGAGTCCGCTCGTGACATTCTTTTGTCAGATGGAGTATGAAATTTATTGGGAAGTGTTGGATATACAGGCTTACGGACAATAAATTCAAATGTTTCTTCAGTTTTACCAGCTTTAATAAAGCTATAAAACAATCAATGGCCAAACAAATTCGTTTGTTGTTTGACCATTGATTGAGGGGTATGAATGTGGTTTCTGAGCCTTAATATTCGTCTTCGTTGAAGAGGAAGTCTTCTTTTGAGGGGTAGTCGGGCCAGATGTCTTCTATGCTTTCGTAGGTTTCGCCTTCGTCTTCTATTTCCTGCAGGTTTTCGATTACTTCGAGGGGTGAGCCGCTACGCATGGCGTAGTCGATAAGCTCGTCTTTGGTGGCGGGCCAGGGTGCGTCTTCCAGTTTTGATGCCAATTCAAGTGTCCAGTACATAGTATATCGAGTTTTTGAGTGCGCAAAGTTAGTTATTTTCTTGTTCTTAACAAGATTTCTGCCAAAATATTTCGGGGCAGTTGTTAAAAATGTTTATAGCGCGGCTCAAAATGAAGAGGTAGTCGCTGAGGCGGTTGACGTAGCGGAGTATTACGGGGTCGACGGGTGCGTTTTCGGCGAGTGCGAGGATGTGCCTTTCGGCACGGCGGACTACAGTGCGTGCGATGTTGGCGCGGGCGGCGTCGGGATGGCCGGCCGGAAGGATGAATTGGTTGTGGCGTGGGAGTGCGGCGTCGAGTGCGTCGATGTCGGCTTCGAGTGCGTCGACGGCGCTTTGTGGGAACGGGGCGGGCTGCCATGCCGATTCGGGTTCTGTGGCGAGTGCGGAACCGATGTCGAACATGTGGTGCATGGCACGGCGCAGGGTGTCGTGTGCGGCCTTTGGAAGGGCTTCTGAGGCGTCGATGAGGCCGAGCCATGAGTTTGCTTCGTCGACGGTGCCGTAGGCTTCGAGGCGCGTGCTGTGCTTGCTTACGCGAGTGCCTCCTACGAGCGATGTGGTGCCGGCGTCACCGGTGCGTGTATATACGTTGCTTTTTGCCATTGGAGCTGCTTTTTAGTGGATAATAGCCGGCATGGTTGACCGTGCCGGCTATTATTATAGACGTTTCAGGTGTCTGTCCGGTTTATTCGGGTTTGCCGTTTCCGACTCCGTTTTCCCACCATGTGCAGCTTACGGGCTTGAATTGGCCCTGCCCTACCAATTCGTATACGGCTTCGTATATTTCGGTCGTAGAGCCGTTGTATGCCCCGAAGGTGATGGTGTAAAGTACGGTGAGTCCTTCGATGGGTTTGTCGGCTGCGTGCAGCTTGCCGAGTGCGGCCGGGAATGTCTCGTAGAAGAAGCGGTGCTTCATGAGTTCGGTTATATCGTCGTCGGTGAGGTCGTCGGGATATCCTGCCGGATATTGGCCTCTTGCCGATGCGCCTCGCAGGTCTACGTTGTTCTGGTAGGCCGATGCGCCCGAGTAGTATTCGTTTGTGCCGAATTTGGTAACGTAGAATTTGCCGCTTGTGATGCTATTGTCGCCAAGGGGTACGCAAATGTTTTCGTAGACCCAGTCGACCACGGCCTGGTAGTACGGAATGCTGAATTCTGCTGTTTTGCCGTAGGGAAGGTTGATTTTCACGTTGGGGTCGAAAATCCATTTGCCCTGGTTGCGGACAAATTGGTTTGTTTCTGTCGTTACATAGCTGTTGGGCTCCCACTGGCCGTTTCCGGTGCAGATATAGGGTGAGCATACGTAGCTTGTCTGTTTGTCGGCGTATTTGGCCCAGAAGACGTATTTCACGTTGCCTTCGGCTGCGTAGCTGAATGTCTTTCCGAGATAGATTGACAGATAGGGTTCTGCCGCGCTGAGGTTGGGGTGGGATTGCCCCATGGCGGTGTAGTCGGCCGGATTGAGTACGATGAAGTCGGCCGGTACGCTCCAGCGTCCGTCGGTGTAGCGGTATACGGCATTGAGTGTCTCTGTGGGCACGCTTACGGCGGCTCGTGCAGGCGCTTTCGCGGCGGCATCCTGATAGAGCGGTTTGCCGTCGATTTCGGTCACTACCATGTTGCAGTAGCGGCTGCCGGCAATGGCGATGAAGTAGCCTGTGATTGTCTGTGTGGCACCGTCGGTGAAGAGGGCTTTTACTTCGTCGTTGAAGCCGTACACGCTGCCTTGTGCCGTTTCGGCGCCTTCGGGTTTGATGTTGATGTTGCGGTCGGTCACGGTTACGGCGCCTGTGATTGTGGCGTAGACTGCCAATTCGGGTGTGCTACGGGTGATGGCCTGGTCGAGTGCGGCTCCCGTCAGGACGGTCGGGGTGGGGTAGGAGAAGGCTACAGTCTCGTATTTATTGACGGTGGCGCTTGCGCCTGCCACTTGCAGGCCTTTGTTGTAGTCGCCGATATCGCCTGTCACTTCAAGCTGCGAGCCTATGGGGTAGGTCATGGGGTCGTAGCCCGAACCCATGTAGACGAATATCGTGCCTGATTTGTCGGTGAGGGTGTAACCCTGTGTGCACACGGCGCTTACGAGGCCTTTGATTGTCACTGCGGCGTCGCCCGATTTAAGGGTGCCGATGATGTCGGTCTGCTCGAATTGCTCGGGTTCTTCGGGTTGTGAGCTGCCGCCGAACACGGGTTCCTGCGTAGCCATGCGGTAGCTGACGATGCAGAATGTGCCGTCTTCGGCTTCGACGTTGCCTGAGAGTATCGAGGGTATGAATTTCGATGCAGGCTTAGAGGGTGCGAAGGCATTGATGTAGTTGTCTTCGCCCCAGACTTCGTCGATATATTCCTGGTCGGATATTTCGTATGTCATGGCGTTGGCGGCGGCAGTGAGTTCTGCCGGTTCGTTTTGTGCCATGTTGTATGTGAGGCGTACTGCCGAGCCGTCGTTGAGGGTGAAGTAGGGGAATGCCGTCGAGTTGAGGAATGCCAGGGCGTATTCCGAGGCGGGTATTTCGGTCGAGAAGCGTTTGAGGGAGCCTACCTGCGCGAGGGCTGCGGCCTTGTCGGCTCCGGCGAGTGTTTTGTTGGCCTGGTCGCCTGCAATTTGGGTGTAGTTTTCGTCGGTGAGGGTATATTCGACGGTCTTTACCTCAGTGATTGGCTGGTTCTCGAACTCTTCGAAGCCGTCGAGGCGGTCGTTCCATGAGTTTTCGCTGCATGCGCCGAGAGCCAGTGCGGCCGATGCTGCGGCAAGAATGTGTATGTATGATGATGTTTTCATTGCAGTGATGTCTTAGAATTTGATGCGGAGTTTAGCCGAATATGTGCGTCCGAAACAATAGTAAACGCCGTAGATGTTATCCCAGTCGGCGTCGACTGCCGAGTTGCTGTATGCGTCGACCACGTAGTTGTAGTTGAGCAGGTTGTGGACGTTGCCGAATATTGTAGCTTCGACGCCGCCGATGCGGAAGCGGTATGATGCGTTCAGGTCGAGCTGGTTGCCCCAGGGTATGCGCCACGGGTTGGCGAGGTTGATTGTCTGGTTTACGCCGGGCGTGTTAAGGCTGTAGTCGGAGTAGTTGCGGTCGGATACTTTCCAGTCGGCTCCGATGCGGAAGCCTTCGAATGGACGGAACGTGACGCCGATAGCGGCGGTTGTCTGAGCGGAACCACCTACTTTGGTGCCTTTCTGGTTGAGTATGCCCCATGCGTGGTCGGGCGCGAGGATGCCTGATGCCAGGTTGCCGGCGGTGTCTTTGATGGGCTGGCCGAGGGCGTTGTAGAAGTAGCCTTTGGCGTTGCTGTCCCAAGTGTAGTCGCCAAGCGATAGCATGCCTTTGGCTTCGAACCATTTGACGGGGGAGTAGAGCACGTCGATTTCGATGCCCATGTGGCGGGCGTTTACGCCTGCGAGGTTGAGGGTGTACCGCTGTCCTGTGAGTTCGCCCACTTGTATTACGCCGCTTTTGACGGATGTCTTGTCCATCCATTTGGTGTAGTAGGCGTTAACTCCTACGGCGATGTTGCGTGAGCGGTAGTTGTAGCCTATTTCGGCTGAGAAGACTTTTTCGTTTAGGGGGTCGGGGTTGACTGCGTTCGATGTTTCCTGCGACAGGAAAACGCCGTCGCGGAAGTATGGCGCGCGTGAGATATAGCCTACGTTTGCGAAGACGTTGTTGTAGCGGTCGATGTTGAAGTTGGCTCCGAACTTAACCGTTCCGCCCCAGAAGCTATACCAAGGGGTTGTGCCGTGTTCTTCGTCATAGTAGAAGCGGTCGACGCGTTTGTAGGCGGTGTTGCTGATAGAGCCTGATAGGAGCAGGTTGAGGCGCTTTTTGAGGAGGCTGAGCTCGCCTTGCACGAATACGCCTTCCTGTTGGGTATAGCCGGTGTAGTCGCGGTATACGATGTCGCCTACGCCGAGTTTTTCGTAGAGCCAGTTGGGGTCGGCGGCGCGGTAGTTGTTTTCGGGTTTGACGTCGTCTCGCGAAGTGTCATCCATATAATAGGCGCCGTTGTAGAGGTCGATGATTTTGTTGTCGTGCAGGCCTTCGTAGTAGCGTACGTCGATACCGGCGAGGAAGTTGAGTTTCTTGTCCCAGAAAGAGTTCTGGTATGTGGAAATGAGGCCGTACCAGTTGTGTGAGTTGTTCGACATTCCCATGACCATGTTAGAGCCGGTCTCGGATGCCTGGTTCATGAGCTGTACTTCGTCGTAGGCGAAAGTGCCGTCGGGTTTGCGGAAAATCCATTCGAGATCGCCGTTATAGGCGCCGCGCCAGGTGGAGTAGCTTAATGACTGTCCTTTGTATGTGCCGCGTCCTTGGCCGGAGTATCCGCCGCCTTTTGCAAGCGAGACGTAGGCTGTGGTCGATAGAGATGATTTTTTGTCGATTTGCCAGATGTGTGCAAGTGAAATCTGCGGTTTGTGATAGACGTTGTGTGCCGATGTGCGCTGCTGACCGTTGAGGTCGAAACCGTATACGGGGTTATACTTATAGGGGCTGTCGTTGCCCATGAAGTCTTTGGCGTAGAGCTGGTAGTTCTTGATTGAGAGGTTGCCTTTGCGCTGGTCGTGTTCCTGCGGTGCTCCGAATGCGGTAAGAGACAGCTGATGGCGGTCGTTGATGCGTTTCGACACGTTGACGAAATAGTTCCAGCCGGAGAATGCGGTGCCCTGAATGTATCCGTCGCCCCATTTGTGCGAGCCGAGCACGGTGATGGCCCATCCGTGTTTGAGCATGCCTGTAGAGAGTTTGATGCCGTATTCATTGAGGCCGTCGTTGCCCATTCCGTACCATACTGTGCCGCCTTTCTGTGCGTCGAGGCCGGCTGTGGTGATGTTGATTGTTCCGCCGAGCGAGGGGGCCGAGAGCACGGCGGCGCCGAGTCCGCGCTGTGTCTGTATGTTCGATGTCACGTCGCCGAGGCCGGCCCAGTTGCTCCAATATACTTTGCCGCCTTCCATGTCGTTGACGGGAATACCGTTGACAAGCACGGCGACGTTTTCGTTCTTGAAGCCGCGCATGTTGATTTTTGAGTCGCCGAAACCGCCGCCGTCTTTGGTCGCCCATACGCCCGGAGTGGTGTTGAGTATTTCGGGGAGTTCCTGCGTGCCGAGCTTGATGTCGATTTCGGCTCGGTTAACTTGAGAGAGAGCCACCGGTGTCTGTCGTGTCTTTGCCAATGACTGTGTAACGACCACGTCATTGAGGATTTCGTTCGACGGCTCCATCTTTATTGTGCCGATTTGTGATTTTACGGCAACTTGGCATGTTTTGTAGCCGACGTAGCTTATAGACAGCGAGCGTGTTCCTTCGGGAACTTTTACGCTGAAGTCTCCGTCGACATCGGTGCTTGCGAGGGCGCGTCCGCCTGTTATGACGATGCTGGCTCCGATAATCGGCTCGCCTTCTTCGTCGACTACTGTGCCTTTACAAGTGATTTGGGCGCCGGCCGCAAATGCGATTGCCTGCGCAAGCCACAGCAAGATGAAAGCAGAAATAAGTCGTTTCATTGCAGTTTTTTTGTAGGTGATAAAAATATGGTTGTTGAGTTGTTGCAAAAAAAGTCCGGCAACAGAAGTCCCGTAGTCAACGTAGGACTGTCTGTGCCGGTGTGTATGTCTTTATGATGGATATTGTCTGTCGTATGAAGTCTGACGCTCCGACCGATAGCTCTGCATTGAAGGAGCATCGGTAATGCCTGAAAAAACGGCTTGAGCGGAGGTTTTGTCGCCAAGTTGCTTCCATGCAACAAAGTTAAGCAATTTTTCTCACTTTTTCACATTTGTATAAAATTTTATTTTGACGAACACTTTTTGAGAAATAGAAAATCCGATGGTGTGTGCATGGTTTTTATGAATTTTGAAATCTCAGAGTGCTATATTTGTGGTAAACAGCTGAATGTTAGCGCATTGTTCTTGTATTAAGGATGCAGGCATCAAGTTTGATTTGGGGCTAATGTTGCCATTGACAATTATAGAAATAATTTGTATCTTTGCACTTTAATCTCAGAGATTTGCTGATAATGAAATCCGAATTTCAGTGGTTAACATCGGGAGTGGAAGCTCCTGTGCTTGATTATCAACGGCTTGAGCATTGGATTGCGCAGGTTGCGCAATTGTATAACCGCAAAGTCCGCTTCTTGAACTATATTTTTTGCAGTGATGCTGAGATTTTAAGGGTCAACCGTCAGTTTCTTGAACATGATTATTATACCGACATCATCACTTTTGATGATTGCCGTGGAGAGATGCTGCGTGGCGACTTGTTTATATCGCTCGATACTGTCCGTAGCAATGCTTCCGGTTTAGGCGAAGATTATCTCAGGGAACTGCATCGGGTGATAATTCACGGGGTTCTCCATCTTTGCGGCATTAATGACAAAGGCCCGGGAGAACGCGAAATAATGGAACAGGCCGAGAACAGGGCGCTTGCCATGTTCGACGGCATGCGTCCGTAACCACTATTCATTGCTTATTACTATGCGTTTCGATTTCGATGTTATTGTTGTGGGAGCCGGTCATGCCGGTTGTGAGGCTGCCCATGCGGCGGCCAGGATTGGTGCGCGGACCCTCTTGATAACAATGGATATGAATAAGATTGCGCAGATGAGCTGCAATCCGGCCATAGGCGGCATTGCCAAAGGACAGATTGTCCGCGAGATTGATGCCCTCGGTGGCATGACGGGTATTATTACCGACCGCACGGCCATACAGTTCCGTATGCTGAACCGAAGCAAAGGTCCGGCCATGTGGAGCCCCAGGGCACAGGCCGACCGCAATAAATTTTCCGCTCTGTGGCGTGAGACTCTTGAGCAGACACCAAATCTGTCGATGTGGCAGGGCAGTGTAGACCGCCTGCTTTTCGACGAAGACGGCAAGCTCGGCGGAGTTCACACCTCTGAGGGCGCTTCTTTCTTCGCAAATAAGGTGGTGCTGACGAACGGAACATTCCTCAACGGTCTGATGCACATCGGACGTGTGTCGTTTGCCGGAGGTCGTATTTCCGAGCCGGCATCGACCGGTATTACCGAACAGTTGGCCGGGTTGGGCTTCAGAACCGACCGGATGAAGACGGGAACACCGGTGCGGCTCGACGGGCGGACGATTGATTTCGATAAAGCCGTAGCACAGCCGGGCGACCAGGTAAAACATATATTTTCGTATCTTCCCGGCATAGAATCATCATTGAAACAACGAGACTGCTATATTGTATATACCAATAGAGAGACCTGCGAAATACTGCGCAGGGGCTTGCCCGACTCTCCTTTGTACAATGGACAGATACAAAGCATCGGCCCTCGCTATTGCCCATCGATAGAGACTAAAATCGTTACTTTTGCCGACAAGACCGAGCATCAGCTTTTCCTTGAACCTGAGGGCGAGACGACGACAGAGTTCTATGTAAACGGGTTCTCGTCGTCCATGCCCATGGATATACAAATCGGTGCGCTCTCTACCGTTCCGGCTTTGGCCGACGCGCAGCTTTACCGTGCCGGTTATGCCATAGAATATGATTTCTTCGACCCTACACAGCTAAAGCATACGCTTGAGACAAACCTTGTGCCGGGTCTGTATTTTGCAGGACAAATAAACGGAACCACGGGATATGAGGAAGCCGCCGGCCAGGGACTCGTCGCCGGTGCCAATGCCGCTCTGAGCGCGCTCGGGCGTGAGCAGTTTACGCTTGCCCGAAACCAGGCATATATTGGCGTGCTGATAGACGACCTTGTTACAAAAGGTGTCGACGAACCGTATCGTATGTTTACATCGAGGGCTGAATACCGCATATTGCTCCGTCAGGATGATGCCGATATGCGTCTTACGCCGCTCGGCCATGAAATTGGATTGGCTTCGGACGAGCGTTTCGAACTTATGCAACAGAAAAAGAACTTGCGCGACAGCATAATCGAACTTTCAGAGCGCTTGACGGTTCACCCACATGAAGTTGAGCAACTTTTGCAGGCTGTGGGGACATCGCCGCTAAGACAAGGCGTCAAGCTACGCGACCTCGTGCAGCGTCCGCAACTTTCGCTCTCTATGCTTGCCGATGCTGTCGCTCCTTTGGCGAAGTTAATAAAGTCTCTGCCTGACGAACGACGCGACGAAATCGTCGAGGCTGCCGAGATACTTATAAAATACCAAGGATACATTGCCCGAGAACAGCTGATAGCCGACAAGCTAATGCGTCTCGAAGAAATCAGGCTGCCCAAAGATATCGACTATGATTCGCTGAAGTCAATATCTACAGAAGGACGGCAAAAACTGAAACGTCATTCTCCGTTGACTATTGGCCAGGCTTCGCGCATCCCCGGCATTTCTCCTTCCGATGTAAATATGCTGCTTTTGCTTGTGAATAGATGAAATTTATTGTTCCACGTGAAACAATAATGGCTTCAAATAATAGAATATCAACAAATTAAACATCAAGATACTTAAATGGAATACATCAAATCTCGTATTCGCGACGTTGTCGATTTCCCGACAAAGGGTATTGTCTTTAAAGACCTCACAACCGTATTCAAAGACCCTCGCGCCCTTCACATAATAGGTTGGGACTTGTCGCAGCTCTATCGCGATAAAGGCGTGACCAAAGTTGTGGGCATCGAATCGCGCGGTTTTATCGGCGGCTCTATACTCGCCTACGAAATCGGCGCCGGTTTTGTGCCTGCTCGCAAACCGGGCAAACTTCCGGCAGATACAATCCGTCAGGAGTATGACAAGGAATATGGAAAGGACGTGATTGAAATACACCGCGACGCCATTACACCCGACGACATCGTAGTGCTTCACGACGATGTGCTCGCGACAGGTGGAACGATGGCCGCGGCCTACAAACTCGTCAAGAGCCTGAACCCGAAAAAAATCTATGTAAACTTTATTATAGAGCTGTCGGCACTTAATGGCCGTGCGGCACTACCCGACGACGCCGAGGTGACATCGCTGATATCGTACTGATTCATGGTAGAGAGCGGATTGATAAAAATCCGCTCTCTTTAGATTTGTCTTTATTCGGTTTTTGCAGACCGGCATTCAACCTAATTTATTATTTACACATCAACTTAAATTGTAGATACCATGACTTATCGTTTCCTGTTTTTCGTGGCGATGATGGTTTCGTCCATATTCTCCGAGGCATTCACCATCTCTGAAGCGCAAAGAAGGCAATGGCTTGAAGTGGCTGACAGTCTCAAGCCGGAGTTGCATAAATCGGTTCATAAACCTGTCGGGACTGTGGAACTGACAGAAGACCCCACCGCATTTCAAGGTGTCCGTTTCATATCTTCAGTATCGCCGGATAGCATCTACCGCCGCCGCATCTCAGATGGCGAGTCTGTGATTTTCGATTTTGGCGAGCATTTGGTGGGGAGTGTAACCATCGAATTGTCAAACCCGTGGATGATGCAGGATGCCAGGCAGCGTTTCTTTGTATCATTTGCTGAAGTTCCGTCAGATTTGCATATGCCACGAGAGCCTTTCACGGGTAGCCTTAGTAGAGCTTGGCTACAGGACTTCCAGGTTGATGTAGATTATAACGAAAAGCATACTATTCCTTGGCGCGTCACAGGACGGTATATGAAAATCACTCCTGTAAGTCCGTCGCCGTATTGTGTTTCGTTCATTAAGTCGGTCGAATGGGAAGCCACAACATCCGCGGGGCGTTCGCATTGCCGTCTGGAGTCGAACACTCCCGAAATATTCCGGCAAATAGCCAAAGTAAGCGAAAACACACTGCGCGATTGCATGCAGACGGTCTATGAAGACGGGCCTAAACGCGACCAGCGATTATGGGGTGGCGATTTCTATCTACAGGCATTGGCGAACACCGTTACATTTCAACAGCACAGTCTCACCAAACGCTGTCTGTATCTGCTGGCAGCATGCGCCGACCCCTTGACGGGACAGATAAATTCAAACCTTGCCGATACTCCACGCCTACAATGGCAATCCAACCAATTCCAAGACTACGCTCTTGCTTTCATGCCTACATTAGATGACTATTTCGACGCCACAGGCGATACTGCTACAGTCATAGACCTTTGGGATATAGCTCGGCATCAACTTGATGCCACCATTGACGGCGTAAGATGGAATACGGTGTTTTTTGATTGGTGCCCTGTAGAGCTGAATAAAGATGCAGCGCTACACTGCTATACCATGTATATAATCAAACGGGCGATGGCCCTGGCGTCCAAAATCGGGCGAAACAACGATACCTCTCGCTATGCCGCTATTTTGAAGTCGATGAGGAGACGTGGGCGCAAGTCGTTTTGGGATGAAGCCCGTGGTGCAATTGTGAGCGGCTCGTCACGACAGATTTCGCGGACCGGCATATCGTGGGCTGTTTTGGGCGGACTCCTTTCCGAAAAAGAAAGCAAAAGGGCTTTGCGCTATGCCCTTTACGAAGCTGATGTAATAAAATGTGGAACGCCTTACGCAAATCATTTCTTTGTCCAGGCGCTTATTGACGCCGGACTCGCCAAAGAAGCCAGAAATTATGTCGAAGAATTTTGGGGTGGAATGGTCAAGCACGGAGCCGACACCTTTTGGGAATTTTATATCCCTGAGGACCACTTCTTCTCATCGTATAACGGATATACCTTATTGAATAGTTACTGCCATGCATGGAGCTGTACGCCCGTATACTTTATTGTGCGCTATCCTGAAATTTTTCAGAATGTCTGAGGGCGTATTTTATAAAAGAGTGATTTAAACTTATTTTAATAAGTTTAAATCACTTCACAGGATACTTTTGAATCTCTTATTTGCAATCTCTGAAAGCCGGTATTTTTTCAATTCTCCTTTGATGGCGTCCGCCCTCAAAAGGTGTCGAAAGGAATGTATCGACGATTTCGAGAGCCATTTCGGGAGCAATGAACCTGGCCGGAAGCACCAGTACGTTGGCGTCGTTGTGCGCTCTTGCAAGGCGTGCCAGTTCGGGCGTCCAGCAGAGAGCGGCGCGTATGCCCTGATGCTTGTTGAGAGTCATGCCGATACCATTGCCGGAACCGCATAGGGCAATGCCGGGATAACAGCGCCCTTGCTCGACAGCCTTTGCGCACGGGTGCGCATAGTCGGGATAGTCGCAGCTCTCTTTGCTGTGAGTGCCGAAATCTTCGTATTTGATACCGTTAGCTTCGAGGTAACCCTCGATAATCGATTTCATTTCGTAGCCGGCATGGTCGCTACAAAGCCCGGCCGGCAAATTTTCTTTCAAAATACTCATATATATTTGTGTGTCAGTTGCTTGTCTTGTCGAAGGCTATGCCGTATGCATAATCTTCAACAAAAATAACAAAAAAAGCGACCCGAAGTGCGCAAAAATCGAAAAATTATGCCTAACTTTGCACTGCAAAGCCCAGGTGGCGGAATGGTAGACGCGCTCGTTTCAGGTGCGAGTGCTGCG
>CAJTXL010000022.1 GCA_910583525.1 uncultured Muribaculaceae bacterium | reverse complement strand
AGCATATTGATGGATTTGAACGGTCTGAACTCATGATGCGAGTAATTGCTGTCATCCGGATAAACTCTCTCCCGATATGATATCTCTCCGTTCACTTTGTAACTGATACGGTTGCTCTCGCCGTATTTTTCAGCCTCTTTTGTAAAGATGTCATACCAGCGGTCTATCTGATCAAGGCTCTTGTAGAGTGCTTCCTGCTGTTTTTCGCAAAAGAGCCTGTCCTGAGCCGTTATCTTCTCTTCGTTTCGGATTTCCACTCCCAGAATACCGGAAAGCAGGTCGGCTTTGCCGCCTGCATGTGTTGCTGTTGAAGTCATATCTTATGGTTTTAGTAAGTTATCGGTGGTAGTTCTATGCGGTAGAATGTGGTGATATGACGCCCCATGTCTTTCTTGATTTTGACTTTAACAAGACACCCGTTGTACATCCGATTCTGCATTGGCAAATCCAGTCTGTTCCATTCATCTTCCTGTAGGAACTCGGTCTTATCCCGGAAGCACCATACAACCAGCATGGACTCGGAATGATTGAAAACTGTCGCTTCATAGTTATCCTTAAACCTGTCGAAGTCGGCATCGTCACGGAAGGCTGTTCCGTTGGCGACATACCGGTAGCGAGATTCAGGATTATTATTGATGCGGACATAGAGTTTGCGCCATGTCTCGGTGGTAAAATCCCCATAGAGCGGTTCCGGATCAGAGTATTCCCATTTGGCGACCTTCGCCATGAATCTCACGCTTCCGTTGGCGCACGGTCCGCAATGTCCCCATGCGCTGAATACCCCGTCCTCCCAGCCGATGAACTTCATTTCGGCGGGATCGATGCTTGTGAACGGCCCTCCGCTGACGCTGAGCCATATATCAGGATCACCGATACCTACAAACGGCACGTATGGTGCAAGGCATACCGACATTCCGTCAGCCCTGAGATTTTCGAGCAGCGCGTGTCCGTAGAAATCTCCTTCCCGGTCAACATGACGCATCCTGTCTCCGATCTTAGGTGTGAGGCTTGAGCGTGAGTCTTCGATGACTTCCACGAGCCTGTTCACCATATCCACATCCTGCTGCCTGAGGATATGATCCCTGTCGTATGACACATTCAACGGCAGTAGGGTTTCAAGGGTGTACTTGTTCTTTGTTGCTTCTGACATATACCATCTTGTTTTTTGTTATTCCGGCTTATGGGGCCGGAGTTCCCATAACTACAGGCTTAAAAGGTCGTGTTCCAGCCGAGCAAGGTTTTCGGGAAAAATACCGCAAGCCCCTCAGGGCGCGGAAGATTTTTCCACGAAACCCGAAGGGCCTGGCCTTGCACGGCTGATAAGAACACGGACTACCTTTGCCTGTGGTTATGGAAACTCCGCCTCTATATGATGGTATCCTTATTTCGTATTTTTCTTATTGAAGCATAGTCACTTCCGCGACGCGGAAAAGGCAATATAAAAGAGAATTACGCCCCGGAATGAGGCGTAATCCAAAAATAAATGCTAACTTTGCATCAAAGTAAAAGAGTTATTTGAAAGCGTGAGAAATATAGCGTAACCAAACACACTACCAATTTCTTATCCATTGCCCATCCTCACGCGAATTCTCAAAAATAACCTTGTAGTCAAAATATTAACCCAAGACTACATCAAATATAATCATAAGCCGAGAGCAAAACAAAATTTATTTTAGTTTTGCCGAGCAGGAGTATCTAAGGCGAAGCCAAAGATACGAATAAGTCGAGAACAAATGCAAATGTTCTGATGAATTGTTCTCTAAATATTACTATCTTTGCATTGTAATACAATCATCTTATCATGGCACTTAGATTTATATACAGCGTATTTGTCGCGATGGCATTGATATCTTGTTCTGACGACATTAACGCAAATGAACCATCGACACCCGGCACAGCCTCAGTCTCCGGTACGTTGCCGGTATTGCATATTGAAACCGAAAACCGTCAGCCCATCACCTCAAAGACAGAATATCTTGACGCCTGTTATTGGCTCGAAACATTAGGAGACTCCAATGTCGAACCCATCGGAAATGAAGCGGAACCACTACCTATGCAAATCCGCGGCAGAGGACACTCGTCATGGAAAAGCCCGAAGAAACCTTATAAAATCAAACTTGCCAAAAAGACGGCAATTATGGGGATGCCCAAGAACAAGCATTGGGCTCTGCTGAAGCCGACAGAAAATACAGTAGCCGGCTTGCAGTTGGGAAAACTAATGGGCATGGAGTGGACTCCGAGCTTTAGGCCGGTAGAAGTTGTGTTGAACGGCGACTACATCGGGCTATACTTCTTGACCGAAACCATCCGTATCGACGACAACCGCGTCAATATATACGAGCAACAGGACCTGGAAACAAATCCCGATTTTATAAAAGGCGGCTGGCTCGTCGAAGTCGACAACTATAACGATGAGTGCCAGATTACCATTCCTGAAAATAACCGATGGAATCTCACTCTCCGCTACCATTCGCCCGAAGACTTGTCCGGCGTACAGCTGCGATGGCTGACCGATGAGTTCAAAGCCATAAACGCCGCCATATATTCTGCCGACAAAACATCCGCCAAGTGGGAAGAATATATCGACGTGGAAAGCATGGCCCGTTTCTTCATCGTGCAGGAAGTGATGGATAACCCCGACGGATTTCATGGCAGTTTCTATCTCCACAAGGATTTGGGAGACAATACAAAATGGATTGCCGGGCCAATTTGGGACTTGGTATGCTACAATCGCGAAAAGACCGACTATACCTTCCGGATGAAAGTTCACTACGGATTTACGCCCCATTGGATTGGCGAGATAATACAATACGACAGTTTCTGCAAGGCGGTAGAAAAAGCTTGGAAAGAAGTCTACCCCGGAAGACTTTCTGAAATCTACAGCCATATCGACGACATAGTGCTGCCGCTCGACCTTGCCTGGAAGAACGACTGTGCAAGATGGAACGACGACCCCACACAGACAACACAGCTCAGAGCCGACCGAATTAAAAACGCCCTTAAAAGGAACATAGAATGGTTCAACAGCCATCTGCCGGTAAGCAAATATGCCAATTTGCCAACCGCACTCCCAATGGCGCCGGACAATACTACAAAGGTTTTCAGCCTCCAAGGCATATGTATAGGCGAATATCCCGATGAGACAACGGCCATTGCCAACTTACAAAAAGGCATCTACATCATCAACGGAAAGAAAGTCATGGTAAAATAACCGCCCCACAAAAAAAGAACCCCCAAGTATCTGAAAAAAATCAAATACTTGGGGTCTTAAATGTGTCCGAGATGAGATTCGAACTCACACAGCCTTACGGCCACTACCCCCTCAAAGTAGCGTGTCTACCAATTCCACCACCCGGACAGGATGTGGTGCCTTTAGGGCACTGAGGGAAGCTCAAAAGCTTGAGCGAAAAACGGGACTCGAACCCGCGACCCCGACCTTGGCAAGGTCGTGCTCT
This sequence comes from uncultured Muribaculaceae bacterium, assembly GCA_910583525.1. Lineage (GTDB taxonomy): Bacteria > Bacteroidota > Bacteroidia > Bacteroidales > Muribaculaceae > CAG-873. The sequence goes on along the minus strand of CAJTXL010000022.1, from coordinate 50,640 downwards.
ACCAACTGAGCTATTTTCGCAAATCACATGTAAAAGAACTCTTAAAAAAGTTGAGCGAAAAACGGGACTCGAACCCGCGACCCCGACCTTGGCAAGGTCGTGCTCTACCAACTGAGCTATTTTCGCAATCAGTGGCTTTTCTGCCGTTTTGCGGTGCAAAGTTACAACTCTTTTCTGACATCGGCAAATTTTTTCACGAGTTTTTTGATTTGAAAACATCAGATTATTCATAAAAGACAAAACTACAGTATTAAGCGATGTATACAATTAGTGTCGACGGACATAATTAAGGCTGCAAAGCCCTAATGACTTTGCAGCCTCGATTATGTTAATCGGAAAATGTCCGCTTACTCTTCGATAGCAGCCTGCGCCGCAGCTACGCGTGCGATGGGCACACGGAACGGCGAGCAGCTGACGTAGTTCATGCCGAGTTTTGCGCAGAAAATCACAGACGAGGGTTCGCCGCCGTGTTCGCCGCAAATTCCCACTTTAAGTTCGGGTTTCACGCCACGGCCTTTCTGTACGCCCATGCGGACGAGCTGGCCAACGCCAACCTGGTCGAGAACTTCAAACGGGTCGGTCTTGATTACGCCATGTTCTTTGTAGAACTTGAGGAACTTGGGAGCGTCGTCACGCGAGAAGCCGAATGTCATCTGAGTGAGGTCGTTTGTGCCGAATGAGAAGAAGTCGGCAACCTGTGCGATTTCGTCGGCGGTAAGGGCTGCACGGGGCACCTCAATCATCGTACCTACGAGATAAGGTATAGAGTCACCTTTTTCTTCGAATACTTTGACTGCGGTTTCGTTGATTACGTTTGCCTGGTGCTGGAGCTCTTTGAGCGAACCTACCAGGGGAACCATTATTTCGGGGTGCACGTCGATGCCGCGCGATTTGCAAGCGAGAGCCGCTTCGATGATGGCGCGTGTCTGCATCTCGGTGATTTCGGGATATGTGATGCCGAGGCGGCAGCCACGGTGACCAAGCATGGGGTTGAACTCTTCGAGAGCGTCGACTTTTGCCTTGACCTCGGCGAGTGTAATGCCCATTTCGTCGGCGAGTTCCTTCTGTGTGGCGGTCTGATGAGGAACGAACTCATGCAGAGGCGGGTCGAGGAGACGGATGGTGACGCCAAAGCCGTCCATAGCTTCGAAGATGCCTTCAAAGTCGCCACGCTGCATCGGAAGCAGTTTGGCAAGGGCTGCGCGGCGTCCTTCGAGGTCTGATGCCAAAATCATTTCGCGAACAGCTTTGATGCGGTCGCCTTCGAAGAACATATGCTCTGTACGGCAGAGACCGATACCCTGTGCGCCGAATTTGCGAGCCTGTTTGGCGTCGCGCGGAGTGTCGGCATTTGTGCGCACGAGAGTCTTGGTAAATTTGTCGGCGAGGTTCATGATGGCTGCGAAATCGCCGTCGAGAGCCGGTTCGGTGGTGGGTACCTGTCCGTCGTAAACTTCGCCTGTCGAGCCGTTGAGCGAAATCCAGTCGCCTTCTTTGTAGAGCTTGCCACCCATTTCTACGGTCTTGGCAACATAATCTACTTTAATTTCACCGGCGCCGGATACGCAGCATTTGCCCATGCCGCGAGCTACGACAGCAGCATGCGATGTCATGCCGCCACGCATTGTAAGGATGCCTTGTGCAACAGCCATACCACGAAGGTCTTCGGGCGATGTCTCGATGCGGACAAGCACGACTTTGCGTTTTTTCTCGGCCCATGCCTCGGCTTCTTCGGCAGAGAACACAACCTGACCCGAAGCGGCACCGGGAGATGCCGGCAGACCTTTGGCGACTACGGTCGCACGTTTGAGGGCCGCTTTGTCGAACACTGGGTGCAGAAGCTCATCGAGTTTCTGCGGCTCCATACGTTTGAGGACTGTCTTCTCGTCGATGACACCTGCGCGGAGCAAATCCATGGCGATTTTCACCATAGCGGCACCCGTACGTTTACCGTTACGGGTCTGGAGCATCCAGAGTTTGCCGTCCTGGATAGTGAATTCCATGTCCTGCATGTCTTTGTAGTATTCTTCAAGACGTGCTGCGATTGCAAAAAGTTCGTTGGCGCATACGGGCATCGATTCTTCGAGCGAGGGATATTTCGATGCGCGTTCTTCTTCGCTTATGCCCTGCAGGGCAGCCCAACGGCGCGAGCCTTCGATGGTAATCTGCTGGGGTGTGCGGATACCGGCAACGACGTCTTCGCCCTGTGCGTTGATAAGATACTCGCCGTTGAAGATATTTTCACCCGTAGCGGCATCGCGGCTGAATGCCACGCCGGTAGCGGAGTTGTTGCCCATGTTGCCATACACCATAGCCTGCACATTGACAGCAGTACCCCACTCTTCGGGGATTTGGTTCATGCGGCGGTATATGATGGCACGCTCGTTCATCCAGCTGTCGAAAACGGCACAGATGCCGCCCCAAAGCTGTTCCCAGGCGTTATCGGGGAAGTCTTTGCCGGTATATTCCTTTACAGCAGCCTTGAAGAGGCGGACGAGGCTCTTGAGGTCTTCGACATCAAGCTCGGTGTCGAGTTTGACGCCTTTCTGCTCTTTGACCTTGTCCATGATTTCTTCGAAGGGGTCGATGTCGGTTTTCTTTTTGGGCTTCATGCCGAGCACGACGTCGCCGTACATCTGCACGAAACGACGGTAGCTGTCCCAAGCGAAACGGGGATTACCGCTTTTTGTCGCAAGCGACTCAACGGTGGCATCGTTCATGCCAAGATTGAGGACTGTGTCCATCATGCCGGGCATCGAAGCACGTGCACCTGAGCGCACCGATACAAGCAGAGGATTTGCGGGGTCGTTGAATTTTTTACCGGTAAGGGCTTCGACATGTGCTATAGCGGCTTCCACATCTTTCTTGATACGGGCAACCACTTCGTCGCGGCCATACTGGGTATATTCGTTACAAACTTCGGTTGTAATAGTAAAACCGGGGGGCACGGGCATGCCGAGAAGATTCATTTCGGCAAGGTTAGCGCCTTTACCTCCGAGGAGGTTTCTCATGTCGGCATTACCTTCGGCTTTGCCGTCGCCGAATGTGTAGACTCTTTTCATTCGTTGGTTATATTATTAAATGGTGTTTCGTTTTTGTGTTTTATGGCATGTCAGATAAGCGCACAACGCCTTGTCTGACGTTTGTGTTCCGCAAAGATAAGCATTTTCGGCCAATTTCTGCGTTAGCACAACCATTTTTTTGCATCAATATGCCATCATAAGCCGGAAAACTGAAGGCTCTCCCCTACATCATCCGCCAAAGTTGTCGTAATGGATGCTCGACGGGTCTACGCCAAGGCTGTCGAGCATACCGTTCACGGCATTGCTCATCGGGCCGGGGCCGCACATATAGTATTCGATGTCTTCGGGCGAGTCGTGGTCTTTGAGGTAATTGTTGTAAATCACCTGATGAACAAAGCCGGGAGTATATTCCACACCGGCGGCATCGGCGGCCGGGTCGGGTCGGTCGAGAGCGAGGTGGAATTTGAAATTCGGGAACTCTTTTTCGAGTTTTAGGAAATCGTCGAGATAAAATACCTCATTGAGGGCACGCGCACCGTAGAAGAAGTTCATCTTGCGGTCGGTGGTCTTGAGCGTCTTTGTCATGTGCATGATTTGCGCACGCAAAGGAGCCATGCCTGCGCCGCCGCCAATCCACATCATTTCCGCCTTAGAATCGAATATGGGATGGAAATCTCCGTAAGGGCCGCTCATCACGACCTTGTCGCCGGGTTTGAGCGAAAAGATGTAGCTCGAGGCTATGCCGGGCATGACATCCATGAAACCGACTTGTGGCTTCGGTTTGAACGGCGGTGTGGCAATGCGCACGGTAAGCATTATACGGTCGCCCTCAGCCGGATAGTTTGCCATAGAGTATGCGCGGACAGTGGTTTCCTTGTTGCTGCATTTCAGGTCGAACAGACCGAACTTCTCCCATGCCGGCAGATATGCGTCGCCTATCAGCGAGCGGTCGATGTCCTTGGCATAGTCCATCTCGAAAGGCGGTATCTTTATCTGTGCGTAAGAACCGGGCAAAAAGTCCATGTGTTCTCCGGCCGGGAGCGCCACTATGAACTCTTTTATGAAGGTGGCGACATTACGGTTAGAAATAACCTCGCACTCCCATTCCTTGACATTGAGTGCCGACGCCGGTATTTTGATGTCGATATCGCCCTTTACCTTCACCTGACATGCAAGACGCCAATGGTCTTTAAGCTCTTTTCTGGTAAAATGCACCTCTTCGGTCGGCAGAGCATCGCCGGCACCGCCAAGCACCTGCAGCCGGCATTGTCCGCAACTGCCTTTACCGCCGCATGCCGACGAAAGAAAAATGTTGTTGTCGGCCATCGTCGACAGCAAGGTCTTTCCGGCCGAAGTAGTAATCTTACGGTCGCCGTTGATATCGATAGTAACATCGCCCGACTGCACTAAGTAGCGCTTTGCCACCAGCAGTATGACAACAAGGAACAGTGTGACTGCCAAAAAGAAACCGACACCGGCGCCTACAGTGAGCCACGACTGCATATCGAGGCTACAGAGAATAGTCGTTGAAAACATATCCTTAAATTTTTATGCCAAGGAAACTCATGAAAGCTATTCCCATGAGCGCAGTTATTATAAAAGTGATGCCGACACCACGCAGCGGACCCGGGACATTAGAGTACTGAGCCACACGCTCGCGCACAGCCGCAACAGCCGTGATGGCAAGCAGCCAGCCTATGCCCCACCCCGCTCCGGCACAGACGGCGGTGCCTACACTTGCGAAATCGCGCTGTTGCATGAAGAGCGAGCCGCCAAGGATAGCGCAGTTCACCGCAATCAGCGGCAAAAATATGCCGAGAGACGAATAGAGCGCCGGCGCGTATTTCTCGACCACCATCTCGACAAGCTGTGTCATCGAAGCTATCACGGCTATAAACACTATCAGCGACAGAAAGCTGAGGTCCACGTCGGCAAAATCGGCCGACAGCCATGTAAGCGCGCCTTGCCGCAGCACATATGTCTCAAGCAGATAGTTGATGGGGAGCGTTATCGTGAGCATGAACGTGACGGCTATGCCCAAGCCGAACGCCGTCTTGACATTCTTGCTCACGGCAATGAACGAGCACATGCCAAGGAAATAGGCGAATATCATGTTGTCGACGAAAATCGACCGTATGAACAAATTCAGATTTTCCATATTGCAGAATGTCTTTTAATGTTGGTCCTGAAGGTCTTTGTTGTAACTGCGATGCACCCAAATGATACATGCCACAACAATAAGAGCCATCGGCGGAAGTATCATCAGTCCGTTGTTGACATAGCCGGCATCGTAGAAGCTCTGCGGTATTAGCTGAAAACCGAACAATGTGCCCGAACCGAGTATTTCGCGGAAGAAACCGACAATAACCAAAATTATGGCATAGCCGACACCGTTTCCGACACCGTCGAGAAACGAAGGCCACGGGCGGTTGGCCATGGCAAAAGCTTCAAGGCGGCCCATCAGTATGCAGTTGGTAATGATAAGGCCGATGAACACCGACAGCTGCTTGCTCACATTGTAGGCATATGCCTCAAGCAGCTGCGACACAATCACCACAAGGCCGGCGACTACAACAAGCTGCACGATAATTCGGATATTGGTCGGAATCGTGTTGCGAATCAGCGAAATGATTACGTTGCTGAAAGCAAGCACGGCAATCACTGAAAGCCCCATGACAAGAGCCGGCTCGAGTTTTGCGGTGACCGCGAGAACCGAGCATATGCCAAGAATCTGCACTATGACAGGATTGTTCTTGGAGAACGGATTGAAGAAAACGTTTTTATTTGACATCTTATTCTTTATTCTATTAAACGGCAATTATCTGCCACCGAGGCTTTCAAGAAATTTACTGTACGGTGCAAGGCATTTGTCGAGCATCGCTGCGACACCCTTACTGGTAATTGTTCCGCCCGAGACACCGTCGACATAGTCGCTGCCGTCCTGCGGAACGGCACCGCCTTTTATAACGGCAATAGGCCGAAACGTATCATCTTTAATGAGATGCTTTCCTGAGAATTGTCCGCTGAAAGCAGGCTTCTCGATTTCGGCTCCAAGCCCCGGGGTTTCACCCTGATGGGCGAAGAACGCACCATAGACGGTAGTGCCATCGGCATCGACCGAAATATAGCCCCAAATAGGCCCCCACAATCCGGCGCCATACATGGGCATCACGTATTTGACGTCACCGTCGGAGAGACGGCACTCATAGACAGGGAGCAGACGCTCCGACGCCGTCTTTTTGCTCTGTACCGCCACATTTACATCGAACGCTTTTTCCGAAGCCTCAACCTTTTGGCCATTCTCGTTGACAAGATAGGAGTCCGTTATATACCGCCCGTAGTCTACGATGATGCTGTCAGACGAAGGATATATGTTCACGCTGGCAAGTATCTGGCGCATCTTGTCGGCATCGGCATTTGCCTGCTGCTTGTCTTTAAGCGAAATAGATGTAAATGCCAACGCGGCACCCACAAGCACCACAAGCACGAATATATAGATTATGGTGTATAGATTGCTCTGTTTATTCATCATCGTGAGGCTTTTGCGGTTAAACGTTTGGTGCGGCGACGCATGTTGGCCTGCACCACGCAATAGTCGATAAGCGGTGCAAAGCAATTCATAAGCAGCACGGCAAGCATGGCGCCTTCGGGATAGCCGTTGTTATAGGTGCGTATCAATATCGCCACAACCCCGATGAGAAATCCGTAAATGTACTTGCCCGTCATAGTCCTTGCGGCCGTCACCGGGTCGGTTGCCATAAAGACAGCGGCAAAAGCGAAGCCGCCGAGCAGAAGCTGGTCCACAGGGCTAATATACGATGCCGGATACAGCGGCGAAGCAAAAGTGTTGGCGACCCACGCCATGAACAAACCACCGGCGAAAACCGACAGCATAACGCGCCACGACGCAATTCCGGCAGCAAGCAACAGGACGCCGCCAATAAGGATGCAGAGAGTCGAGGTTTCGCCAAACGAACCCGGAATAAGACCGACAAAAGCCTGCCAGGTATCAATTATGCCCCCGTCAAGCCCCTTCAGAACAATATCAGAACCGCTCTGCGTGGCAATCTGCCCAAGAGGTGTAGCTCCCGAGAACCCGTCTGGAAGCGAGGTCCCGTATCCGAACGGAGCGTTCGCAGCTACATATACCTTGTCGCCCGACATCTGTGCCGGATAGGCAAAAAAGAGAAACGCACGCGTAACAAGTGCGACGTTGAGCACATTGTAGCCCGTTCCGCCAAACACTTCTTTTGCGAAAACTACGGCAAAGGCCACAGCAACGGCAAGCATCCACAGAGGTATCTCGGCAGGGCAAATCATCGGTACAAGAAGCCCGGTCACGAGGAAACCTTCCTGAATTTCCTCTCCTTTTTTCTGTGCAAAAGCGAACTCAATGCTCAGACCGACGATATATGAAACCGCCACTCGCGGCAAGATGGTCAAGAAGCCGTATAGCATCAGCGACCAAAACGGGAACTCTGCCGCACCCAATGCTAACCAATGCTGATAGCCTGTATTATACATGCCGAATAGGAAGCACGGAAGAAGCGCCAGCACCACTATTATCATGGTACGCTTGCTGTCGATGCTGTCGTGGACGTGAACTGCTCCGGAAGGCGCCGAAGTAGTCCGGGGCGTGTAGAGAAATGTCTCGAAGCCGTCATACACCGAGCGAAAAGCATGCAATTTGCCTCCCGGCTCGAAATTAGGCTTGATTTTATCGAGATAATTACGAAGTTTTGACATTATGATATTGATGCTTTTTATTCCAATTCTTTGCGGAGATAGTCAAGCCCGTCTCTCACAATCTGCTGCAAAGGCAGCTTCGACGTATCGACATATTCGGCTGCGGCGAAATCCTCCGGCGCAATCTCATATATTCCGAGCTTCTCCATGTCTTCTATATTGTGCGACAATATCGCCTTTATCAAATATTCAGGTAAAATATCCATAGGCAATGTCTTGTCGTATTCTCCGCTCATTATCATGGCACGGCGACCGCCGTTGAGCCTTGCGTCGGGTGCGAAGAGGCGCTTGATGAAATGTCCGGGAAAAGAACGGCTCTCGCTCATCTTTTTCGGGGCAAAAGAAGCCCAACCCATAAATTCGTCGACATCATCGCCTTCTGCTATCACCGTAATCTGCCGATACGGATAGTGCAGAAAACCTGTCGACCCATCTACGGCAGTGCCTGTAAAGACATTCCCGGCAATCACACGATGATGGCGCCCGTCATGCGCGATACGGTCAGCCATTACGGAAGACACAGGCGCACCGACGACAGTCTTGACAAGTCCGGGCAAAACAACTTCCGGCCCGACGACGGCCACTACAGTAGCGGGGCTAAAGAAGCCTGTACGCATCATACGGCCTATACGACCCAAGGTCACGAAATCGAGCGTCCAGACGACGTCTCCTTTGTCTACCGGCCTTATGACCGCAATCTGGACGCTTACATTCCCTGACGGATGAGGCCCCTCGACCTCTACCATCTCGGCTCCTGCGACGGGCCTGTCTGCCAAATCTCCGCCATGGCAGATATAAACCTTCCCTATCGTAATTTTCGACAGTGCCGCCACACCGCTTTCATAATCGGCCATTTCAAAAAGAGATGCGCCTGAGGCTGTCAAAGGATAAGCCAAAGGCGCTGTGTCGAGGGCTGTAACGAATATGTCGCGTACTTCTTCATCGGGATTAGGCACGATATCGTAGGGACGTTGGCGCATAAACGCCAACAGGCCGCTTTCGGCAAGGGCTTTTCGGACTGATGCCGCATCCGATATTTCGGAGAATTTCGGCGACGGCACTTCTACAGAATCCGATGCCTCTACTACAACGCGTTCTATCTTTCGGCGTTCTCCACGTACGACAGCCTTTACACGACCTTTAAGAGGTGATACGAGCTTGACTTCGGGGTGGCGTTTGTCGTAAAGCAATGGAGTACCGACAGCTACGGCGTCGCCCTCTTTAACGGCCACTTTTGGCATAAAGCCGGGAAAGTCGTCAGGACAGACAGCCGCGCATTCGACATGAGCCGACGATACGGCTGCTCCGGTCGGCACACCGCCCTTTATGCTGAGATTTAAGCCTTTTCTGAACTTTAATTTCATGTGCGTTTTTCAACTGATAGCTAATAATTTGCAAAGGTAGCTATTTTTAGTCAAAATTTACTAAAAGCAGACCGTCAAAGCACGGTTTCGTTAACATAAAATAACACCAACATTCATACTATCGGCCAGTTTTTCTTGCCAAACCCAATAAAAGATTATAATTTTGCCACATATAATTATCTAAAAAATATTAATATGAATGTAGATTTTATCACGGCAATCAAAATCTATTTTGCCAACTACGCCAACTTCAAAGGACGTTCTACCCGTGCCGAATATTGGTGGGCCATGCTTTTCGTATTTCTGCTCGGAATAGTCGCAAGCCTGTTCCGCAGCCAAACCCTTACGGGCATCATCACACTCGCACTCCTCATCCCCAACCTCGCCGTCCTCACACGCAGGTTCCATGACATCGGCAAAAGCGGCTGGTGGGTAGTCGGCCTGTATGTAATCGGTCTTATAGGCGCCGCATTTATTTTTGGCGCACTCGGCACCGCAATATTCACAGCCGCCAACGACCCCGTGGCCGCAGCCAATGCAATACAGAACCACATGGGATTGCTGAGCGTTGGCTATGTAATCGCCCTCGCAGCAGGTATCACGACAATCGTATTCTGCTGCAAGGCAAGCGGACCCGACAATCAATACGGCCCCAACCCTTACGGAGAGGCATGACTTCACGCATGACATCCATAGCCCTGGGAGTACTAATCCTCTCAGGGCTTTGTTCTTGTAGCGGAAAACAAAGCGGAAGAGATGACGCTTTCGCCGACACATTTGTCGCCGACACGTTGACGCATCATGCGAAATATCTTACGATAGCCGATGTAGGCGCGGGCGTAGTGAGGGTCGATATCGCCGACCCTTGGAACGAGGGCAGATACCTCGGGCGCTATGCCCTTATAGACCGCGACTCGCTTGTGCCGGACAATCTCGGCGAAGACATAAAAGTTATACGCACTCCGATACGGAACGCCGCCGTATTCTCTGCCGTCCACTCGGGCGGATTGTGTGAACTCGACGCCATAGAGTGCATATCGGCCGTAGCAGACGGGGCCTTTTTTGCCGCCGACGACACAATCGCTTCTTTGCTGAACGACGGAAACATAATCGACGTCGGGCAGGCATCGGCTCCGTCTGCCGAAAAGATTGCTGCGGCACGGTGCGAAATTGTGCTTCGCTCACCCATGCAGGGCGTGGCTGCCGGCAATTTGCCGCGCGGTATCATCGCTATAGAATGCGCCGACTATCTTGAAACAAGCCCCATAGCACGCGCCGAATGGCTGTTGCTACTCGGCGAGCTAACAGATAAACGCGAAAAGGCCCGTGAGATATTCACAGAAGTAATCGACACATATTCAGACCTTGCATTCAGAGCTGCCGGAGCATCATCGCCAAAACCGAAAGTACTCACCGAAAGCGAATATTCGGGCGTATGGTATGTGCCTGCCGGACAAAGCTATATGGCAAAAATGCTTGCCGATGCAGGAGCCGACTACCCCTGGGCCGATACGGACGGGAGCGGTTCGCTTGCTTTGAGCCTCGAAAAAGTGGCAGAGAAAGCCATCGACGCCGACATATGGCTACTGCGCACGTTCGGATACACTGCAAGCCCGGCAACTCTTGTAGCACAGAATAGACGCTACGGTTCTTTCAAAGCCCTACGCGAAAACAACATCTACGGATGCGACACACAGCGCAAACCGATATTCAACGACATAGCATTTCATCCCGAGCGCGTATTGGCCGATTATGTAGCCATATTTCATCCTGAACTGATGCCGGACTACAGCCTACGTTATTTCTCTAACGCCGAATGAAGAACCGACGCCGCATCGCCATAATATCGCTGGCGGCAATGATTGCCGTAACACTACTTTTAGGCTTGATGGTCGGTGGTGTCGATATCCCGGCAACAATAATATTTGACGTACTCACAGGCGGCAATCCCGAAAACGATATCGCCGGTTTCATTATTGTAGAGACTCGCGTTCCGGCTCTTCTGACAGCACTACTTGCAGGTGCCGCGCTCGCCGTAGCCGGACTTCTTATGCAGACTTGCTTCAATAATCCTCTCGCAGGCCCGTCAATCATGGGCTTGTCGACAGGTGCAAGCGTAGGTGTCGCAATCGTCATGATGATATTCGGCGGAATGGCCGGGCTTTGGGGACAAATTGCTATTGTGGGCGGCGCCATTGCCGGTGCGGCACTTATATTAGCCATTTTGCTGCTGTTTTCGACTATCGTGCGCTCATCCGACGTGCTGCTGATAGTAGGCATCCTCATCGGCTACCTTGCATCGTCGGCGATAGCCTTGCTGAACTTTTTCTCAACCGACCAAAGCGTCCATAGCTTCGTGCTTTGGGGCTTGGGAACATTCTCGGCTGTCGACACAAACGCGTTGCCGCTTTTCGCAAGTCTGTGCATTGTATTGCTGTTCTGCTCAATGGCATATGCAAAGAGCCTCAATGCCATGCTTTTCGGGCAACGCTTCGCCGAAAACGTCGGCATAGCCGCATCACGGGTGCGCACCGCCCTGCTCTTTCTTGCAGGAGCGCTGACCGCCGTAGTGACGGCATGGTGCGGTCCTGTCGGATTTATCGGCCTTGTAGTTCCGCATATAGCACGCATGCTGACTGGCACCTCAAACCATTTCGTGCTGCTTCCGGCTACGGCACTATGCGGAGGCCTCATGGGACTTATATGCCAAATCATATCTGTATCGCCGGCACTCAGCAGCGGTGCGACAATCCCTGTAAACGCAATTACCCCCATAATAGGAGTGCCGGTGATAATATACGTTCTGCTAAACCGCAAACGGCTCTTATATTTCAATTGACAATGGAAGCAGTACTCGAAACACACGGGCTATCGGTAGGCTATCGGCATAAAACCGTACTTTCCGACATATCTTTCGGTCTGCGCCCCGGAAGCGTTGCCGTACTAATCGGCGCCAACGGCAGCGGCAAATCTACGCTTCTGCGTACTTTGGCCGGAAGCCAACAGCCTGTTTCGGGACGGATTTCGCTCTGCGGAAAAAGCCTATGCGACTATTCACGCCGCGAACTTGCAAAAGTATTGTCGGTAGTGTTTACCGACCGCAACGGCGGCGGCGCGCTCACCGTCGAAGAATGCGTGTCTATCGGACGCCACCCTTACACAGGGCCTTTCGGACGGCTATCCGAAGAAGACCGCGAAATAGTAAATAAAGCAATTGCCGACGTAGGCATGGCCAACAAGGCTTTCCGCATGCTCGGCACACTCAGCGACGGAGAACGCCAAAAGACCATGATAGCCCGGGCTTTGGCTCAACAGACTCCGTTAATAATACTTGACGAGCCGACTGCGTTCCTCGACGTTGCCGGGAGACTCGACATAATGCGTCTTCTGCGCAGGCTTGCCGACAACGGGCGGACCATATTGCTTTCAAGCCATGATATAGCACCGGCAATTGCAGTTGCCGACACTCTGCTTGCCATCGACCCTTCGGTTGGCAAAATCGCCTGCGACGCCAAAGAATGCGTCGTGGCATCAGGAATACTCGACAAATGTTTCCCCGATGCCGGCATCCATTTCGACAGCTCAAGCGGCGATTTCAGACAAGACGCACCTCGCCATTGCGAAGCATCGTAACAGTGCCGCCGATAAGCCACCCGGAATACGGCAGCGACAGATAAAGGCAGACCTCTCCGACCTTTTCATCAAATATTTCGGACGGGCAATCACAATCAGCTTGAATCCTGACCGTCTTTCCGCAAGTACAGAACAGCAGGCAACGCTCTTCGACTTCGACAGTAAAATTGGCAACTCCGTAGTCCGTCGTGATTTTTTCTTCCACGCCTTTAACGACAGGATAATGCCGAGCCCCGCTGCTTTGGGCAAAGGCACGACCTGTCTTTATGTCGGCAGACGTAAAAGCCACGCGGCAACCGGCATTACGGAATGCTCTTACAACAGACGCCACCGTACTCGGCGCCGCGTCGAAACCCTTGACAAACACTACAGGCTCGCCGATTCGAAAACATGCGTAACCCGGTTTCTGTCCCGATGGTGTAAAACGCCTCTTAACCGAAGAAACTCCGCCTTGCCGATGTTCCTCCATCTTCTTTTCAAGATAATTATCTGCCATTATATCTTATCCTATAAATTTTACCGTCGACAAGCGAAACATATATATTGCTATCGAACGGGGCGATATCGAAACCGTTTATCTCGCCTTTACCAAGACAAATGCTTGCCACTCTACCCGAACCGTCGGCTCGGCTTATAGTTACAATGCCTCGCCTCGACCCGGCATAGACCAAACCGTCTTTCTCGACAACGACACATGGCGCATGGTCGTACCCTATGCCAAGGTCGACACTCCACAACTCCTTGAACTCAGGCGACAAGGCATCCACGGCGACAAGAGCCCCGTCCATAGTCTTGGCGTATATACGGCTATAATCCTCACTATGGCCTATGCTTTCGCGGTAGCGGTGCGAGTTGTCGCGCCACAGCGTTTTGCCGGTGCGGCGGTCGATGGCGGTCATATAACGGTCTGGGGCGACTATAAAAACTTTGTCACCGGCAACTACAGGCACAACATTGCCGGGGCCGAGCATATTGTTGGCCTTGCCGTTGTTCCAAACCCACCGCAAAGCGCCTGTGGCGAGGTCAAGACAGCGAAGGTTGGTGTCCCACGCTCCGAAAAACACATCGTCATCGGCTACTGTCGGCGACGCCTGACAGTAGTTGAATATAGAGTCATAGCGCCAAACAAGCGACCCATCGGACACATCGCGCCGTTCTATCCCCTTGTATCCGCCCTGGACATACCACCCGTCAGCCACAGAGGCGAGGCCGTCGGCCACAAAGGGGGAATATTCCGACGGCTCTCTACGGCAAAGACGTCCCGAAGCTTTGTCTACGAACATTATGCCATCATGGGTCGGTACTGCGACCTTGTCGACAAGCGGAACGGGCCGGCCATACAGAGGCGCACCGGCATCAGCGCTCCACCGCAAAAGACCGCTACGTTTGTCTACGGCACGGACGAAACCCGTAGAGTTGCCAAAATAAACGTTGCTGTCATCGATTCCCAATCGAGTAAATATTGACGCGGAATCCGTCCATATACATTCCACTTCAAAACCTTCAGGCACAGAAAATTCCGGTCGTGGACGGATTTTCTTTAACGACACTACATCTTCGGCCTCAAAACGGAATTTTTCCGTTGCCGGCTCTCCGATGATTTTCTCATACACACAGACACTGTCGCCCAACACATCCACAATGGCATAACCATATGTGCCGTCACGCATATCGAGGGCACGGGTCATGACTCCATGCAAGTTCGACGAGACAAAACCGTCGCCGACATCGTAGAGCCGCCAAGCATGATGATGCCCGTTGATATGCGCCAAAACGGGTTTATCTTCAAAGACATCGAGATATTCGGAACAATTGTCAAGGTCTTCAAGCAATGGATAGTGGTTGAACGACAACACTCGGCATCCTGCTACAGACAGGCTATCGAGAGTATATGCAAGCCAATGCAAATCCTCCTGTTTTACATGCCCGTCGCCCATCTTCATATATGGGCCGCAATTAAGACCCACAATAACCAAAGAATCGATACGTGACACAAACCTGTCGGCGCCCCACAAGTCCACAAATGTACGTCCGGCGCTTTGGCTCCAGTTGTTCTCATGATTTCCGGGCAACACGAACAAAGGATGCCGTATACCGTCAAGAATTCGCTTGACATTCGCAAGCTCTTTATCAGAGCCTTCATTCGAAAGGTCTCCGTTAACCACTACTGCGTCGAAACCGCCGGCATTTATATCTTCAACCGCCAAGGCAAGCTGACGTCCGCATTCGTTGCCGGGCACTACATGTATGTCGCTCAACACGGCAATCCTCTGTGCCGGCACAGGCACAAACAGCATGGCAAGAAGCAATATCGCAATTGGTCGTAAATTCATGGTTCTATTGTTTTATGCTCCGCAAAGATACGCACTTTCGACCATAAATGCGCCTACTTACGATCCAAAATTGCCGCTACAGCACATGCAAAAAGGCTATCCATAATTTTTTATAAATTTTTCTAAACCTTTTAATCGGCAGTCGTGTTATATTATCAAAATCATCCAAAAGCTCACAACTATTATTTATGATTGATATGAAACGAATCGCATTAATCCTCGCTGTAGCTCTCGGTAGCGCAGCCTGCTTCGCCCAGATCAATAAAGGCGAACTCAAACAACTTCAAAACTTCCTGGCACAGCCGGCCGAAAAAGGTGGCACAAACGCCGAAGCTCTGAAAGTGACAAATCTGAAAGACCCTTCCACGTGGGAAGGCATCAAAATTGTCGGCAAAAATGTCACCGAAATCAAATGGAAAGACAAAAAACTCGCCGGCACTCTCGACCTCTCGGGCTTCCAGGCCCTGACCACCGTCGACGTCTCGCGTAACGCCCTTACTGCCGTTACTTTCAAAAACGACCAGGCTCTTACCGACGTCAACGCTTCGCGCAACAAACTCACCGAAGTGGATTTCACCGGATGCACAAGCCTCGTTAAAATTGCAATCAACAACAACAGGCTCACCGAATTCACTATTTCCGACGTTCCTCTGATTAAATCTATCAACGTGGCTTCGAATCTCCTCGCAGGCCTCGACCTGCAGGCTTCGGCAACCCTTGAAACCCTCAACTGCCAGAGCAACCACCTCGAAACACTGTCTGTAAGTGACTGTACCGCACTCAAAAACCTCTATTGCGGCTACAACAAGCTCACTTCGCTCAATCTCGTAGGCGTAACCAACCTTCAGAACCTCAACGTAGACAGCAACCACATCACCAACATGATAGTGTCGTCGCTCCCGTCCCTGTCGACATTCCTCTGCACCGACAACAACATGAAGACCCTCGGTCTGCGCGAGTGCAAATCTCTGCTCGACATCGTATGCTCCTACAACGACCTTACTTCGTTCGACGTTTCGGGATGCCCCAACATAGTCTTCGTCGACTGCTCATACAACGACCTGACTTCGCTTACACTCTCGAACCAGACCTTCCTGCAGCGCCTTCTCTGCAACAACAACGAGCTCACAATGCTTGACGTAAGCTTCGACCAGGCTCTGACATACATCAACTGCCGCTACAACATGATTACAGACATGCGCACCATAGCCTGCCCCAACCTGCGCATGATAGCATGCCAGTGGAACTACTAATACTAAGCCGCGCAGCTGATACCGCAAAATATAATGACAATGCGATAATACGATCTGAATAACTGCCCGGAGGGGGCGTCAGGAGAAAACCGCCTGACGCCCCCTCTTTCATTCATTGCCTACAGACACGAAAGTTTAGATGTTTTTATAAACATACTCTCAGATTTTTTATGTACTTTTGCACTGCCTTAGCGCAACCGCCATGTGGCGGCAACCGTTTGATAACTAACATCAACATTCAGCATATAAGCTATGACTATCGACAATTTCAACTTCAAAGACCACAAAGCCATCGTACGCGTTGACTTCAATGTGCCCCTTGACGAAAACGGTAACATAACCGACGACACCCGCATCCGCGGCGCACTCCCCACCCTCAAGAAAATCCTTGGAGACGGAGGCGCACTCATCATCATGAGCCACATGGGCAAACCCAAAGGCAAAGTAAATGCCAAGTTCTCTTTGGCTCAAATCAAAGAAGCTGTGGCAAAGGCTCTTGGAACCGACGTTCAATTCGCTCCTGACTGCGCAGCTGCTGCCGACATGGCCGCCGCACTCAAACCCGGCCAGGTTCTCCTGCTCGAAAACCTCCGCTTCTACCCCGAAGAAGAGGGCAAACCCGTAGGCATCGACAAAGAAGACCCTGCATACGACGCTGCCAAGAAGGAAATGAAAGAACGCCAGAAGGACTTCGCCAAGAAACTCGCTTCATATGCCGACGTTTATGTAAACGACGCATTCGGAACTGCCCACCGCCGTCACGCCTCGACCGCTGTCGTGGCCGACTACTTCGACGCCGACCACAAAATGCTCGGTTACCTCATGGAAAAAGAGGTAAAAGCTGTCGACAACATACTTAAAGACATCAAGCGTCCTTTCACTGCCATTATGGGCGGTTCAAAGGTATCGACAAAAATCGGCATCATCGAAAACCTCATGGACAAGGTCGACAACCTTATCCTCTGCGGCGGCATGACATATACTTTCGCTAAAGCACAGGGCGGCAACGTCGGCAACTCAATATGCGAAAACGACAAACTCGACCTCGCACTCGACATCATGCGCAAGGCCAAAGAGAAAGGCGTGAACCTCGTACTCGGCACCGACTGCGTGGCAGCCGACGCATTCAGCAACGACGCACACACACAGGTCTGCTCTGTGATGGCAATACCCGAAGGCTGGGAAGGACTCGATGCAGGCCCCGAAACCCGCAAACTTTTCGCCGACACCATCCGCGGCAGCAAGACCATCCTTTGGAACGGCCCTGCCGGAGTATTTGAGTTCGACAACTTCACGGCAGGCAGCCGCGCTATCGCCGATGCAGTGGTAGAAGCCACCAAGAACGGCGCATTCTCGCTCGTCGGCGGGGGTGACTCTGTTGCATGCGTAAACAAATTCGGCCTCGCCGACGAAGTTTCGTACGTATCGACAGGCGGCGGCGCTCTCCTTGAAGCCATCGAAGGCAAGGTTCTTCCGGGCGTTGCAGCCATCGAAGGCAAATAAAAAACGAACAATTTTAACATAAAAGCACGGACGGGGATGCCGCCCGTGCTTTTTTCTTATCGGCTCACGACTATGACTTCCGATTTATTCGACTGGGTAGACGCACACATCAACGACGACCCTCTCAAGCTGAGGCTTAAATTTGCCGGAAAGAGCACAGGCTCTTTCAGCTACGACGCCGCCATCACACAGATTGAGTGTAGGCGGAAATTCGGCAAAAAACTCGCCGACACACTTACGGTATTTCCTCGCTTCTATTTCCCCTCAATACTCTCAGGGGAGCAGGCAACATCGGACCTTTTGGCTTCGTTCCACAGCTCTTTTGTGGCAAACGGACTTCCGGCAGTCGACCTCACATCGGGCCTCGGCATAGACGCCATGTACTGTGCGTCGAGGGCGTCGCACCTTGTCGCCGTAGAACGCGACTTGGCCAAAACCGAAGCCTTAGCCTACAACACAGCCGGTTTGCACATCGACAACATAAGGCCGCTATGCGACGATTGCGAGAGGTTCATAGAACGTTGCAAGGCGAGCGGACGCAAGTTCGCCACCGCATTCATCGACCCTGCGCGACGCAGTTCTGACGGCGGACGCATATTCGCCCTTTCCGACTGCACCCCCGATGTCACGGCACTGATGGCCGACTTGTCGCAAATATGTAGCCTGCTTATCATCAAGGCATCGCCGATGCTCGACATCAGCCATACCATCGAAGCTCTGCCGACACGGCCATTGTCGGTAATGGCTGTCGGAACGCCGACAGAATGCAAAGAACTTCTAATATTGGTCAATTTCGACAATCCTGCAACAGAAACCATAATTGAAGCCGTCACACTCTCCGCGGCATGCCCTGAAGCAAGGACGTTTGCATTTACCCAAACTCAAGAACGAGACTGCGCAGCACCACAGCAAAGCGCAATCGAAGTCGGCGACTATATATACGAACCTTCTCCGGCTCTGATGAAAACAGGCGCATTCAAACTGATAGCATCACGCTACAACCTGGCTGTACCTCACCCCAACACTCACCTCTTTATATCATCATCGTCGGTGACAGGATTTCAAGGCAGTGCCTACAGAGTGCTCGCAGTCATGCCATACGCATCGAGGGTACTCAAACGCTTCGCGCGTGAATACCCTCGTGTAAATGTTGCAGTACGTAATTTCGGGATGGGCGCCGATGCCCTCAAAGCCAAACTCGGAGTTGCCGACGGCGGAACGTTAAGACTTTACGGCATATCGGCAGCGCAAGGCGAGCGGCTGCTCGTACTCACAGAACCGGCTTAGCCGTCACCGCGTCAGACTCACCGACTTCTCTTTGGCAAGCCGGCGCAGATTGAGTATCGCATAACGCATGCGGCCAAGAGCCGTATTGATGCTGACACCTGTAAGCTCGGCGATTTCCTTAAAAGACAATTCTTTATAATAGCGCAAATTCAAAACTTCGCGCTGAACTTCGGGCAGTTCATCGATAAGACGACGGAGGTCTTCTTCTATCTGAAGCCCCACCATTACATCTTCTATAGTATCTTCGGCCAGTTCGCGTCGGTTGAGAATGTCATAGTCGGCATTGTCGGTCGAGAGGGCACTTTCGTTCTTTTCAGCACGGAAAGAGTCTACGGCAAGGTTGCGCGCTATGCGGTAGAGCCATGCCGAAAATTTGCCAAGGTCGTTATATCGGCCCTGTTTGATGGTCGTAATGGCCTTGACGAAAGTCTCCTGAAAGATGTCGTCGGCAAGGTCACGGTCGCGAACCATCTGATATATGTAGTTAAACAATCGCGTTTTATGGCGGAGCAGCAAGACATCGAAAGCCTCGTTGTTACCACCGGCATAAGCTGTCACCAACTCTTCGTCGGAAAGCTGCTTTAGATTTCGCATTTTCTCTTCTGTTTTTGATTTAGAGTAGAAGTATGTCGATAGGCGAAATTATTATATTATACAATGGTTATTCAAATGTTTTAATGGCGCGTTTTTGCGAGCCTATTGTGCAAAAGTAGCAAAAAAGTCGGTGCAGCACAAACATGCCCTCGCTTATTTAGCTTTATTTAACGTAAACAACACAATAAAATCCGCTACGTCTTATGGATAAAGCCATCGTCTCCGATACTTATTTTTTTGTCGCGGTAGAGATGCCCTACGGCCTTTTTGAAGTCCTTTTTGGAACAAGAAAAAAGCGCTTCAATCATCACAGGCGACGATTTGTCGCCGACGGGCTGCGCGTCGGCACGGTCAAGGTACTCAAGTATTCGGCACCCCAATTCCTCCTGACGTTTGGCAGCCTTGTCATTGAGAGTCAAGTCTATTTTTCCGTCTTCACGCACCTGTTTGACAAAAGCAGTGACGGTCTCCTCAATTTCTATAGGACGGAATATCTCGTTGGAGTATATTATTCCGCGATGGCGGTTGTCGACAATTACCTTGTAGCCTATTTCGGTATGCTCGACTACGAGCGCCGACACTTTCTGCCCCTGCTTATAGTCGGGATATGCGTTTCCGAGGAATTTATCGACACGCGCCGAAGCCACAATGCGGTGCGACGCGTCGTCGACATATACATATACCAGATAGATGCCGCCGCGACGCATTTTGACCTTCTGCTGGCTGTATGGCACGAGAAGTTCCTTTTGAAGCCCCCAATCAAGAAAGGCTCCGACATCATTGACTGCCCTTACCTCAAGAAATGCGAATTCACCGACAGTAGCATATGGCTGTTCGGTGGTGGCTACAAGCCGGTCTTCAGAATCGTTGTAGACAAACACATCGAGTTCATTGCCGACATCAGCCCCTTCGGGAAGATAACGGACTGGAAGAAGCACCTCTTCATCCTCTCCGGGCAGGCTAAGATATGCGCCAAAAGGCACAAGCCTGCGAATTTCCATCTTTTGGTATTTTCCTAATTCTATCATTCTTTTGCGTTTGAACTTACAAAGTAAGCGTTTTTATTTGACAATTAGGCTATTTTTTGCGTATTTTTGCACACAAAAGTCATTTTAGGCCTTTTCAGACCTCTTTATATCCAACATTTCAACCCGACTATTGTTTCACTGACATGGACACTGCAAACGACGGCATAAGACTGCTGACAAAATACTTTTCCAATCTCACCGAAGCACAAATCCAAGCTTTTGAAGAACTTGGCGAACTATACATCGACTGGAACGCAAAAATCAACGTAATATCACGGGCAGACACCGGCAACCTCTACTGCAGACATATACTCCACTCGCTCGCTTTAGCCGCATTCTTCGGAGAGTTAAAGCCCGGCACCCGGCTCTTGGATCTCGGCACCGGCGGAGGCTTTCCCGGCATTCCTCTTGCCATTCTCTACCCCGAATGCCGTTTCCATCTCATCGACCGTATAGGCAAAAAAATCAAAGTGGCGTCGGAAATAGCCGCTGCCATAGGGCTTAAAAATGTCACATTCCAACACGGAGATTCCGGCGAATGCCACGAGAAGTTCGATTATGTGGTGAGCCGTGCCGTAATGCCTCTGCCTGAACTGATAAAAGCTTCGACCCACAACATCGACACCAAATCTAAACTGAAAAACCGATATTCGCCGGGGTTGGCTTGCCTCAAAGGCGGAAATCTGACAGAAGAAATCGAGGCGGCAAAACGCCCGGTCGTAGAAATACCCGTAAACGAGTTTTTCGCAGAGCCTTTTTTCGAGACCAAAGAAGTGGTCTACGTGCCATTCTCCAAAACAAGATAAGCCATGCTCAAAGTAAAACAATTCGTATTTAATCCTTTCGGCGTAAACACATTCGTAATATCGGACTCGGACACCTCTGAAGCCATAGTCATAGACCCCGGCATGACATCGGCGCACGAGCAGAAACTTTTCGACGACTACATGGCCGCCAACAATCTGCGCATAACACAAATCGTCAACACCCATCTTCATCTCGACCACTGCTTCGGCGACAACTACGTCCGCAACAAATACGGGGTAACAGTGGCGGCTCATGCCGATGACGCGCCACTCGGAGCATCTCTGCAACGCCAGGCGGCACAATTCGGAATGATGTGGCCCGACGACGCACCCGTAAGCATCGATGTGCCGCTCAGTGACGGCGACAAAATCACACTTGGCGCATACTCATTCACCGTACTGCATGTACCGGGGCACTCGCCCGGCGGAATAGCCCTCTACTGCCCCGAAGGCAAGCTCGCCATTGTCGGCGACTCTATATTTCATGGAGCAATAGGCCGAACAGACCTGCCCGGTGGCGACCATGCCACACTTATCGCATCATTGAAAAACAAAATATTGACGATGCCCGATGACACCAACCTTCTGCCGGGGCACGACCAATTCACAACAGTAGCGCAAGAAAAAGCCCATAACCCGTTCATAAGATAATGCAAATCAGGCAGGCCTCCATAGAGGACATTCCAAGCATAATGCAAATCCTTGATGACGCCCGAAACTTTCAGCGTTCACAAGGCTTCATTCAGTGGGAAGACGGATACCCCGACACAGCTACTATCCGCTCAGACATCACCACTTCAAACGCAAGAGTATTCCTATCGGATGGTAAGATTATAGCCTACGTATACCTTTCTGTCGGCGACAATTCGTACGATAAACTGAAAGACGCATGGCTCTACGATGGCTCCTACGGCGTAATCCACCGACTTGCCGTATCTGCTGGAATACGCGGACAGAAAATCTCATCGGCATTATTCAGCCTAATCGAAGACGACTATAGTGCCAAAGGCATAGGCATAGTCAGGGTAGACACCGGCTCTGACAACAAAATAATGCAACACATATTGGAAAAAAACGGCTACGAGGCACGCGGCCTCAAATCTTTCGACTGGGGTTCGCGCCTCGCGTTTGAAAAAAGACTGTAGAAACACAAGCCTCAGACATTGCGCAGTCGGAATGTCTGAGGCTTGTCGTTATTTTCGTATTTGTTACTTCAGCGTTCCGGCCTCAGCCTTCGAAATCATATCTTTATTAGCAGAGATATAGATTTCTACGCGACGGTTCTGTGCACGACCGGCCGCAGTATCGTTAGAGGCAATATAATCGGCCATGGGAATACCTTGTGCCGACAGACGCGTCGGAGACACTCCGCTGTTGGCGAGGTAGCTCAGCACTGCATCGGCACGTTCGCCTGCAAGTTTCTGGTTTACCTCGAACGAGCCGGTGTTGTCGGTAAAGCCGTATATCTGCACATTTGTGTCGGGGTTCTGCTGCAGCGATGCCGCAAAACGGGTAAGGTCGGCTTTTGCCTGAGGATTTAGACTATATTTGCCGGTGGGGAACAGTATGCCGCCGTCGAAGGTGACCTTGATGGCTTTGAGACCGTTCTGGTCGGTCGTTTCTTCGACTTTCGCCTGTTCGCCGAGTTCTTGCTGGAGCTGTTTCTTCTGTTTGTCCATTTTGTTGCCGATAAGCGCGCCCGCACCCGAACCGACGGCCGCGCCTATGGCACTGCCTATGCCGGCACCTTTGCCGCCACCGATAAGCGCACCGATACCCGCACCGAGGGCTGCACCGCCGCCACCACCGATAAGAGCACCTTTGCCGGTCTGTGTCATTGAAGAGCAAGCGCACTCTCCAAGCATCATTCCTGCCGCCAATACGGCAATACATGCTGTCTTAAATAGTTTCATCGTTGTATGTGTTTATGTTAGAATAATTTGCATTTCCGAGGTGGGAATATCATGTCTTTTAGACGTTCAAAATTAGCAATTAGTTTGGTGGATGTCGCGAAAATTAACTAATTTTGTGAGACAAACATACAAATGCACCTTTTATGAGCACACCGTCGAAACATGGCAGAATGCCTGGTGGCACTTTGCTGGGACACATCGCCGCACTTATCACAGTGTCGATGTGGGGTTATTCTTTCGTTTCATCGAAAGTATTGCTTGAGAACGGTCTCGGCCCGGTGCAGATTTATGTGTGCCGCTTTGTGCTTGCATATATCTTGGTGGTATTAATAAGCCACCGCAGGCTATGGGCCTCGAACTGGCGCGAAGAAGGCATGTTCGCGCTGTGCGGACTGCTCGCCGGCTCGCTTTATTTCATTGCCGAAAACACCGCCCTCGAATATACCCTTACGACAAACGTATCGCTGCTTACCTCTTTGTCACCCCTTATCACGGCAATGCTCGTCGGTCTGGTCTATAAGACCGAACGTCTCGGCGCAGGCACCTGGGTCGGCTCCGCAATAGCCATCCTCGGCGTGGCTTGCGTAGTCTTCAACAGTTCCTCATCGCTCGAAGTAAGGCCTTTCGGCGACTTTCTGTCGATAGCCGCGGCTTTCAGCTGGGCATTCTACTCGCTCATACTCCGACGGCTGAATGCCAACTATGATGTGTGGTTCATAACCCGTAAGACATTCTTCTACGGCATTCTGACGGCCATTCCGTTCCTCATATTTGAACACGGCAATGTCAATCCGCTCGAAGTGATGGGACGCCCCGAAGTCTTCGGCAATCTGCTCTTCCTCGGCCTCGGCGCCTCTACGGTAGCATACGTCCTTTGGGCACTGTCGGTCAAACAGCTCGGTGCCGTAAAGGCCAACAATTACATGTATTTCCAATCGATAGTGACATTGGTCGTTTCGGCGATAGTGCTTGGCGAGCACGTCAACACCATAGGATACATAGGCATAGCCCTTATCATCGGTGGGCTATGGGCCGGAGACAACATAAACAAAATCCTGGAGCGGCATTTCAGATAAGAAAGCCGACCGCAACCACACGACTATGGACGAACTGCCCCACGACCCTTTCATGCTGCTCAGCGCCGTAAACATGAAACTACGCGACACATACGCTTCGCTCGACGAGCTGTGCCGCAACATGGATGTCGATAAAGAAACCCTTGTCAAGACTCTCGCCGACGCCGGGTTCGAATACATGCCACAAATCAACCAGTTCAGATGAACGACGGCGAAAACTATCTCTACAAACTCAACGAAGCCCAACGCGCCGCCGTAGAATACCTCGGCGGCCCCGAACTCGTCATAGCCGGCGCCGGCTCGGGCAAAACGCGTGTACTGACATACAAGATAGTGCATCTGCTTGAAAACGGGCATTCTCCGCGAAACATCCTGGCGCTCACTTTCACCAACAAAGCCGCCAAAGAGATGCGCGAGCGCATATGTGCCCTCACCGGCGAAGAAACGGCGGCGAAACTGTGGATGGGAACGTTCCACTCCATTTTTTCGCGCATACTGCGTATACACGCCGACAGAATAGGTTTTGACAGCAACTTCACCATATACGACACTTCCGACACAAAATCGCTCATAAAAAGCATAATACGTGAGCTTAAATTAGATGATAAAGTATATCGTCCCGGCGTAATACTCTCCGACATATCGAACGCCAAGAACAACCTCTTCTCACCCGAAGACTATGCGGCAGACCCCGACATAATACGCGCCGACAAAGACGCCGGACGCCCGGAAACTGCACGCATTTTCAAAATCTACCGTGACCGCTGCCGCATTGCCGGAGCGATGGACTTCGACGACCTGCTGTATTACACCGACGTGCTGCTTCGCGACAATCCCGACGTACTCGAAGAGCTTCGCAGACGCTTCTCCTATATACTCGTAGATGAGTACCAAGACACCAACTTCGCCCAGCACGTTATTGTCCGTCTCCTCGCCGGAGCCTCACAGAACCTGTGCGTTGTAGGCGATGATGCGCAAAGCATCTATTCGTTCCGCGGCGCCAACATACGCAACATACTGGATTTGAAAAAGTCATTCCCGGCTTTGCGGACGTTCAAACTCGAGGAGAACTACCGCTCCACACGCAACATAATCGGAGCCGCCAACACTCTGATTGCCGCCAACAAGGAGCAGATACCCAAAGAAGTCTTCTCTAACAAAGAAGAGGGCGAAAAAATCGAAGTCGTGCAGTGCTACAACGACTACGAAGAAGCGTACATAGTCGCCAACCGCATATCGCGAATAAGGATGAGCACACATATGCCGCTCAACGACTTCGCAGTGCTCTACCGCACAAACGCCCAATCGCGCGTACTCGAAGAGGCTCTACGCAACCGCAATATCCCATACCGCATATACGGCGGACTGGCATTCTACCAACGCAAAGAAGTGAAAGATGCCGTCTGCTACTTCCGTCTCGCTGTCAACCCTGACGACGACGAGGCTTTCAGGCGAGTGATAAACACACCCAAACGGGGCATAGGAGAGACTACGGTAAAAAAAGTGCTCGCAGCGGCAATTTCATCGGGAGTAAGCATGTACCGTGTGCTCGGCGACCCTGTTCTCTACGGGCTCGATGTGAACAAGGGCACCGCAGCCAAGCTACAGGCATTCGCGGCCTTGATTGACGGATGCGTGCGCAAAAACGCCGATGGAGAAAATGCCGCCGAACTTGCAAGGCACATAATAAGTTCGACAGGGCTTATACAGGAATACATGACATCTGAGACGCCAGAGAATGTGTCCAAGCGCGAAAACGTGCTCGAATTGCTCAATGCGGTCGACAATTTCGTCGATGTGGCACGAGAAACCGGCGGCGAAGAAGCCTGCGGTATGTCGCAGTTCCTTGCAGAGGTGTCACTCCTTACCGACCAGGACACCAAAACCAACGACGGCGACTGCATAACGCTCATGACCATCCACTCGGCCAAGGGACTGGAGTTCGGCGGCGTATGTATAGTAGGTGTCGAAGAAGAACTGCTGCCGTCGGCCCTGAGCATGCACAGCGCATCTGAAATCGAGGAGGAGCGACGTCTTATGTATGTTGCCATCACTCGTGCCAAACGCTTCTGCATGGTGTCCTACGCACGTCAGCGCACCATAAACGGAAAAACGGTGCAGGTATTCCCTTCCCGTTTCCTGCGCGACATAAGTCCGCGCTACCTCAGAATGATGACAGGCTCCACGCTTGGCACTCCGCGGAAAACCAACTCGGGGTTGTCGTTCAGTTTCGAGGACGACACACCCAAACAAAAACAGCATGACGCGATACAAGCGCCTGTCAGAACTGAACCAAAGCCAAAAGCGCCGGCACCTGTCTCTCCCGAGGGGCACTCCACCCACAGCGCCGCAGAGCTTGCCGAAGGCCAACGGATTGAACATCCGACATTCGGCTACGGCACAATAAGACAAATCGACACCTCGCGTGCCGACGACCGAATAACGGTCGAATTCTCGGCCGACGGCTCACAGCGCACCTTGCTACTCAAATTCGCACGCTTCAAAATACTATCCTGACAATGACATCCGACAAACTACATACACCGTTCTTCATAGTATACGAAGACCGCCTGCGAGCCAATCTCCGCCTGATAAGCGACGTTGCCGAACGCAGCGGCGCCGAGATAATCATGGCTTTCAAGGCCAATGCGCTTTGGCGTACATTTCCTATAATAAAAGAATACTGTCGCAACTGCACGGCAAGCTCCGTAAACGAGCTTCTTCTTGGAGCAGAGACCCTCGGAGGCGAAATCCACAGCTATACCCCGGCATATACCGACGCCAACATCGACACATTCATAAAACACAGCTCTCACATAACATTCAACTCGCTCGGCCAGCTCGAACGCTACGGCGACAAAGCCCGTCGCGGCGGCGTGTCGGTAGGGCTGCGCATCAATCCGCGCTGTTCGGTAATCGATACAGACCTATATAATCCGGCTTTGCCGGGCTCACGCTTCGGTGTCGGCATCGAAGAACTTGCCGATGGTCTGCCGGATACGGTCGAAGGGCTTCATTTCCATGCGCTTTGCGAATCTGACTCGCACGACCTCGAAAAAGTGCTCAATGCCGTCGAACGCGACTTCGGCCATCTGTTGCCACGGCTCAAATGGCTTAACATGGGCGGCGGACATCTGATGACGCGCAGAGGCTATGATACCGAACACCTGATAAACCTCATAAAAGCGTTCCGCTCGCGCCACCCAAACCTGAAAGTAATTCTTGAACCGGGGAGCGCGTTCACATGGCAAACAGGTGATTTGGTAAGTTCGGTAGTGGACGTTGTCAACGACAGAGGCATACCCACAGCCATCCTCGACGTATCATTCGCCTGCCACATGCCCGACACACTCGAAATGCCATATCTGCCCGAGGTAAGCGAATGTGTCGCAAAAGAGCTGTCCGACGGCACGGCATACCGCCTCGGTGGAAACTCATGCCTCAGCGGCGACTTCAAAGGCGATTACTATTTCGCCAAGACTCCCAAACCCGGTGACAGGCTGACGCTGCGCGACATGAACCACTACACCACCGTAAAGACCACGATGTTCAACGGCATACAGCATCCCGACATCGTGCTGCAACACAGCAACGGCGAATGTGAATATCTGCGACGCTTCGACTACAACGACTATAAAAACCGTATGAGCTGATGGACAACTCCAAGCCCGCATTTTCAGTAATCGTGCCGGTATACAACAGGCCGGCCGAAGTCGAAGACCTCTGCGCAAGCCTGACAGCACAGACCTCTAAAGACTTCGAGCTGATTATCGTTGAAGACGGTTCTACCGTACCCTGCCGCGACATCGTCGAAAAATACCGCCGCCAAGGCCTGAACGCCCAATATTTTTTCAAAGAAAACGAAGGGCGTTCAATAGCACGCAACTACGGCCTTGAGCATGCCGACGGGCAATATTTCATCTTCTTCGACTCCGATTGCGTGATACCCGAAGGGTATTTCGCCACACTTGCCAAAGAACTCAAAGCCAGACCGCTCGATTGTTTCGGGGGGCCCGACGCCGCCCACGCGTCTTTCTCCGACACACAAAAAGCCATAAATTATTCGATGACATCGTTCCTCACCACCGGTGGGATACGCGGCGGCAAGTTCAGTCTCGAAAAATTCACCCCTCGTACGTTCAACATGGGCTATAGCCGCAAAGTATACGACACAGTGGGCGGTTTCCGCGAAATGTTTTCAGAAGACATCGACATGAGCACACGGATACGGCATGCCGGCTTCAGCATCGGTCTTGTCCGTCCGGCATACGTTTGGCACAAAAGACGCGTAGATTTCAGGCGTTTCTTCCGACAGGTCTACGTATTCGGCATGTCGCGCATAACACTCAGGCTGCTCTACCCCGACTCGCTAAAAACCGTGCACCTTCTTCCGGCTGCATTCGTCCTCGGTATGCTCGCCCTGCTCCTTCTCGGCATTTTCGTGTCGCCATGGTGGCTGCTGCCCTTGGGCATCTACTTCCTGGCCGTTTTCAGCTTCGCCCTCTTCACGACAAAATCGCTTAAAATAGCACTGCTTTCAATCCCTGCCGCAATAATACAGCTCGGAGGATACGGCATTGGCTTCATCAAAGCGTTCTTCACAAAAATAATACTCCGCCGAGGTCGCAACATCGACGAAGAAATAGCCATACGCAAAGGCAAATGAACAACGACAACAAAGGCATTGGACTGATTGCCGACATCCCCGATGACCAACGTCCACGCGAAAAAGCTCTTTCGATGGGCATGAAAGCCCTCTCCGACATAGAACTGATGGCAATACTCTTCGGCACAGGCATTAAAGGCAAGGGCGTAATGGAAATGTGCCGTGAAATACTCGACGACAACAAAGGACACATAAGCCGGGTGTCGAACATGAGCGCCCACGAGTTCATGCAACGCTACAAAGGCATAGGTCCGGCCAAGGCTCTCACCCTGCTCGCCGGGCTGGAACTCGGCGTGAGGGCAGCGGCAGAGAGCGTAAAAATATCCGAACAGGCCATTACAAGTTCAAAAGCCGCCTACGACTATATGAACAGCCATCTGTTCAACCTCGACCACGAGGAGTTCTGGGTATTGCTTCTAAAACGCAACCTAAAGCCCTTGCGTGAATTCCGCGTCGGCCAAGGCGGCCTGTCATACACTGCCGTAGACCCCAAAATAATAATACGCGAAGCCCTTATCAGCAATGCCGGCTCCATGATGCTGTTTCACAACCACCCGTCGGGAGCGCTCGAGACAAGCCCTCAAGACATAGCACTGACGGAGCGCATAGCCAAAGCCGCGGAATTATTCGACATGCGTGTCCTCGACCACCTGATAATAGGCCACAACAACTATTATTCATTCCACGACGACGGCAAATTGTGATTTTTCCCGAAAAAAATCTCTACAAACGCTTGCACATTCAAAAAAAGTGCGTACCTTTGCAGTGCCTTTAGAAATGGTGCCCATAGTTCAGCTGGTTAGAGCGTCGGATTGTGGTTCCGAAGGTCGTGGGTTCGAATCCCACTGGGCACCCGACAGCGGCGGCAGGCTATCACAAGTCTGCCGCTTTTTTATCAAATATCCTTATCTCACCGAATAAAATGCCCCAATCAAAAAAATTCATACTCCAAGAAAACGACATACCAACCCAATGGTATAATGTTGTAGCCGACATGCCCGTCAAGCCGGCCCCGATGCTCAATCCGCAGACCGGCAAACCCATGGTCGCTGAAGACCTCTACCCTCTTTTCGCCGAAGAACTCGCCCGACAGGAGATGAACAGCACCGACGCGTGGATTGAAATACCCGAAGAAGTGCGCGAAATGTACAAAATATGGCGTCCGACTCCCTTAGTGCGTGCAAGAGGCCTCGAAAAAGCGCTCGGCACTCCGGCTCACATATATTTTAAGAACGAAAGCGTAAGCCCAGTAGGCTCGCACAAACTCAACTCGGCCATCGCCCAGGCCTATTATTGCAAAAAGCAGGGCGTAACAAACATCACGACCGAGACAGGCGCCGGGCAATGGGGCGCGGCACTGTCTTTGGCCGCAAAACACTTCGGGCTTGAGCTTGCGGTATATATGGTAAAAGTGTCCTACCACCAGAAGCCGTACCGCCGCTCCATCATGCAGACCTACGGTGCACAAGTCATAGCGTCGCCGAGCATGTCGACAAAAGCCGGCCGCAAAATCCTCACCGAGCGCCCGAACTACCAGGGGTCGCTTGGCACGGCAATATCCGAAGCCGTTGAATTGGCAATGTCCACTCCAAACTGCAAATATACGCTCGGCTCGGTACTCAACCATGTGTCGCTGCACCAGACCGTGATAGGCCTTGAAGCGGAGAAACAGATGGAGATGGCTGGAGAATATCCCGACACAGTCATAGCCTGCTTCGGCGGCGGCAGCAATTTTTCGGGAATAGCCTTTCCATTTCTCCGCCACAAGTTCGACGGCAGCCGTCAAACCACATTCATCGCAGCAGAGCCGGAATCGTGCCCCAAACTCACACGAGGCGCCTTCCGCTATGACTTTGGCGACGAAGCCGGATATACGCCCCTGATACCGATGCTTACCCTCGGCCACGACTTCTCGCCGTCGAACATACACGCCGGCGGCCTGCGCTACCACGGCGCCGGCTCCATTGTCAGCAAACTGAAAGCCGACGGCTACATAGACGCCGTCGACATACCACAGCTCGAAACCTTCAAAGCCGCAAGCCTATTCGCCGCCACAGAAGGCATAATCCCGGCGCCTGAAAGCTCCCATGCCATTGCTGCTACAATCCGCAGAGCACTCGAAGCCAAAGAAGCCGGACGCGAAGAAGTGATACTCTTCAACTTGTCGGGCCACGGGCTTATCGATATGGCATCGTACGACCGCTATTTCGCAGGCGACCTTGCCAACTACAGCGTAACCGACGACGAAATCAAGGCCAACACCTCAAATTTGCAAGAGATATAAAGACTGCCACAATGCTGCATACCGCTCTGAGTGCCAAATGTTTGTTTTTAATGCAAAAAGTTTCCTCGAAAAATTTTGCCGAAATGTTTTGCAATATTAAAAAATGTCAGTAACTTTGCACTCGCAAACGGCGGGATAGCTCAGTTGGTTAGAGCGTCGGATTCATAACCCGGAGGTCACGAGTTCAATTCTCGTTCCCGCCACCTTGATAAACCAATCATCGCTTAAGGCCGAAGTTCAACACTTCGGCCTTTTTTACTACAAATACCTTCGTTTTGAAAAAACATCTGCTAAATCTCCGGGGCGACTCCATAAACCGTATGACAAACGGAACAGCACATATCGTGCTCTCCACCACCGATGGCGCCGCTATGCCTGAAATGCAGCCGGGACAGTTTGTCGAAGTCGGTGTGGACAAAGCCAACGTATTGCTGAATCGTCCTTTCTCAATCTTCAACCGCACGGCAACAAAGCTCGAACTGCTCGTGAAACCGCTCGGACGCGGAAGCGATGCCCTCTGCAACTACGAAGAAGGCGACATGCTTCGCGTAATCGCCCCACTCGGCCACGGCTTTTCCATACCCGAACAGGATACGAAAGTCCTGCTAATCGGAGGTGGCGTAGGCGTGGCTCCGCTCTACTATCAGGCCCGAATGCTATCGGAAGCCGGCATGCGCCCCACACTTATCTACGGCGACCGTACCGCCCCCGACAAAATACTGCTCGACATGCTTTCGTCAGTAGCCGATTTGGCAGTATGCACAGACGATGGAAGCATGGGGGTGCACGGCCTGGTTTTCGACCATCCCGTATACCGAGACGACTTGCACAAGCATAAAAAATTTGACCTCATACAGATATGCGGCCCGTTGAAAATGATGAAATTCCTCTATGATGACCTCGGCATTCTGCAGATGGACGTGGAATTCTCACTCGAAAACAAAATGGCATGCGGCCTCGGCGCCTGCCTCTGCTGTGTGGAAGAAACAACACGCGGAAACCGTTGCGTATGCAGCGACGGACCGGTATTCAAAATAAACGAACTGTCATGGTAGACCTCTCGACGCGATTGGGCGACATCAAGCTCAAAAATCCCGTGCTCACGGCATCGGGTACATTCGGATACGGAACCGAATACAGCGATTTCATCGATTTGTCGCGGCTTGGCGGCTTTGTGGTGAAGGGTACGACTCTCGAACCGCGCGAAGGGAACCCCTATCCCCGAATGGCCGAAACACCGTCGGGCATGCTCAATGCCGTAGGCCTTCAAAACAAAGGCGTAGACCATTTCATCGAACATACATATCCGACCATCGCCGGATGCGGAGCCGAGGTGATTGTAAACGTATCGGGAAAATCTATCGATGATTATGCGGCCACAGCCGAAAAGCTATCAACATTGCCCGGACTGCGAGCCATTGAGCTTAACATATCGTGCCCCAACGTCAAACAGGGAGGCATGGCCTTCGGCACGACATGCGAGGGTGCCGCATCGGTCGTAGAAGCCGTCCGCAAAGTGTGGCCGGGACATCTGATGGTAAAACTGTCGCCCAACGTTACGTCGATAAGCGACATCGCCAAAGCCGCCGAAGGCGCCGGTGCCGACAGTCTGTCGCTAATAAACACGCTCTTGGGAATGGCTATCGATGTGGAGCGCCAAAAGCCGGTGCTTTCAACCATAACAGGAGGGCTTTCAGGCCCGGCCGTGAAACCTGTTGCCGTCCGCATGGTGTGGCAGGTATGCAAGGCCGTGAACATACCCGTAGTGGGGCTTGGCGGCATACGCACCGCAGCCGACGCTCTCGAATTCATCATGGCCGGAGCCAAGGCAATACAAGTCGGAACTGCCAATTTCATCGACCCGACCGTGACGGTACAAATCATCGACGGCCTGACCGACTACTGCGAGCGCCACGGAGTGGAGCACATAACAGACCTCTGCGGAATAGTCTGACGCTCACATCACTCCTGACCGGTAAAGATGCAGTGCACCTTTCCGACGGGCAATTTGCCTTCGAGCCTCAACGGTATGCGCGACTTGTCGGTGGCAATCCAGGCCTCCATGTCATCTGAGGTCTTTTTTCCGCTGCCCGAAGTGAATGTGAACGTTATGTAATACGTCGGATGTACTACGCCGCCCACGTCAAGCTCTACTACACCGTGATACGTAATAGACAGAAGTTCTTTTCGCTTACCTGAAAAGATGTCTATCTTTGTCACATGCCCCGGTTTCCACTTCTCAAAAGGCAAAGAACGCATATAGTAAAACGACGTAAGCATGTCGATGGCCTTGCCTTCGGCTTTTAGCTCGCGTGTGTCGTCGACTTTAAGTTCGCCTTTCTTGAAAACGCGCCTCTTACAGTCGGCACGAACAATTCCCGGCACAGAATAATCGTAGCGCACCTCATCATGCTTGTGCTCCGACCCTTCGTGGGCGATTTTTTCGTAATACAGCGGCGCAAAGTCAGAGTATGCCATACGGCCGTTGAGCGTGTCCCTCACTTTATATATACGGTCGGCCCACGGCGCGGAAGCCGCTGCCATTGTCGCCTCATAGCTTGCCGGACCATGCCGAAGCGACAGACGTGCCGTCCCTGCCTTCTTGTTTATGAGCCCCCACTTGAACATCACTTTGTATGTGAGCGTTTCAGGAGCCAGACCGGCCGCTTTCGCATCTGCAGCGAAAGCACTTGGCATCACGGTCAAGGCAATTATAAAGCATATGAGGAGCTTGCGTATCATTATACGGGTATTTTAATGCAAAGTTTGCGGTGGTTACCGAGCCCGATGTTGGGAGCATGGGCATCTTCGGGAAACATAACAGCCATCTGCCCGGGCTTCACATGTACGAGCGCCTGCGCCGAATCGCCGAAGAAAGCTATATCCTTCTCGCAGTCGTAGGGAACACGCACATGTTTCAGCTCCGACACCGGCGCCCAGCCAATCGTCTCCGGGCCTTTCAGAGGTACATGTATGTCGATAAACTTCTTATGTGCCTCAAGCGCAGCTTTCTCTCGGGGCATCAAAGCCGGCTCTTCACATTTCACAGTGATTTCGCCGGCGGCACATTGGCCTATGACATCCGTTCCTTTAACAAAGTCACGGTCAAAGTTGTTCAAAAGCCAATTTATAGCCTTGTCTATGCCGTCGCCCAAACCCAGGTATCGTGATGCTTCAGCTATTTGACATACTATCATATTCTATTCGGTATTTTGGTTATGGGGTCTTTTTTCAATCTTCTTTCAATCTTCATCGTCAATGTCAAGCGGCAAAATAGAACGCCGTGACTGCTCGATGCGTTTATTGCGCCAACAGCGACGGCATACGGCCACATATCGGTCATCACCGCCTATTTCGACCTGGTCGCCTTCTTCGACGATATTGCCCGATGCGTCTATTCGGGCATTCACAATCGTCTTATGTCCGCAATTGCATGTCGATTTGATTTCATCGATGGTATCGGCTATTTCAAAGAGGCGGCGCGACCCTTCGAACAGATGCGTCTGAAAGTCTGTGCGAAGCCCGTAGCATATCACATTGCTGCCCAAATCGTCGACGATGCGCGACAGCTGGTCGACCTGCGCCTCGGTAAGGAACTGTGCCTCGTCGATGAGATACCAGTCGACAAGGCGTCCTTCCTTACGGTAAAGGTCTCGGGCAAACTCATAGAGGTTCGTGTTGTTGTAAATCCACCGGCACTCACGCTCGATGCCAATGCGCGAGCGTATCACGTTTGCCTGCTCACGAGTATCTATCACCGGTTTGAGGCACATGTAGTCCATGTGGCGCTCTTCAAAGTTATATGCCGTCGTAAGCAACAGAGCCGTCTTTGCCGAGCCCATTGTGCCATAGCGGAAATACAGTTTACCTTTTCTATACATCGGATGTCTGAGTTTTTACGCATCAAAGGTAGCTACATTTTGCCGAAAAGCCATACGGCGGACACCGAATTTATCAACAATCTATCTACCGTTCTCTTTATCACCATCATTGGCAGACTTTTGCCGTGTGGACATTTTTTCGTAATTTTGCGACATTAAAGCGAAACTATGATTTCAATAAACAATTTGTCGGTAGAGTTCAGCTCGCAGCTCCTTTTCGACAACATAAACTACGTAATAAATCCCAAAGACAAAATAGCTCTCGTAGGGAAGAACGGCGCCGGCAAGAGCACGATGCTGAAGATTATCGCCGGTCTGCAACGCCCTACAGGGGGTAGCGTAGCTGTGCCACAGGACGTAACCATAGGCTATCTTCCTCAGCAGATGGTGCTGACCGATACACTCACCGTTGCCGAAGAGGTCCGAAAAGTATTCGCGCATGTCGAAGCCATGCACCGTCGTCTCGACGAGCTGTCGGCACAGTTGTCGGAGCGCACCGACTACGAATCAGACGAATATCATGCCCTTATAGAGCGTGTAAGCAGTCTCACCGATGAACTTACAATGGCGTCAAGCGACAACTACGAAGCCGACATGGAGCGGACGCTGCTCGGTCTGGGCTTTGTGCGCAGCGACTTCGACAGACCCACATCTGAGTTCAGCGGCGGCTGGCGCATGCGCATAGAACTTGCCAAACTGCTTCTACGACGGCCCGACGTACTGCTTCTTGACGAACCCACGAACCATCTCGACATAGAGTCGATACAATGGCTCGAGAACTTCCTGGTGAGCAAGGCAAAGGCGGTGGTTCTCGTGAGCCACGACCGTGCGTTCATCGACAATGTCACCAACCGCACAATTGAAATATCGTGCGGCAAAATCTACGACTACGCCGTAAACTACTCCAAATTCGTGGCGCTGCGTGCCGAACGCATCGAACAGCAGATGCGCGCCTACCGCAACCAACAGAAACAGATAGCCGACACCGAAGACTTCATAGAGCGTTTCCGCTATAAAGCCACCAAATCGGTGCAGGTGCAGAGCCGCATAAAGCAGCTCGCGAAGATTGAACGGATAGAGGTCGACGAAGTCGATACCTCACACCTCAATCTGCGTTTTCCGCCGGCTCCGCGCTCGGGCGACTTTCCCATAATAATCGAGGATGTCGGCAAAGCTTACGGCGACCATCAGGTGTTCGACCATGCGACATTCACCCTGCGGAGAGGCGAAAAAGTGGCTTTCGTCGGCAAGAACGGCGAAGGAAAGTCGACATTGGTAAAATGTATAATGGGCGAAATACCCTACACGGGCGATTTGCGCATAGGGCACAACGTCAAAATAGGCTATTTCGCACAAAACCAGGCACAGTTGCTCGACGGCGAACTCACGGTGTTCGACACCATCGACCGCGTAGCCGTAGGCGACATCCGCACCAAAATACGCGATATCCTCGGAGCATTCATGTTCGGAGGCGAAGCCTCGGACAAGAAAGTCAAGGTGCTGTCGGGCGGCGAAAAGACACGCCTCGCAATGATAAAACTGCTGCTCGAGCCCGTAAACCTGCTTATTCTCGACGAACCGACGAACCACCTTGACATGAAAACCAAGGACATACTCAAACAGGCCATCGCCGACTTCGACGGAACCGTCATCGTGGTCAGCCACGACCGTGAGTTTCTCGACGGCCTTGTCGGAAAAGTATACGAGTTCGGCGGCGGACAGGTTCGCGAATGTCTCGGAGGCATCTACGAGTTCCTCGAAAAGAAACGCATCGCATCGCTACAGGAGCTTGAACGTTCACAGCCAAAAACCGAACAAAAAAACTCGCCACAGCAAAAACTGTCGGCAGCAGAACCGGCAAAAGCGATGAAAGTAGAACCGTCCACACCGGCACAACGCAAGCTGTCCTACGCCGAGCAACGCGAACGCGAAAAGACCCTTCGACGCGCCACAAAACGTGTCGAAGAAGCCGAAGCGGCCGTCAGCGCCCGCGAGGCAGAACTTGCCGAAATCGAAGCCAAAATAGCCGCCGGCGATGTCGACCCGAAATTGTTTACAGCTCATGCCGACGCCACAAAAGCCGTCGAAAACGCCATGAGCATATGGGAACTCGCACAGATGGAACTTGACGAGCTTAAAAACGACAAATAAACCAATTCATATTAACCGATGAAACAAACTAACACCTGTATCCTTATGGCTGCAATAGTCGCTGCCGGAGCCTTCGCTTCGTGCAACAAGACAGCTTCGCCCAAAGGAATCGACCAGACACATCTCGACACTTCCGTGTCGCCCAAAGCCGATTTCTATGACTATGCCTGCGGCGGATGGATGAAAGCCAATCCGCTCAAACCCGAGTATTCGCGTTTTGGCACTTTCGACCAGCTTGGAGAAAACAACCGCGAGCAAATCCGCGACCTCGTGATGAACCTCGACCGCAATGCCGCAAAAGGCACCAACGAGCAGAAAGTGGCCGACCTCTATGACATGGGCATGGACAGTGTGCGCCTGAACGAAGAAGGCATGAAGCCCATAGCCGAAGACCTCGCCGTAATAGCCAAAACTCCGCGCGAAAAAATCGTCGACCTTCTTGCGACAATGCCCGGCATGGGCGTGTTCTTTGCAACAGGCGTCGATGCCGACCTCAAAGACAGCAACACCAACACAATGTACTGGGCGCAGGGCGGCCTCGGCCTCGGCGACCGCGACTACTACACCGACGACACTGACCGCGCACGTAAAGTACGCGACGCATACCGCGTCTACCTCAAAAATATCGCCGGTCTGATTGGCTATGACGACAATGCCGCCAAACGTTTCGCCGACAACGTCCTCGCACTCGAAACAGAACTGGCTCAAGACCAGATGACAAACACCGAACGTCGTGACATCGGTGCCCAATACAACCCTTCGTCTATAGCAAAACTCGTCGAAGAATATCCTTCGGTAGACCTCAAAGAATATTTCGAACTGCAAAAACTCGACGTAGATACAATTATCATCGATTCGCCCAAATACTATGCCACCGTAGCCAAAGCAATAGCCGAAAAAGACGAACAGATGCTTCGCGACTACATGACGGCATCATACGTATCGAATGCAGCCCCCTACCTTAGCGACAAATTCATCGACGCCGCCTTCGAACTCGAGAAAGCAATGTCGGGCGTCGAAGAACAACGTCCGCGCTGGAAACGTGCCGTAGCAGTGCCAAACGGCATCCTCGGCGAAGCTGTAGGACAGCTATACGTCGAAAAATACTTCCCCGAAAGTTCAAAGGAACGCATGCTCAAACTCGTCGGCAACCTTCAGAAAGCCCTTGGAGAGCACATCGACAATCTCACATGGATGAGCGACACCACAAAGGCTAAAGCACACGAGAAACTATCGACCTTCCATGTGAAAATCGGCTTCCCCGACAAATGGCGCGACTACTCGGCACTCAACATCGACCCGACACTCCCCTATTGGAAAAACGTGCAGAACGCCATCCTCTTCAATCAGGGCTACAACAACGCCGACTACGGCAAACCCGTCGACCGCGAACGCTGGCTGATGTCGCCGCAGACCGTCAACGCCTACTACAACCCCACCACCAACGAAATCTGCTTTCCTGCCGGCATCCTGCAACCGCCGTTCTTCGACCCTGAAGCCGACGATGCAGTCAA
Source organism: uncultured Muribaculaceae bacterium (assembly GCA_910583525.1). GTDB lineage: Bacteria > Bacteroidota > Bacteroidia > Bacteroidales > Muribaculaceae > CAG-873. The sequence continues at coordinate 11,585 of CAJTXL010000022.1, read as the reverse complement.
CTATGGAGCCATCGGTGTTGTTATCGGCCACGAAATGACACACGGATTTGACGACCAAGGCCGTCAGTTCGACAAAGACGGCAACTTCGCCGACTGGTGGACAGAAGCCGACGCAGAAGCTTTCAACTCCCTTGCCGACAAACTCGTAGCTCAATTCGACAGCATCATCGTAGCAGGCGACACACATGCCAACGGACGCCTCACTCTCGGCGAGAACATAGCCGACCAGGGCGGTCTACGTGTCGCACGCACGGCATACATCAACTCGCTCGAAGGCGCAGAAGCCCCGACAATCGACGGCCTCACACCCGAACAGCGCTTCTACCTCGCATATGCCAACGTATGGGCCGGCAATATCCGTGAAGACGAAATCCTGTCACGCACCGTTTCCGACCCCCACTCGCTCGGACGCTGGCGCGTAAACGCAACATTGCGCAACATCGCACCTTTCTATGAAGCATTCAGCATCACAGAGGGTGACCCGATGTTCCTGTCCGAAGACCAACGCGTGGTCATATGGTAACACGTACACCACAACAATAAATAGAACCGCGCCCCAAAAGTTTAATACAAAACTTTTGGGGCGCAGTTCAATACTTTAATTACGACACAGCCTCCTGCCTCGAATTTTCCGATTTAGTTCGGCTATCGTTTTAGCTCTTTGCGACAAGCAAAGAACTACATAGTGGAGCTGGAGGGATTCGAACCCTCGTCCAAACGTGGAACTAATGAGCTTTCTACGTGCGTAGTCTCAAGTTGTTTTTCGTGCTGCGGCAGGCCTGAAACCACCAACCGCGGCCTTATCCTCTAAAATTTCGGGAGCCTTTCGAGGCTTTCGGTTCCCTATTCCCGATATTCTGCACCGCCGGTTCGATTGGTCTCGGAAAAAGGACAATCGGGCGATGTCTTGTCGCTGCAACTGTTGCGGCGATTAAGCGTAATCTACTGTTCTTCGATTAGGCAGCAAGAGCGTAGTTGTTTTCGCCATTTAAAATTGGTCGAAGCCTGATATTATAGAGCATAGACCTCAAAGCTCTGCACGCTTACACACCACTTCTACACGCTGTCAAAACCAGTCAACCCCATGTCGAAGACTTCTTGTGCTAAGTTCCTGCAAAGATATGCACATTCTGCGAGATGTGCAAGGTTTTGCCATTGTTTTTTGTTTAATTAACAACATGGTGATAATTGAAGAATTATTTCTCTATTTATGGGACAATAATAAAAAATTCTATGTAATTTTGTGCATGGCAATCCGCCCGAACGGATACAGCCACCAGCAAACGTTTCAACTTCTTAATTATAGATATTATGTCAAAAGTTACAGTAGTGGGCGCCGGCAACGTAGGCGCAACCTGTGCCAATGTATTGGTGACATGCCAGTTGGCCGACGAAGTTGTTCTTCTCGACATCAAAGAGGGTGTTTCTGAAGGCAAGGCGATGGACATCATGCAGACTGCCAACATTCTTGGCCTCAACAGCCGTCTTGTGGGTGTAACCAACGACTACGCCCGTACCGAAGGGTCGGATGTAGTTGTCATCACATCAGGCATTCCCCGTAAGCCCGGCATGACCCGTGAAGAGCTCATCGGCGTCAACGCAGGCATAGTACGCTCGGTGGCAGAAAACGTGCTTGCCCACTCGCCCAACGCAATCATCGTATGCGTCAGCAACCCTATGGATACGATGACATACCTGATACATCGCGAAACCAAACTGCCGCGCAACCGCATCATCGGCATGGGCGGAGCGTTGGATAGCGCACGTTTCAAATATTTCCTGAGCCAGGCTCTCGGCGTCAACGCCAACGAAGTCGAAGGCATGGTTATCGGCGGCCACGGCGACACGACAATGATACCTTTGAAGCGCTATGCCGCCTATCGCGGAATTCCGGCTTCGACACTTCTCCCTACAGAAACTCTCGACAAGGTCGTTGCCGATACTATGGTAGGCGGCGCCACGCTCACCAAGCTTTTGGGCACATCGGCATGGTATGCTCCCGGAGCCGCGGCCGCTCAGGTTGTAGCAGCAGTGCTCGGCGACCAAAAACGCATGATTACGTGCTCGGCCCTGCTCGAAGGTGAATATGGCGAAAAAGACCTCTGCATCGGCGTTCCCTGCATACTCGGCCGCAACGGCATAGAGAAAATCGTCGAGTTCGACCTCAACGACGACGAAAAGGCCCTGTTCGCAGCAAGCGCAGCAGCCGTGCACAAAACCAATGCCGCTCTAAACTAATAATCGCTTTAAAGCGTTAGTTCTTTCAAGCCGCCGGAGAGGCTCGCTTTCCGGCGGCATTTTTTTGTATTCTTTTTTGCAAAAAACATGACTATGAATAAATATTTCATCGTATGCGGCATTGCCGCCTTTATGGCCTTTACGGGCTGCTCCACCAAAAGCAATGAGAAAGCCGAAGCTGTCGATGCCGTTACTGTAGAAGAGGTCACGAAACCGGTGGTAGCTGTGGCACCGGTCGCTACCGACGGCAAGGTCATCGAACTTGAAGATGCGTCGCTCATCGCTCCGGGCGTAAATGTCGAACAACTTACAGTAATTGATTTCAACGCCGTATGGTGCGGACCGTGTCGCCAGCTCACCCCGGTTCTCGAAGAGATGGCCGCCAAATATGCCGGCAAAGTGACATTTATCTCAGTAGATGTCGACAAATTCGGCGAACTCTTCGAGGCCTACAATCTCGGAAGCTCAATTCCTGCTGTACTTTTTCTCCGCCCCGACGGCAAAAGCGAAAAATACATCGGCACGCAAAATCTGCTGCCGGCGTCATCATTCGAAGCTGTCATAGAGAGTAATCTGAAATAACGCCACTTAGAAATCAATGGATTTCAACACCTTGCAGGCCCGTATAGCCTCCTGCATGGGCATCAGCACTCTTATGCCCATGCAGGAGGCCATGGGTAAGGTCGCGTTGCCTTGCAGAGCCATGTTGCTGGCTCCCACAGGTAGCGGCAAGACTTTGGCTTTTTCAATAGCATTTCTTCGCTCGCTAAAGGCGGACACAGAAGGCGTGTGCGGTGTCGTGCTTGTACCCACGCGAGAATTGGCTTTGCAAGTTTACGATGTGGTACGCACACTTGCCACTCCCGAATTTAAAGTAGCGGCTTTCTACGGAGGCCACCGCATGGAGACTGAAGTAAACTCACTTGCAGGGAAACCTGATATAATAGTTGCGACACCTGGCCGTCTACTTGACCATCTGCAACGTGGCAACCTCAGCGTCCATGACGTCAAATCGTTAGTGCTCGACGAATATGACAAATCGCTCGAACTCGGTTTCGCCGCCGAAATGAGTGCAATTGTCGGTCGGATGAAGGGACTGAAGACTTTAATACTGACGTCGGCCACTGCCTTGGCCGAATTGCCAACCTTCATGGGGAAGGAGGCTGTGTCTGTATATGATTACTCAAACGGCGACGAGCTGAAACCTGACATTCTGTTCCGTCTTGTCGAAAGTCCGTCGGCCGACAAGATTGAAACGCTTGAAGCCCTACTACGCGATTTCACCGACGAAAAGACAATAGTATTCGTCAACCACAGAGATGCGGCAGAGCGCGTATGGGGACATTTACACAAACACGGTTTCTGCGCAGGACTATACCACGGCGGTCTCGAACAAGAACAGCGTGAACGCGCAATGGTTTTGTTTGCCAACGGAACTACAAAAATACTGGTTTCGACCGACCTTGCATCGCGAGGCCTCGACATCGACGGCGTCGGAGTGGTGGTTCATTACCATCTGCCTGTATCAGAGGAGGCTCTGACACACCGCAACGGACGCACGGGACGCATGGGCGCGTCGGGTCTTGCTTTCGCAATTGTTTCGGACAACGACAAAATACCCGATTACTTCCCCACCCTCGAACGATATTGGCCTGAAGGCTCATCCGAACCAAAACACCAGGGAACATCGACATTATATTTCAATGCCGGACGCAAGGAAAAGATTTCTAAAGGCGACATCGCCGGTTTCCTGATGAAAAAGGGTGGGCTCGGACGTGACGAGGTCGGACGGATTGACGTCAAAGACCATTGCGCATACGTTGCAGTTCCGTCTGACAAAGCCACAAATACAATAAAGGCACTTTCTCCGCACAAAATAAAAAATGTTCGTGTAAAGGTTAGTCTTATCAAGCTATAGACGAACAAAACCTTCTCCTTAGCGGTTTTAAAGACAAATTCATCACATTACGCTAAAAGTGAAAGCTAAGGTTTTGATATATTCTTCAATAAGAGTGGTCGCCTATTCGGTGATTGCTCTTGTTTTGCTTGTCTGTGGATTGCTTATCGTTTTATATTCTCCATGGGCACAGAACATTGCACGCGAAGCGGTGCTTAAGAAAATGAACGTCAGCGGCACAAGCCTGACGCTCGACAAGTTCCGGCTGCATTTTCCACTACGTGCCGAAGTCGCCGGTCTGGCAATGGCACAGGACGGCGACACGCTCGTAGCCGCCAATACCGCGGACGTCGACATCGCACTTTTACCTTTACTTGCCGGGCGCGTCAAGGTAAACGATGCCGCGCTTACAGGCGTAAGGTACCGCCAAGGCTCGCCCGACTCTACCCTATATATGACTGTCGCTGCCGACAGCATAGCGCTCTCCCCTGTGACGGTGACACTTGCCGACATGTCCATCGGCCTTGAGGACGGCATAATCAGAGGAGGCCGGATGGGACTGTTCCTGAAACCTGACACCTCAGCCCCCCAACCGCCGGCCCCCCCGACGCAAATGTCGATAGCGCTCGGGCGACTAAAGCTCAATGATTTCACCTACACGATGCGGCTTATGCCGTCAATCGACACGTTAAGCACACAAATAGCCGATGCAGAACTTGCCGACGGCCTTATAGACCTTTATAACCAAAAAGTCAAACTCGGGCATTTCTCAGGGGAATATCTCGATGCACGTTATATCACCCCCGATTCTGCCGCCATAGCCGCAGCCGGCCCTTATCCCGAAAGCCTGCCGACCGATACTACGACAGCTTCCGCGCCGTGGACTGTCGAAATAGACAACATTGCATTCGCTCATTCGCATGCCATATACGCCCTTTCGGGCACCACACCGATGCCGAGACTCGATTTCAGCTATATCGAAGTATCGGATTTCGACCTGCGTCTACGTAATTTCTTCAATCAGGCTACACAAGTACGTCTCCCCCTCAGCATACGGGGCACAGAGCGATGTGGCGTGAAGCTCGCCGTCGACGGCACTCTCGACATTGATTCTGTCGGACTTAATTTCAAAGAGTTCAATCTGTCAACACCCGAGGGCACTATGGCTTCGTTCGATGGCCTTATGGGAATGGGCGACATGGCGTCAGACCCGACATTGCCGCTTGCCCTTAAACTCGACGGCGCTTTTGCTCCGGCAGACCTGCGTATGATGTTTCCGGCATATTCACCTTATCTGGCCGGCATTCCGTCGGCCGAAAATATTCTGCTGGATGTCGATGTTGCGGGGACTACCGGCCACCTTGATGTCGAGGAGCTGTCGTTACGGGTTAACCGGTGCATAAGCCTTGCGGCTTCAGGTTATGTCGAGAATATGATGCACCCCGATGAACTCGGCGGCTCTCTTGCCCTTCGCGGCAACATCATAAATGTAAGCGGAATAAAGAAACAATTTCTCGCCCCCGACGCAGCCAAAACCATCAATGTTCCGCCAATGACACTAAACGGACGTGTAGCCATGCAACGCGGAGCCGTGAGCGGCAATCTGCTTGCATCTACAGCCAAGGGCGACATACGGCTCGACGGACGCTGGAGCAGCCGCGCCGAAGACTACAAGGCATCGGTGACTGCACGCCGTTTCCCTGTCGAAGCTTTCATGCCTCTGCTTGGGGTAGGAGCCGTATCGGCCACAGTCGATGTCAAAGGCCATGGCTATGACCTGTTTTCCAAGGCAATGAAAGCCGATTTGGCAGCCAATGTAAGTTCGGCGTTCTATCAAGGAGTGGAATATACCGACATAACGCTCACCGCCAATATAGCCGACGGCAAAGGACGACTGGTGCTGAACTCCGACAATCCTGCGGCAGACATGGGTATCGAGGCTTACGGCAATCTTGACGGGAACACATATACATGGAATGCCACCGTCGACGGACGCCACATCGACCTGTATTCGCTAAAGTTAGCCACCGAGCCATCGTCGGTCGAAATTATGGCCAAGGCCGACGCCACCATAGGTCCCGGCAAAAACGACATTTCGGCACACCTTGTGCTTGACGACCTCTACTACACCCGTACCGGCGGCACAATAGGCCTAACCGACGTTGAAGCCACGCTGAACGCCACAGATACGCTAACGGACCTGAACGTGCACAACCGCGACCTCAGGGCATCGTTTTCATCGCCATCCACTCTCGACAGCCTTGCGACGCGGTTTGGACAAGCAGGATTGTTGCTGTCAGAACAAATTGACTCGTACATGCTTAATGTGGATACTTTAGGCCGTACCCTTCCGCAATTTGTCCTTGAAGTCGCCGGCGGCAGCTCAAACCTTGTCAACGACATACTCGCGCCGTCGAAGATGTCGGTACGCTCATTTAAGCTTTCAGCCAAAAACGACAGCATACTCACCGTCGACGGTTCGGCCAAACGTTTTGTTACCGGGGATATGCGGCTTGACTCGTTATATCTGGACGCCCATCAGCATGGCGGACACCTGCATTTCGGCGCCGGATTGGAAAACCGCCCGGGAAACCTTGACGAATGGCACAAGGTCGATATCATAGGCCGTGTCGACGGCAACCGCGGAGGCATAGGACTGACACAACAGAACCTTAAAGGCAAGACGGGATTTCAGTTCGGCCTGGCAGCCACAGCCTCGCATGCCGACTCTACGTTGACCGTGCAGGTAAAACCGGCTGAACCGATAATAGGCTACCAGAAATGGAGTGTCAATAACGACAATTTCATAAAATACCGTATACCTGACGGTCATGTCGATGCCAACCTGCGCATGCACGGCGGCAACAGTTCTCTTGCACTGTTCACTGAACATGGAACCGCAGAGACAGACAGCATACACAACGACGTACAGGAGGACCTTGTGGTGCAACTGACCGACATCCATATCGCCGACTGGATTTCATTCAATCCGTTTGCGCCACCGCTCAACGGCGACATCAATGCCGACATGCGCATAAACCGTCAAGACAAAATCTTTGTGGGCAAAGGCATCGCCAGTGTAAACAATCTGATTTACGGCAAACAGAAAGTGGCCGATTTCAAGGCCGACTTCGATGTAGCGGCAAATGTATCAGGCACAATCAATGCCAATGCCGACCTCTATGTAGACGGAGTAAAAACAATGACGCTGTCGGGCGCGCTCAACGATAGTACGGCTACGTCGCCACTCGACCTTGACTTCGCAATGATACGCTTCCCGTTGGCGACGGTCAATCCGTTCCTTCCGAAAGGCACGGGCAGGGTTTCGGGGATGCTCAACGGCAAGATGAAGATTTCGGGCACTGACGCCAGGCCTATAATCGACGGAACAATCGATTTCGATTCTACCGCCGTGACATTGTCGATGACAGGTACCGACTACAAGTTCAGCACAACTCCTATCGTTGTAGAAAAGAGTGTCGTACGCTTCGACCGTTTCGCAATCACGGCATGCAATGCCAATCCGCTCTACGTTGACGGCACGGTAGATATTTCGGACATGGCCGACATGCGGCTCAATCTCGGTCTAAAGGCCGACAATATGATGATTGTCAACAGCAAACGAGCCAAGCGAGGCGCCGACGTCTACGGCAAAGCCCTTATTTCGCTTGATGCCAGCGCCCGTGGCAGCATGCAGATGCTGCGCATCGGAGCCGATGTTTCGATAATGCCGGGCACGAATGTGACATACGTCATACCCGACGCCACCAATGCCATAACCAACAAATCGGCCGGTGAAATGGTGAAATTCGTGAATTTCACCGACTCGCTCGCCGTTCTCGACGCCGACAGCATAGCCAACAAATCGATGGCTCTGTTCCTCGATGCGACACTCAACGTAGAGAACGGCTCTACAATCAATGTCGATTTATCGGCCGACGGCACGAATAAGGTTCAGGTGCAAGGCAACGGCTCGCTGTCGTACACAATGTCACCGCTCGACAACGGGCGCATGCAGGGGCGTCTCGACATTGTCAACGGCTATGTGCGCTACACTCCCCCGTTCATGTCGGAAAAGAATTTCGCATTCGACGACGGCAGTTACATAGCCTTTACCGGCGACATGATGAATCCGTCGCTCAATATCAGGGCTACCGACGTGATAAAGGCTAACGTGACACAAAGCGGACAAAATTCCCGTCTGGTGAACTTCGACGTCATTCTTTCTGTCACCGGCACACTCAACCGTATGGATGTGGCATTCGACCTCTCCACCAAAGACGACCTCACGGTAGCCAATGAACTTGAGTCGATGTCGCCGGAGCAACGTGCCAACCAGGCCATGAACATGCTGTTGTATAATGTATATACAGGCCCCGGCACGAAAGGCGACGCATCGCTTTCGGGCAATCCTCTGTTTTCATTCCTCGAATCGCAAATCAACTCCTGGGCTGCAAGCAACATCAAAGGCATAGACTTGTCGTTCGGCATCGACCAATACGACCGCACCGTCGGCGGCAACACCTCGACCACGACAAGCTACTCCTACCAGGTGTCGAAATCACTGTTCAACGACAGGTTCAAGATTGTTGTCGGCGGCAACTACAGCACCGACGCCAATGCCGACGAAAACTTCTCGCAGAACCTCATAAATGACATATCGTTCGAGTATTTCATCAACCAGCAGCGCACCATGTATGTGCGTCTGTTCAGACATACCGGCTACGAGAGCATACTCGAAGGAGAAATCACACAGACAGGTGTCGGCTTCGTGTACCGCCGTAAACTGCGCCGTCTCGGCGACATGTTCCTGACACCCGGACAAGTGCGACGTCGCGATGAACGCGAAGCCCGAATTAAAACAAGCAATGACACGCCCCTAAAATGAAAAAGCAAAGACTATCAGCGAAGTTCGCCTTGGCGGCTGTCATAGTGGCTGCCGGCATGATGTGCGCGTGCTCTACCACGCGCCGTATCCCTGATGACGATATTCTATATACCGGCATCAAAAAAATCGACATAGCGCGCACCGACAGCGGCAAGCTCGCCCCTGAAATAAGTTCTCAGATAAAGAAAGCCGTCGATGTTGCTCCCAACAACTATTTCAAGCTTCTGAAATGGCGTTATCCCTTCCCACTCGGACTATGGGTGTACAACAACTGGCCCAATCCTCCGAGCGGCTTCAAACATTGGATTTATGAGAAACTCGTAGAAGAACCCGTGCTCATCTCTGACGTGCGGCCCGAAGTACGCACCCACATGATAGAGCAGATACTCGACAACAACGGATATTTCAGCGGCACCGCAACATACAGCCTTGTGCATGGCAAAAACCGCAAGAAAGCCAAGGTGCGCTACGATGTCTATCCCGGAACCGCATACCCTGTAGATACGGTAATGCCAATCGAAAACAATACCCGGCTCGGGTTTGTAATAGACTCTTTGGCGGCTATTGACCCGTATCTGAGCCGCAGCGACCGCCAATATAGCACCGATTCACTGTCGGCAGCACGGACACGCATCACAAACAAGCTGCGCAACCGCGGCTACTATTATTTCCGACCAGATTTCATAGAGTATCTTGCCGACAGCATAGTTCGCCCCAAGCACATATCGCTGAAAATGGTCCTTGCTTCCAATATACCTGCATTCGCCACCCGACAATATACGACGGGCAAGGTCACAATACATGTAGCACGAAACCAAGGCGGCGGAACTCCCGACACCATAGCGTTGCCCCGGGCGACTTTGATACAGATGAAGCCGTCGAGGCTTCGCCAAAGTTCCATTGCAGAGTGTATTACATTCCGGCCCGGACGCCTGTTCTCGGTGCGGAACATGGACCGCACCCAGACAAACATATCAAGGCTCGGCATTTTCAATGCCGTCAACATAGAGGCGATGCCCGACACTACAGACAAAGTGTCGCATAAGCTCGACGTCGACATCTATTGCACTTTCGACTCACCGCTCGAAACGACGCTCGAAGTCAACGCATCGTCCAAATCGAACAGCTACATAGGACCGGGACTGACTTTCGGTGTGACAAACAAAAACCTTTTCGGGGGCGGAGAACAACTGTCGGTGAAACTGACAGGCTCGTACGAGTGGCAGACAGGAAGCGGCCGCCGTTCGGTGTTCAACTCCTATGAGTTCGGGCTGACCGGGACACTGGCCTTCCCCCGGCTTCTTGCACCGAAGTTCATTCCCCGTAGCCGCTTTCAGCTCAACTGGACGCGTTTCCAGCTCAATGCCGATTTGCTCAACCGGCCGCATTACTTCAAGATGGCGCAATTCAACGCATCGGTCAATTACGACTGGCGTGTGCGCCGGCATGTGCAGAACACCTTCACCCTCTTCAAGCTGACGTATACCAACCTGATGCACACGACAGCGGATTTTGACTCCATCATGGAAGCCAACCCGGCCGTAGCCCAGAGTTTCCGCAGCCAATTCATCCCTCAGATGAGCTACAGCTATGTATACGACCGACAAATCAACCGCAACAATACAATCAACTGGCAATTCACAATACAGGAGGCCGGAAATGTATTTTGGGCAATATACCGCGCCGCAGGCAAGAAGGGCGAGAAAGAGCTATTCGGGACACCGTTCTCACAGTTCGTAAAAGGTCAGACCCAACTCGTATGGGGTCGGCGTCTCGGTCAAGGCGACCATTGGCTCGTAAGCCGTGTAGCAGCCGGAGCGGCACACGCCTACGGCAACTCGACGCAGGTACCGTATGCCGAGCAATTCTATGTCGGCGGCGCCAATTCAGTAAGGGCATTTACGGTGCGTTCGATAGGCCCCGGCAGCTATAAAGCCCCCGAAGGCTCGCCGGAGGACAACTTCGACCGCACGGGCACATTCAAATTCGAGGCCAACGTGGAATACCGTTTCCCGATATTCGGACCTGTGCACGGCGCTCTTTTTGTCGATGCCGGCAACGTATGGCTGTTGAAATCGGACGATATGCGACCCGGCGGCACCCTACGCGGCAAAACGTTCCTGCGAGACCTTGCGCTCGGCACAGGCGTGGGACTGAGGCTCGACATAGGCATGCTTGTAGTGCGTGGCGACCTTGGCATCGGCATCCACGCCCCTTATAACACCGGGCATGGCGGATACTACAATATGAAGTCGTTCGGCAACTCGCTGGCGTTCCATCTCGCCATTGGCTATCCGTTCTGATTGCGTTGTCAATAAAAAACAGGGAGAGAAAACGGCGCCCGGCGCGGCCGTTTTCTCTCCCTGCTTGTGTGGGTACGCATTGTCGGGCCGGCTCTTGGTCCGGCGGCACAACATGGCCCTTTCCTTGTTAGACATAAGAACAAAAGGGACTAAGGTTCTTTGACAGAAAGACATAAGCTTTCAGAAAGAACATAGTGGTTTTGGTTTTTTGGACAGGAGTACAGGAGAACTCTTTTTTGACGCTGTAAGGACTTTAAGG
>CAJTXL010000021.1 GCA_910583525.1 uncultured Muribaculaceae bacterium | reverse complement strand
CTCTATGGTAACAATTATGTCTGTCAATTATTTCGCAGTCTTCCGACCACTAAAAACTTCACGGGTCGCCGAGAGCACATCGGCCGTTGCAGAGACTGCCAGATAATAGACATACGAAGCCGTGTCGCCCGAAGCCCGGGCCATAGACGACAGATGATGGGCGGCCCGTGCCCGAAGATGGCTGTCGGCAGGCTCGTCGTCGACAAGCTCTCCAAGAATCACCCGTGCCAATTCGGGCTTACCCGACAGATAGTAATACTCGCCCTGCCTGAACTTATATTCGGACGAGCCCTTAGGCAAGAGTTCAAGGAGTTTGGCCTGATAGTCGAGCGAACGACGCTTATGCTCGGCCGCGATGTCGGGGTACATGCCGTAGAACGACGCCATATAGCTGTGCATCTGCCTGCCGCTGTCATAGTACGACACAAGCAGGCTGTCGGGCACTCCTTCCGGCTCAATCGAATAGAATTCGCCGGTGGCTTCCTCGAAAAAACCGGCGAGCGGAAGCAACGAAGCATGTTTCCATCTGAAGGGCAATGCTTCTGCACCATTGGCAGACTCCATGCCATATGAAAGGTACACCAAAGCGGAGTCGTTATTGAACGATGTGTAGCCGTCGGCGAGCCGCATAAGCAACGGAAGGCTGTCGCCCGACTCACGACGCAAGCCGGCGAGGCTGTCGAGAGCGGCCTGACGCATGCCTATGTAAGTACGTCGGTGCTCCAAGGCACGGTCAAGGTCGGCAAGAGCCTCCTCGACCTTCGACTGCGGCACGGCGACGGCAGGCAATAAGGCGAATGCGGCGAATAAAGACAGCAACAGGCGGTGCATTGCAGGTCAGCCGTTAAATCGCTCGGAAAGCTCATCATTGTCGATAACAGTCATCACCGTCAGTCCGTCGGGAGTAAACGACGGTTCGGAGCAACGGAAGAGGTCGGCCACAATGTTCTCCATCTCGCCGGCCGACAGGGTCTGCCCGTTGGATACAGCCGAATGGCGTGCCATAGACAGCGCAAGAGGCGACTGCAGGGCCTCAATGCCCGAAGCTGCACCGGCATCGCCCAGGAGGTCGAGTATGACCTCGACAGGACTGACCCCTGCCAAAGGAGCCGGCACTGCCGGAATGCTCCAGTTGGTCGATGAGATGCGCTCAAGCCTGAAACCGAGCGACTGAAGATGCGGAAGCATGGTTTCGAGCATTGCGCTCTGCGAAGCCGAAATCTCGAAATCTTCGGCGAACAGAAGCGACTGCGATGCCATGGTGTCGGAACGCATCGATGCCATATAGCGCTCATAAAGTATCCTTATGTGCGCACGCCGTTGCGAAATGACAAGTATTCCGCGATGCGAACTGCTCACTATATACGAGCCTTGAAGCTGGAAACAGGGCGACGCAAGATTTTCGCCGTCGGCCTGTCGGGACTGCGGCCCATTATCCAAATCGAGCGTTCCGGCAGCCTCGACGGGGTCGAACGTCTGCGTTCCGGCTACATAGGCATCGTCGCGCCTACCGGCGAAATTGTCGTAGAGCTTATCCCAATCATGCGGCAGACGCTTAACCGCAGGCTGCCACGAACGTGCGGCGGCCGAAGATGCCGGTCCATTGTCGGCGGCCGGGCGGAATGGGTTGTATGCCTCATCGAAACCTTCGTCGGGCGCTTTAGTGTCGGCCGACGGGTCGAACAGCGGTATCTCGGGCATTTCGTCACTGTCAAAATCGAGCGCACCGGCAGCCTGTGTCTTGCCGAGTGTCTCGCGCACGGCGGCTTCAAGTATCTGCCATATGGCCTGCTCGTGCTCGAACTTTATTTCGTGCTTCTGCGGATGTATGTTTACGTCGATAGTCGACGGGTCGACCTCAAAATTGATGAAGTACGAGGGCTGCGAGTCGGGCGCTATCAATTGCTCGTAGCACTTTACGATGGCTTTGTGGAAGAAGGGATGGCGCATGTTGCGCCCGTTTACGAACAGGAACTGCTGCGCACCGCGTTTTTTCGCGAAACGCGGCATCCCCACGAAGCCGTCGATTTTGACCAACGATGTCTCGGTGTTGATGGCGGCGAGCTGGCTCTCGAGATTTTTTCCGAAAAGCGCGCCGATGCGCTGCTTCAACGTGCCCGGGCCGAACTGGTGCAGCGTCACGTCATTGTGGATGAGGGTGAAGCCTATGCCTGTGTTTACGAGCGCGAGACGTTCAAACTCCCTGAGAATATGGCTTAGCTCGACACTGTCTTTTTTGAGGAACTTGCGCCGGGCCGGCATGTGGAAAAAAAGGTTTTTCACCATCAGGTTTGTGCCGGGCACACATGATGCCGGTTCCTGGCTCTCGAACTTCGACTCTGATATGAGCAGGCGCGTGCCAACGGTTTCGTCCTTGCGCATTGTGCGCAAATCTATCTGCGCCACAGCGGCAATCGAAGGCAATGCCTCGCCGCGGAACCCCATTGTGTGCAGGCTGTAGAGGTCGGCGGCGGCTGAAATCTTACTTGTAGCATGGCGCTCGAAGGCCATGCGCGCGTCGGTGGGCGACATTCCGCAGCCGTTATCAACCACCTGTATGAGGGTGCGGCCGGCATCTTTGAGAATGATTGATATTTCGGTAGCTCCGGCATCGACGGCATTCTCCACAAGTTCCTTGATTACGGATGCCGGGCGCTGGATGACTTCGCCGGCGGCAATCTGATTCGCCACCGAATCGGGCAGCAGTCGTATTACGTCGCTGTTCATTTGTCAAATGGTGTTTTTGAGAGGCAAAGTACCTGTAAGCACTGACGTGACAGGCATCTCGGTTTCAACTTTTTTGAGGTGTCCGCCCTCGAGGCGCAGAAGGCCTACGGTGCCAAGACGGTTATCTTTGCAGGCTTCAGTCAAATCGTCCGACGAGAACAATCTATCGTGCCCGTTACGCTCAACGATTATGTCGCCGGCTTCATACACAGGATGGTCTCCGCCCTGAAAGCCCATGACAACAAGCCCTGAAAGCGGCCGGAGACCGTTTGCCACGTCTTTATAGAATGCCTTTACCGACGGCACATATGTAATGGCATCGGGATGCGCGGCCACATAGCTGTCGAGCATCCCAAAAAGATACCCGGATATATCGTCGATATCTAACGGCGATTCGTAGCCTTGGGCGAGCTGAACGGGGCGGTCCGCGGCGACCTTTCCCATAAATGTCGCAAAATGGACGATTTTGCCCCACTTCAGATATTGGTCGTCAGACGGGTCTAATCTATCTTTTTCCTTTATCCTTTCATATATCTCCAATACGGACTTCTTGGCTTCGTCAAGTTTTGCAGCAGAAGCCTCGACATCCTTTCCGAGCTGCGCTATATGCTTCTTGCGCTGCTCCACTTCATCCACCGAAGGCTGTCGGTTCGAAATTTTACCGTCGAGGCTGTCGAGACGTTCTTCCAAGGCTGCGACTTCAATGTCTGTGGCGTTTATGCTCGACGCAAAAGTATTTATAAGTTGCTCCATGCGGTTTGTTTCCCGCACTGCCATGGCCTCATATTCTTTCGACGGCAGGTTGAGGGGCACTCCTGACGGGAACAATGTCCAATGGTTGCCAATCTCTTCAAAACTGCCTACAGCCCTCGACGGGAGCTTTGCCATTTCTGCAAGAAATGAGTAGTAAGACACGTTGAGACTTGCCCGTCCGATTTCAAAAGAGCCGTTGACAGACTTCACCACAGTAGGGTTCAAGAAGCCGTCTGAAACCCTCTGCCCTACAGATTTCATGTTCGACACGATTTCTTCTTCATCGGCCGCCACCAAAAGTGCAATGGCGCTTATATCTTGAGGGTCGACATCATACATGCCGAGCATCCACCTTTCATAAGCCGAAAAATCGCTGAATTTAGCCGTGAACTTCGCTGCGGCCGACTCGACCATGGGGATGTAGTGGGCATCGATGCTTTCTATGAAGTCTCTGTCGAGACGCTCCCGACGGGATACATCTACCGCCTGCCTCTGTCCGATATATTCGTCCCAATGCTGCCTGAACGACTCGTTTGCCTGCCCCATCTCGTGTATTACGCCCAAGGCATAGGTTTCATACGATGCGACCTCTTTCAAGAAAGGTGTCGCCGTCCATCGCAGGCCCAAATAACATGCCAAGCCTACAACAGCCACGATGATAGCCACGACGGCAAGCGGCAACAGCGTCTTGCGCACAAAACGGTGCGGACGGCTTTTGAGATATGACACCAGGCGCTTGACCGACATGTCGAAATATTCAGGAGCCGAGGCCGATACGGCCTGGTACATTGGCAGCTCGGCCATACTTTCGGGCAGTTCCGACGGCCAATCGAAGCCTCTGAGCATGACGGGTATTATATTTTTGCGCCGGCTCAAAGCTTCTTCCACTTCGCGGCGCACCCAATCATCAGGACTGGAGCAGCGCTCGAGGGCTCGGGGCGGAAGTACCAGGATGAAGTCTTTGCACCCGTCAATCACCGACAACAGCTGTTCGTTGAATTTGCCGGCGTTCATGCTCTCAAGGTCGAAGAACACCCGGTAACCAGCGGCTCGCAGTTTTTCGGCAATCGGAAGTGCCGTCTCATAGCCGCCTTCACGCCGGTAAGAAATAAATATGTCGTATCGGGCCATTTTTATATGATTAACAATGAAGTCATCTTGACTTCAATGCAAAAATAGTGATTTTGCCAGGCTTTTGACGAACAGACCGAACTAAAGTTTTCGACAGTTTGTCTACATCGGCCCGTTTTGTCAGATAGTGGCAAGGGCTCCTGTTTCAGAGTCCATTATATATCCGGCCACGCGGACATCTGAAGGCATAAGCGGATGGTTGCGCACAAGGTCGACAGTCTCGGCAATGGCTGCGGAGGTGTCATCGAAACCGTGCAGCCACCGGTCGAGGTCGATGCCGCAATGCCGCATGAGCGAGATGTGTTCTTCGTCGATGCCACGCTCGCGCATAAGTCCGAGCATATGCGAAGCGTCCATGCCCTGCACGCCGCAGCCGGTGTGCCCGATAATCATGATTTCGTCTACTCCGAGTTCGTAGACGGCGACAAGGAGCGAGCGCATCGTCGAGTCGAAGGGGTTGGTTATTGTTGCGCCGGCGTTCTTTATGATTTTGACGTCGCCGTTGCGGACGCCGAGCGCGGCCGGCAGCAGTTCGACAAGCCTGGTGTCCATACATGTGACTATGGCGATGCGCTTGTCGGGGTATTTCGATGTCGCATAGCGCTCATATGCACGCGATGCCACGAATTCGCGGTTGTGCCTGAGTATTTCTTCAATCATAGCATGCTGATTTTTGACGCAAAAATAATGTTTCGGGGCGAGAATGCCAAATGTATAAGAGCTTGTTTAAAAACGAAAGAAGACGCACCTTCGAGGGCGCATCTTCTTTCGTCGTTATGTTGAGCCAAAGGCTTATTCTGCGGCAGGAAGTTCTTTTTCTTCGGCAGCAGCTTCGGCCACGGGGTTCTCGGGAGCGGCTTCAGCGGCAGGAGCGGCTGATTTGCGGCGTGAACGGCGTGTCTTTGCCTTTGTTTCTTTGCTGTCTTTGAGCATGGCCTCGTTGTAGTCGACCAGTTCGATGAAGCATGTTGCGGCGTTGTCGCCAAGGCGGTTGCCTGTCTTGAGGATGCGGGTGTATCCGCCGGGGCGGTTGGCGATTTTTTCGGCTATGTCCTGAAAGAGGATTTTGACAGCCTCTTTGTTCTGGAGATAGCTGAAGACAAGACGGCGGTTGGCCATTGTGTCTTCTTTGGCGCGGTTGATGATGGGTTCGGCGTACATGCGGAGTGCTTTAGCCTTTGCCACCGTTGTGTTGATGCGCTTGTGGAAGATGAGCGAGATGGTCATATTGGCGAGCAGCGAGGCACGATGTGCTTTTTTGCGGCCAAGGTGATTGAATTTTTTATTGTGTCTCATCGTTGATTATTCTTTATCGAGTTTGTACTTTGAGATGTCCATGCCGAACGAAAGGTTCAGGCTCGTAAGGAGACTTTCGAGCTCGACGAGGGACTTTTTGCCGAAGTTGCGGAATTTGAGCAAATCGGTTTTGTTGAATACCACCAGTTCGGCGAGAGTTTCTACCTCGGCGCTCTTTAGGCAGTTGAGAGCGCGCACGGAGAGCTGCATGTCGACAAGCTTCGATTTGAGGAGCTGTCGCATGTGGAGCACTTCTTCGTCGAATTCCTCGCCCGGGTCGGGTTCGGATGTTTCGAGGGTAATTTTCTCGTCAGAGAAGAGCATGAAGTGATAAATCAGTATTTTTGCAGCTTCTTTGACAGCATCCTTTGGCAGGATGGAGCCGTTGGTGCTTATCTCGAGGGTAAGTTTGTCGTAGTCGGTTTTCTGGTCTACGCGGTAGTTTTCGACTGTGTATTTGACGTTCTTGATAGGGGTGTAGATGGAGTCGATTGCGATGGTGTTGATGTCGTCCTGAGGTGTTACATTTTCCTCAGCCGGCACCCATCCGCGCCCTTTGTTGATGGTCAGTACGATTGTGAAACTTGCGTCGTGATCCAAATGACATATCGCCAGGTCGGGATTCATGACCTCGAATCCCGTGAGAGCCTTGGCAATGTCGCCGGCCGTGAACACTTCTTTACCTGAAACGGTAATGGTGGCGCGCTCAAATTCTGTGTCTTCGACCTTTTGCTTGAGGTCGACCTGCTTGAGATTGAGGATGATGTTTGTGACATCTTCCTTTACGCCGGGCACGGCATCGAATTCGCTTTTAACGCCGTCGATTTTTATCGACGAAATCGCGAAGCCTTCGAGTGACGAAAGCAGCACGCGACGGAGGGCGTTGCCCACGGTGATGCCATAGCCGGGTTCCAAAGGCTTGAACTCGAATTTGCCGTAGAAGTTGCCGGCTTCTACCATTATTACCTCTTCAGGTTTTTGGAATGCTAATATAGCCATGGACCTTTTGATTTGGATATTATTACTTAGAGTAGAGCTCGACAATCAGCTGCTCCTTGATGTTCTCGGGGATGTCTTCGCGTGCGGGCACGTGGAGGAACTTGCCGCTCTTGGTGGCTTCGTCCCATTCAATCCAGGGATATTTGCTGTGGTTGAAGCCTGCGAGGGCGTCGGCGATTACTTCGAGCGATTTGCTGCGTTCGCGCACACCGATTACGTCGCCGGGCTTGACTGCGTAGGAGGGAATGTTCACTACGGCACCGTTGACAATGATGTGGCGGTGGAGCACCAGCTGACGTGCGGCAGCACGTGTGGGGGCTATGCCGAGGCGGTAAACGACGTTGTCGAGACGGCCTTCGAGAAGCTGGAGAAGGATTTCACCGGTGATACCTTTGAGGCGCGAAGCTTTCTCGAAAAGGTTGCGGAACTGGCGCTCGAGCACTCCGTAGGTGTATTTGGCTTTCTGCTTTTCGCGGAGCTGTACACCGTACTCGGAGGTTTTGCGGCGTTTGTTGGCGCCGTGCTGGCCCGGGGGGAAGTTGCGGCGTGCGAGTACTTTGTCTTCGCCGAAGATGGGTTCGCCGAATTTACGGGCTATTTTGGTCTTGGGACCTGTATATCTTGCCATTGTAGTAAAAATCAGTTTATCGGGGTTTGCCCGGCGTTGTCTTAGGTGCGGCATTCTTCCGGCGCAGCCGCGACCATAGAGAGGTGACTGAAATATGGTCTATTCGCCTTTGGAGTGCATGTTGCCATCGGATGATGGCTGCGGCAGCCTTTTATCGCCTTCCCGCTGTCGCCGGCACTGGCTTGCCGGCCGGGACGGGCTTACCCGAAGTGTTTGTTGTTTGGTTTATATACTAAAAGTGAAAGTAGAGTCGGCTGCCGCCATTGCTTGTAGCGGCGGCTTGCCTCACTGATTTTATACCCTTCTTCTTTTGGGAGGACGACAGCCATTGTGGGGCAGCGGAGTGACGTCGATGATTTCGGTCACTTTGATGCCTGCGCCGTCGATTGTGCGGACAGCCGATTCGCGTCCGTTTCCGGGGCCTTTGAGGTATGCCTTCACTTTGCGGAGACCGAGGTCATAGGCGACCTTGGCACAGTCCTGTGCTGCCATCTGTGCTGCATAGGGTGTGTTTTTCTTCGAGCCACGGAAACCCATCTTGCCGGCCGATGACCATGAGATGACTTGTCCTTCGCTATTGGCAAGGCAAACGATGATGTTGTTGAAAGATGAATGAACGTGAAGCTGGCCTTCTGCGCCGACTTTGACGTTTCTCTTCTTAGCTGCGACTGTTTTTTTTGCCATGTTGATTTATTATTTAGTAGCTTTCTTCTTGTTAGCAACGGTTTTCTTGCGGCCTTTTCGGGTGCGTGCGTTGTTCTTTGTGCTTTGTCCGCGCACGGGGAGGCCGTTGCGGTGACGGATGCCGCGGTAGCAGCCGATATCCATAAGGCGTTTGATGTTGAGCTGGATTTCGCTGCGGAGGTCGCCTTCGACTTTGTAGTCTGAGCCTATTATCTCACGGACTTTTGCGGCCTGGTCGTCAGTCCAGTCTTTGACTTTGATGTTCACATCGATGCCTGCTTTGTCGAGTATCGTTTTGGCGGCGCTCCGGCCGATGCCGAAGATGTATGTCAAGGCGATTTCACCTCTTTTGTTCTGGGGGAGGTCGACTCCCACTATACGTACTGCCATGTTTGTGTCAGCTTATTGTTTATTCAAAAATAATTGAATTATCCTTGACGTTGTTTGTACTTGGGATTTTTTTTGTTGATGACGTAGAGTCGTCCTTTTCGGCGGACGATTTTGCTGTCGGGAGTGCGTTTCTTGACGGAAGCTCTTACTTTCATATCTTTTAGTTTTTTCGATTATTTATAGCGGAAAGCAATACGTCCTTTGGATAGGTCGTAGGGCGACATCTCGACACGCACTTTATCGCCGGGGAGGATTTTGATGTAGTGCATCCTCATTTTGCCGGAGATATGGGCGGTGATTTCGTGGCCGTTTTCAAGTTCGACGCGGAACATTGCGTTCGACAGCGCCTCGACGATGGTCCCGTCCTGTTCGATTGCTGATTGTTTTGCCATAGATTGGTTGTCAAATAAATTTATCTGTTATCGCCTGATGGATATAGTCGAATGTGGTGAGTACTTCTGCTTTGTCGCCGATGAAAGCGAGGGTGTGCTCATAGTGTGCCGAAGGTTTGTTGTCGCGTGTGCGGCATTGCCACCCGTCGGGCGATATCACTATGTTGCGGCTGCCCATGTTCACCATCGGTTCTATGCAGATGCACATGCCGTTCTGGAGGCGAGGGCCGATTCCCCGGCGACCGTAGTTGGGCACTTCGGGGGCTTCGTGCATTTTGCGTCCGATGCCGTGGCCTGTCATTTCGCGCACTATCGAGTAGTTGCGGCGTTCGCAGTAGGTCTGGACGGCATTGGAGATGTCGCCTACGCGTGCACCGGGCTTTGCGGCTTCGATGCCTACGTAGAGTGCCTCGCGTGTGGTGCGGCAGAGGGCTTTTTTCTCGGGCGAGATTGTGCCTACGGCGAAAGTATAGCACGAGTCGCCCATGAAACCGTCTTTCTCGACCACGGTGTCGATGCCGACAATGTCGCCGTCGACAAGGATGCGGTCGGAGGGGAAGCCGTGCACCACGGTCTCGTTGACTTCGATGCAGAGCGTACCGGGAAATCCTTCGTAGCCGAGGCATGCTGGCTTGCCGCCATTGTCCAGGATGAACTCCCGGGCAATGGTGTCAAGCTTGCGTGTGCTTACTCCGGGTTCTATCCAGCGTGCCACTTCGCCGAGTGTCTGCGACACCAGGGTGGTAGCGGCGCGCATGGTTTCGATTTCTTCCGGTGTTTTAAGATAAATCATTCAGATATCTGATTTCTTAATCCTTGGGGTTAACGCTGCCGGTCAATAGGCCTGGCCGGTTGTGCGGCCTTTGATTTTGCCTTCTTTCATCAGGCCGTCGTAGTGGTGCATCATCAGATGCGATTCTATCTGCTGGAGGGTGTCGAGCACTACTCCGACCATAATCAGCAGCGATGTGCCGCCGAAGAACTGGGCGAAGTTCTGGCTGATGCCGAAGAAACGGGCAAAAGCCGGAAGGATGGCCACGATGCCGAGGAAGATAGAGCCGGGAAGTGTGATGCGCGACATGATGGCGTCGAGGTATTCGGCTGTCTTCTTGCCGGGTTTGACTCCGGGGATAAATCCGTTGTTGCGCTTCATGTCTTCGGCCATCTGGGTGGGACGCACCGTGATGGCGGTATAGAAGTATGTGAAGGCCACGATGAGGATGAAGAAGATGAAGTTATACCAGAAGCTGTTGATGTCGGTGAAGGCGTGCATGAAGCCGCTTTCGCCTCCGCGGAAACCGGCAAGGGTCATGGGTATGAACATGATTGCCTGCGCGAAGATGATGGGCATGACGCCTGCGGCGTTCACTTTGAGGGGTATGTACTGGCGTGCGCCTCCGTACTGGCGGTTGCCTACGATGCGTTTTGCATACTGCACGGGCACTTTACGTGTTCCCTGCACAAGCAATACCGCACCGACGGTGACGGCGAACAGCAGGACCACTTCTACAATGAACATGACCAGACCGCCCTGGCTGCCGGATGCTCCGGGGAGACGGCTGATGAATTCGTAGTAGAGCGCTCCCGGGAGACGTGCTATGATACCTACCAGGATGATGAATGAGATACCGTTGCCTATGCCACGGTCGGTGATGCGCTCGCCGAGCCACATGATGAACATGGAGCCTGCGGCAAGGATGACGGTGAGGTAGGCGACAGTCCAGAAACCGAGCTGTAGAGTGCTTCCGTTAGCGGCACTGTTTACCTGAACCTGAAGGTTGACAAGGTAGGCAGGCGCCTGAAGGAAGAGAATGAGCACGGTGAGGTAGCGGGTGTACTGGTTGAGTTTCTGACGTCCGCTTTCACCTTCGCGCTGCATTTTCTGGAATGAGGGGAGAATCATTCCGCAGAGCTGTATGACAATCGACGCCGTGATATATGGCATGATGCCCAGGGCGAAGATTGAGGCTTGCGAGAACGCGCCTCCCGAGAACATATCCAGCAGCTGCATCAGACCGCTCTTGTTTGTGAAGTTGGCAAGGGCGTCGATGTCGGCGGGCGAGATGCCCGGAAGCACCACATAACACCCCAGCCGGTATATGAATACCAGCAGTAGTGTTATGAGCAGGCGCTTGCGGAGCTCCTGGATGGTCCAGATGTTTTTGAGGGTTTCTATAAATCTCATAGTTAGATTGTTTGAGCTGTTCCACCAGCTGCTTCGATTGCTGCTTTTGCGGCAGCGGAGAATGCGTTGGCTTCAACGGTGAGGGGAGTTGCCACGGTGCCGTTGGCGAGGATTTTCACCAATTGTCCGCGACGGAGATAGCCGGCCTGACGAAGCTCTTCGACACCGATTTTCTGGAGTTTGCGCGCTTCGGCGAGAGCCGAAATCAGGTCGAGGTTGATAGCTTTGTACTCAACACGGTTGATATTCTTGAAGCCGAATTTGGGGAGACGGCGCTGAAGGGGCATCTGACCGCCTTCGAAGCCGATTTTACGGCTGTATCCCGAGCGGGATTTTGCGCCTTTGTGGCCGCGGGTCGATGTGCCGCCTTTGCCGGAACCCGGGCCACGGCCTATGCGAGTGCTACGTTTAACGGAGCCTGGAGCTGGTTTGAGATTGCTTAAGTTCATTGTCGTATGTTTTTAAGCGTTTGTCACTTCTACCAAGTGGCGAACTTTGTTAACCATGCCCATCACCGAGGGGGTGTCTTCTTTGACAACGGTGTGGTGCATTTTCTTTAGGCCGAGGGCATCGAGGGTGCGTTTCTGCACCATCGGGCAGTTGATGCGGCTTTTTATCTGTGTTATTTTGATTTGTGCCATTGTAAGTGTTTTTTTAAGTTTTAGCCTTTGAACACTTGCTCTACCGAGATGCCGCGGTTCTGAGCCACCTGGGCCGGCGAACGCATTTCATCGAGGGCTGCGATGGTTGCCTTGACAAGATTGTGGGGGTTGGACGAACCTTTGGATTTTGCAAGGACGTCGGTTATGCCTACGCTTTCGAGGACTGCACGCATGGCACCGCCGGCCTTCACGCCGGTACCGTGTGAGGCGGGCTTGAGGATGATGCGCGAGCCGCCGAACTTGGCAGCCTGTTCGTGAGGTATGGTGCCTTTGTGCACGGGCACGCGGATGAGGTTCTTTTTGGCTGCTTCGACGCCTTTTGCGATAGCTGCCTGCACTTCGTTGGCTTTGCCGAGGCCCCAGCCTACGATGCCGTCTTCGTTACCGACAACGACGATGGCTGCAAATGTAAAGGCACGGCCACCTTTTGTCACTTTTGTAACGCGGTTGATGGCAACGAGGCGGTCTTTGAGTTCGAGGTCGCCGGCCGATTTCACTCTATTGTTTCTTTTAGCCATAGTTTATCAGAATTTGAGGCCGGCGCTGCGTGCAGCATCAGCGAGGGATTTAACACGGCCGTGGAAAAGGTAGCCGTTGCGGTCGAATACTACTTCTGTAATGCCGGCTTCGAGAGCCTTTGCAGCGATTGCGGTGCCAACCATAGCGGCGATTTCGCTTTTAGTGGCCTTCTGGTCGATGCCTTTTGAGGAAGTGGCAACGAGAGTGCGGCCTGCGAGGTCGTCGATGAGCTGGACGTAGATTTGCTTGTTGCTGCGGAAGACGGTCATGCGGGGACGCTCGGCGGTGCCGGAGATTTTGCCACGGATGCGCGTCTTGATTTTGTTTCGTCTTTGTATCTTTGAAATCATGACTGTGGGCTTAATGATTATTTGGCACCGGCCTTCTTGCCGGACTTGCGGCGGATAATTTCGCCGACGAACTTGATGCCTTTGCCTTTATAGGGTTCGGGCTTGCGGAACGAGCGTATCTTCGCGCACACCTGGCCGAGGAGCTGTTTGTCCTGGCTTTCGAGTATGATGAGCGGGTTTTTGTTACGTTCGGTCTTTGCTTCTACTGCCACCTCGGGGGGCAGTTTGAGATATATTGCGTGGGAGTAGCCGAGGGCGAGTTCGAGAACCTGTCCGGTGGCAGCGGCGCGGTAACCTACGCCGACGAGCTCCATTTCTTTGCGGTAGCGCTGGTGCACGCCTTCTACCATGTTGTGTATGAGTGCACGGTAGAGGCCGTGCTGTGCACGGTGTTCGCGGTCGTCGCTGGGACGTGTCACGTGCACGTGGTTGTCTTCGACGGTGACTTTGAGGTCGGGGTTGACTTTCTGGCTGAGTTCACCGTATTTTCCTTTGACGGTCACGACGTTGCTCTTTTCATCAACCGTCACGGTCACGCCTGCCGGGATGGCTATGGGTGCTTTACCTATTCTTGACATAGTGGTAGTGTTGTTGAGGGTTGATTAATAAATGTAGCACAGTACTTCGCCGCCGATTTTGAGGTCGGCCGCTTTTTTGTTTGTCATGACGCCTTTCGATGTTGAAAGGATGGCTACGCCGAGTCCGTTGAGGACACGGGGCATGTCTTTGTAGCCGGTGTACTGGCGAAGACCGGGACGAGATACGCGTTTGAGGCCTTTGATGGCGTTTACGCGGTCCTGCGGGTCGTATTTGAGGGCGATTTTGATTGTGCCCTGAGTGTTTTCGCCGTCTATAAACTTGTAGTTAAGTATATAGCCTTGTTCGAAGAGAATCTTTGTGATTTCCTTCTTCAAGTTTGAGGCCGGAACTTCCACCACACGGTGGTTGGCTTTGATAGCGTTCCTCAATCTTGTGAGATAATCTGCTATAGGGTCAGTCATTTGATATTGGTGTTTAAATTGATTGGGCCGGATTGCCCAACAATATTTAATACTCTCTTTTACGGCGGCGCCTAATGTCGGCCATTGGCGGATTGAGGCGTGGCCGCTTGCCCGAAAACGGCAAGCCGGGGAGAGCGGATTTTACCAGCTTGCCTTTTTTACTCCGGGGATGAGGCCTGCAGAGGCCATTTCGCGGAATTGAATGCGCGAGATACCGAACTGACGCATATATCCTTTTGGACGGCCGGTGATTGAGCAGCGGTTGTGCTTGCGGATATAGGATGAGTTCTTGGGAAGCTTCTGGAGCTCCTGGGCTGCCTCATAGGCTGCCGCACGCTTCTCGTCGGAGTCTTCGACGCCGGCGTTGACGATTTTCTTGAGCTCGGCGCGGCGCTGTGCGTATTTTGCGCATAGACGTGCACGCTTCACCTCGCGGGCTTTCATTGATTCTTTAGCCATACGGTGTCTTGATTATTTTTTTGCGTTTTTGAAGGGAAGACCGAAGTGCTTGAGCAGAGCGTAACCTTCTTCATCGGTGTTTGCCGAGGTCACGAATGTGATGTTCATGCCCATGAGCTTGTTGATGTTGTCGATGTTGATTTCGGGGAAGATAATCTGCTCGGTGATGCCCAGGGTGTAGTTGCCGCTTCCGTCGAGTTTGCCTTCGATGCCTTTGAAGTCGCGGATACGCGGAAGGGCGACGCGGACGAGGCGTTCGAGGAATTCGTACATTTTGTCGCGGCGGAGTGTTACACGCACGCCCACGGGCATTTTTTTACGGAGCTTGAAGTTGGAGATGTCCTTCTTCGAGAGCGTAGCCACGGCTTTCTGGCCTGTGATTGCGGTAAGCTCGTTGATGGCAGTCTCGATGAGTTTCTTGTCCTGCGTGGCAGCGCCGATGCCCTGGTTGATTACAATCTTTTCCAGACGGGGCACCTGCATCACGGTGGTGTAGTTGAACTCACGCTCGAGAGCCGGAACTATGCGCTCCTTGTAGTCTTTTTGCAGTGATGTGCTCATTATTTGATTTCCTGATTGGATTTTTTAGAGATGCGAACAGCTTTGCCGTTTTCGCGTTTGATTGCGATGCGGGTTGGCTTTCCGGTCTTGGGGTCGACCAGGTTGATGTTGGAGATGTGTATGGGGGCTTCTTTTTTTACGAGGCCGCCCTGGGGATATTGTGCTGTGGGCTTTGTAGCCTTTGTGACAATGTTGACGCCTTCGACGATGGCGCGGTCTTTGTCGCGGAGCACGGCGAGCACGCGTCCGGTCTTGCCTTTGTCTTCGCCGGACAGGACGTAGACGGTGTCGCCTTTTTTGATGTGTATCTTGCTCATTGCGGTTGATTGAATGGTTTTGTTAAAGTACTTCTGGCGCGAGCGACACAATCTTCATGTTTTTGGCGCGGAGCTCACGGGCTACCGGGCCGAAGATGCGGGTACCGCGGAGGTCGCCGTCGTTCTTGAGGAGTACGCAGGCGTTGTCGTCGAAGCGGATGTATGACCCGTCGGGACGGCGCACTTCTTTTTTTGTGCGCACCACCATAGCGCGTGATACTGTGCCTTTCTTGACGTCTGAACCGGGGAGGGCGTTCTTGACTGTGACAACGATGACGTCGCCTACGGAAGCGTAGCGACGGCCTGTTCCGCCAAGGACATGGATGCAGAGCACTTCCTTTGCACCGGAGTTGTCGGCAACGTTAAGGCGTGATTCGGTCTGTATCATTTTTTACTTAACTTTTTCGATGATTTCTACTAATCTCCAGCGTTTTGTCTTGGAGAGGGGGCGAGTCTCCATCAGACGTACAGTGTCGCCGATAGAGCATTCGTTGTTTTCGTCGTGCGCGTGGTATTTTTTGGTCTTATTGACGAATTTGCCGTAGATGGGATGTTTTTCTTTCCATTTTACGGTGACAGTGATTGTCTTGTCGCCCTTGTTGCTGGAGACCACGCCGATGCGCTCTTTGCGTAAGTTACGTTTTTCTTCCATTGTTGGCGTTGCTTATTTGTTGTTGAGTTCGCGCTGACGGAGCTCGGTCTTGACGCGGGCTATCATGCGGCGGTCGGCTGTGAGCTTTGCGGGGTTGTCCAGCGGAGTTACTGCGTGGTTCATGCGTGCCTGGAGGTATTCTTTCTCCATCTGTGCGAGGCGCTCACGGAGGTCTGCGGTGGACATTTCGCGGATTTCTTCTTTCTTCATAGCTTAATTACACGTTTTGGGTAGGGTCGTAGTCGCGACGCACCACAAATTTTGTGATTACGGGCAGCTTCTGTGCTGCGAGGCGGAGCGCTTCTTTTGCGATGTCGTAGCTTACGCCTTCGACTTCGATGATTACACGTCCGGGGGTTACGGGAGCCACGAAGCCTTCGGGCGAACCTTTACCTTTACCCATTCGGACTTCGGCCGGTTTCTTGGTGATAGGCTTGTCGGGGAAGATGCGAATCCAGATTTGACCCTGACGCTGCATATAACGTGTCACGGCGATACGGGCTGCTTCAATCTGACGGCCTGTAATCCATTTTGACTCGAGAGTCTTGATGCCGAAAGAGCCGAAAGCGAGCTGGTTGCCGCGCTGGGCGTTGCCTTTCATGCGGCCTTTTTGGGCGCGGCGGAATTTTGTTTTCTTAGGCTGTAACATTGTGTTGTGCTTTCAGAGTTTAACGGTTGTTTTTGGAAGAGCGGAAACCGTTGCGGCGCTCTCTTCCTTTACCGGCGCCGGCACCGCGGCCTTCTTTCTGGTTGTTCGTAAACGAAGGTGCGAGGTCGCGCTTGCCGTAAACTTCGCCGCGGCAAATCCATACTTTCACGCCGATTACACCGACTTTGGTGTGTGCTTCGACGAGAGCGTAGTCGATGTCGGCACGGAGGGTGTGCAGCGGTGTACGGCCTTCTTTGAACATTTCGGAGCGTGCGATTTCAGCGCCGTTGAGACGGCCGCTTACCTGCACTTTGACGCCTTCGGCACCGGCACGCATGGTTGATGCGACTGCCATCTTGACGGCGCGGCGGTATGCCACTTTGCCTTCAATCTGACGTGCGATGGTGGCTGCGACGATTTCGGCGTCGAGCTCGGGGCGTTTTACTTCGTAGATGTTGATCTGGACGTCTTTGTCGGTTACGTTCTTGAGCTCTTCTTTGAGCTTTTCGACTTCCTGTCCGCCCTTGCCGATGATGAGGCCGGGGCGTGAGGTGCAGACGGTGATTGTGATTAGCTTGAGCGTGCGCTCGATAACGATACGCGAGACACTGCATTTAGCCAGGCGCACGTTGAGGTATTCGCGGAGTTTGTAGTCTTCGAGGATGTTGTCGGGGTATTTACCTTTTTCCGACCAGTTGGAGTCCCAGCCGCGGATTACGCCCAGGCGGTTGCTAATAGGATTTACTTTCTGTCCCATGTCTTATGCCTCGGTATTATTTTTGTTATCGATAGTGTCAACAATCACTGTAACGTGGTTGGCGCGTTTGCGGATGCGGTATCCGCGGCCCTGGGGGGCTGTGCGGAGGCGCTTGAGCATGGGGGCGCAGTTGACGTAAATGGTGCTTATGTAGAGCTCGCCGTCTTGGGCTTTGCGCTCGTTTTTCTGTTCCCAGTTGGCCACGGCCGAACGGACGAGTTTCTCGAGGCGTGCGGCTGCTTCTTTATTGGAGAACTTGAGTATGCCGAGTGCGCGGAACACTTCTTTGCCGCGTACCATGTCGGCTACCAGACGCATTTTGCGGGGGGAGGTGGGCACGTTGAGGAGCTTTGCGAAAGCTATGCTCTTGTTTTCCTCCTTGCGTCGGTCGGCTGATAATCTTTTTCTTTCACCCATTGTATTTTAGTCGTCTTTAATTCGATGGTTAATAGTTATCGGCCCTTATTTTTTCTTGTTTCCGGCATGGCCGCGGAAAGTGCGCGTGGGGGCGAACTCGCCGAGTTTGTGGCCTACCATGTTTTCGGTGACGTAAACGGGGATGAATTTGTTGCCGTTGTGGACAGCAAATGTCATGCCGACGAAGTCAGGGGCAATCATGGAAGCGCGGCTCCAGGTCTTGATGACGTTGCTTTTGCCGGAGGCTGCCATGGCGGCCACTTTCTTTTCGAGCTTTACGCTGATGAAAGGACCTTTTTTTAATGAACGGCTCATATTTGCTTGCTATTTCAGATTACTTCTTTTTTCTTCTCTCGATAATATACTTGTTGGACAGCTTCTTGGGCGCGCGTGTCTTGAGGCCTTTGCTGTAGAGACCCTTGCGCGAGCGCGGATGTCCGCCCGAAGCGCGGCCTTCGCCACCGCCCATGGGGTGGTCGACAGGGTTCATCACGACGCCGCGGTTGCGGGGACGGCGGCCGAGCCAGCGAGAGCGGCCGGCTTTGCCTGAGCGTTCGAGTGAGTGCTCGCTGTTGCCGACGGTGCCGACAGTGGCTTTGCACTCGGCGAGTACCTTACGGGTTTCGCCAGAAGGTAATTTGATGATAGCGTAGTTTCCTTCGCGGGAAACGAGCTGGGCGAAAGTGCCGGCCGAGCGTGCCATGAAGGCTCCCTGGCCGGGACGGAGTTCGATGCAGTGTATAACGGTACCGACGGGGATTTTGCTCAGGGGGAGTGCGTTTCCGACTTCGGGTGCTGCGTCGGGACCGCTGAGCAGCGTAGCGCCTACTTCAAGGCCGTTGGGGGCGATGATGTAGGTTTTGACGCCGTCGGCGTAGTACAGCAGTGCTATGCGGGCCGAGCGGTTGGGGTCGTACTCGATAGTTTTCACTACTGCAGGTATTCCGTCGCGATTTCTCTTAAAGTCTATGATACGGTATTTACGTTTGTGCCCACCACCAAGGTAGCGAGTGGTGAGGTGGCCTTCGTTGTTGCGGCCGCCGGAGGCGCGTTTACCGACTGTAAGAGATTTTTCCGGTGTGGTAGCAGTGATTGTACCTTTGAACACACCGATGACTTTGTGACGTTGGCCCGGGGTTGTGGGCTTGAATTTTCTTACTGCCATTTTTATCAGATGTTGCTAAAGAATTCGATAGACTGTCCGTCGGCTACTTTTACGTAGGCTTTTTTCCAACGGTCGGTGCGGCCTTTGATGAGGCCGCTCTTAGTCCAGCGCGATTTGTTTTTGCCGCGCATTACTGCGGTGTTCACGCTTTCCACCTTCACGCCGTAGAGCTGCTCGATGAGAGCTTTTATCTGGCGTTTGTCAGCGTCGGGCGACACGCGGAAAGTGTAGCAATTGCGCTTTTCGGAAAGCTTGGTTGCTCTTTCGGTAATGATAGGTTTAATCGATATTTCCATTATGTCTTACCTTTCGGGGTGGATTAAATTTTGTTGAGTACTTCGACGCTCGCCTCTGAGAGGACGAGTGCGTTGTTGTTGAGCACGGCATACGTGTTAATGTCCGATGCTGTCATGATTTTGGCATCGGGCACGTTACGCATCGACAAATATACGTTATTATTTTTGTCTGCCAAAACGAGGAGTACTTTCTTGCCGTCTACTTTAAGATTTTTAGCAAATTTTACGTATTCTTTAGTTTTGGGTGCTTCGAAGTTTACCGTATCGACAACGATGATTTCGCCGGCGGCAGCCTTGAGGCTGAGAGCCGAGCGGCGTGCGATGTCTTTGAGCTTTTTGTTGAGCTTGAAGCGGTAGTCGCGGGGACGGGGACCGAAAACACGGCCGCCGCCTACGAGAAGGGGCGAATTGATGTCGCCGATACGGCTTCCGCCGCCGCCTTTCTGCTTGTGGAGCTTGCGGGTCGAGCCGCTCACTTCGCTGCGCTCTTTCGATTTGTGTGTGCCCTGGCGTTGGTTGGCAAGGTATTGCTTAACGTCGAGATAAAGGGCGTGCTCGTTCGGCTCGATTGCGAATACCTCGTCGTTGAGGTTTACGCGGCGGCCTGTATCCTGGCCTTGCTGGTTGTATACTGCGAGTTCCATGTTTATTTCTCAATTAAGACGATTGAACCTTTGCAGCCGGGGATGGAGCCCTTGATCATGATGATGTTGTGCTCAGGTATCACTTTGATAACTTGAAGGTTTTGGACGGTAACGCGTTCGTTGCCTGTCTGGCCGGCCATGCGCATTCCTTTGAACACTTTGGCGGGATACGAGCAGGCACCTACCGAACCGGGGGCGCGCAGACGGTTGTGCTGGCCGTGAGTGCTCTGGCCTACGCCGCCGAAGCCGTGACGCTTAACGACGCCCTGGTAGCCTTTACCTTTCGATGTTCCTACGACGTCGACGAAGTCGGCTTCGCTGAAGAAGTCGGCGCCGATGGTGTCGCCGAGGGCATACTGGCTACCAAATCCTTTGAACTCGGCCAAGTGGCGCTTGGGTGTTACACCGGCTTTGCGGAAGTGTCCGAGTTCGGGCTGCGTGAGGTGCTTCTCTTTCTGGTCTTCGAAACCGAGCTGGAGTGCATCGTAGCCGTCGGTGGCTTCTGTCTTAACCTGAGTAACGACACAAGGACCTACTTCGATAACAGTGCACGGCACGTTGTGGCCGTCGGCACTGAAAACGGATGTCATTCCGATTTTCTTTCCAATTAATCCTGGCATTTCTCTGTTAATTTGATATTGTTGTGTTGGTTGGTTTATTTAGTGGTTGGTCAGAAACTCAGCACTTGATTTCGACTTCTACGCCGCTGGGGAGTTCGAGCTTCATGAGAGCGTCGACGATTTTGGGAGTGGCGTTGTAGATGTCGATGAGGCGCTTGTAGCAGCTGAGTTCGAATTGCTCGCGGCTCTTCTTGTTGACGAAGGTTGAGCGGTTGACCGTGAAGATGCGTTTGTGCGTAGGCAGGGGGATTGGGCCGCTGATTACCGCGCCGATTGACTTCACTGTCTTTACGATTTTCTCAGCCGACTTGTCGACAAGGCTGTGGTCGTAAGATTTGAGTTTGATGCGGATGATGGGGTTCATATATTTATCTGTGTTTTTATATTACTTGAGAAGGTCGACGCGGCCTTGGCATTCGGTGAGAACGTCTTTGGCGATTGAGTTGGATACTTCGGCGTAGTGCGAGAAGGTCATGGTCGATGTTGCGCGGCCCGAGGTGATTGTACGGAGCGCGGTTACGTAACCGAACATCTCGGCAAGGGGAGCCTTGGCTTTCACGACGCGTGCGCCGGAACGGCTGTTTTCCATGCCTTCTACCTGTCCGCGACGCTTGTTGAGGTCGGAAATGACGTCGCCCATCGATTCTTCGGGGGTAACGACTTCAATCTTCATGATAGGTTCGAGGAGCACGGGGCCGGCTTTTTCGCAGGCCTTCTTGAATGCCTGAATGGCGCAGAGCTCGAACGAGAGCTGGTCGGAGTCGACCGGGTGGAACGAACCGTCGAGAACGGTAACCTTGAGGTGTTCTACAGGGAAGCCAGCGAGGACACCGTTCTTCATTGCGTTGGTGAAGCCTTTCTGTATCGAGGGAATGAACTCTTTGGGGATGTTGCCGCCCTTGACTTCGTCGACGAACTGGAGGTTTCCTTCGAAGCCTTCGTCAACGGGTTCTACGCGAACGATGATGTCGGCGAACTTACCGCGGCCACCGGTCTGCTTCTTGAACACTTCGCGAAGCTCGCAGGAGCGTGTGATTGCTTCTTTATATGTAACCTGGGGACGGCCCTGGTTGCACTCTACCTTGAATTCGCGGCGGAGACGGTCGATGATGATGTCGAGGTGAAGCTCGCCCATACCCGAAATGACGGTCTGACCGGTTTCTTCGTTTGTCTCGACACGGAATGTCGGGTCTTCTTCGGCGAGTTTCTGCAGGCCGACGCCGAGTTTGTCAAGGTCTTTCTGAGTCTTGGGTTCTACGGCGATGCCGATAACGGGGTCGGGGAACTCCATTGCCTCAAGCACGATGGGGGCGTCTTCGGCGCAGAGGGTGTCGCCTGTGCGGATGTCTTTGAAGCCCACACCGGCTCCTATGTCGCCGCAGCCGATCATTTCTTTGGCGTTCTGCTTGTTGGAGTGCATCTGGAAGAGGCGCGATACGCGCTCTTTCTTGCCCGAGCGGCTGTTGAGGATGTAAGAACCGGCGTTGACGTCACCCGAGTACACGCGGAAGAAGCACAGACGGCCCACATAGGGGTCGGTCGCGATTTTGAACGCGAGTGCACACATGGGTGCGTCGCTCGAGGGTTCGCGTGTGATGATTTCGTCGGGGTTGTCTACCGAGTGGCCTTCGACGGCGCCCGAGTCGACGGGGCTGGGAAGATATGCGCAGACGGCGTCGAGAAGATACTGCACGCCTTTGTTCTTGAACGACGAGCCGCAAATCATGGGCACGAGGTCCATAGAGAGGGTGGCTTTGCGGAGTGCGCGTTTGATTTCTTCTTCGGTGATGGTCGAGGGGTCGTCGAAGTACTTGGCCATGAGGTCGTCGTCGTATTCGGCGATTTTTTCGAGCATCTTGTCGCGCCACTGCTCGGCTTCTTCCTGGAGCGATGCCGGGATTTCGTCGATTTCGTAGTCGGCGCCCATGGTTTCATCGTGCCAGTATACGGCTTTCATCTTGATGAGGTCGACTACGCCTTTGAAGGTTTCTTCAGCACCGATAGGTATTTCGATGGGGCAGGGATTTGCGCCGAGCACGTCTTTGAGCTGACGCACCACTTCGAAGAAATTTGCGCCCGAGCGGTCCATCTTGTTTACGTAGCCTATACGGGGCACGTTGTATTTGTCGGCCTGGCGCCATACTGTTTCCGACTGGGGCTCAACGCCGCCTACGGCACAGAATGCTGCCACGGCGCCGTCGAGGACGCGGAGCGAGCGTTCTACCTCGACGGTGAAGTCGACGTGTCCCGGAGTGTCGATGAGGTTGATTTTATATTTTTCGTCGTTGTACTTCCAGAATGTGGTAGTTGCAGCCGATGTGATAGTGATACCGCGCTCCTGTTCCTGTTCCATCCAGTCCATGGTAGCGGCACCGTCGTGCACCTCGCCTATTTTGTGTGTGAGGCCGGTGTAGAAAAGGATACGCTCCGACGTGGTGGTCTTACCGGCGTCGATGTGTGCCATGATGCCGATGTTGCGGGTATACTTGAGTTGTTCGTCTGATTTAGCCATTTTGCTGTTTTCGTTCAGGATTTATATTCAACCGAAAAATCGCTTAGAAACGGAAGTGGGCGAAAGCGCGGTTCGCTTCGGCCATCTTGTGCATGTCTTCTTTGCGCTTGTATGCACCGCCCTGGTTGTTGAAGGCGTCGACGATTTCGGCGGCGAGCTTGTCGGCCATCGTCTTTCCGCCACGTTTACGGGCGTAGTTAATCAGATTTTTCATTGATATAGACTCCTTGCGGTCGGCACGTATTTCAGTGGGGACCTGGAATGTGGCACCGCCCACACGGCGGCTCTTCACTTCCACTTGGGGTGTGACGTTTTCGAGTGCTTTCTTCCAGATGTCGAGCGCCGAGAGTTCTTCGTTGGGGAGTTTGCCCTTCACTGTCTCGAGAGCGCTGTAGAAGATGGTGAATGCGGTGTTTTTCTTACCGTCGTACATGAGGTGGTTGACAAATTTGGTCACTCGCACGTCGTTGAAAACGGGATCGGGCAATACGAGCCGTTTCTTAGGTTTTGACTTTCTCATCTTTGGAGGTGTCGGAGTTGTTGTTTTTGGATTGCTTGGTTGCTTGCTTCGTTTATTCTTCAGCCTCCGCCTCTGCGGAACGGCTTACTCAACCAAAAGGTAGCTGCAAGAAATGCAAAAACGAGTTTAAAAAATTTTGATTTTCACTCGGGTGCTATAAGATTGCTTCACCCGTCAGGCTGCCTCGCGCTGCGAGGGGCGTTGACTGATTACTTCTTGGCAGCACCGGCCTTGGGACGCTTGGCACCGTATTTCGAGCGGCGCTGGGTGCGGTCTTTCACACCGGCGGTATCGAGAGTACCGCGCACGATGTGGTAGCGTACACCGGGAAGGTCTTTCACACGGCCGCCGCGCACAAGCACGATTGAGTGCTCCTGCAGGTTGTGGCCTTCACCGGGGATGTAGGAGTTGACTTCCTTACCGTTCGTGAGGCGCACACGGGCAACTTTACGCATTGCCGAGTTAGGCTTCTTAGGGGTGGTGGTGTACACACGCACGCAAACGCCACGGCGCTGGGGGCAGCTGTCAAGGGCAGGGCTCTTGCTCTTATCCTCCAATGCCACGCGTCCTTTTCGTACTAATTGCTGAATAGTAGGCATCTTAGTTTGTTTGCTTTGTTTACTTTAAATATCTTATTTGCTTATTCTCGTTTTTGGCGTCGAACCCGTCCGACCCACACACTTACAATCCACCCCAACACATTAACTGCCAAGCGGTTAACGGCGGAGCGGCGTGTGAGCGCACTGTTCAACGCCGCAAAGTTAGCAATTATCTGCCTAATAGCCAAATATTTTGCAAAGTTTTTTTTCGCAAGGGCATCTGCATCGGCAAGCGAAGAACACATCGGCAACGCGACAGCTCTTGATTGCAAAAAAGCCGGGGCGGCCCGCGCCTTTCGGCACTGCCGCCCCGGAGATATGGGCAAAAATACTTTTTTTCGGATTATTTCACGAGCACCTTCTCGGCCTTGTCGCCCTGACGGCGGATATAAAGGCCGGGCGCAGGCACCTTAGCGCCCAGACACACGCCCTGCAGGTTGTAGTAGACTGCCGGAGCGGCATCTGTTGCGGCGTCGATGTCGGCTACGCCGCTTTGGGGTGCCTCGAACTCAATCTTGGGCGCTATGGCAAACGACAAGGGGTCGTCTTCGTTGGCATACCACTTGGTCTCGCCCGTGGGTTGGTAGTTTTCATCTTCTTCGGCAAGGAGATGGTAGGCCGTATTGGCACCGCCCTGTCCGCGACGGAGCACATACATTGCGATGTCGTCGCCGTCGCCGTTGGGGAAGCCGCCTATGGTGACGAAGAATGCGGTATCGACCTTGACGGCCTTGTCGAGCACGAACTCGGTCGGGTCGTTGTATGTCTCAGAGGCATCGACAAGTTCCGAAGCCTTCTTGGTGGACTTGGCAAGCACTTGTCCCGGCATGCCTTTGGCATCGGGCAGTGCCAGCGACACCGTAATGTCGGCATCGGCAGTGGCCACGTCGGCTTTGCCGAAGTACACATTGACCGAGCTGACAAGAGCCGGCACGGCCGGAGCCTCGAAACGTTCGGCAAAGGCTTCCATGCCGAGCCAGTTGGTGCCGCCGTAGTAGCCGTACCAGCCGAGCGCCTGCGTGCCGAGTTTGTCGTTCTCCGAAGCGGCGATGTTCCACACCAGCGCCTCGCCTCCGGCCTTGACTCCGTGCACATAAGTGCTCGATGTTCCGGCGCTGTTCGTCACCGTGAGGTCTACGTCGTAGGTGCCGGCCTGGATATAGCGCACCGTCACGTCGCGCGTAGTGGCCGATTCGACATCGGTGCCCGGGAGAGTCCACGAGAACGATTCGGGAGAGCCTGTCGAGGCGTCGGTAAACGTAAGTTCGGTGTTCAGCGGCACCACTATCGACGCTTCGGGCGAGAAGTATACACCCTTAGGCAGACCGATGGCCGCAGTCGGAGCCTCGATGCGCACGTTGACATATTTTTCGAGCGTTACGGTAGCGGTCTCGCCGTCCTTGCCGACGGTAAGGGTCACGTCGTATACGCCGGGAACATCGTATTTCACCGTGGGGTTCTGCTCGGTCGACGTTTCGGGCGTTCCGCCGGGGAAGGCCCACTGCCATGTCTGAGGCGAGCCTGTCGAAAGGTCGTTGAAATGCACTTCCGAACCGGCCGCCACCTCTACGGAGCTGCCGCTCTCGGGAGCCACCACCTCGAAATCGTCGATAAGGACGTTGTCGCCATCGTTAAGGGCATAACTGAAAGCGAAATAGACTTCCTTGCCGACATACTCGCCGAGGTCGACGGAGTATTGCGTCCACTTGCTGTCGTCGGTAGCGGCCTCCTGCGAGACAAGCAAAGCATTCCATATCGGTTGGGGCTTCGCGCCTTCGGCATTCTCCACTATGTATAATATCAGGTTGCCGTTGTAAATCCATATCGGGTTGAAAGCCGCATAGAAACGTACAAGGCCGTCGGCCGGGATTGTGATGTCGGGCGAAGTGATGACAGATGTGGAGCCGCCGTCGCCGTAGCGGTGGAACAGCGAATATTCGCTCTCAGGGTTGATTGAAGAGAACGGCGGCACGCCCTGCAGCCCGGTGGTAGAAGATATGCTCCACTGCGAACCCGTCGACACGTTCCACTCGTTGGCTTCATCAAGGCTGTCGAAGCCGTTATGGTAAACGACGCTGTAGGTCTTGTCGGCCTCGAACTTCGCGCGCAGGGGCACCGTAATGTCATATTCGAGGTATAGCGGCTCGCTCCACACGTTGTAGCCCTGAGCCTGGACCGAAAGCACACAGCTGTGGTCGAGGGTTATGGTGGTTTTTGTGCCGGGCGTTATGGTGCACGCAGTGGCGTCGTCGAACTGTCCGAGGTTGTCTACCGGCATGCGCTCGTCACCGATATGGTACCACAGCGTCATGGCGCGCTCGTCGGTGCACTCCATTGTCACTTCAACCGCATCGTCGTATTTGCCTGCGCCGGGCGTCACCGTCAGCGGTGCCAGCGGCTCTTTGGGCACGACCGTCACGGCGAGCTGCGCCGTCTGCGGCAGATATTCGTCATTGCCGGCGAATGTTGCCGAAATCACGGTCTCGCCCGCACTGAAAGTGTATATTATGCCGTTGCTGTTGGGATTGGCGACATAGGGGCTGGAGCTGCTGTATTTTATCGGCGAAACACGGTAAGGATTGTTGAGCAGCACAAATCCCTCTTCGAGAAGCTCTATCGTGGTCGAGGCTTCGGCGAAACTCAGCTCGGGACTTTTGCGGATGATATATTTGGCCTCGGCAACGGCGCTGAACTCGCCGTCGAGTTTAGCCACGGCCTTTACGGTCGTGGTCTCTGCGACGGTGAAGGGCGCACCGTCGTAGACATGCGCCGACGCGTTGCCTTCGGTACGCGGATTGCTGCCGTCGAGCGTGTAGAGTATCTCCGCGCCGTCGGGGCCCGACAGCGACACCGTCTGCGCCTCGTCGTAGCTGCCGGCCGCAGGAGTGAACGTCGGGGCTTCGACCGACGGCAAGGCCTCTTCGTAGACTACCGCAATCTTTTTCACATAGAGGGGCTTGGTGGGCGAGCTGAGCGTAAAGCTGATTACCACCTCACCCTCTGCGGCAATGCCCGACGGTGCAGTAAACGTACGCTCGACAGGAGCCGAGCCCACTATCGATGCCATATCGGCATCTTCGCACTTATAGGCCACGCCGCCTACCGAAACGGCCACAGAAGCCGCCGACGCCTCGACGCGCGAGCTGACAAGCACCGACGTAACCTTGCCGTAGAAATCGGAACTGCTAAGGGTGACGGCCGACGGAAAGCCTTTGCCGGCCTGCCCGAAGCTTTGTCCCGAGCCGGTATAGGCCGCTATCGGCCCTTCTCCGCGAGCGTCACCGTCCAATCGTGGCCGTTAAAGGTGCGAGTGGCCGTCTGGAACTCGCTGTCGTAGTAGTCACTCGAACCGAAATTATAATAACCCTGGTTCTTGTCGGGGTCTTTCGACGCCGGCGTCGGCCAGTCCCACGACCATTCGGTCGCCCATGCCG
This sequence comes from uncultured Muribaculaceae bacterium, assembly GCA_910583525.1. GTDB lineage: Bacteria > Bacteroidota > Bacteroidia > Bacteroidales > Muribaculaceae > CAG-873. The sequence continues at coordinate 27,709 of CAJTXL010000021.1, read as the reverse complement.
ACGGCAACGATGCCAACAACACGGCGACAATGCAAATTAATTTGTAGAATTGTTTCATAATAAGATAAATAAGATTTAGCATTTAGAAATGACCGAACAAGCATTTGCGCCACCAAGGCGCCAAATGGACTACAAAATTAGCCAATTGCCACGAATATACAAACTTTTGCGACAAAAAAAGTGCCTCACGCAGCAAAGACGGCACAGGACCAAAGAACTTTTTTCGGGTCAAGCCGAAATCACGGTGCATAAAATACAACAGCCGCTGCCCGACGGTAGTGTAGGCCCATACGACACCCCATGAATGCCCCGTAGTGGCAAACGCCACAGAGTGGCGAAACAGCATTAGGTCCGGGCAAGCGCCCCGTAGGGTGCGCACAGCCCGGGTAAACCGTTACATGGAACAAAAGTGCTACAGCGTAGCGCGATAGGGGTGTAGAAACGGGATTATCGCGCCGCCGTACGGGGCGCTTCATCGAGAGAGAGATTGACGACCATGGCTGCTCGCTCCTAAAGGAGCGTTTGCCATGGCCTAATCCTGTTTGTGCCACGCTGTGGCATTGCATCCCTAAAGGGATGTCTTTACAACGCGAGGCCGTCCTTCTGCGTCAACCCTTGCGGTTGCATGGCGTATACACGTCAGGCAACCACAAGGGTTGTTGGTTGCGGATGCCCCCTTGTCACCGCGTAGCCTCGCGCCTGCGGCGCTCGGGCAACGCGGTGTTATCTAAGGTGCAACCCGAAGGGTTGTCCCACGGCTTCCGGCCTGTGGCTTCTTTCGTGCAGTCTTGTCGGCGCAGGACTGACGCGTGTCCTGTCGACGGGCTTACTTTTAACACTCTAAAGGTTGATGGATTTGGCATTTATTCGTAATTTTGCAGCATAAAAACCTACGGTGCCGGAGGGTGCCGTTCAACAATATAAACCTCTACCAGGCGCGGCGCTCGCACGCCGCTGCTATATATCACATTTCATTCTCATTTTTCTTTGTTCTCTTTACTTTTATGAAAAAACTTTTACTCACTCTACTGCTCGCCCTTACCATGGGCGTCGGTGCCGCGTGGGCGACTACCACTGAGTACTCTGCGACAAAAGGCAGTATAAGCACTGCAAACAAAACTTTCAAAACCGACGATTTAAGTTGGACTTATACAGGATACTCCACTCTTGGTTGGAATGGAACTGCCGGTAAAAATGGATATCAAATATCGGCTACGGCAGACAAAACAGTAACTAGCACATTCACCACATCTTCACTTTCTGACAAAGTCATCGAGTCTGTAGTGTTAAAAGGTTGTTGCACTGCAAAAGCAGGCTCTGTAACAATCAGCGTAAAAGTCGGGGACACAAATTTCACAACATCTGACGGTGTACTTTCTGGACAAACTGTCTCATCTAAAACATTTACCGGCAACGCATCAGGAAACATTGTAATAACTTGTGCGCCAACTGCATCAGACGGTCGTTTTACATTTATGAGCGTAACCATAACGTATTCGGAAAAATCATTGACACCTTCTGCCATCACATCGACCCCGGCAGCTGACGGAAACAACGTCATCACCATCAACAAGGGCGAGACGGTAACCTTTACCTCCGAGAACGCCACAAGCCTCAAATATTCGACTGACCTCGAAAACTACACCACGGAACCAAGCAACACCTACACATTCACGCCCGACGAAACAATCGAAACTTTCCATATATTCCCTCTTGACCAAGACGGCAATGCCTACGACGGCGAAACGGAAGGTTTTGAGGACCTTAGCTTCCTTGGCTCAATCCAAGTGAACATAGTCGCTCCCGAGCAAGTTGTTTCCGCCCCCGTTGCCGTAAATGAAGAAATTGAGATTGTACGAGGCAAAAGCATCACATTCTCTTCGCGGTACGCTGCCAAACTCAAAATAGAAGTTGACGGTCAAGACGCCCAAACCATAGACGGAAACGAATATGTGTACACTCCCACCGAGGCTTCAATAATAACCGTAACACCCATCGGTGCCGACGGCAATGAATACGCTGACTGCGCTCTTATGGTTTCGGTAAGTTTCAAGGCCGCACCTCTTTGCGGAACGGTGACATTTGACCCGGCCGACGGCTCTGCCGTGTTCCCCGGCAGCGCCGTGACGATTTCTTGCGAAAACGCAGTCAAGATTGTTTATGCTGTGGGCAACGGCGCTGAGACCACCGTAGACGGAGCTTCCGCCCAAGTGACAATCAACGAAGCCTGCACCATAACGGCATACGGAGTAAACGCCGACGGTATCGACAGCGACATAGCCGAAGCCTCGTACACTATCAAGGAAGCCGACAAGTATGCGCTCGTGAACGACATGTCGCAAATAAAGAGTGGAGCCAAATACATCCTTTTGGGCGTATCAAGCAGCACAAACAAAGTCGCCCTAATGGGAGCTGTTTCAAGTACCGGCAAATATCGCGACGTTGTCTTTCTTAACGAGAAAACAGACATAATATCGTTAACACCCAATCTCAAAAATGTCGCAGTGTTTACCATCGAGTCGCAATCAAATGGCAAATATACCATTAAGGTTGACGGAGAAGATTATTTGGGCGTAAAATCAATAAGTACTACAAGCAATGTTGATTTTTCATATTACACGACTCCCGATAACAACACATACTTCACTCTTACATTAAAAGACAATGGTACCATAGCCATTCAAAACGGAAACTATCTCCAATTCAATGGCAATAATGGCACAGAACGATTTAAGCCTTACACCGGGAGCCAAACCAATCCCTACCTCTACCGCCTTATCGACGAAGAATATGCCGAAGCACCATCAGCTCTGTATATCCACGGCCACTTCTGGGACCGCTACTATAAGTTCGACGAACCCGTAGAGATGACAGCCGAAGAAGGTGGCAAGGTGTTCACCGCCACGAATATCCTTATCGGCGGCAACAGCGAGGCCATTGCCGACGGCAAACCGCTGTCGTATGTATTCTCCGATGCCAAGGCCGAGAGCGCAGCGCCCGAAAGCCGTGCAGCCGACGAAACCATCGACTGGAGCGCCATAAACGGTAATGTATACCATCAGAACGGTGTCACCCACACCGCCAATACGGAGAAACATGCCGAAATCGAACCGTTCGAGGTATCAGAGGGTCACTACGACTTCACCGCAGACTTTAGCGGCTTCGCTCCCAAGTTCACTGTGACCGAGAACACTACCACCGGCGTTGAGAACATCGCCATCGATGCCTCCGAGGCTGAGTACTTCAACCTGCAGGGCGTGCACGTTGCCGAACCCACCAACGGCATCTACATCCGTCGTCAGGGCAAAACCGTCACCAAGGTATTTGTGAAATAATACGGCAATTTGCCGACAAGATTGCACCCTCGGGCACACCAAAAGCCCGAGGGTGTTTTTTTGCCGCCGGCGAAAACGGTTATAGCAAACGATCGCATAAACGAATGTAGGGACATGCCTTTGGCATGTTGTCGCTCACTCGTCTGTCAATCAGCAACATGCCAAAGGCATGTCCCTACAATGTCGTTTTTTACACGACTCCATACAGCCGTGCAATACACACCTTATTTCATTGATTACAAAATCCATTAAACCGATTGCCGCAATAATTTGCGGCGTCGGGAGCATAATTTCGGGTAAAATGTTTAATTTTGCAGATTATGTACCGTTCCGTCCGCATTGTCCGCATCATAGTGTCGCTGATAGCCATGGGGGTGCCCACCTGGGCGCTCGTGGCCGGCTACGACAGCGTCTTCGTGCGCATGCAGATACTCACGGCGCTGCTGTCGGGCGTGGCCCTGTGCCTCGTGTTCTGGGCAGTGGTGACGCTTGTCTACGGCCGCATCTACTGCTCGACGGTGTGCCCCATGGGTACGCTGATGGACTGCGTGTCAGCGGTCTCGCGCACAGCACGCCGCCAACGGCGCAACTACCGCTATGCGGCACCGTCGCGGCGCACACGTGTGGTGTTTCTGCTGCTCACCTTTGTGACGCTGCTGTCGGGCTCGGCGCTTGTAACTACCCTGCTCGACCCCTACAGCGCCTATGCCCGTATGGTCGAGGAACTTGTGGTGCGGCCTCTCGGCTTGGGCGACGGCCCTGTGCGCTTCGCCGCGGCGAGCCTGTCGGTGGCAATCCTGACGGCACTTATTATAATATGTGTGGCATGGCGCCACGGACGGCTGCTGTGCAACAGCATTTGCCCAGTAGGCACGGTGTTAGGCTACGGCTCGCGCCGCTCGTACTTCCACATCGAAATCGACCCTGACCGCTGTATACTCTGCGGAGAGTGCGAACGGGTGTGCAAGGCGCAGTGCATCAAACTGCCCGAAAAACTCGTAGACACCTCTCGCTGCGTGGTGTGCTTCGACTGCACGGCGGTCTGCCCCAATCAGGCCATAAGCTACAAGAGCGGACGCTACCGCCTGGGCATGCCTCTTATGCAGGCCATCAACGACACCGTGCGCGGCACAGCGCCGTCGCTCGACGCCTCGGGCGCACACAAATGTTCAAAAAAGAAAACTACACGACCATGAAACAATATCTCGACCTGCTGAACCACATCCTCGAACACGGCACCGAAAAGCACGACCGCACGGGCACGGGCACTCGCTCGGTGTTCGGCTACCAGATGCGCTTCAACCTCGAAGACGGCTTTCCGCTGCTCACCACGAAGAAACTGCACCTGAAGTCAATAATCCACGAGCTGCTGTGGTTTCTGCGCGGCGACACCAACGTTCGCTACCTTCAGGAGAACGGCGTGCGAATATGGAACGAGTGGGCCGATGCCGACGGCGAGCTGGGCCATATCTACGGCTACCAGTGGCGCTCGTGGCCGGGATACAAGGGCGAGACCATCGACCAGATAGCGCAGGCGCAGCACGACATACGCGAGAACCCCGACTCGCGCCGCATAATAGTGAGCGCATGGAACGTCGCCGACCTGCCGAACATGAACCTGCCGCCGTGCCACGCGTTCTTCCAGTTCTACGTCGCCGACGGGCGCCTGTCGCTGCAGCTCTACCAGCGGAGCGCCGACTGCTTCCTGGGCGTGCCATTCAACATAGCCTCATATGCCCTGCTGCTGCAGATGATGGCGCAGGCCACGGGGCTGCGTGCCGGCGACTTCGTGCATACGCTCGGCGACGCCCACCTCTACCTCAACCACATCGACCAGGCCCGACTACAGCTCACGCGCGAGCCGAGGCCTCTGCCCAAAATGAACATCAACCCCGAGGTGCGCGACATATTCGGGTTCAGATATGAAGATTTCAGCCTCGAAGGCTACGACCCACACCCACATATAAAAGCAGAAGTATCGGTATGAAAATCATTGTAGCCATCGACCGCAAAGGCGCCATAGGGCGCGGCGGCGACCTGCTCTACCATATAGGCGCCGACCTTCGGCGCTTCAAGGCCCTGACGACGGGGCACACCGTTATAATGGGGCGCCGCACTTTCGAGTCGCTGCCCAAAGGGGCTTTGCCGAACCGCCGCAACATAGTGGTGACGCGGCAGAGCGCCTACAGCGCACCCGGCATTGAGACGGCGCACTCGCTCGAAGCGGCCCTTGCAATGGCCGCCGGCGACAGCGAGGCCTTCGTCATCGGCGGAGCCGAAATATACCGTCAGGCTCTCGGTCTCGCCGACGAGCTGCTGCTCACGGTGGTCGACGCCGAGACCGCCGACGCCGACACTTTCTTCCCGCCCATTCCGCTCGACGACTACCGTGTTGCCGGCGTCGAAGTTGCCGACACCGTGCCGGCATGCCGTTTCATAACCCTCGTAAAAAAACATTGACATGAATATCGATAAGGTCAAAGCATTTTTCAGCCGTCCGCAAGTGTGGGGCTTTTTCGTATCATTGGCCGTGATGGCCGTGCTGTCGTTGGCGTTCTTCTACCCCGATAACTTCGAGGGCAACAGCCTGCGGCAGCCCGACATGCAGCAGGGCGCAGCCAACGGCCAGGAAGGGAAACTGTTTGAAGAAGCCACCGGCGAGAAAGCCCTGTGGACCGACGCCCTTTTCGGCGGCATGCCCACGTTCCAGATTTCGCCGTCCTACCCGTCGAACAGCCTCTTCACGTGGCTAAACACGGTCTACGGTCTCGGGCTGCCAACGCCGTCGAACCTGCTGTTCATGATGATGTTCGGCTTCCTCATTCTGCTCTATGCCCTCGACATGCGCTGGTACTACGCCCTTATCGGCGCCGTCGCATGGGGCTTTTCGAGCTATTTCGTCATCATCATCGGCGCCGGGCACATATGGAAATTCCTCGCCCTGACCTATATTCCGCCCACGATTGCCGGGCTCTTGCTGCTCTACCGCGGCCGCTTCGTCGCCGGCACTGCCGTGACGGCGCTTTTCGCCATGCTGCAGCTCAATGCCAACCATCCGCAGATGAGCTACTACTTCGGCATCGTAATGGCAATTATCGCCGTGTGCTATCTTATAGAGGCTATACGCCGCAAGACGGTGCGCCGCTGGGCCGCCGCTTCGGTTCTGGCACTCGGCGCAGGCGCGCTCGCCTTGGGAGCCAATGCACCGTCGCTCTACAACACATATGAATATTCCAAAGAGACCAAGCGCTCGCAGTCGGAACTCACACCTCTGCCGTCGGCCGGCGCAACGGCCGCGCCGACAGAAAAACCGACGGGAGGCCTGCCCAAAAGCGACATCGTAGGCTGGAGCTACGGCCCGTCGGAACTGTTCTCACTAATCGTTCCAAACATAAAAGGCGGTGCAAGCGCACGGCCCGAATCGGGCAAGATGGTGCCCATGACGCTCGACAAGCTCGACGGTGCCGACAAATATGCGCAGACGTCGCCTGTGCTGCCCTACCTTACCCAGTATTTCAACGACTCCGAGGGAACAAACGGGCCGGTATACGTCGGCGTGGTGGTCTTCGCGCTCTTTCTTTTGGGCTGCTTCATAGTCAAAGGGCCGCTGAAATGGGCCATGCTCGCCTCGACTGTCGTGTCGGTGCTGCTTTCGCTGGGCTATAACGCCGAGTGGCTTACCGACTGGATGATATACAACTTTCCGATGTACAACAAGTTCCGTGCCGTCGAAAGCATCCTCGTGGTGGCCGAGTTCGCCATGCCCCTGCTTGCCGTGCTCGCCTTGGCACACCTTGCCGAAGCCGGCAGCGACGCATGGAAAGAATACCGCCGCCCCTTGACGGTTTCGTTCGGTTTCCCGGCGCTCATAGCCGCCGCAGCCGCGTTCTTCCCCTCGCTGTTCGGCTCCGCCATCAACGAGAACGACCGTTCGGGCGCAGAGATGCTGCAACAGCAGGTGGCCGACTATGCCGCGCGCTCGGGCTACGGCGATGACCAGATAGCGCCGATACTGTACCAGTACTCGCTGTCTAACCCCGACAACATAGAGGCCGTCACCGAGCTGCGCCATGGCATGGTGCGTGCCGACGGTTGGCGCTCGCTGCTCTTCCTCGCACTCGCCGCCGCCACGATAGGGCTTTTCATCAGCCGAAAAATCCGCATCGGACTGACTGCCGGAGCCATAGGCGCATTAATCACCGCCGACCTCTACACCACCGACAAACGCTATGTGTCGCACAGCTCTTTCGGGCCCGCCGACGCATCTGACGGCACCATCGTGTTCACGCCCGACGCGCTCGACAGCCAAATCCTCGCCGACGGCAAAGGCCACTACCGCGTGCTCGACATACCCGGCTTCTTCTCGGCCGACCGTTCGTACTTCCACAAGACTTTGGGCGGCTACCATGCGGCCAAACTAAACCGCTACGAAGACCTCATACAACGCAAGCTCATGCCGATGCTACAGATAGGATGGCTGCCCGATTCGCCCGAACTCGACGCGCCCGAGGTGGCCGAAATAGCCGCACGCCTACGCACCGCCTACCGAGTGGCCGACATGCTGAACACACGATATGTAATAACGGGCGACCAGAATGCGCCGCTCGTGCGCAACGACAATGCTCTCGGCAACGCATGGCTTGTCGACTCGCTCGTATGGGTAGAAAATGCCGACGAGGAAATGGCGGCGCTCGACGCTTCGAAGCTCGACTTCTCGCACCAGGCCGTCGCCGACCGCAAATTCTCCGACGTACTGCCCCAAGCGCCGTCGCTGGCGCCGGGCGACACCATCTACATGACATCGTACTCGCCCAACAGGGTCGAATACCATGCCTCGGTAGCAGCTCCGGCCACAGGCGTATTCTCGGAGATATATTTCCCCTGGGGATGGCATGCCGAAATCGACGGCGAAGAAGTGCCGCTCGCGCGTGTCAACTATCTGCTGCGCGCCCTGTCTATTCCGGCCGGAACGCACGAGATATCCATGACATTCGCCCCGGCATCAATCAAGACCACAAGCGCGGCGGCCTATGCCTGCGTAACGCTCATCTATCTGCTGTTGGCGGCAGCCATCTTCGTCGAAGCTCGCCGATGCAAGCTTTTCTGAGACATATCTTCAGACCGGCAAACCGCATCAGGCACAGCCGCGGCTTCGGCATACATTCGCCGTTCGCTTTCCGCTTCGTCACCGAAGTGCTGTGCCAGCCGCTGCCCTACTATGGGTATGCGGCCATAGGCCGTGACCGCCGGCTAAGACTGTTGCTGAGGCTTGTGGCGGAGTTCAGACCACGGCATGTGCTGCTCCTGTCCTCGTCGCCCGAAGCGCTCCGCAAGACCGTGGCGGCAGCTTCGCCACATGCAAACGTCTCGACAAAGGCCGACGGTCGGCAGCCCGACCTGATAGTAGCCGACGACCTCGACTGCGAACCTGCCGATTATCTGCCTATGGTCGGACAAGGAAGCCATGCCCTCGTGCTCAACGCATCCAAGGCATCCGCCAAGGCTATTCGCAAGCAACTGAAACACGGCATGCTCTTCGATAACGGGCACGGCACCATCGTAATAGCCGCGCACCGGCATCTGCCACGACAAAACTTTGAAGTAAAATTCTGAAACGTCACAAAACTCGGCCTTCAAATTCCTCGAAGGCCTTGCGCCATTTGTCGGACACCGGGGTCGGCGCACCTGTCTTGACGTCGATATTCACCATTACAGTCGTAGCTGTGCATTTGACCGCGCCGTCGGCTGTGACTATGCGCTGTTCAAGCACAAGCGAACTATTCGACACTGAAGCGACTGCCGTGAGTACCTCTATGCGCTCGTCGATAAGCGTCGGGGCATAATATGTCACATTGATGTTCGCAACCACGGGCACCGTCGGCTCCTTGTCGAAGCCTCCGCCCATGAACTGCTTGAAATAGGCAAGCTTGCCCATGTCGAAAAACTGTATGTAGACCGCATTGTTGACATGGCCGAACATGTCTACGTCGTTGAAACGCAGCTGCACCTTGACGCGGTGTCTGAACTCGAACGGCAATTGGGGTATATCTTTCATAGTTACCTGATAACGATATTGTCTATCACGTTTTCGCCGACGGCTTCGTTGAGTTTGTCGACAAGGTCGGCACGGGCATAGCCCAATTCTTCTTTCAGCGCCGCCGAGGTGATGTAGACGTTCAGCGTGCGGCCGCTGACGAATATGCGGCCCGTATATGCAGCGATGTGCGGCCCCACCACCCTGGGCCACATCGATTCGACGCTATGGCGCATAAGGTCAGGGCGCATGCCGGTGGCCTCGACCATGCGACGTATTATCTCGTCGATACGCAGCGGCTCGGTGCGTCTCATGCCTCTATCATTGAGAATGCGCCGGCCTCGACATGCCAAAGGCGGTAATTGTCGGCCGACGGGGGTATGTCGGCCACAATTTCATCGAGATGGCGGCGGTTGGTGTCGGTTATGAAAATCTGCCCAAACGACTCCGACGAGCCTACGATTTCCATGATACGGCGCACGCGGCCGGCATCGAGCTTGTCAAAGATGTCATCGAGCAGCAACAAGGGCTTCAGACCCAATGCCTCACGGAGCAACTCGTACTGAGCGAAACGCAGCGCCGTAGTGAAAGTCTTGGTCTGCCCCTGCGAGGCCGAACGGCGCACAGGCATGCTGTCGATAGTAAAGACGATGTCGTCGCGATGCGGCCCCGACGCCGTGTGGCGAAGGGCGCGGTCGCGTGCACGCATACGCGCCATGTGACTTGCGAGACCGCCTTCATAAGCGTTATGCTCGTAGACGAGCGATGCACATTCGGCATTGGCGGCAATGGCGCTGTAATACGGGCCGAAAATTTCTGCAAGCCTTCCGATGGTCTCGCGGCGACGCCCCACGATATAGTCGGCGGCAGCTTCAAGCTGTATTTCGAGGGCATCGTAGAGGTTGGGGTCATCTATTTCGTCGCGCAACAGCCTATTGCGCTGCTCAAGTGCGGCGTTATAGCGCATCAGGGCATCGAGGTAGCGTCCGTCGCTCTGCGATATTATCTGGTCGATAAAACGTCGGCGCTCCGACGGCTCGCCCGTCACCAGCCCCATGTCGGCCGGCGAAAGAAGCACGAGTGGAAACGCCCCTATATGCTCGGCCAATCGCTTGTACGGTTTGCCGCCGCGGCGGAACACTTTGCGCTGCCCGGGCTTGATGCCGACGGCAAGCTCCTCGTCGAGACCTCGGCGGTAATATACGGCACGCAGAGTGGCAAACTCGTCGCCACGGCGAACAAGCATATTGTCGGTCGCACCGGTAAAACTTTTGCAGAAGCTCAGAAAATAGAGCGCGTCGAGCAGATTGCTTTTGCCCATGCCGTTGTCGCCCAAAAAACAATTAATTTTGGGCGACAGCTCCAACGACGCTTCCGCGATATTCTTGAAATTGGCGAGAGACAGGCGCCGCAGTATCATCAGTTACGCTTGAATGCTTCGTTGAAGAAAAGCAGATGATATAGGATGGAATTACGCCAATACTCGTGAGTATGCGCACCCGGACGCACAGTATAGTCGTGCGGCACACCGGCCTCCAATAACGACTTGTGCAGGGCATCGTTGACTCCGGCAAAGAAATCGTCGACGCCGCAGTCGATTGTCAGATTAAGGGCTGCCGCTTTGATTTGCGGCACCATCGTAGCCACCGTATGGGCATCCCACACGTCTTTTGCCGATTGGTATTCGCCGATAGACTCGCTCATGTTCCAGCTTTTCGGGAAAGGACGTATGTCGACGCCTCCGCTCATGCTGCCGGCCGAGCCGAATATGTCGGGATGCCGTGCGGCAAGATAGAGCGAGCCGTGTCCGCCCATGCTGAAGCCCGTCACCGCACGCTTAGAACGGTCGGCGACCGTGGGATAGTTCTTGTCGATATATGGAACAAGGTCTTTTGTGATGAAGCTCTCCATCTGCAAGCCGGGCTTTAGAGGCGAATCCCAGTACCAGCTATTGTACCCGTTGGGAAGAACGAACACCATTCCGTATTTGTCGGCGAGTTCACCCAAACGCGGCTGCGTGCTCAACCACTGCAAGTTGCTTCCGCCATGGCCGTGCAACAGATATACCGTTGCAAAACGTTGGCCGGGAGCGCCGTCGGGCACAAGCACGGTTACATCACCCGGGGTCGACAGATATTTTGTAGCGACCTTGACTGTATCGATGCGGAAAGCCGATGCGCCGAAAACGACGGCGACACACGCCAACAGCACCACAATAATTTTTTTCATATAAAATGTATTTCTGCGTTTGTGCAAAGTTACGAATAGTCGAGCGCAAAACAAAATTTACACGAAAAAAGCGGACAGGAACGCGCGAAGCTTTCCTGCCCGTGAATATTTATAAAAGTGCGACTCGGCTCAATCGTCGAAGTCTGCACTTTTGAATGTACCGAGGCGGTCGAATTTCAGTTCTACGCCGTCAGACAATTCAAGCTCGTAACCCGATGCTTTCTTTTCGATTTTCACCACTTTCTCGTCGGCGAAATTTTTCTTGAGATAACGCTGTATCGCTTTTATGATGAGTGCGTCGGGCACGGCCTTTGTCTTGCAGTCGACAGAAGTCCATTTGCCTGCATTGCTGAACTCTATCTTTGTTCCGTTTACAAGCTTGACATCATAGTCTGTTTTCTTCAGCAGATGCTTGTCGACCTTTATCATGCTCACTTTTCCTTTGGGGAAATGTGTAGACAGAAATTCTTGAGCTTCTTGCGGAAGTTCACTTCGGTCTATGGTGTATTTGTCGAACGGCAGTGCCGCTGCGGTGAAAACCGAGGCAAGCGACAATGCCATGACACAGAGGAGAGTACGTATAGCCATGATGTTAGTACTGTTCGCGGAGTTTCTGTTCAAGAGCATCGGCCTGCTGCACGCCCACAGCGCGCCATACGGCCTCGCCGTTCTTGAACAATATAAGTGTCGGGACAGAACGCACGTTGTACTGAGCCGCAAGCCGCTGATTTTGGTCAATATCGATTTTAATTATGTTTGCCGTGTCTCCGACACGTTTCTTGACATCTTCAAGAATAGGGCCTTGCATACGGCACGGGCCACACCACGTGGCAAAAAAGTCGACGAGAGTCGGTTTTGATTCTTGGATAAGTTTTTCGAAATCGCTCATAGCGTTGTATGTTTTTTAAGTTAGTTTCTGTACTTTATAACGTTGAGGCCGTCGCCAATGTTCACGCGCTTCATTCCATCAGCATCTTGCGTTCGCAGCGTAGCACCCGACCGGGAAAACGCCTCACGAAACCGTGATTGTGCGTAGCCACAAGCACCGCCGCCCCGGCCGAACGGGCCGATTCATAAAGATGCGCCATGAGCTGCTCGCCCGTTTCAGGGTCGAGATTGCCTGTTGGTTCATCGGCGATGATAAGGCCGGGCCTGTTGAGCAAGGCTCGGGCTATGACTATACGCTGTTGCTCTCCGCCGGAGAGCTGATGGGGCATCTTGAAGGCTTTCGTGGCCATGCCTACTTGCCGCAGCACTTCGTCGATGCGTTCTTCACGCGCACGACGGTCGTTCCACCCCGTAGCTTCGAGCACGAATTCGAGATTGGCATAGGCCGTGCGGTCGGAAAGAAGCTGGAAGTCCTGGAAGACGATACCGATTTTACGCCTCAGAAATGGAATATCGCGTTTTTTTATGGTATTGAGGTCGTAGTCGAACACTCGTGCCCGGCCCGACGCCACGGGCACTTCGGCATATATGGTTTTCATAAGCGATGTTTTGCCACTGCCGACGCGTCCGAGCAGATATACGAATTCCCCCGGCGACACGGCAAAGTCGACATCGCGCAGGGCCACATGCTCGTTACGGCGTATTTCGACGCCTTTGTAATCGATAATCTTCTCCATAGCAACACAAAATTACGCGATTTTTTCGTAATTTTGCAGTAAATTCGCTCTTTAATGAAAAATATACGCAACTTTTGCATCATCGCACACATCGACCACGGCAAATCGACCCTGGCCGACCGCCTGCTCGAATATACCGACACCGTGGCCGCCAAAGACATGGAGGCCCAGGTGCTCGACGACATGGAGCTGGAACGCGAACGCGGCATAACCATCAAGAGCCATGCCATACAGATGGAGTATGAACTTGGCGGCACGAAATATACCCTCAACCTCATAGACACTCCGGGACACGTCGATTTTTCATATGAAGTGTCGCGCTCGATAGCGGCCTGCGAAGGCGCACTGCTGATTGTCGACGCATCGCAGGGCATCCAGGCCCAGACGATTTCGAACCTCTACATGGCAATCGACAACGACCTCGAAATCATTCCCGTAATCAACAAGGTAGACCTCGACTCGGCCAAGCCCGAAGAGGTGGAAGACCAGATTATCGACCTTCTCGGATGCAAACGTGAGGAAATAATCCGGGCATCGGGCAAAACCGGCATCGGCGTGCCTGAAATACTACAGGCCATCGTCGAACGCATCCCGGCGCCCAAAGGCGACCCCGACGCACCTTTGCAGGCTTTGATTTTCGACTCTGTCTTCAATCCGTTCAGAGGCATCATAGCTTACTTCAAAATAGAAAACGGCACGATACGGAAAAACGACTTCGTAAAGTTCGTCGCGACAGGCAAAGAGTACCATGCCGACGAAATCGGAGTGCTCAAGCTCGACATGTCGCCACGCAACGAGCTCTCGGCAGGCAACGTCGGATACATAATCTCGGGCATCAAATCGAGCAAGGAAGTCAAAGTCGGCGACACCATAACCCACGTAGCACAACCCTGCGAGAAAGCCATCGACGGCTTCGAAGAAGTGAAGCCGATGGTCTTCGCCGGCGTATATCCCATCGAGACCGAAGATTTCGAGAACCTGCGTACATCGCTCGAAAAGCTACAGCTGAACGACGCATCGCTGACATTCACACCCGAATCGTCGGCAGCCCTTGGCTTCGGCTTCCGATGCGGCTTCTTGGGGCTTCTGCACATGGAAATAGTGCAGGAACGTCTCGGACGCGAGTTCGACATGGACGTAATAACCACCGTGCCCAACGTGAGCTACCGCGTTTACGACAAGCGAGGCACCATGACCGAAGTGCATAATCCCTCGGGGCTACCCGATGCCACTCTCATCGACTATATCGAAGAGCCGTATATACGCGCGTCAATCATCACTACATCCGATTTCATAGGCCCTATCATGACTTTGTGCCTGGGCAAACGCGGAGAACTAGTAAAGCAAGAATACATCTCCGGCAACCGCATGGAGCTGACATTCGACATGCCGTTGGGCGAAATCGTCATCGACTTCTACGACAAGCTCAAAAGCATCTCGAAAGGATATGCTTCGTTCGACTACCACATACACGACTACCGCGAGAGCAAGCTTGTCAAACTCGACATACTCCTCAACGGCGAAAGCGTAGATGCGCTTTCGACCCTCACCCACGCCGACAACGCCGTGACCTTCGGACGACGCATGTGCGAGAAGCTCAAAGAACTGATACCGCGCCAGCAATTCGACATCGCAATACAGGCGGCAATCGGCGCCAAGGTGATAGCCCGCGAAACCATAAAAGCCGTCCGCAAGGATGTAACGGCAAAGTGCTACGGCGGCGACATATCACGCAAACGCAAACTGCTCGACAAACAGAAAAAGGGCAAGAAACGCATGAAACAGATAGGCTCGGTAGAAGTGCCGCAGAAAGCGTTCCTCGCCGTGCTGAAACTCGACTGAGCCAACGTCTTTAAAGTCCTTAGTGACCTTAAAGACTTTAAATTAATGTCAGGTAGTGAACGGCTCGAACATGACCGTCGACAGATATTTCTCGGCCCGGTCGGGGAAAACAACTGCTATGCGGCTGCCGGCCGGTGCTTTCTCGGCCGTGCGTATGGCTGCAAGCAATGCCGCCCCGCTGCTCATGCCTGCGAAGATGCCCTCGTTGGCGATAATACGACGGGCCATCTCGATAGCCTCCTCGCTCTCTACTGTTTCGATTGAGTCAATCTGCGAACGGTCGTAAATTTCGGGTACGATAGCCTCCTGCAGATTTTTAAGGCCCTGTATATAGTGGCCGCGGACAGGCTCGGCGCAGACGACCTTGATGTCAGGGTTCATCACGCGCAAAAAGCGTCCCAACCCCATAAGTGTGCCCGATGTGCCGATTGCGCACACGAGATAGTCGACACGCCCTTCCATCTGCTGCCATATCTCAAGAGCCGTGTTTTTGTAGTGCGCCATGTAGTTGGCGGCATTAGAGAACTGGTCGGGCATGAAATATTTGTCCGGGTTCTCCGCAACAAGTCTATGGGCAAGCCTGATAGCACCGTCGGTACCCTCTTCGGCAGGCGTCAGAGTCACCTTTGCGCCGTAGGAGCGGATGATGCGGCGCCGTTCTTCACTGACGCCTTCGCTCATCACTATTTCGACATCGTAGCCTTTTATTATACCAACTATAGCCAGACCTATGCCGGTGTTTCCCGACGTAGGTTCGATGATGGTTTTCCCCGGAACGAGCGCGCCCGAAGCCTCTGCATCGGCAATCATATTGACCGCGATGCGGTCTTTGATTGAGCCGGTGGGATTGAAGCCTTCAAGCTTGGCGAAGATTTCGACGTCGGCACGCGGCGACAGACAGTTGATTTTGACCATCGGAGTGCAGCCTATGCACTCCAGTATGTTGTTTTTAGCGTTGAACATAATGCGACAATTTCTTTTTGCAACAAACAATGTGGCTGCAAGGTTCGGCTTAGAGGTTGTTTAAGAACAGATGTTAAACGACAGGCCGAAAAAAAGACCTCCCCGTCCGGGTTTCAGTCCGCACGGGGAGGCTCGCTTATAATAGGGTTGCTTAGTCGTTGATTACTTCGGCAAACTCAGAACCGCCGGCCTGCGAAGAGGCATATTCGGCCATCATTTCGGCATCGTCGTCACGGCTGCCCACAACGAGTTTCTCATACTCGCGCAGACCTGTACCGGCCGGAATCAGATGACCGCAGATTACATTTTCCTTCATGCCTTCGAGGGGGTCGCTCTTTCCTTGTATTGCGGCTTCGTTGAGCACCTTGGTCGTTTCCTGGAAGGATGCGGCCGAGATGAAGCTCGAAGTCTGCAATGCCGAACGGGTGATACCCTGAAGGATTTGTTCGGAAGTGGCCGGCTGTGCGTCGCGTACGACAACCTGCTTGAGGTCGCGCTGTTTAAGCAGCGAGTTTTCGTCGCGCAGACGGCGTGCGGTGATAATCTGTCCTTCCTGGAGCGAATCGCTGTCACCGGCATCGACGACAACCTTCTTGTCCCATATACGGTCGTTCTCTTCCATGAAGTCGCGTTTGTCGACAATCTGCTCTTCGAGGAAATTGGTGTCGCCGGCGTCGAGGATTTTGACCTTACGCATCATCTGACGCACGATTACCTCGAAGTGCTTGTCGTTGATTTTCACACCCTGCATGCGGTACACATCCTGCACTTCGTTGACGATGTACTCCTGCACGGCAGTCGGGCCCATGATATTGAGGATATCGGCCGGAGTGATGGCGCCGTCAGACAGGGGCGTACCTGCACGAACGACGTCGTTTTCCTGCACGAGTATCTGCTTCGACAGCGGCACAAGATATTTCTTGGGTTCGCCGTACTTGGGCACAACGGTGATTTCGCGGTTGCCGCGTTTTACTTTGCCGAACTTGACCTGACCGTCGACTTCCGACACGATTGCCGGGTTCGACGGATTACGGGCCTCGAACAGCTCGGTTACGCGCGGAAGACCGCCGGTGATGTCACCGGCACCGCCGGTGCTGCGTGTGATTTTCGCAAATGTGTCGCCGGCCTTGATTTCGTCGCCTTCCTTGAAGATGAGGTGAGCGCCTACAGGCAGAGAATATGTGGCAAGCGTCTCGCCAGAGGGAGAAACGATTTCGACAGAAGGAACATGCTGACGGTCGCGCGACTCGATAATCACGCGGTCTTCGGCAAGCTGGTGACCGTCGGTGTCGTTGCGGTAGGTTACGTTCTCGATAAGGTCGGTGTAACGCACCTTACCGCTGTATTCGCTTATGATTACGTTGTTGAACGGGTCCCATTCGCAGATTACGTCGCCGGGCTTCACTTGGTCGCCTTCGCCGAAGAAGAGCTTCGAGCCGTAGGGTATGTTCGCGCTCATGAGCTGCATGCCGGTGTTGTTGTCGATAATGCGCATCTCGGCGAGACGGCCTACGACAACTTTCACGCCTTTTTCGGGCGATGCCTGCAATTCTTTCTCGGTTTCGGGGTCGAGGACGCCTTCAAAATCGACGGTACGGAGTTCTTCGATTTCGAGTTTACCTTCGTACTTCGAGGTGAGTTTCGACGTTGCCGAAATGTTGGTTGCCACACCACCGACGTGGAATGTACGGAGTGTGAGCTGAGTACCCGGCTCGCCGATAGACTGTGCGGCAATCACGCCGACAGCTTCGCCTTTCTGCACCATGCGCAGGTTGGCAAGGTTACGGCCGTAGCACTTGGCGCAGACGCCGCGCTTGCTCTCGCAGGTGAGAACAGAACGGATTTCGACACTTTCGATAGGCGATGCGTCGATGCGGTCGGCGGCATCGTCTTTGATTTCTTCGCCTGCTGCAACGATAAGTTCGCCTGTCTGCGGGTCGATGATATCGTGGACTGACACACGGCCGAGGATGCGCTCGCCGAGCGATGCCACGACTTCGTCGTTGTTCTTGATGGCGGTGCAGACAAGGCCGCGCAGCGTGCCGCAGTCTTCTTCGTTGATGATGACGTCGTGGGCCACATCGACGAGACGGCGTGTGAGATAACCGGCGTCGGCAGTCTTGAGGGCCGTGTCAGCAAGACCTTTACGGGCACCGTGCGTCGAGATGAAGTATTCGAGCACCGAGAGGCCTTCTTTGAAGTTTGCCAAAATCGGGTTTTCGATAATCTGGCCGCCTTCAGCACCGGCTTTCTGCGGTTTGGCCATAAGACCACGCATGCCCGCGAGCTGGCGAATCTGGTCTTTAGAACCACGGGCACCCGAGTCAAGCATCATGTAGATGGCGTTGAAACCCTGGTTGGCCTCGGCCATCTGCTTCATGAGTATGTTTGTCAGGCGTGCGTTGACCTGTGTCCAGATATCGATTATCTGCTGATAGCGTTCCTTGTCGGAGATGAAGCCCATCTGGAAGTTCTCCATGACTTCTTCGACCTGCTTGTAGCCGTCGGCCACAATCTGCTCTTTCTCGGCAGGAATAAGCACGTCGCCGAGGTTGAACGAAAGACCACCCTTGAATGCCATGTAGTAGCCGAGGTTCTTGATGTCATCGAGGAACTGGGCCGAACGCGGAATACCGCATTTCTTGATTACACGGGCAATGATGTCGCGGAGCGATTTTTTTGAGAGTATCGTATTGATGTAGCCTATTTCTTCGGGCACATACTGGTTAACGAGCACGCGGCCTACCGAGGTGTTCTCGACAATGTGCCGAACCTTGTTGCCGTTTTCGTCGACGTCATCGACGAGCACGTTGATGGGGGCATGAAGCGTCACCTTGCCCTCGTTGTAGGCAATCTGGGCTTCTTCGGGGCCGTAGAAAGTATGGCCTTCGCCCTTGTCGCCCTTGCGGAGCTTGGTGATGTAGTAGAGACCGAGCACCATGTCCTGCGACGGCACTGTGATAGGTGCGCCGTTGGCCGGGTTTAGGATGTTGTGTGCGCCGAGCATCAGCATCTGGGCTTCGAGGATAGCCTCGTTGCCGAGAGGGAGATGGACGGCCATCTGGTCACCGTCGAAGTCGGCGTTGAATGCCGTACAGGCCAAGGGGTGCAGCTGTATTGCCTTTCCTTCGATAAGTTTGGGCTGGAAAGCCTGGATACCGAGACGGTGAAGTGTCGGGGCACGGTTAAGAAGCACGGGATGACCTTTCATCACATATTCCAGGATGTCCCATACGACCGGCTCTTTGCGGTCGACGATTTTCTTGGCGCTCTTGACAGTCTTTACGATACCGCGTTCGATGAGCTTGCGGATGATGAAGGGCTTGTACAACTCTGCGGCCATGTTCTTGGGCAGACCGCACTCGTGCATTTTGAGTTCGGGACCTACGACGATTACCGAACGGGCCGAATAGTCGACACGCTTACCGAGGAGGTTCTGACGGAAACGGCCCTGTTTGCCCTTGAGCGAGTCGGACAGCGATTTGAGAGGACGGTTTGCGTCGCTCTTCACGGCCGACGACTTGCGCGAGTTATCGAGCAATGAATCGACGGCTTCCTGAAGCATACGTTTTTCGTTGCGGAGTATGACTTCGGGCGCTTTGATTTCAATGAGGCGTTTGAGGCGGTTGTTGCGTATGATTACACGACGGTAAAGGTCGTTGAGGTCGGATGTAGCGAAGCGTCCGCCATCAAGCGGAACGAGAGGACGAAGCTCAGGGGGCGTAACGGGTACGGCCTGAAGTATCATCCATTCGGGTTTGTTGCGGTTGCGCGACGCACGGAACGACTCGATGACCTGAAGACGCTTGAGGGCTTCGGTCTTGCGCTGCTGCGAACCTTCCTGGTTGGCCTGGTGGCGCATCTGATATGAAAGGCTGTCGAGGTCAAGCTCTTTGAGGAGGTCATAGATGGCCTCGGCACCCATCTTGGCGACGAACTTGTCGGGGTGTCCGTCTTCAAGCGCCTGGTTTTCTTTGGGCAGCTGGTCGAGTACGTCGAAATACTCTTCTTCGGTGAGAAGGTCGAGTTTTGCGACACCGTTTCCGGCAGGGCCGATTTTGACATCGGCGGCGGCACCGGGATTGATTACGACATAACGCTCATAGTAGATTACGGCATCGAGCTTCTTCGAGGGAAGACCGAGCAGATAGCCTATTTTGTTGGGGAGCGAGCGGAAGTACCAGATATGGGCAACAGGCACCACGAGGCGGATGTGGCCCATACGCTCACGGCGAACCTTCTTTTCGGTTACCTCAACCGAGCAACGGTCGCAGACGATGCCTTTGTAGCGGATGCGTTTGTACTTTCCGCAATGGCACTCGTAGTCTTTTACCGGACCGAAGATACGCTCGCAGAACAAGCCGTCGCGTTCGGGCTTGTATGTGCGGTAGTTTATGGTTTCGGGCTTGAGAACTTCACCGCTCGACTTCGCGAGGATTTCTTCGGGCGAAGCAAGCCCGATAGAAATCTTCGAAAAGACATTTTTTGCTTTATTTTCTTTTCTAAAAGCCATATATAGTGGTATGTGTCTTTAGTTAACTTAATGGGAGAGAGTTCACAGTGGAGTAGGTTCAGTTCTCCAGGTTGATGCTCAGGCCAAGGCCGCGGAGCTCGTGCAGAAGCACGTTGAGCGATTCGGGAATGCCGGGCACGGGCATCGGGTCACCCTTGACGATGGCTTCATAGGCCTTGCTGCGTCCGTTGACATCGTCACTCTTGATTGTGAGGATTTCCTGAAGGATATGTGCTGCGCCGAATGCTTCGAGCGCCCACACTTCCATCTCACCGAAACGCTGTCCGCCGAACTGTGCCTTACCGCCCAGAGGCTGCTGGGTGATGAGTGAGTACGGGCCGATTGAGCGTGCGTGCATCTTGTCTTCGACCATGTGGCCGAGTTTGAGCATGTAAATCACGCCCACGGTAGCCGGCTGGTCAAAACGCTCGCCGGTGCCGCCGTCGTAGAGGTAGGTCTTGCCGTAGCGCGGAAGACCGGCCTTGTCGGTCCATTCGTTGAGGTCGTCGAGGCTTGCACCGTCGAAAATCGGCGTTGCGAACTTCTCGCCAAGCTCGCGGCCGGCCCATCCGAGAACGGTCTCGAACACCTGTCCGAGGTTCATTCGCGAAGGCACGCCCAGAGGGTTGAGAACGATGTCGACAGGAGTACCGTCGGCAAGGAATGGCATGTCTTCCTGACGCACGATGCGCGACACGATACCTTTGTTACCGTGACGGCCGGCCATCTTGTCGCCGACACTGATTTTGCGTTTCTTGGCAATGTATACCTTGGCAATCTGCATGATGCCTGAGGGGAGTTCGTCGCCTATGGAGATGTCGAACTTCTTGCGTCGCAGCTCGCTGTCTATTTCCTTGTATTTCTGGAGATAGTTGACAATAGTGCGACGGATGAGGTCGTTCTTGTGCTCGTCGCCGGTCCAGTTGGATAGGCTGAGGGTATCGTAGTTGATTGAGCGGAGCACGCCTGAGGTGAACTTGGCACCCTTAGGCACTATTTCGCTTCCGAGGAAGTCGAAGACACCGTTCGATGTCAGGCCCTGAGTGAGCACAAGCAGCTTGTCGACCAATACGCCGAGCAGCTTGTCGAGCTTTTCTTCGTATTCTTCGTCGAGTTTGGGCAGTAGGGCATTTGCGCTCTTGCTCTTTTTCTTCTTGGCGGCACGCGAGAAGAGGTTTGTGCCGATGACAACGCCTTTGAGCGACGGCGATGCCTTGAGCGATGCGTCTTTGACGTCGCCGGCCTTGTCGCCGAAGATGGCACGGAGCAGTTTTTCTTCAGGCGTGGGGTCTGACTCGCCTTTAGGCGTGATTTTGCCTATCATGATGTCGCCGGGCACCACATGCGCGCCGACACGGATTATGCCGCGTTCGTCGAGGTCTTTTGTGGCATCCTCGCTCACGTTGGGGATATCCGAAGTCAGCTCTTCCATGCCGCGCTTGGTCTCGCGAACTTCGAGGGCATACTCGTCGACATGCACAGACGTGAGGATGTCGTCGCGCACGACACGCTCGTTCAGCACGATGGCGTCCTCATAATTGTAGCCTTTCCAAGGCATGAACGCCACTTTGAGGTTGCGGCCGAGTGCGAGTTCGCCGTTCTCGGTTGCATAGCCTTCGGTGAGGATTTCACCGGCTTTCACACGCTGGCCCTTGTTGCAAATCGGACGCAGGTCGATGGTGGTGCTTTGGTTGGTCTTGCGGAATTTGGGTATGCGGTACTCTTTGACTGCACTGTCGAAGGCGACAAACTCGTCTTCTTCGGTGCGGTCGTAGCGTATGCGGATGACGGTTGCGTCGACAAACTCGATTACACCGTCGCCTTCGGCGGTAATCTGGGTGCGGCTGTCGCGTGCAAGCTGAGCCTCGATGCCGGTGCCCACGATAGGAGCCTCGGAGCGCATCAGAGGAACGGCCTGGCGCATCATGTTCGAACCCATGAGCGCGCGGTTGGCGTCGTCATGTTCAAGGAAGGGGATGAGCGATGCAGCGATTGATGCTATCTGCGTGGGCGAAACGTCCATAAGCTCGACCTGCGACGGAGCAACGACAGGGAAGTCGGCGTCGCGACGGGCTTTGACCTTGTTGCGAACAAAAGTGCCGTCGGCATTGAGCGGAGCGTTGCCCTGGGCTATCATCTTGCCTTCTTCGATTTCGGCGGTAAGGTAAACGACGTCGTTGTTGTTGAGGTTTACCTTGGAGTCTTCTACCTTGCGGTAAGGAGTCTCGATGAAGCCGAGGTCGTTGATTTTTGCATATACGCACAGCGAGCTGATAAGACCGATGTTCGGGCCTTCAGGGGTTTCAATCGGGCAAAGACGTCCGTAGTGTGTGTAGTGCACGTCGCGAACCTCGAAGCCGGCACGTTCACGCGACAGACCGCCGGGGCCGAGGGCCGACATACGGCGCTTGTGCGTTATTTCGGCAAGAGGGTTGGTCTGGTCCATGAACTGCGACAGGGCATTTGTGCCGAAGAAAGTGTTGATTACCGACGAAATCGTCTTGGCGTTGATGAGATCGGTAGGTGTAAACACTTCGTTGTCGCGCACATTCATGCGCTCGCGGATGGTGCGGGCCATGCGGTTGAGACCCACGCCGAACTGGTTGTAGAGCTGCTCGCCCACGGTGCGGACACGGCGGTTCGACAGGTGGTCGATATCGTCGACATCGGCACGCGTGTTGATAAGCTCTATCAGGTAGCGTATGATTGCGATGATGTCTTCTTTCGTGAGCACGCGCACATCGGGCGATGTGGTGAGACCGAGCTTGCGGTTTATGCGGTAACGGCCCACGTCGCCGAGGTCATAGCGCTTTTCGGAGAAGAAAAGGTTGGTGATGACTTCGCGCGCGCTGGCGTCGTCCGGCGGCTCGGCGTTGCGGAGCTGCCTGTAGATATATTGTATAGCCTCCGATTCGGAGTTGGTGGTATCTTTCTGGAGAGTGTTGAATATGATTGAGTAGTCGGTCGAGCCTGCATCTTCTTTATGCAGAAGGATGCTCGGCACGCCCGATGCGAGTATGCGGTCGACATCTTCTTCGGTGAGCACGGTCTCACGGTCGATGACGACGTCGTTGCGCTCGACTGTGGTAACTTCGCCGGTGTCGTCGTCGGAGAATTCTTCGGTCCATGTCTTGAGGACACGGGCGGCGAGACGGCGGCCGATAGCCTTTTTGAGGTTGGTCTTGTTGACCTTCACCTCTTCGGCAAGACCGAATATGTCGATGATTTCCTTATCGCTTTCGAGGCCTATCGCACGCAGGAGCGAAGTCACGGGAAGCTTCTTCTTGCGGTCGATGTAGGCATACATCACATTGTTGATGTCTGTAGCGAACTCTATCCACGAGCCGCGGAAAGGAATGATACGCGCTGAGTAGAGCTTGGTTCCGTTGGCATGGGTGCTCTGTCCGAAGAACACGCCCGGCGAGCGGTGAAGCTGCGATACAACCACACGTTCGGCTCCATTGATGACAAAGGTGCCCTTCTCGGTCATGTAAGGTATCTGGCCGAGATATACGTCCTGGATTTCGGTGGCGAAATCTTCGTGGTCGGGGTCGGTGCACGAAAGTTTGAGTTTGGCCTTCAGTGGCACACTGTACGAGTATCCGCGCTCAAGACACTCTTCGATGGTATACCGAGGAGGGTCGATGTAGTAGTCGAGGAACTCGAGGTTGAAGTTGTTGCGGGTGTCGGAAATGGGGAAATTTTCGGCGAACACCTTGTAAAGACCCTCGTTTGTACGACGTTCCGGGGGAGTGTCGAGCTGGAAGAAATCGCGGAACGATTTGAGCTGCACTTCGAGGAAGTCGGGGTAAGGAAGGGGATTCTTTACCGAGGCAAAATTAATGCGGGGTTTGTCTATCGAAGCTGACATCTATTTATAGAAAAATTAGTGGAGCCGTATGATTGTAGAAAGTGCCTGTTGTAACGAAGAGAGATTGGCTGTTTAAGCGAAATCGCGCTGCCGCTGCGGCTACGGTTGACCGCCGTTCGGCTGAAAGACCTCTGTCTGAAACGAGGTAACGACAGGCGTCGCGGCGCCGGCTGGGTTGCCGAAAGCGCTTTATGACACAAAAGGTTAAGAATCACCCTTTTCGGGGATTCTTAACCCAATCGTCTGAAAATCAGACGTTATTATTTAAGTTCGACTTCAGCGCCTACTTCTTCGAGCTGAGCTTTGAGAGCTTCAGCGTCGGCTTTGGCGAGGCCTTCCTTCACGGTCGAAGGAGCGCCGTCGACGAGTTCTTTAGCTTCCTTAAGGCCAAGACCGGTAAGTTCTTTCACGAGCTTAACGACTTTCAGTTTTTCGCCACCGGCAGCCTTGAGGACTACGTCGAACGAAGATTTTTCTTCAGCAGCTGCACCGGCAGCGGCGGGGCCGGCTGCAACAGCGACAGCAGCAGCGGCGGGTTCGATGCCGTATTCGTCTTTGAGAATCTGGGCAAGTTCGTTTACTTCCTTGACAGTGAGGTTTACGAGTTGTTCAGCAAAAGCTTTTAAATCTGCCATTTTTGTATGATTTTTGTTGGTTTTTTAATCTTTGGTTTAGTTTTCTTTCTTCGAGAGAGTCTCGAGGATGCCGTGAAGCTTGCCGCCGCCCGACTGAAGAGCGGAAACAACATTCTTGGCGGGCGACTGGAGAAGGGCGATGACGTCGCCGATGAGTTCGTGCTTGCTCTTGATGGCGGCAAGTGCATCGAGCTGGTCGGCACCGAGATAGGCCGTTTCTTCAACATATGCGCCTTTGAGCACAGGCAGGGTGTCGCCTTTCTTGACAAAGTCTTTGAGGAGCTTTGCCGGGGCGTTGCCCACATTGGTGCACATGAGCGATGTAGAACCCTTGAGGGCACCGTAAAGCTCGCTGTAGTCACCTTCGAGGGTTTCGAGAGCCTTGTGCAGGAGCGTGTTCTTTACAACGACGAGTTTGATGTCGGCGTTGAAGCAGGCACGACGGAGTTCAGATGTCTTTTCGGCATCAAGACCGGCGGTTTCCACGAGGTAGAAGCCGTTGTAAGCCTTGATGGTTTCGGCAATCTGATTGATTATTTTACCTTTATCTTCCTTTTTCATTGTGTTCGCGGTGTTTTAGGGTTTAAGCCTCAATCGATTTGGGGTCGACTTTGACGCCCGGACTCATTGTGCTGGAAAGATAAATGCTCTTGATATATGTGCCTTTGGCGGTAGCGGGTTTGAGCTTAATCAAAGTGTTGACAAATTCGCGCGCGTTGTCGGTCATCTGTACGGGTTCAAACGATACCTTGCCGATTGACGAGTGAACGATACCGTTCTTGTCAACCTTGAAGTCGATTTTACCCTTCTTCACTTCTTCGACAGCCTTGGCAACATCCATCGTCACAGTGCCGCTCTTGGGGTTCGGCATGAGACCGCGCGGACCGAGAATACGGCCGAGGGCACCGATTTTACCCATGATGGCAGGCTGGGTGATGATGACGTCGACATCAGTCCATCCACCTTTGATTTTTTCGATATATTCATCGAGGCCTACGTAGTCGGCACCGGCAGCCTTGGCGGCAGCCTCGGCGTCGGGAGTGCAGAGCACAAGCACACGCACGGTCTTACCTGTGCCGTGGGGCAGGGTAACGACGCCGCGCACCATCTGGTTGGCTTTGCGGGGGTCTACGCCCAGACGGACATCAATGTCAAGAGATGCGTCGAATTTGGTGTAAGTCATTTCTTTCACCAGTTCGACGGCCTCTGCCAAGGTATAAGTCCTCCCGGCTTCAAGCTTGGATAAGGCCAACTTCTGATTTTTTGTAAGTTTACTCATATCAAGTGAAGTTTTTAATTGTTAGAGGGGAACTCTCCTTTGACGGTGATACCCATACTTCTGGCCGTACCGGCAACCATACGCATAGCGGATTCTATGGTAAAGCAGTTGAGGTCTGGCATTTTGTCGGCAGCAATTGCACGCACTTGTTCCCAGGTCACTTCGGCTACCTTGGTGCGGTTAGGCTCTTTCGAACCCGATTTCACATGGGTGGCTTCTTTGAGTTGGATTGCGACCGGAGGGGTCTTTACGACGAAGTCGAACGATTTGTCGGTGTAGTAAGTGATTACTACAGGCAAAATCTTACCGGCTTTGTCCTGGGTGCGGGCATTGAATTGCTTGCAAAACTCCATGATGTTGATACCCTTCGAACCGAGAGCGGGGCCTACAGGAGGCGAAGGATTGGCAGCACCACCTTTAATCTGCAATTTGATTTGTCCAGCAATTTCTTTAGCCATTGGTTTAAAACTTAAAAATTAATACTCTGCGCCATGCAAACCGGCGACACCGCTCGTAACATAACGGTGCCGTCTGTAAATCATTGACGCTCTACTTGCGAATTATCGAGTTCCAAAGGTGTCTTTCGCTCAAAGATTTTTATCATCACCTTGAGCTTGCGCTTCTCTCTGTTCACCTCTTCAATCACTCCGATGAAGTCTTTGAAGGGGCCGTCGTTTACCTTGACACTCTCGCCGACCATATAGTCGTTTACGCCTTCGGCTTCCGCCTCGGCGATTTCGTCGGCGGCACCGAGCATTCTCATCACCTCGGCCTCGCGCAGACGCTCGGGCTTGGAGTTCTTTTCGCGGCCACGCAGAAAGTCAATAACGTTTGTGGTGTTAGTGAGTTCGTGTATGACCTCGCCAGTGAGAATGGCTTCGATGAAGACGTATCCGGAGTAAAGGTTCTTTTCTTTGATTACCTTTTTACCGTTACGGAGTGCCATAACCTTCTCGGTGGGTATCAACACTTGAAAGACCGATTTGCCAAGGTCTGTGCGTTTCATCGAACCTTCGATGATTTCTTTGACCTGGGCCTCTTTGCCCGAGATGGCACGCAGCACGTACCATCCTTTTTTGTTCTCAGACATTGATGTTGCCACTTTGCAGATTATACTAAACTAAAAACTGTAGATGAAGTGCATCAGACGGTCGACTATCTGGTCCATGAGGAAGATTATCAGAGCGATAATCACGGAAGCAATCATCACGATGATAGCCGACTTCACCAGTTGCTTTTTGGAAGGCCAGGAGGTCTTAAAACGAAGTTCGTCGTAAGCTTCCTGTATATTCGTGAGTAGTTTTAGTTTCATTACTTTTTCTTTTTATGCACGGGTTGAGAGGCTCGAACTCCCGACACCTGGTTTTGGAGACCAGTGCTCTA
>CAJTXL010000020.1 GCA_910583525.1 uncultured Muribaculaceae bacterium | reverse complement strand
GAATGTTAAAAATGTTAATCCGTTTGGTTTGCAACATAGGAGGAGAACAGGAGAAACATTTTTGTTTTTAAACTTTTGTTCTTCTGTATAAAAAAACTAACCAGTTGTTCTCCTGTACTCCTGTCAAAAAAAATTAAAAGGGTTTCGGAACTTGCTTATGAGCCAAATAATTCTTACCTTTGCAGCCGGAAAAACATATCCGCAAACAAACACTTAATTATCAACCTAAAATGCAGTACGAAACCGTTTTCATTTTAACTCCCGTTTTGTCTGATGCACAGATGAAGGAAGCGGTAGAAAAATTCGCTACATTCCTCACCGACAACGGTGCCGAGATTGTGAACAGCGAAGAGTGGGGCCTCCGCAAGTTGGCTTACCCCATCGACAAGAAATCAACAGGCTTCTATAGCCTTATCGAGTTCAACGCCGACCCCCAGGTCATCCGCAAGCTCGAAACAGCATTCCGCCGCGACGAACGTGTGCTCCGCTGGCTCACATTCCGTCAGGACAAATATGCAGCACAGTATGCCGCCAAGCGCCGTGCACGCCGTGCCGCCCAACCCCAAGCCCAACCCGTAGAAAACAAGGAGGACTAAACAATGGCACAAGCACAATCTGAAATCCGATATCTCACTCCCATGTCGGTCGACGTGAAAAAGAAAAAATACTGCCGCTTCAAACGTTTCGGCATCAACTTCGTCGACTATAAAGACCCCGAGTTCCTCAAAAAATTCCTCAACGAGCAAGGCAAAATCCTTCCCCGTCGCATCACAGGCACTTCGCTGAAGTTCCAGCGCCGCGTGGCACAGGCCGTTAAACGTGCCCGTCACCTCGCCCTTCTGCCTTACGTAACCGACCTGATGAAATAACCCCTCTACCGGAAATATTATGAAGATTATTCTCAAAGAAGACGTTTCGGGCCTCGGATACAAGGACGACGTCGTTGTAGTAAAAGACGGATACGGCCGCAACTACCTCATTCCTACCGGTAAAGCCGTTATAGCATCGGCATCTGCACTTAAAGTGCTCGCCGAAAACCAGCGCCAGCGCGCCCACAAGCTCGCCAAAATCAAAGCCGACGCCGAAGCTCTTGCAGCTCAGCTGGCCGAGGTTAAAGATTTGGTTATCGGAGCCAAGACAAGCGCCACCGGCACTATCTTCGGTTCTGTCAACAACATCCAGATTGCCGAAGCGCTCGAAAAGAAAGGCTTCACCGTCGACCGCAAAATCATCGACATCAAAGAAGCTGTCAAAGAAGTCGGCAACTATACCGCCACCGTCAAGCTTCACAAAGAAGTCAGCGTAGAAATCCCCTTCGAAGTAGTAGCCGAATAATCAGGCCGCTACCGCGACAATACCATAAATCAAAGCCCTTTGCAGATTGCAGAGGGCTTTGCTGTTTTTTTGGGGTAGTGGCGTCACCCCCTCTCTACATTTTCGGGTGTGTTGTCGGTATTCTGCCTGCTTATCTTTCAGTCGTTTTGTTCGTAGTAATATGAATAGTCGATGCCTTTCATGAACATTTCGCGGTCATCGATTTTTGCGGTCAGTGCCGGCTCCACGAGGCGTTTGATTTGCGTGCTGTCGGCTACGCTGAGGCGCATGGCTTCGAGATATTCGTTTTTGTCGATTTTGCTCCAGTCGACGCATCGTTTCAACGAGCGTTTGAGCATTATGTCGAGCCATATGCGCGTAGTGCGGCCGTTGCCTTCCATGAACGGATGCGCCACGTTCATCTCGACGTACTTATCCATTATCTGGTCGAATGTGGTCTCGGGCATGCGTTCTATTGAGAGGAGCGTCTGCGGAAAGTGCATGCAGTTGGCAAATGTAAAACCGCCTTTTGATATATTTTTTGTCCTAATCTGTCCGGCAAAATCGAACAGGCCGCCGAAGATGTAGGCGTGTATCTGTTGCAGGCATTTCAGGGTGCCGGGTTCGAGCCGGCGCAGAATGCCGCTTTCGTATAGCTGGTATGCTTTTTTTCGGCTTTGTCCGTCGATGGTGTTGTCGCTGTATGTAAACCAGTCTAAGAACGCACCGGCACGGTTGTTGGGGTAGTGTTTTGCCAAGAGCGTTATATCTTCTGCCGAGAGTGCGTCGCTATTGTATTTTTTGCCGTCTGCCGCCACAATTTTCAGTTTGTGAGTGCCGCTCACGAACTGAAGATTTTCTTGTTTTAGTCTTCGTTTGAGCCACCGCCAATAGTTGGCAGCCTTGACGTAGTTTTCTTCGTTGTTTATTGCTCTGACAATGTCTGTTGCCGAGAACCACCAGCAATTGTTGTCATCGTCCCAGACGGCACGGACTTCTCTGTCGTTGAAGAAGCGTATGGATTTTTTTGAGTGGGCTTGGTTCATAGCGTCTGCTGTTCGAGTTCCTTTGGACACAAAATTACGGATTTTTTTGCGAACCCGGCAACACATGCCGAAGACATGTCCCTACAGGCGGCGAAATTTTATGGTTTTGCGATTAGGGCTGAGCTTTGTTTTAGCGGCCTGCGGCGGTGGACTGGTCGACGGTGGCGTCGGCGTTGACGAGTTTGCGTGCGCCGTGTTTCTGCCGTCCCCATTGCAGGTTGTAGCTGAGGGAGATGTATGGCATGCGCATGTCGAGGCGCATGTGCGTCTCGTTGGTGTTCCACCGGCTGAGCGAGCGCGAGCCTTGGTCGTATTTGCCGAAGGGCATGATGACGCCTGCGCTGAACTGCCATTCTTTCCAGTTGTAGGAGAGGTCGATGATTGAAAGATTCTCGCCCCATGATATTTTTTCGCCCCATAGGTCTTTCTGAGCGCGGACGTATTGTCCGCTGAGCACGAAGCCCCAGTGCATCAGCTGCAGGTTTACGTTTCCGCTCCATGCGTGGTTGTAGAGTCTGTAGCCGGTGCCGCGCATGCGTTCGGCGCGGTATTGCAGATAACCGCTTGCGGCGAGCCATTCGGGCACGATGTCGATTTGCGGAGCGAGGAAGAATGAGAGGTTCTGTAGGCCGCGGCTGTTTTCGTAGGTAGTGACGAGGCGGTCGGCGTCCCAATAGAGCAGGGGTGTGATGGCGTCGGGGCTTGTAAAGGCGCGTATGCCGAACGAGCCGCTCACTCTCGGCACGATGAAGTTGTAGCGTAGGGTGAGCATGTATGATGTCGATGTCTTCAGGTCGGGGTTGCCTATGCGCCACTGGAAGCCGTCGAGCTGTTGCGGGGCTATGTTGGTCTCGGCCAGCGACGGTGCTGACTGCCAGGACTGGAATGCCAGCGAGAGCTGGTGTTTTTGGTTTATGGCATAGTTTACGTTTGCTTGCGGACGCAGGTTCCATGAGCTGTTTCCCTGGTCTGTTTCTTTGAAGAGGAAGTCGGTATATTGAGCACCGAGACCTGCCGAGAGCGTGACTTTGTCGATTCGGCGCAGGTATTCGGCAAAGAAATAGACTTTGTCCTGGCGTTGGTGGAATATCTTTCCGCCGAGGTTTTCGTAGGTCGAGCGGTTGCGGTTTGCCGTGTACGATGCTCCGGCGGTGAGGCGTGAATTTTTCCAGTTCTTTATATAGTCGGCCTCTATGGCGTATGCCTGGTTGCGGTCTTTAATCGCGGTGTGGATGTCGGTGAGGTAAGCTGTGGCATCGGGGCGTTTTTCGATGTAGTCGGAGTATGTTCGCCCGAAGTAGAACGAGCCTTGGAAATCGACGACGAGCGTCTGTTTGCCGGGGAAATGCTGTTCGAGGTATGCCGAGAGGCTTGGCGTTGTGCCTTTGTCGCCGTGGATGTCGGTGAGCCTTATGTTTTCGGAGCCATCGCTGAGGCTTAGCAGTCCGTCGTATTTGAATTTGTCGCTGAACTTGTGGTTGGCTGTGGCTTCGATGAAGAAGACCGTGGTGTCGGGTTTTATATAGCTGTATGATGCCCATGCCATGCCGAAGGAGTTGTCCATGGAGCCGCCGAGAGGGGTTTCGGTACGGGTGAGCGATGTTCCGTCGGGCTTTGTGAAGGTCTCGGTGTAGTCGCGGTGCACTTTTATCTTATCGGTGAGCTTGAAGTTGGCTCCGATTTCCCATTGCGAGCGCCCTGTGTTGAACTTTGCATCGGCCATATAGAACCCCCATGCCTGGTTGAGGGCAGGGCGTGCCATTGTCTGCAGTGAGCCGCCTACGGTCGGGTTGGTGACGATGAAATTGAGCACCTTGTCGGCGCCTTTGTAGCGCAAGCCCGGGTTTGTGAGCCATTCGACCCGTTTGATGGTCTGTGGAAGCAGTGCCTGCACCTGGCTGACAGTGGCTTCGCGGCCGTTGATTCGCAGCTGCACCGATTGCCCTGCGGCCGAGATGGAGCCCATGGCGTCGTTGACGCTCAGGGTGGGTATCATGAGGTTGCGCAACAGCTGCATGCCGTTTTTGGAGTTGTCGACCGCGCTTTGCGAGGGGTAGTAGAGGTCCATGTCGGCTTTGCGGACTACTTTAGGCGCTTTGACGACGATTTCGCTTAGCTCGTGTATGCTGTCGGGCGTCTGTGGCTGTGCCAATGCCGGCAAGGCGCACACCAGGGCAATGGTGAGAAGTGATGTTTTCATAAGATTGTGACTGTAGATGAATAGAAATATGTCTCTTTTTTTACAGACGCAAAATTAGTGCTTTTTATGACATCGGCTCTTTACAAATGTTGAGAAAACGCAAAAAAATATCCGCACGGCAGCAATTGCAGTGCGGATTTGTCGGCCGACGGATGTGTTTATCGGGCGGTGTAGTCGTCGTTGATGAATACGCGAATCCAGTCGACGTCCATGTGCGGAGGGTTGTACGGGTCCCATTCTTCTGATTTTACGGCTCCGGGCCATGCCGAGGGATTTGTCGAGAGGCCGCTTGTCATGAGCATGAAGAAGGCTTCGGGGTCACTCCATGGCCAGTCGGTGTTGCCGTTGTCGCCTTTGTTGTGGACGAAGAAGGTGTGGCCGTTAACGCCGCCGCGGATGGTTTCGGGCAGCCATTCGAGCCAGTAGATGTTCCAGTCGGTCATGTCATCGAGGTCGAGGGTTGCGGTGGTGCTTCCTTTGCCTCCGACAACGCCTGCGTGGTGGTTCTTTGAGTGCAGAGTGAAGTGTGCGCGGTCGTTTACTTCTTTCTTGGGGTTTTCGAGGAGGTCGATTTCGCCGTTGTCGGGCCAGGGTCGGCTGTTGTTGCCCATAAACCATAGTGCGTCGTTTATGCCTACGGTCGATGAGCGGCGGGCGCGCACTTCGATGCGCATGTTTTCGGTGAAGTCGCACCAATGGCCGCCGGTGCCTTTCGGTGCGGTGCGGCAGGCGTATGTGGCATGCTTTACCATGCGTCCGTGGGTGTTGTCGACGCTGTCGGGGAGAAGGTGGCTTTCCATGCGGAGGTATCCGCCACGGGAGATGTAGCAGTCGTTGTCGATGCGTGCGTTGCGTGCCACGTGCGCACCGTTCTGCGGCACCCAACCTTCGGGCAGGCCTACGGTGCCGTGGGGAGCGTCAAATTCGTGTGAGACATGGAATTTCCAGCCTTTTGCACCGGGGTGGGGTGCGCCTTTGGCAAGTTTGAGCGAGGGGTCTTTATAGAGGCTCGTTTCGTTGTCTTTTGGTGCACGTGCGCTGTCGGGTGTCAGAATGCGTATTTCTCCGACGGTGACGAAGTCGCGCCCGTCGATTTCGTCGATGGCCGTGAAACGGAAGTAACGTGCTTCGAGGACTGTCGGAAAGTATACTTTCTGCTCGATGGGGTTGTGCATTATGTTGCTGAACTCGCCCGGTGTCGTTGCTACAGTCCACTCGATGCCGTCGCGGCTTGTTTCGAAGCGGTAGTGGAGCACAGTGCCGTCGAGTTTGCCGTCGCCGCGCAAAGCGTATGTGAAACCTGCTATGGGGCGAGTCTGTTTCATGTCGACGGTGATTTGTTTTTCGCCTTTTGTGGCCGGACTTTGCCAGAAGAGCATGTCGCTGTCGTCGAATATGCGGTATGCGTCGGCGACGGGTCCGCTTGCCGATACCACGCTCCAGTCGGTCGGCGGAACGGTACGGTAGCCTGAGAGCGTTGCGTTGACTTCGACTGGCAGGGTGATGTTGTAGGCTTCTAAAGTCTTTATGTTTGCCTTGCCACGGCACGATGCGATGTTGAGCCGCAGTTCTTTTGCATCGCGGACTTCGGGGAATGTGAGGATGCGTTTGCGCCCTATAGTGGTGCCGGCGCATATTTGACTCCATTTGCCGTCGATGAGCGCATCGACGGTGAAGGCCTCGACGTGCTGTCCTTTGGAAATGTCTTCGCCGAGCACTATGGTGTTGACGGGCTTTTTGTCTTTGATTTTAACGCATAGGCCTTTGGGCTTGGATGCAAGGTTGTGGCTGAAATTGGCGTCGAGCCATTTGCGCAATTCGGCGAGACGGGCTACGTCGGCGTCGGCGATAAGGCCGTTTCGGTCGGGCGGAATGTTGAGTAGGAGCACTGAGTTGCGCCCGACGGAGTTGAGGTATATTTCGACAAGCTGCCGTAGAGGTTTGGGCTGTTCACGCTCGTGGTAGAACCATCCCGGGCGGATTGACACATCGACTTCAGAGGGCCACCAATATAGTTTTTCGGCTTTCGCGACGATTTGGCGGCTTCCGAGGTCGGGGGCTTTTCCGAAGATGCCGAGGCGGCTGTTCGATGCGTTCGCTTCCGGGTATATTCCCGGCGTCAGAGCCGTTGCCGACCACTCTGTTTCGCGCCCCATGCCTTTTTCGTTGCCTACCCAGCGGACGTCGTCGCCCATGATGGCAACTACGGCGTCGGGCTGCAGGGTTTCGATGGTTTTCTTGTACCGCTGCCAGTCGTATTCCTGTTTTTTGCCGTTGGGGCCTCCGCCGCAGGCGCCGTCGAACCATACTTCGTCGATGCGTCCGTAGCCTGTGAGCAGTTCGGTCAGTTGTTCGACGAACATGTCGTTGTAGGCAGGAGAGTCGCCGTAGCAAGGCGCGTTGCGGTCCCACGGCGACAGGTATACGCCGAGTTTCATGCCGTATCTGTCGCATGCGCGGCGCAGTTCGGCCATCACGTCGCCACGACCTTGGCGCCATGGCGATGATGCCACCGAGTGTTTAGTCGTTCTCGTGGGCCAAAGGCAGAAGCCGTCGTGATGTTTGGCGGTGAGAATCACCAGCCCGAAGCCGGCGTCTTTGAGAGTCTTTACCCATTGGTCGGCATCGAGCCGCGACGGGTTGAATATTGCCGGGTCTTCGCTGCCGTCGCCCCATTCGCGGCCTGTGAAAGTGTTTACGCCGAAATGGAGAAAGGCCGTCATCTCAAGGTCCTGCCATGCGAGCTGTTTCGGCGAGGGGACAAGCCGCGATGCCATGTCGATTTTTTGTTCGACGGTGGCGTCGGCAGGGAATTCAAGCGATTTGGTGTAGTATTCTTTGGCTGAGATGTTTGCCGCGAAGGTGAGGACTGTTGCAGCCAAGAGAGCCTTTTGTGTCATCATTTTACCTTGAAGTAGAATGTGAAGTCTGTCGGTACGACAGGGATTTGGTATTTTGGAAGAACATCGGGGCCACAGGTGGCTGTTCCGACACCCGTTTGGGCGGCATCGAAGTGCACAGTCACAAGTCTGTCATCGACAAGCTCGTTCAGGTGTTTTGCTTTCATTACATTTGTGTCGGAGTAGGGTGTGGCGCTGAACTGGAAAGGCGTATCGGAGCTTATAGACAGCACTCCGTTGTTGAAGTTGACTGTGCGGACGTCGGTGTGGTTGCCGCATGTCTGTGGTACGATGTAGTTGTGGAAGTCCCGGTCCGGGCTTGTGGAGTGCCATGCGATGCGCCCGGCGGTGTTGCGGTCTACGTAGGTCTCGCCGCCGCGTCCGAGATATGTTACATTGTCGGCGTTAGCGGCTTCGGTGCGGTATGTAAGACCTATCCGCGGCAGTGATTTGACAACAGAAGTGTCGGGTTCGAAGCGGCACGAAACAGCGAGGATGCCGCCGTCGAGAGCCGTGTAGCGGAACTGCGCTTTTCCGACTTTTTGCCCGTCTTTGCCGTTGAGTTCGGTATCGGCTGTTACGGTCTTTCCTTTTGCTTTGACGGATACGGCTTTTTGTGTCAGGCCGTCGAGACCGGCTGCCGTCCATTTCTTGCCCATGCCATTGCGGTGGGCGTCGTTTTCGGTGAGCGGACGGAAAAGCGACAATGTCACAGGAGTGGCGAGCAGTTCTTTGCCTTCGGAAACGAGCGATGTTAGCGCACCTGTTTCGGGGTCTATGGCGAAGCTGATGCCTTCGGCATTATAACGCCCGTCTTTGTGCTTGAGTTTCAGTTCTTTGCCTTTTGCGGCAAAATTGCCGTCGCGGATGATGAATTGCTCCTCGGCCACGGCATAGCCGGCCGGCACCATATCGGTAGCGTTGCGCGTGGTCCAGTCGATGTTGAGGTAGGCTTCGTCTGCATCGGCAGGTATGGCGAAGTCGCCGAAGGAGATTTCGACGGTCTCCTGTGGTTTGCAGGCCACGTTTTTCTTGCCGGAAGCTACGGTCTTGCCGTCGGATGTCACGACGCTCCAGTTCATGTCGAAAGCGTCGAGGTCGGTGAAGTCGTACCAGTTCTTGACTTTGACGGTGAGCGGCTCTGTAGCCGTGAGCTGTGATTTGATGTTGCGGTATACGGCTTTGACTTCGGCCAGATGCGGATGCGGCGTGCGGTCGGCGTGCACCAGACCGTTGCAGCAGAATGAATTGTCGCTCGGTATGCCTTTGGGTCCGTAGTCGCCGCCATATGCGAGCCATGTGCGCCCTGCGGCGTCTTTTTCGATGAACGACTGGTCAACCCAATCCCATATGCAGCCGCCCTGGGCCATGGGTTCGTTCTCGAAAGTTTCCCAATAGTCGCGCAGGCCGCCGACGCTGTTGCCCATGGCGTGGGCATATTCGCACAGGATGAAGGGGCGGTAGATGTCTTTCTTTGCGCAATAGGCTTTGATTTCGTCTATGCTGCGGTACATGCGTGCGTAAATATCGGTGTTGAAAGCCTCTTGGGCGCGTTCGTACTGAATGGGGCGGTTTGTCTCGATGCCTTTGAGCCATTTGTAGGTCTCTTCAAAGTTTACACCGTTGCCGCTTTCGTTGCCGAGCGACATGAACACGACCGATGGATGGTTTTTGCTTTTGGCATACATGCGTTTTGTACGGTCAAGGTGTGCCGGCAGCCATGATATATCTTTTGCGAGCGACTTCGGTCCGTAGCCCATGCCGTGCGACTCGATATTTGCCTCGTCGATGAGCATGATGCCGTATTTGTCGCAGAGGTGATACCAGCGGCGGTCGGCAGGGTAGTGCGAGTTGCGGACGGTGTTTATGTTGTTCTGCTTCATCAGCCGAATGTCGGCGAGCATGAGGTCTTCTGTAACGGTGCGTCCGAGCTGAGAGTGCGAGTGGCGGTTGACACCCTTGATGAGTATGGGTTTGCCGTTGAGGCAGTATTGGCCGTTTTTGATTTCGGAAGTGCGGAATCCCACGTTGCAGCCGAGGGTTTCGAAGACTTTGCCGTCTTTGTCTTTGAGTTCTATTACGAGTGTATATAGGTCGGGGTGTTCGGCGCTCCATGCCTTGACGCCGGGGAGCATTTTGTTGAAATTGACACGCTTTTGTGCAGATGCCGAAGCTTCGGCAACGGTCTTGCCGTCGGCGTCGTAAAGGGTATATGCTATGGTTTTACCGTCGGTGTCGCCGCCGATTGCAAGTTGCAGGCCGAAGATACCGTCGCGGTATGCTTCGCGGTCGAGCGCCGACTCTACTTTATAGTCAGATACGAATGTCTTCGGGGTGTTGTAGAGGTAGACGTCGCGCTCTATTCCGCTGAGACGCCACATGTCGGCACATTCGAGGTATGCGCCCGCCGACCAACGGTAGACTTCGACGGCGAGGGTGTTTTCGCCGTCGGCGAGCATGTCTGTGATATCCCATTCGGCTGCGGTTTTGGAGCCTTGGTTGTAGCCGAGGAGTTTACCGTTGAGCCATATGTAGTAGAACGAAGTGGCGCCTTCGAGACAGAGCACGGTGCGGCGTCCGTGCCAGCTGTCGGGTATGGAGAACGTGCGGCGGTAGCTTCCGACTTCGTTGCTGTCGGTAGGCACGAAAGGCGGATTTTTCTCGAAGCCGTAATATTTGTCGGCGAACTCGTAGCGCTCGTTGACATATATTTTGGTGCCGTAACCCTGACACTCCCAGTTGCCCGGAACTTTTATTTTAGCCCACTCAGATGTGTCGTACGACGGGTTTTGGAAGTCTGTCGGGCGCTTTGCCGGATTTTTTGTCCATTTGAAGTCCCAAGAACCGTTGAGGCTCATGTACCAAGGCGAGGCTTCGTAGGCTTGGTGTGCGATTTCTTTTTCGGCCTCTGAGCCGTTTGCATAAGGTACGACCAGGGCGTGCGGCGGCAGCTGCCCTTGTCGGAACGCGTCTTTGTCCTGCCATTCAGGTAGCGATTGTGCCGAAGCGGCTGCGGCGGTGCAGAGGAGAAGTAATGTCAAGTTTTTCATCGGAGTGTCGTAATGTGGTGGGCGGAGGAGATTGTTATTTTATGGCTATTTCGTCGAAGTACATCCATGTGGGTGCGCCTTCACGGGCGAGGCCGTCGGGAACGCATCCGGGGTTCACGGCTACGAGCTTGACGTAGCGCGCGTCGGCTTTGAAACCGCCGCAGTCGATGTCGACGATGCGCGCCTGCTTGTGGTAGATTAGTTCGTCGGGGATGTCGACGGTGCGTTGCAGTGTGAAAGCGGTGCCGTTAACGCTGGTGTAGACGTAGATTTGTTTAGGCGCGGCAATGCAGATGTCGGAGTGGACGAGCGTGCCGAGGCTTATTTCGTTTACGGGCGTCACTTTGCCCATATCGACGGTGAATTCGGCGGTTTCGTTCCACCATCCGGCCCATTCGAAGTCGGAGTTGCGGTCGCTGCCGCGCAGGCCGTTTGTGAGGGCGTATGCGAGGCCGTTGCGGCAATTGCCGGTGACGGGGCATGCCGTGGCTTTGTTGAAGTCGAGTTTCAGGACGAGCGTTTTGCCGATTCGGGTGCCGTCGCGGAATGTTGCGGCGTAGACTGTAACGGGCTTGTCGATGCGCAGGGTGTCGGTGTATGGCACGGCAGATGCCATTGAGCTGTCGTCGAAAGCATAGCGCACTTCGACATCGGGACGGATGCAGTTTACCGTGGCGGTAAGCTTTTTGCCGTCGCCTTTGACTTTGTGGTCGAGGTTGTACATTGAGCGTGCGTAGCTTATTCCGGCTTTGTCGAGCGTAGGCGTGAAGTTGTCCAATGCTTTCAGGAAGCTATGCCAGTCGCGGCGTCCTTCGGGGCGCCATGCCATGTCGGCCACTGCGAGCAGCCGGGGGAAAATCTGGTACTGCATGTCGGCCGGTGTTTTGCAGAACTCGCTCCAGAGCGAGCCTTGCACTCCCAATAGGTTGGCGCGTAAAGTGTCGTCCCAGTCATCGGTGACAGGCTCGTAGTGGTAGATGTCGTGCAGGGTGTTGTTGCCGAAGTATGTCCATGGCTCGAACCATTGCGGCCCCTGGTATCGGATGAGGTACATCGTTTTGGCAGGTGTCATGATGAATTTGCGTCCCGAACGTCGGGAGTCGCGTACGGCGATGCTTCCGTCGCCCTGCCATCCGTAGATAATCATGTCTTCTTTGGGGTCGCCGTAGGTGACTTCGTCCCAGCCCATTGCCGTTCGTCCTTTCGAGCGCACATAGTGGTTTATGCGGTCCATGAGGTAGGCCTGCAGTCCTTCGTATCCGTCGAGATGCTCGTCGGCTATGCGTTTGTTGCACAAGGGGCATTTCTGCCATACGCTTTTGTTGGCTTCATCGCCGCCGAGGTGTATGTTTTTTGAGGGAAAAATGTCGAGCACCTCGTCGAGGACGTCCTGTATGAAGGTGAAAGTCTGCTCCTTGCCTGCGCAGAGTATGACAGAAGCGTCTTTGCCTCCGATGCCGGGGAATACGCCTATGTATCGGTCTACCACGGGGCAGGCCAAGTCGGGGTATGAGGCTATTGCGGCGATAGAGTGCGCCGGCATCTCTATTTCGGGTATTACGTTTATGTTTTTCGCAGCGGCGTATTTGACTATGTCGCGCATCTCTTTTTGGGTGTAGAAACCGCCTTCGGTGGCTTTTTCGTCGGCACTGCGTGCGTTGAGACGTCCCGGGAAAAGTTCGGGCCGGGCCACTCGCCATGCGCCTATCTCGGTCAGCCGCGGATATTTCTTTATTTCGAGGCGCCACCCGTTGTCGTCGGTGAGGTGGAGATGCAGGTTGTTGAGTTTGAGCTTTGCGGCGATGTCGATTATGCGTTTGATTTCGGCCGGCTCTATGTAGCAACGCACCACGTCGAGCATAAGGCCGCGGTAGCTGAAGCGCGGTTCGTCGACGATGCTGCAAGCGGCTATCTTGCCGTTGCCGGCATCGGATAGCTGGCGCATCGACTCGATGGCGTACATCAGTGCGGCGTTGTCGGCGGCAGCGATGTCGATTACCGAAGGAGTGACTTTAAGCGTGTAGTGTTCGGGCTTCATTGAAGCGTCGAAACGCACTTTGATGTCGGCTTTCGAGGGCGAGCTTTTTGAGGTTTTGATGCCGTCGACGGAGAGATATTCCATGGCTTTTGCCACGGCCTTGGAGTCGCCTCCGACACTTGGCCGCGCAGGCATGGTAAAGGTACCCTCGCCGACGGTGTATTGCGCCGGCTCGGGTATTATAAGGGGTCTTGCCATGGCCGAGAATGCGGCCATGACGGTAAGGGTGAGAATGATTGCGGTTTTCTTCATATCTTATAGGGGATATTCCGTCCGTATGGGGTCGTCGTATTGTTCCTGTAAGTCTTTGAGTTTGTTTTTCATTACGGCTGTTATGCTGTCGGTGCCTTCGGTGCCGTAAATGTTGTGCATTTCGGTGGGGTCGGCGTCAAGGTCGTAGAGTTCCCATTGGTCGATATCGTTGTAGAAATGGATGAGCTTGTATCGGCCGTCGCGCACGCCGTAGTGGCGCTTGACGCTGTGCTCTGCCGGGTATTCGTAGAAGTGATAATACAAGGCATCGCGCCAGTTCTCGGGCGTTTCCCCTTTGAGAAGCGGCAGCAGAGATACGCCCTGTATGTCGGACGGTATTTCGACACCGGCGATTTCGAGGAATGTGGGGGCATAGTCGATGTTCTGCACCATTTCGGTGATGTCGCCACGGCGCTCCATGCCTTTTGGCAGGCGCATGATGAGCGGTGTGTGGAACGATTCTTCGTACATGAAGCGTTTGTCGAACCATCCGTGCTCGCCCATGTAGAAGCCTTGGTCGGAGGTGTACACTACCAATGTATTGTCGAGCAGGCCTTTTTCTTCGAGGTAATCGAGGACACGGCCTACGTTGTCATCGAGGCTTTTGACGACTTTGAGGTAGTCGCGCATGTAGCGTTGGTATTTCCACTCGGCGAGTTCGCGGCCTTTGGGGTCTTTTGCGTAGAAATCTTCTATGATGGGGTTGTAGAAAGCGTCCCATGCGGCACGTTGTGCCGAATCCATGCGACCGACGTAGGACTCGTAGCGCGCTTTGAGTGGGCTGTCCTTGTCGGGACGGTTCATCTTGAGGTCGTATATGGGGTCCATGTCGGCGAAGATGCTCATTTCTTGAGTTTTTGCAGCTTCGCGTCCGGCATAGTCGTCGTAGAAGTTATCGGGCAGTTCGAATGTGCGGTCTTCGAACAGATTGAGGTGTGCGGTGTCGGCGAGCCAGTTGCGGTGTATGGCCTTGTGGTGGATGAGCAGGCAGAAGGGTTTGGAGGCATCGCGTTCGTTTTCGAGCCAGTCGATGCTTTTGTCGGTTATGAGGTCGGTGAGGTATCCGTGAACCTGAACGGTGTCGCCGTTTTCGACTATGAAGTCGGGGTTGTAGTAGTCGCCTTGTCCGGGGACTATTTCCCAACGGTCGAAGCCTTGTGGGAGGCTTTCGAGGTGCCATTTTCCGAAAATGGCGGTCTGATAGCCGGCTTTTTGCAGGTATTTGGGGAATGTGGGCTGGTTGCCGTCGAAAACGCAGGTGGTGTTGTCGGTGAAGCCGTTTTTATGGCTGTGCTTGCCTGTGAGCATGCATGCACGGCTTGGCCCCGACAGGGAGTTTGCTACGAAGCTGTTGGTGAAGCGCACGCCGTCGGCGGCTATGCGGTCGAGGTTGGGGGTGTCGGCAAACCGTTTGTCATAGCAGCTCATCATCTGTGCCGTGTGGTCGTCGGTCATTATATAGACTATGTTGAGCGGCTTCCGGTCTTCTTTAGCTTTAGCCTTTTGGCATGATGAGGCCCCTGCGATTGTTGCCGCAGCCGCTGCGGCAACGGCAGAGTATATGAAAGCTTTTCGGCTAATATTTGTCATGGCGGATGCTTTTTTTGAAAAGAGGGTTTAATGACAAGACGATGTGTGAAGATTGGCCAATCACGGAAAACGTCGGTTATATGCAGGGACATGCCTTTATGTTGTTGATTGACAGATGTGTGAACATCGACATGCCAAAGGCATGTCCCTACATTGTCAATTTTGACACACCGTCTTATTCGCTTTTGATAATCCGTGTTCGATTAGTCACAGTCGTAGTTGTAGTCGGCGGTGCCTTCTTTATCGCTGGGCCAGCCCGGATTTTGGTATAATGTGCACTTGCCGTCGACTTTGTTGAGGTTGAACTCCGAGATGGGTATGGGTTCGAGATAGTGCTGTTTGGGGAAAGAATAGCCGTTGTACACTACCGAGTTCGACGAAATCTGCAGCGGATGCAGATATTTGGATACGCTTTTGGAGGACACGAGGTTGGAAGCAAGTTGGGTGGCGTTGTACATTTCGTACATTTTGTCCCAGAGGTTGAATCCTTCGGGCTGGTATTTCTCCATTTTGTCGAGTGCACGCCAACGTTTGAGGTCGTCGAGGCGCAGACCTTCGGCAATGAGTTCGCAGCGGCGTTCGCGACGGATGTTGTAGAGGGTAGGGTCTATTAATTGGTCTTTTGAATATATTGCGAGGTCGTTTTCTTTGTTCAGCTCGGTGGCGTTGATGGTTTTGTTGTAGTCGGTGTCGACGCCTGCACGAGCACGCAGTGCCTGCCAATATTGTTTGCAGTTGCCGCCGAGGCTTCCGTGCCGCAGGTAGTATGCCTCAATGTAGTTGAGGTAGCACTCGGCAACGCGGAACAGTGGCACGCTCGTGGTGCATCCGAGCTGTTGTTGCTGGGCGAAGTCGCTGTTGAGCCATTTTTTCACTTCATATCCTGTCGTTGCCTTTTCGCGGCTTACGCCGTGGATATAAGGTTTGTAATAGAATATGGTGTCGTTGACATATTTGCCGTCGACCATCTTGGTTTCGATATTGCTGCCGGCGGCACGCACCGATTCGGTCAGGCGTAGGTCGCGGTCGGTGAACTCAAGGTAGCTTTCGGTGTCGCCGAGATAGTCGTTGTCGGCATAAATCGGCAGGCCGCTTTTCATCAGGTAGGTGTTTACGAGGGCACGGGTGACACCGCAGCCGCCTCCGCTTTTGAGGTATGCCGAGCAGCTGTGCATATACACGCCCGAGTTGTAGTAGCGGGCGAGAATGACTTCGTCGTCGTTGGCGAACGGTTCGGTACTGTTGAACATGGCCATGTAGTCGTCGATGTTGCCGCGCAGATGATGTAGAGCGGTGGCTTTCTCGGCAGCTTTGTATGCTTCTTCGAGGAAGAAGTTCACTTCGGCCTCGGGGCTGCCGGCCTTGAATTTGAAGTCGGGGTGCATCTGAGCGCCGGGCCATTTGCCGTTTCCGGGCACGAAGCATGTGCCTGCATGGTATTTTTCCCAAGTGCCTTCGTAGAGTGCCACGCGCGATTTGAGGGCGTAGGCGGCTCCGTCGGCTACGC
The DNA here is from genome assembly GCA_910583525.1 of uncultured Muribaculaceae bacterium. GTDB lineage: Bacteria > Bacteroidota > Bacteroidia > Bacteroidales > Muribaculaceae > CAG-873. The sequence continues at coordinate 45,606 of CAJTXL010000020.1, read as the reverse complement.
GGCCGCTTGCCGTGGGGTAGTCGCCCATAAGCTCTATAGCGCGGTCGAGGTCTTCGAGGATGAAGCGGGCCACTTCGTTTCGCGGCTTACGGCGCGAGTTTTCGGCAAGTTCGGTGCGGTCGTCGTTCTGCATTTCGGTGAGTATGGGGCAGTCGCCGAAGTTGCGGAGCAGGCGGAAGTATTCGTAAGCGCGGAAGAAGTATCCTTCGCCGAGATATTGCCGTTTGAGGCTTTCGTTGCCGGTTATGTCTTCAAAGACGCTTTCGGTTTTGTTGATGAAGAAGTTGATGTTGCGCAGTTTTTCGAAGTTCCACTGGCAGCTCTTGTCTTCGATGGCGATAGTTCGTTTGTCGCCTTTGTAGAACAGGGTGTTGAAAGAGGTTGCGACCTGGTTGTCGCTGTTTATGTCTTCTGTCCACAGTCCGCCCCAGTACATTTCGTTAAGCGGCAAATAGTTGTAGAATTCGTTTGCCGAGATTTCGAGGTCTCCGTCGGTTCGGAAATAGGAGTTTTCGTTGCCGAAGTCGAGCGGCTCGCGTTCGAGGAAGTCGTTGCACGAGCTTAGGGCGAGAGCCGCACCGGCGAGGGCTATGATATATTTTTTCATTTTCATGAATGGTTATTGGTGGAAGAATGGAGTTAGAAGGTAAGTTCAAGACCTACAGACCATGTGCGGAACTGGGGGTATGTCTTGCCCACATATGCGGCGTCGGCGTTGCCGATGGCTTCCGGGTCGTAGATTTTGAGTTTTGTGATGGTGAAGAGGTTTTCGCCCGATACGTACAGGCGTGCTTTCTTAATCCATTTTTTGATTTTTGGCGATTCAGGCAGGCTGAAGCCGATTTGAATGTTTTTCAAACGCAGATAAGCACCGTTCTGCAGATAGCGGTCGCTGACCTGACGGTTGTTCTCGTCGGTGCGCAGACGGGGATAGTATGGGTCTTCGTAGTTGGCACCCAAAGTGCTGCCGGCGTAGCGGAAGTAGTCGAGGTGTTCGGCGAGGAGCATTTTGTTGTAAGGGCCGTTCATGCCCCAGAAGGTGTTGTTGGAGGTGGGGAATGCCACGTCGCGTTTGCCTATGCCCTGGAAGAAAGCTCGAAAGTCAATCCAGCGCCACTGGGCTTCGAGAGTGAAGCTGTAGGCGAAGCGCGGCGTGTTGTTGCCTATCACGCAGAGATCGCCGGGGTTGTCGAGCGTTTTTGCGCCCGGGTCGATGGCACCGCTGTTGTCAAGGTCTCGGTACATGAGGTCGCCGCCGCCCCAGTATTGGCCTATGGCCGACTGGTTTGCTTTGGCAAGGTGTTCGGCCATCTCGGCGTCGCTTTTGGCGATGCCTATCACCTGATAGCCCCAGATGTCGCCATAGGTCTTGCCTTGGTACCATTTGCCGTCTTCGATTGAGTTGTCGGGCGAGTCATATTTTGTGATGACGGTCTTGTAGTCGCTCAGCGAAGCGCTGATGCCATAGCTCCAGTCTTTGTTTATGCGGTCGCGCCACGACACTTCAAATTCCCATCCGCGTGTACGCAGTTCGGCGTTGTTGGTCTTGGGGGCGTCGCCGCCGTATATGCCCGGGAGAGCCTGAGCCGGACCTACCATGTCTTTTGTTGTGCGCTGGTACCAGTCGAATGAAGCGTTGAGTCGGCTGTTGAAGAAGCCGAGGTCGACGCCGGCGCCTATGTTTTCGATTTTTTCCCATGTCAGCGATGCCGAATAGGGGTCGTAGACGGGTAGCAGGCCGACCTGTTCGCCGCCGATGATTACATTGCCGCTTGAGCCTATCATCTGCGGATAGTAGGGATAGAAAGATGTCGTGTTCTGGTTGCCGAGAGTACCGTAGGACGCACGCAGCTTGAAGTAGTGCCATGTTTTCAGTATAGGCTCGAAGAATTTTTCCTGAGCGATGTTCCAGCCCACGGAGAACGAGGGGAAATAGCCCCAGCGCTGGTCGGTGGGGAAACGCGATGCACCGTCGCCGCGCATGTTGATTTCGGCCATGTAGCGGTCGTCGTAGTTGTAGTTTATACGTCCGAAGAAACCGACAGAGCTCCATTCGCCTTTCTTTTCGGCGGTGAGGGTGTTGGCGTCGCCGGGCAACGAGGGGATGAAAGGTTTGTCGGCGATTGCTATGTTTTTGCTGCCGATACGTGTCATCTCGGTATGGAAGTATTCGGTCTGCATACCGAGAAGGAATTTGAAGTTGTGTTTCTCGTTAAGCGTGAGCGAGTAGTCGCTGTAGATGTTTGTAGAGAAGTAGTCGATGTTGGTCTGTGCCTTTTCGTAATATTTTTCACCTGCACCGGGGTTTACCTGGAAGGTACCGCTTGAAGCGTTCGGCTGGAATTTGACGGCGGCACCTACATTTGCCGGGAACTCTTTCCAAGTGCCGTCGGGCAGAGTGTAGCCGACCGGGTTCCATTGGCGAGTGTACGGATTGCGTTCGAGGCGTGAGCTGAGGTCGATATGTATGTTCCAGTTTTCGAGCGGAGTGACAAGCAGGTTTGCCTGGTTGTGATATTGCTGTGTGCGTTGGTTCTGTCGGCCGCCTTTGGTAATGGACTGTACCATGGAGTTCTGGCTGTATTCACCGTTGGGCAGATAGAGAGGTTCGGTCACCCAGCGTTGCCCGAGGTTGTGGAAGAAGAGGTTGCCGAGGATTGATGGTTTTTCGTTGTTTGAGTTTACGAAGCGCGAAATCCATGTGAGGCTTACCCAATTGTTGAATTTGATGTTGAGTCGTGCGCTGATGTTGAGACGGTTGAATTTTTCGTCGGCGAAGTTGAACAGGCCTGCCTGGTCCATGTAGCTGCCCGAAAGGTAGTATGTCACTTTGTCGTTGCCGCCGGTCACGCTGACGTTGTGTTCCTGGCTCACGGCATTCTTTTTCAGATATACGTCGTACCAGTTGGTGTTTCCGAACGCCTGAAGTCCGGCTTTCCAGTCGCTGCCGTCGATACGTGGTTCTGTTCCGTACTGCAGTTCGCCTCGCTGATAGCGTAGGATTTGTTCGAGCTGGTTTTGTCCGAAGGGCTGGTTGCCTTGGTTTGAGTTGTACCATGCGTCATTAATCATCAGGGCCATGGTATAGCTGTCGACCATGTTAGGCAATTTTACAGGCTGCTGAATGCGCACGTTGCCCGAGTATGTAACGCGCGTTTCTTTGTTGCCGCTCTTGGTGGTCACCAATATTACGCCGAAAGGAGCACGGGAACCGTAGATTGAAGCTGCTGCAGCGTCTTTGAGGACAGAAATGTTTTCGATGTCGTTGGGGTTTACGAGCGATAGGTCGCCTTCCATTCCGTCGATAAGGACGAGCGGCGAAGAGTTTGAGCCTTCGCCGATAGAGCCTACACCGCGGATGTTGATGTTCATTGCTTCTCCGGGAGCACCGCCGTTGTCGTTTGTGATGTTCAGGCCTGCGACAGCGCCTTGAAGACCCTGCACGGCGTTGGCGACGGGTCGGCTTTCGAGCACGTCGTTGCCGATAGTCTTGACAGAACCGGTGGCGTTGATTTTTTCTGAGTGCCGTAACCGACGATGACTACTTCGTTGAGTACTGTCTTAGACTCCTGTAGGGTCACTTCGATTTTAGCACGGTCGTTTACGGGTACTTCCTGCGTTTCCATGCCTACGTATGAGATTACGAGGGTCGCTTTGCCCGAAGATACGTTTATGCTGAAGTTGCCGTCGATGTCGGTTGTGGCGGCATGCTTGGGATTACCTTTTTCAATGATAGAAGCTCCGATGGCAGTGTCGCCGGTAGGCTCAAATACCGTACCCGTAACTCTAAACTGGGCCAAAGCTCCGGCACATGCCAAAACGGCGCAGAGAAGGCTGAATATAAGTCGTTTCATTGTTGTTGGTTTGGTTGTGTTTAAGGTTATTTGCCGGTGTATTTGAGGCCGGAGTGTTTGAAGAAGAAGCGGTGCATGACCATGCTGTCCTGTGTCATTATTTCCTGTTTGACCACAAAGCGCGAAACGTCGCCGCTCCATTGTTTGATAGAGAATTTCAAGGAGCCGTCGCCGCCGACGCTCATGCTGCTGAGCGGGGTGTACCAGTTTACGGAAGCCGGCAGCTCGATTATGTTCCAAGCGGCGTTTGAGGTGAAGTTCAATGCGAGGGTGTCGAAATCATGTTCGGGATAAGACGGAAGCAGAATAGGCTCGTATTCGACAAGCCGTGCTGTCTTTTTGCTGAAATAGGATTTTTGTGTGGTGGTGATTTGCAATTTTCCGTCGTTGCCCAATACGGGTTCGCCGTCGGGGCCTTTGAGGGTGTCGTGCACGTTGTAGAAATATTCATAGGTCGTGTCGACTTCGCGAGCGATGTTTATCGCATAGGTGTTTCCGGTGGTTTCGGAAACGAGACGGGAGACGTCGAGTTTTGATTTCACATTGAAATCCCCCGGATTTTCCGGCTCGTTTTCGCACGCAGCCATAGAGGCAAGGAGTGCGCCCGTAAAGATAAGGTAGATGAGCTTTTTCATTGTGTGGTATAGATGGTTGTTTATTTTACGAATTTAGCGCTGCGGCGGCTTCCGTCGGCAAGTGTTGCTGTCAGGATGTAGGCACCGGGGAGCAGAGCGGCGATGCCGAGCGTGTTTCCTTCGGCGCTTGCGGCCCGGGCTCCGGCTATGGTATATGCGTCAAGACGCCGGGCGTCGATGCCCGATGTCTTGATGTTTGTGCCGTTGTTGATTATAGTCATTCCGATATTGCCTTTTTCCGGCACGGTTATGTTTTCGATGCCTGAACTGCGTTTGATTTCCACTTTGGTCAGATAAGGCTCGATGTTGGAGTTGAGCGCGTAGCTGCACCAGCGTGCCATATTGTATTTGTGCGATACGGGCACGTCGTTGCCCATGTCCCAGTAGAAGATGCCTTGGAAGCCGCTGTCGCATACGCGACGTGCGCGACGGTACACTTGCGATGGGCTGCAGAAGTAGTAGTTGTAGCCGTCGATGGCGCGGATGTCGGTATCTTTGTCGGCATCCGGGGTATAATCGTCGAGAAAGCCGTTTCGCACGCCCTTGATTTCGTGAGCCGGGTCGCCTTGTCCGTTTATATGTCCGCGCGACGTGGTCGTGGAGTATGAGGCTATTATCTTGTCGGCAGGGAAGCCGTAGTTTACGAAGTTGTCGCACATGCGCGAGAATTGGCTGAAAGCGAAATGGTCTTTGCTCGGACCGTACTGCTGGAAGGTGAAACCGTCGACATTGCCCATTTGGCCGACAGGGAAGCCGTAGGCTACATTGTGGCATGAGATATTGAAGCTTTTGCCTTCGGGCAGGGCTTTACGGATTTCTTCGGCCAGCAGTCCGAGGGTGGTCTGAATGCCGTACATCCATTCGAGGTCGAGTTCAACGCCGTCGTAGCCTTCGGACAGCTTTGCCAAATCGGCAGCGAAGATTTTACGTTTAGCGGCGTCGGCGATGGTGTTCTGCCATCCGTCGTGGCTGCGGACCGAGATGCGCATCTCATATCCTTTCGTGCCGCTGTATGCCGCTTTCATGATGTCGCGCCAGTTGTCCTGCGAGTAGCTGTCGAAGCCGGGGTTGTCTTGTTTGTCGAAGAGGTAGGCCGCTTCGCCGGCGCGCATGAATTGCGCTGTCTGCACTATGCCGAAACCGGGCATCGACGGGCCTTTTGCAATGTGGTTTTTGACCTGGTCTGTGGTGAGTGATGTGCTCCAGACGCAGAACTCGTCGATTTTGCCTATGAAATCTTTGCCGACGGTCAAAATTTCGTCTTCGGCTCCGGCAGGAAGGCTTACGAGTTCTTTGTCGGAGTTCTTAGTGCTGGCATATTGTATAGTGCCGTCGATGCAGAAATATACGTTTGTGCGTGCGTCGCGCGGATTGGCGTTGGGCCACAGTGCGATATGCGTCCATTTGCCGGTTTCGATTTTGTTGAGGGCACGGTAGTGGTGTCCGTTGACGGTTACGTCGAGCACCTTGTCGGCTTCGGCGCCAAGGCGCAGTGCGAAGCCTTTGGTGCCGTCGGCGCTTTCTTTTGAGAGGATAGTGGCACCTTCGGCCCAGCTGTCGATGTAGACAAACATCTCAAGGGTGTAGCTGTATGTTGTCGGGCAGAAGATTGAGGAGCCGCACTCCATTGTGCCCTTGCCGTCGAAGCTTACCACGCCTGTTCGTCCTTCGTAGCTGTCGAGCCATTTCGCCGAGCCTTTGAGGGTGGCGTTGTCGCAGGGTGTGGTGTATTGCAGATGTCCGTCGGGCTTGCTGTCAATGCCGAGTATTATTATTTCGTTGCTGAGCAGATATTGGTCGGCTTCGATGCCACGGTCGAAGAAGCGGCCGTTGTCGGTATAGCCGGCGTTGAGGCGGTATTTCATTGCCGCGTTGTCGGTGAGCGGCTCTTTGCTTACTCCCGACGCCGACGGTTCGCCGTGGTTGTTGGCGGCATCGGGGTCGTTTTTCCATATGGCTGTCTGTTCGACAATTTCGTGGCAGTCGACCTGGTCGAATTTATAGTAGGCGGCGAGGATGTCGAGCTGAGGGTTCCAGCGGTTGAGGGTGTTGTTGACGAAATAGTCGAAATCGGGGGCGAGGATGCCGCTCCAGAGCCTGAGGTCGTCGATGCGGCCTTCGAAACCGCCGCCGATGGTAAGTTCGCCCAATGTGAACGGCAGTGCTGGGAGTGTGTACGTCTGTGCAAGTTTGGAGCCGTTTACCAATACTGTGCCCGAGCCGTTGTCGCTGACAATGGTAAGCTGTGCCCAGCTTCCGGCTTTGAATGCGTCGGCGGCGATGTCGATGCTCTGAGAGCCGACGCTGTAGGTGATGTGGCCTGGTTGGCCGAGTTCGAGGCTGACGTCATTGCCCATACGGAACAGGGTAGCGTCGGCGCTCCAATTCAAGGGGTTGAACCACAGCTGGAGTGTGTAGCTTTCGAGGCCGGCCATCTTTTCGACGGTTCCGCAGTTCACCGAGCCGTCCGGTTCGAGTTTCAGCACATTGTTTACCGGGACGGCCCATGCCATGGTTGCGGCAAATGCCATGGCGGCAATCAGGAGTGTTTTTTTCATATGGATTATAACGATTTCGGTTTTCAAGGCAGTGGGCGGAGAGATTAGGTCTGCCGACGGTATGCCGGGCCGTCGGCAGAGGGATGCTTTTTAGATTATCGGTCGCGTTTATTTAACCACGAACTTCACGGCTTTTGCGCCTACACGTGCTATATAGAGACCTTTTGCGAGGCTTACGCTTTGTGCGGCTGCAGCGTTGGCGACTTTTGCTCCTGCCATGCTGAAGATTTCGGCATCGGCGCTGAATGTTACCTCGTTGCCGTTGACGCTGTAGGTGAAGTCGGCTTGGTCGGCAACGATATCGTTGATGCCCGATTGTCCGGGTTGTCCCATTGCGAGGTGAAGCTCTGTGTATTTACGTTCGCCGGGCGTTGTAGCGTCGGTTGTTTGGCTGAATGTAACTTCTTTGATGAAGAGAACGCCTTTTGTCATGAAGTTGCTGAAGCAGGTTTTTACGTACAAGGGTGCGAAGTTTGTGTCGCCGTCTTTGTCGGGGCAGAAAGTGACCCATTCCATTGTGCGCCACAAGGTGTTGTCGTAAGTATCTGTTTCTTCGTCTTCGTTATAAACCCAACAATCGTTCATAAGGATTGCCGAAGTCGTGTTGGCATTCTCTTTGGCGCCGTCTGGCGTGCCGACCTGGTCGGTGACCATATAGATGTTGTGGATGAAGTTCTTTTCAGCGATGTCTGTTGCGCTTGTAGGGCAGTAGACATGGTAGGTCATCTTGATTTTTATGTTGCCTTCGCTCTTTGTAGGAGTCTGTTTGGGGTCCATAAAGAAGTTGATTTTGAAGAACGGACCGCCGGCTTCGGGCATTTGAATGTTGTAGTCGTAGCCTGTGATGGCTTTGAGGGCTTCGTTCACGTCGGAACCTTTGTTGGCGTAGCATAGCACTTTGCCGACTTCGCCGCCGAGGTCGACAAGCTGAAGTCCTTTGATGAGGACTTCGGTTGCACCGGCTCCGGGGTTGTTGTTCACAAAGGTGATGAGGCCGTCTTTCCAATATTTTTCGCCTTCGATGACGCTCCATGTATTTGCCTCATGGTTTGCGCTCTTGAAAGTCATGTCGGGGTGGAGGGGCAGCTCTGTGCAGTTGTTGAAGCGGTAGGCCTTTGGAGTGATGTCGATGTCTTCGGCTACCATTGCGCTTGTGCCGATGATGGCAGCGCTTGCAAGAAGTAAAATTTTCTTCATGATTGGTTTTTATTAAGGTTTATGAATGGTTCATTATTTTGGTGTTTCGCCTTTGAATAAAAGAGTGTTTTTCGTTCACGGTGCAAATGTAGAGCGAATGCCGACAAGCGATGTTTGATAATTTCCGAGAAATGTTTAATTTTGTGCCGAAAAACATTGCGAGACAATTATCTGATGGATTTTTGGATAATATAAGACATTTAAGGACGTTTTATGTAATATCTTTGCGGTAATTAAAAATCCTACAAACACATGAAATGCTCAAAACGGACATTTCATTTAATGTTTGGATACGAGACGGGTCTTAAATCTGATACTATTTATGAAATACACAAAGACGTTGATGGCCATTTTGCTTTGTTTTCTCCCTGCGGTTGGGGCCGGTGGCGTCACGGTGTTCAATGAGGATGACTGTTTAGAAAACCGCATGTTGCTTTTTAGCGGCGGTGATGGTATTTCACGTTTTTACCGCATACCTTCGCTTGCCGCGCTTCCGTGTGACAGGCTCGTTGCTGTAGCCGACCGACGGCTTGACAGCAACAAGGACTTGCCGGGGAGAATTGATGTTGTGTGTCGCACCAGTGAAGACGGCGGTCTTACGTGGGGCGATGTATGTGTCGTGGCAGCCAATGATGATGGCGGCGGATATGGCGACCCTGCACTGGGTGTCGCGCCCGACGGCACTCTTGTGTGCGTCATGACACACGGCGAAGGTCTGTGGGAGGCGTCGCCCGGCAGCCATGCCTATATTAATATGTGCCGAAGCACCGACGGCGGCCGCACATGGAGTGCCCCGGCGGATATAACGACAGGTCTTTTTTCGCAGGCAGCCGGTGAGGCTCCCGTGTGTTGCGTGTCGGCTTTCGCCACATCTGGGCGTATCCTTACCGACAGCCGCGGCACGATGTGGTTTGTGCTTGTGGCGCGCCCTGACGAGAAGAAATGGAGTGATTTGCAGTGTTTTGCATGCTCCAGCCGTGACGGCGGTCTGACATGGGCGGCAAATCCGGTCGCTGTCGACAACGACGCCGACGAATCAAAGATAGTGGAATGCGCTGACGGCAGTCTGCTGATGAGCATCCGCAACCGTCGTAAGGGATGGCGAAAGTTCTCACGCAGTGTTGACGGCGGCACTACGTGGACAACGCCAATGCTGTCGTCGACACTTCCCGACCCTGCATGCAACGGCGATGTCATAGCGCTTGGTGACGGTACTCTTATACATAGCATAAACGACAGTCATTCCGAACGAGAGAAGGTGAGTCTGTTCGCATCGTGGGACAATGGCTCCACATGGCGAAAACTGACTACGGTATGCCCGGTGAGGAGCGCCTATTCATCTATCTGTGTGCTGGCCGACGGAAGCTTGGGCGTACTTGCCGAAGAAGCTTCGAGTTTGGGTGGCTTCAGGCTGTGGTTCAGTCGTATAAACCTTGAAAAATTGCTTGAAAAATGAAAATTGCCGGCCGATTATTATCGATAAAAGCGGTTTTGATGTTTTTGTCGCTTTTGATTGCGGCTCCGTTCCTTGGGGCGTCGGAGTATCTTTACCGTAAGGTGTCGTTGGAGCAGGGTCTGTCGCAAGGCTCCGTGACGTCGTTTGCGCGTGACGGTCGCGGTTTTTTATGGATAGGTACGCGTTTCGGGCTTAACCGCTATGATTTTGAGAAGATAGATACTTATTACCATGACCCTTCGCGCGGCAACAGTCTGCCTAATAATTATGTGCGGAAGTTGTTCGTTGACTCTAAAGGACATCTGTGGGTGGCCTGCGAGCGCGGTCTGGCACGGTATAAAGACCGTACCGACGATTTTGAGCCGATAACGCAGCCTGACGGCCGAGGTCTTAATGTTCGTTCTTTCATAGAGGAAGACGGCGGCCTGCTTTTGGGCGGAGCCGGTAATTTCTGGTATTACGATTATGAGTCGCAGACGGTGTCGCCTCTTGCTGTAGACGGCGGTTCGACTTATTATTATACGGACATCCATCGTTGGATGCCCGGCTATTATGTAGTGTCTACGCGTTGGGACGGACTGTGGCTTTTCGACCGTGAGAAATCTTCGTTGAGCCGTCTTCCCGGAGTGAACGAGCGTGGCATCATGGCGACAGCCGTCGACAGCCGTGGCATGCTTTGGGTTTCGCCCTATGGGCAGGGGATTTTCGTGTACGACAGGGCCGGAAAACGTTCCGAGCCATTGCTTTCATCTAATTCGGCTCTCCCCAACGATATAATTCTTGATATAGTTGAGTATGACGGCAAGATGTGGCTGGGAACGGATGGCGGCGGTGTCGCTGTCTACGACCCGGAGTCTTCGGCATTTGTAGAGGGAATGGGGCTTTCGTCGCTTGCCGGTCTTGGTGCCGTAGTCTCGCTTTATGCCGACGGCAGCGGCAATGTTTTCGCCGGCACCGTACGCGACGGAGCCGTGGCGGTGTGCGCTTCGGCCATGCGCACCATACATGGCTGGGGAAACAACCGCTGGAATGCCGTGACATCGCTGTGCCATGACGACGATGGTACTCTTTGGCTTGGCGACGACGGCAACGGAGTATTCCGCAACAGGGCCGGAACTGATTCGTTTGAACAGATTTTATCGACGGCAAGGCTTAAAATCACCGATTTGGAGTCGTTGGACAGGCAACGGCTGTTGATAGTGACATTCGACCGAGGATTTTTTATACTTGACAAAGTTTCAGGCCGATTGTCTGCGGCTCCCGAGGCATTAAGAAAAGTATATGAAGGCAGTCTCAACAGGGCGATGCCCATGCGTCTGCGTCGGCTGTCAGACGGCAGGATTGCCGTTATTGCCGATGCCATCTATGTGTACAGCCCATCTGAAGACACGGTGGTGCCGGCAGAAAGAAGCCGTGATTATCCTGAGGGTGGAGGTGTTCTGTGGCCTTTCTATAACAAGGACGGACGTCTGCTGTGCCTTGATGAGAAATCGATTACGGAGTACAACCCCGTGACCGGGGGGCACACCGTGTTGCTGAAACTGCCTTCGGATGTGCATGCCTATTGTGCCGCGTTCGATGGCGTCGGGACGGTTTATGTCGGAACGGAGGCCGGTGTCGTGTCTGCCACTTTTGAAACCGGGGTTTTCAGTGCGCTCCAAGACATAAGTCAGGAGCGTATCACGACAATGTCGATTGACAGTCGCGGCCGTCTGTGGGCCGGGTCGAGCCGTACGGTATATATGAAAATGCCGGAAGCAGGCAATGTGACCGGTTTTTCGTTGTCTGACGGTGTGACGCCCAACGAATATCTTCCTAATGCGGTTGCCGTATGCGGTAACCGGCTCTATCTCGGAGGCGCCAACGGGTTGCTGCGCATAGATTGCGACGATGTAGAGGGTGTCCTTGCCTCATATGAAGACCCGGCCCTTAATGTTGCGGATATAAAGATTGACGGGCTTTCGGCCTACGGCAGGCTTGAAAACGGACGTCTTGAGGTTGCCCCCGGATGTTCTTCGATAAGTATTTCATTGATAGACAACGGGAGCCGTTCGATGCGCGGTCTGTACTTCCGCTACCATATACGTAGCGGAAGAGATGAACATATAGTTGAGACATTCAGCCGCAATATGGACCTTAATTTTCTTGATGCAGGCAAAGATTACGATATATATGCTTCGAGTATCCGCCCTGACGGCACATGGACCCGTCCGCACAAGCTTGCCACGCTTGCCATGCTTGCCCCGTGGTGGCAGTCGTGGGAGGCGATTGCGCTTTTGATTGTTCTTGTCGCCGGTTCGTATATATGGTGGGAATATAGGCGCGCCCGTCGTCGTCGGTCACTTGAGGAAGCAAAGATTGAGGCGTTGCACAGCAATGCGCTTGAAAAGGAAGTGGCGTTTCTGGTGAACGCCAACTATGCCCTCCGTACGCCTCTTACGCTTATATATGCCCCGGTGAAACTACTGCTCGAACGTCTACGTGAGGGCATGGGCAAGGACGAGCTGCTTCCGCAGCTCGAAAACATCTACCGAAACACCAAGCGTATGCGCGATACCATAGATATGGTGCTCGAACTGCATAATGTGGGCGCGTCGCCGGCGTCACCGCCATTGTCAACACATGATATAAGCCGTTCTGTAGAAGATGTCATCGCCGTATATAAACGCAAGGCTGATGCTAAAAACATTGTCATAAGCTATCTGCCGGCTCAGGAAATGTTTCCTGCCGTCTACGACCGCGCCCGCTTGGCTACGGTAATCGACACATTGTTGCGGAATGCTGTGCAGCGTTCGTCGGAACACAGCGCGATAGCGGTCAGGGCATTCCTTGACGGTAGTTTTGTGCGAGTTTCTATTTCGGATACTGGAGAGCCGCTCGACGAAGAGACTCTCGCCGGCCTTTTCTCAAGATATTTCAACGACGACAATTCCAACTTCGGCAACAGCCTCGGCTTTGCCTATGTAAAGAACATAATAGAAAGCCATGGCGGACATATAGGCGCCGACAATAATACTGACGGCCCCGGTCTTACGGTATGGTTCGACTTCCCTGTTGCCGAAGGGGCTGCGGCGGAGGCTTATCTTAAGAGGCGCCGGCGTAACGAGGTCGCACCACCGGCGCCGTGCCCCGTAGTGGCGGATATCGATACCTCAGGACTTACGGCGGTCGTGGTGGAAGAGGACAATGACCTTTGCATATTTATAGCTTCGCAGCTCGCACCGTATTTCGGCCGGGTTCTGCATGCGTTCAACGGAAAGGATGCGTTGTTGCTGATACATCAAAATCAACCGGATATCGTGATAAGTTCGGTCATGTTGCCGCAGAAAAGCGGCCTTGAGCTGTGCCGCGACATAAAATCGTCGTCCGATACATCGCATATACCTGTAATACTGCTTACTTCGATTAAAGAGGGCAATGCGTTGGAGCAGGGCTACGGGGCCGGAGCAGATTCGTATCTTACAAAGCCGTTCGATGTTGCCGTGCTGATGGCTCGTTGCCGCAATCTGCTGCATAACCGGTCGGTGATGCGTGAGCGCTATGCCGAACGTTCCGGCGGCGGTGATATGTCGCGTCGTTCATTGCGCAATGCCGAAGAGTCGTTTATAATCAAAATCGACAAGATAATTGCCGATAATCTGTCGGACCCGGAATTCGGTGTCGACATCATTGTGGAAAGTATGGCGCTTAGCCGTTCGGCCCTTTATTCCAAGTTTAAAGAAATCGCAGGGATGTCTATCGGCGCATATATTGCCGACAAACGTCTTGCCCGAGCCAAGGAACTTCTTGCCGATTTCTCTCTGTCAGTAGGCGAAATATCGGAGATGCTCGGCTTCGGTTCGCAACGCTATTTCAGCACTTTTTTCAAAGACCGCACGGGGATGTCTCCGTCGGCGTTCCGTAATACATTGACAAATGCCTGACAAGCCTTTTATTGCGGCTCCGTTTGCCGCGCCGTTATATCTTATGGCAAAGCCTGCCGGCCCGGCCTGCAACCTTGCCTGCGAATATTGCTATTATCTTGAGAAATCGGGGCTGTACCCGTCGCAAGATAGGAAATATATGAGCGATGCGACTCTTGAGCGGTTTATTCGCTCGTATATCGAGGCTCAGAGCATGCCTGCGGTGCAGTTTACGTGGCACGGAGGCGAGGCGCTGTTGCGTCCTCTCGATTTTTACCGCCGCGCCATGGAGCTGCAAAAGCGTTATGCCGCCGGACGCCGTATCGACAACAGTCTTCAGACCAACGGCACTCTGCTTACCGACGAGTGGTGCCGCTTCCTTCGTGACAACGGTTGGCTTGTAGGTATTTCGCTTGACGGGCCTGAGGAGTTCCATGACGAATACCGTCGCGGCCGAGACAGACGCCCGTCGTTCCAGAGAGTCATGCGCGGTGTCAATCTGCTGAAAAAACATGGGGTGGAGTGGAATGCCATGGCGGTGGTGAATGACTATAATGCCGATTATCCTGAAGAGTTCTATGATTTCTTCAAGTCAATCGGTTGCCAATATCTGCAATTCACGCCTATAGTCGAGCGTATGTTGCCCGGCGGAGGTCTTGCTTCAGGCAGTGACAAAGGTAGTGCCGTGACTGATTTTTCTGTCAGTCCGCAGCAGTGGGGCGAATTTCTGTGCCGCGTGTTTGACCGTTGGGTCAAGGCCGATGTCGGCAAGGTTTTCGTGCAGATTTTCGATGCTACCTTGGCCTTGTGGGTGGGCGAGGCGCCGGGTCTGTGCACGATGGCGCGTACGTGCGGCCATGCCGGAGTGGTGGAGCATAACGGTGACGTTTACTGCTGCGACCATTTCGTGTTTCCTGAATATCTGTTGGGGAACATCCACACGTCGACTGTGGTCGAGATGATGGACTCGGAGCGTCAACGGCGTTTCGGGCAGGCCAAACGTTCGTCGTTGCCGCGTCAGTGCCTCGAATGCAGATGGCTCGACATATGCAACGGCGAATGTCCGAAAAACAGGTTCTCGACTACGGCGTCGGGTGAGCCGGGGTTGAATTATCTGTGCGAGGGATACAGGCGTTTCTTTGCCCATGCCGCCCCGTATTTCGATTTTATGGCGTCGGAACTGCGTGCCGGCCGTGCTCCGGCAAACGTGATGTTGGCCGATATCCGCCCGTTACAGGCCTGACGCCGTCAGCCATGCGAAAATAGTGGAGTAGACTTTGTCGCGTACGTCGCGCCGCGACAGCACGAGGTCGTGGAGGCCGTCGGGTATGGTGATGTCTGTCACGTCGGGACCCAGCTTTTGTCCGGCGGCAGAAATTTTGTCGACGTCGAGCACCCCGTCGGACTTTTTGAATGCTTCTCTTGCATCGCCTGCGTGAGCCGATTTGTCGGAGTGCAGCAGAAGTATCGGTACTTTTATGTTTCCTTCGGCGGCTTTTCGTTGGCCTTGGCTTATTGCACGTATCCAAGTCGCATCGACCGGCGGAAGCACGTCGGGTTTGAAGTCGGTGCGGTAGTCCCATTCGCCACCCAGGTGCCTGGCGATGCCTGATGCGTAGTTGTCTGTCTTGTCGGCTCTCAGTTTTAAGCCGGGAAATACCTTTGAAAGTGCGCAGATGACGGGTATGCCGATTTTCACCAACGGCCATGGCAAATTCCATGCAAGGAATGGACTGTTGAGTATGAGCGCTTTAATGCACTTTTCGGGTTTGGCTTGCATATATAGCGAAGCCGTCAGGCCGCCTGTCGAGTGTCCGAGCAGTATGATTTCCGTGCTGCCGTCGGCCTTGATGGTCTCGACCGCGTTGTCAATGTCCGGGAAATACTCCGACAAGGACTTTACTTGAAAAAATTTTTGCCAGGGCATGTGCGAGCGTCCGTATTTACGTAGGTCTACGGCATAGAAATTGTAGCCGTGCTCTGTAAATTTGTGTGCCATTTCTTTTTGGAAGAAATAGTCGCTGAAGCCATGGATATATAGCACGCTGCGTGTGCTTGCATTGGCAGACAGAAGCCTTACGACGGTGCTGCATACGGGTCCTGAGTAATCGGCGGGATGTTTTGCCGTATGCATTTCGAAGCCGTTGCCAAGGATGTCAGGTTTCCAAAAGTCGTTTATGTCGGGCATTACGTTCATTAGATGGAAACTGATTGTAGGGCAGAACCTATTTTGTGTATTTCATCAATAATAATCTGCTCACGTTCCTGTGAGGGCTTTTTTGTGCCGCTTTTGTATGCTGCCATAAGGCTTTGCTGTATGCCAAGCCTACGTGCGAGGACTGACAAATTTAATTCGGGGAGAGACAATAAGAGCTTGGATATGCCGGTAGGTTCCGGGTTTTCATATTCAAAACTTTCAAAGGAAATATCCTCGTCTATATCCGGCCAGCGGATACCAAAAGCCCCGATAGTATAATTGTTCCGTTGCTCTTCCGTGGCCTCCTGTAATCTACGGTAATAGAGCAGAGACTGCCACAGTGTGCGACCGTCATCGGTAAGGCCGAATAATCGGCCATCTTCAAACCAAATCTTCTTTATTTCCATAGCTTGTTGTATTGAGGGGTAAAGCCCTACGGTTATTAACCGTGAATCTTTACCCATTGTTCAACTACATATGCTTTGTTCGCTTCGAGGATTGATTCTGCGAGTTTGAGGTCTTTGGGTTTCATTCCTTTGTTCTCAATCAGCGTCACATCATTCTTCGTTACTTTGAATTTTGCCTCTCCGTCCTGACTGCGAACATGAACATGAGGTGGCAGATGTTCTCGTGTGTGGATTAAGAAGAGAAGTCAGAATAAGTCTAAAATAGTTGGCATGTCGTTGTTCGTTTTGTTTTACACTGCAAATATAGGATATAAATTTATATCCTATGAATTTTCAATCATAATTTTTTGAAAAGCAAATAAACATCTACCCAATATTGGCTCAATCCGAAATTACGGTGCATAAGCAAGTCGGTGTCGCTGCCATCCGATTATACCGGCATAAGCATTGCCCCGGTTGGGGCAAACGCCACAGAGTGGCGTAGACAGCAATAGACCCGGGTAAGCGCCCCATCGGTGGCGCGCAGCCCGGGTAAGTCTCCATCTGCCAAAAGAGGGTGTTGCAGAACCCACTCTGAAAAAAATTAAGCAAAAGCCTCAACTTTCCCAAGCTGAGGCTTTCATATGTCCATAAAATTTTGTAACTTTATGGTGTACAAATAATTATGCCGCAAAGTTAATGTATAAGGCTTACATATCCAACGATAATCTGCTTTTTCCGCCCAATTTGGGGGATTTTATTCCGGCTGACTCTCCGGCAAGGCTGATATCCGACATTGTCGACAACATGGACCTGACCGAGATTCACGACAGCTATTCCAAAGCATCGGACGGACAGCCGGCCTATCATCCGGCCATGCTGCTGAAGGCGGTGCTGTTCGGATATATGAACAACATATTCTCGACCCGGGGACTTGAAGGGGCGATGCTGCGCGATGCGCATCTTATCTGGCTTTCATCATACCAGTTTCCCGACCATACGACCATAAGCCGGTTCAAGACACGGTGCATGCCCCACATCAAGACCATATTCAGCCGGCTGGTGATGATACTGGTGGAACGCGGCGAGGTTGAACTGACCAAAGACCTGTATATAGACGGCACGACGATACGTTCCCGGGCGTCCCGCCGCCGCATAAAATGGCGCAGCAGCGCCGAGAGGTTCGCGGCGTCGGCCGATGCCGACATACAGGAAGGCGTCAGGGCGCTTCTCGAACAGGTCGAGGACGGAGACAGCCCCGATGACGACAGGGGCGGTCATGTGACATACACCAAGGAAGAGGCCCGGGAGATAGCCGGCCGCATCGAGGCAAAGGCGGCGGAAGGGGGCGTCGGGAAGGTCAGGGGCAAGATAGCCGCCATCCGCAAGGCGTGTGACCGCAAAGAGGCGCACGACCGTACACTGGCGCAATGCGGCGGAAGATGCGGTGTCGCACCGGCCGACCCCGACTGCGGCATAATGCACGCCAAGGAGGACGGGTACGGAGGCACGGCGACCCCGAACTACAATGTCCAGATTGCGACACAGAACCAGTATGTCACCAACTACGGGGCATACGATTCCGCCGAAGACAAGTCGACAGCCCTGGAGTTCGTGGATTCATGCGTGGCGGAAAACGGGGTCAGGCCGGCAGCCGTTGTCGAGGATGCAGGATACGGCTGCGAGGAAGTGTATTCCGGCCTGGAGCAGAGGCAGATCGAGGCGGTGGTCAAGTATCCCGGCTATGACGCGGAGTCTGCGCGCCGTACTGCAAAAGGGGGGCTATGCGGCAGGCCGGCATTCAGACTCTCCGGGGATGAGGGCACCCTGATATGCCCGGCCGGGCATGCGATGAGGGTGACACGCACATATGAGGCGTATGCAAAAAGCGGATTCCGCAGCGACACGACCGTGATGACCTGCGACAGCTGCGGCGGATGCCCGTTCGGGGAAAAGTGTCCGCTTACAAAGAGCAGGCATGGAGAGATACACCGTAAACTCGGGAACTTCAGGGAGGAACGGAAAGCAAAAGCCCGTCTTGACCTGCCGCATAACCGGGTAAAGCTCAAGCGACGCGCCCTCGAACCCGAACCTGTATTCGGCCAGCTCAAGCACAACCACGGATACACCCGGTTCCGTCACTTCGGAAAGGCCAAGGTCTTGATGGACCTCGGCTTCGTCTTAATGGCCCTTAACATACTGAAACTGCATAGAAACATACAAAAATCGGCCTGAACAGGCCGATTTTTGCTCTTTCGACAGATTTTTAACCCCATGAGAATCGAAAACTCAACTGAAATTCGGCAAAACCAATTCTTCTTCGGAATAGGCAATCCTCAGGGCTTTAAATCATGCCAGTTCTGCAACACCCTCGATAGGGGCGTAGAACCGGGATTATCGCACCCCGACAGGTTTTAGTGGTCGGAAGACTTGAAAATTGGCATTCCTAAAACAAAATTTCACTATTTTAGCCTCTCTATGCGGCTTTTTCCAAATCGAACTGCTCGCTAATTGTTAAAAAACAACTGTTATAATGTCTTCCGACCACTAATACCCGACAGGGTGCTGTGTCGAGAGCATTTGTCTACCCATGGCCGCGCACACCTAAAGGCGTGCTTGCCATGGTCTATTGTTATTGTGCCACTCTGTGGCAATGACACCTCTAACGAGGTTTTGATAAATTTATATCTCATGCACCGACATTTCGGCTTGTGCCCAATATTCCGGTTTTTCGGCGCTGTTCCGTTTGTGTTCCGGCTAAAATTGGAAAAACCTTGCAACCTATTGGGGCTGCAAGGTTTTTGCTTTTGTTTTGTCGGGGTGACTAGACTCGAACTAGCGACCTCACGCCCCCCAGACGCGTACTCTAACCAACTGAGCTACACCCCGTCTTTCTCAAAAGCGATGCAAAGTTAGCCACTTTTTCCGGGTATGCCAAATATTTGGGGCTATATTTTGTTTAAAAAATGTAAATTTCAGATTATCGCGCTAATTTTCTGTCGTTTAAAAATTGTAGCCCAGGCCGACGTTCAATCGGTTTTCGTGGAATTTGGCGTCGTTCTTATGCAGGTCCAAAAGGCCGAAAGCAGCCGATACGTTTATCTGCCAGCTTGCGAAGTGAAATGCCAGGCCTGCCGACCAGGCCAAATCGAAGCGGCGCATGTATCCGCTTTTGTCGTAGAGGTTTTTGTTATAGTCGATTCCCACTTCGTCGAAATGTTTTGTTTCTATTCTGCTGCTTGCACCAATGCAAAGCTCCGGCCCTGTGAAGATGCTAAATCCGCCGTTTTCAAAGAAGTCGAAGCGGTAGCCGAAGTTCAGCGGTACGCGAAACCCGAATTTTTCGATTTTGGGGTTTGTTTCCTCATAGTCTCCTTCGCTTAAAATAAGGTCGTCGTAGCTGTATGTGTTGTAGTAGAATGTAACACCAGGCTCGAAATAGAGGTTTGCCACTACAGGCAGATTATATACGGCGCCGAGTGTGAAGCCACTGCCGGGTTTGTATATTTTTGCAGAGTTGCCGTTGTCGAAGTTCCATTTGCCTGGCAGGGAGTAGTCCCAGGCGACGCGTATGCCCCAGTATGGCCTGTTGTCGGGGTTGTCGAGTATGGGGCTTTGGGCTTTTATGGCGCCGGCGGAGAGAATGAGGAGAATGGAGAGGATAATAGTTTTTTTCATAGCTTTATGGCGATGATGTGTTATGTGATGTTAACGTGCCGGATGGCCCGATTATTGCCTCTCTGTCGGTGCCGGTACAAAAAAAAGACGCCTGCGGCGTTGTCGCGGCAGGCGTCTTTTTCAATATGGGTTGTCAGGTTCAGGCTTTGCCTTGGCTGCCGAGAACGTTGACGATTTTGTGACGGTAGAGTTTTTCCATGTTGTCGCGAGCCGGGCCGAGGTATTTACGGGGGTCGAATTCACCGGGTTTTTCGGCGAATACGCGGCGCACTGCGGCTGTCATTGCGAGACGGCTGTCGGAGTCGATGTTGATTTTGCATACGGCGCTCTTAGCGGCTTTGCGGAGCTGTTCTTCGGGAATGCCGATTGCGTCGGGGAGCTTGCCGCCGAACATGTTGATGGTGTCGACTTCTTCTTGGGGAACCGACGAAGAGCCGTGGAGCACGATGGGGAAGCCGGGGAGTTTTGCCATAACGGCGTCGAGGACATCGAATGCCAATGGCGGCGGAACGAGTTTGCCTTCGGCGTTGCGTGTGCACTGCTCGGGGGTGAATTTGTATGCGCCGTGCGATGTGCCGATTGAGATGGCGAGCGAATCGCAGCCGGTGCGGGTAGCGAAGTCGATTACTTCTTCGGGGTCGGTGTATGTGTGGTGGTCTGACGAAACTTCGTCTTCAACGCCTGCGAGGACGCCGAGTTCGCCTTCGACGGTCACGTCGTATTTGTGTGCGTAGTCGACAACCTGTTTTGTGAGTGCGACGTTTTCTTCGTAGGGGAGGTGCGAGCCGTCAATCATGACAGACGAGAAGCCGCAGTCGATGCAGCTCTTGCAGAGTTCGAAGCTGTCGCCGTGGTCGAGGTGGAGCACAATCTGGGGATTTTCCCATCCGAGTTCTTTGGCGTACTCGACAGCGCCCTGTGCCATGTAGCGGAGCAGGGTTGCGTTGGCATAGTTGCGTGCGCCTTTGGATACTTGGAGAATAACCGGGGAGCGTTCTACCGAAGCGGCTTTGATGATGGCCTGGAGCTGCTCCATGTTGTTGAAGTTGAAAGCCGGGATGGCGTAGCCGCCTTCGATGGCTTTTTTGAACATCTCGCGAGTGTTCACGAGACCGAGTTCTTTATAACTTACCATTTGTCAGATATATTATGTTGGTTTTTTGCGTTTCAGTGTCGCTGTGTTTTACGGCTGCAAAGGTAGCAATTTTTTTCTTGAAAAAGGCAATGCCTGCTTTGATTTTACGATAATTAAGGTTAATTTTGCGGCATATTCCAAATTTGTCAACAATGTCGACCAAATCGCAATTCGCAACAAAGATAGGACTTGTGGCCGCAACCGTAGGTTCGGCTATAGGTCTCGGGAACGTGTGGCGTTTCCCGGCTGAGACGCAGGCCAACGGCGGTGCGGCTTTTCTGCTCGTATATATACTTTGTGTGCTATGCCTCGGCATTCCTGTGATGCTTGCCGAGTTTTCACTCGGCCGTGGAGGCCGGTCTGATGCTGTCGGTGTGTTTAAGTCGCTTTCGCCCGGCAAGGGGTGGTGGCTTGTAGGTGCGGTGGCCGTGTTGGCGTCTTACCTTATATTATGCTACTATATGGTTGTGGCCGGATGGACGCTTGAATATCTGTTCGAGAGTGTAACCGGGAGTCTCTATGAAGGTGCGTCGACGTCGTCGGGCGATGGCCTGCGCAATGTTTTTGCGGCAAAGATGGACGAATATGTCGGGAATGACATCCGGCCGCTTGTCTTCACCTTCATAATGGTCGGCATCAATATAGCGGTTTTGCTTGGGGGTGTACAGAAGGGCATCGAGAAGCTCTCGAATGTGCTTATGCCTTTGTTGTTCATCATCCTTGTGGGTTTGTGCTGTGTCACTCTTTCGTTGCCCGACGCCGGTAGCGGAGTGCGCTTCTTCCTTGAGCCGGATTTTTCTAAAATCACGCCGCGCGTGCTTGTCGACGGCCTCGGACAGGCGTTTTTCAGCCTTAGTCTCGGCATGGGCATATTGATTACGTATGCGTCTTATTATCCGTCGTCGACGCGTCTTGGGCGTACGTCGGTCATTGTGGCTCTGTTGAGCCTGCTTGTTGCCGTGCTTATGGGTCTTATCATTTTCCCGGCGGTCAAGAGCTTCGGGCTCGACCGTGAATCGCTTGAGGGTGCGACGCTTGTTTTCGTTACTTTGCCCGAAGTGTTTGTCAATCTGCCATGGCCGAGCTTGTGGTCGTCGCTGTTTTTCGTTCTGTTGCTCGTTGCGGCGCTTACATCGACGGTGTCGATTGCCGAGGTTTCGGTGGCGATGCTTCAGGACCGTCTTGGATTGTCGCGTCGGCGCGCCACACTTACTGTAATGCTTCCGTTGCTGCTTTTCAGTGCGGCATGTTCGCTTTCGTTCGGAAGCCTCTCCGGCTTCAGGATTTTCGGGCTGACGGTTTTCGGCTTGTTTGACACTTTTACCACAGATATACTGCTTCCGCTCGGCTCGATAGCGGTGTGCATCTATATGGGGTGGTTCGCACCTCGAGGCCTGCTTGTCGACGAGCTGAGCAATAAGGGCTCGCTGCGTTCACGATGGACGGCGCCGGTTCTTTTTGTGATACGCTACATTGCGCCCTTGCTGATTGCCATGATTTTGGTATTCAATTATATATGAATAGGAACAGTCGAAATGGCAGTATAGGGCTTGTGGCCGCGGTGCTGATTGTGGCGCTGATTTTCGGTGTGCGCATGTGCTTCCATTTTGTTGGCGAAAGCGGCGGCGGAGCCGACGATGCGATTGTGGTGAAAGCCGACAGCGCTTTTGTCGCCGACAGCATGGTTGTAGCTCCTTTGGTAAAGCCAAAGAGAACTTCGGAGGGCAAGGACAAGAAGAAAGGGATGCGTCTGCGTTCTCCGCTCGACGAACCGGTGGCATCGGAATGAGCTGTCGGTGAACCAATCAGTCGGCTTCTGCGTTAATATTACCTAAATATGTAGGCTCAAAATGGAGAAAAAGTCAATAAAATTAGATTTTTTTGGATTTTGATGTCGCCCATTGCAAAAAAATGTGTAATTTTGCAAAAGAATATTTGAACGGACTGATATAAGGATGAAACAGGATACTGAAAAAGATATAAAATGCAAGACAGAGACTGCCGTAGGTGCCGTGGCAGAGCATTCGGAACGTGTCTACGCGACACAAGAGCCGAAAAAGCCGGCTATTGTTTGGGCTGCGGTCGTTCTTGCCTTGGCCGCGTGGGCGGCACTGCTGTTCGCCAACGGCTATGTTGCGCTTGGCATAGGTGTCGCCGGTGCTGTGGTGGGCATTTGGGGTGCGTCGTCGAACAGGACAGCCATGCGCAGGCTGTCGGTGTCGGCGGTTATAGTCTCAACCGTACTTGTCGTTGTGCTCGCCGCTTTTCTTATAGTGATTAAGATTGGGCTTTCGTAGATATTTCTTTCAGGTCTTTTATGATTTCGCGAGCCGTGTTGGCGGCCGCGTCTTCATTGCCGAGACGGGCGCGCATGTCGGCATAGCCTTTTATCTGGGCTTCGCGTTGGGGGCTGTCGATTTTCAGCAGTGGACCGAGCTGTTCGGCAACGAGGTCGGGGGTGCATTGGTGCACAAGCTGTTCGGGGATTATTGTGCGCCCTGCAATCAGGTTCGGGAGAGACACATGTTCGACGCTGAGGATGCGTTTCATTATGTCGTATGATATTTTTGCGCCGTTTGCGCGGTAGCACACCACTTGAGGGACTCCGCAAAGGGCACATTCGAGTGTCGCGGTGCCTGAGGTGATGAGTGCGGCGCGGCAATGGGCAAGCACTTCGGCCGCATCCGACGGGCGGAGAATGGGCAAGTTTCCGGCACCGTTTGCGCGGTAGATGTCGTCGCTGACGCCAGGAGCCGCGATTATTACGCCACGATATTGCGGAAAACGGCTTACGGCGAGGTTCATGACAGCGAGGTTGTTGCGAATTTCGCCCCGGCGGCTACCCGGCATCAGCGCTACGAGCGGACGGTCGCGCAGGCTGTATTTCGACAAGAATGCCTCACGGGAGTCGGCTTGTGCAAGCCTGGCGTCAATTTCGGCGACGGACGGGTTTCCGACATATGTGGCGTCGAAATTGTTGGCGCGGTAGAATGCCGGCTCGAAAGGAAGGATGGCGAACATGCGGCGCACAAGCCGACGGATATCGTTTATTCGCCATTTTTTCCAAGCCCAAATTTTGGGCGATATATAGTAGTAGACGGGTATCTTTTCTTTGGCGGCAGTCGATGCCACTTTGAGGTTGAACGAAGGATAGTCGACCAGAATAAGGCAATCGGGCTTTGCCATTTTCAGAGCTTCGCGCGCTGTGCGCAGGTTGGCCGATATTTTGTCGAGGTTGCGCAGTACTTCGCTGAAGCCCATGTATGCCATGTCGCGGTAGTGCACAATGGGCTTTTCGCCCGAAGCCTGTGCCATTTTGTCGCCGCCGAGAAATGTTATGACGGCTTTGTTGTCGGCTTTTTTGATAGCTTCGATAAGATGTGATGCGTGCAGGTCGCCCGACGCTTCTCCGGCTATTATGAAGTAGTGCATGTCACTTTTGTCTTTTGTTTAGAAAAAAATCTTTGATTATAGCGCGGCATTCGTCTTCTCGTATGCCGACAGATACCTCTGCGCGAGGGTGGAAGGGCGTCGAGCCGGGTTTTAGGATTGACGAGTAGCCGCGTTTGGGGTCGGGTGCGCCAATGACGATGCGGCGGAGCTGACTCCAGCCTATAGCTCCGGCGCACATGGGGCACGGTTCGACGGTTACATAGAGTGTGCAGTTGCGAAGGTATTTTCCGCCGATTGCCTGTGCCGCCGCGCTTATTGCGAGCATTTCGGCATGTGCGGTTACGTCGGAGAGACGCTCAGTTTGGTTGTGCCCTCTGCCTATTACACGTCCGTTAGCCACTATGACGGCGCCTACGGGAATCTCGCCGTCTTCGGCAGCCGCCTTTGCTTCGGCCAATGCCAGGCCCATATAGTATTCGTCGCCAAACATACTCTAAATTATGTCTATGACCATGCCTTCGCGTGCCGGCACTACGCATCCGCCCGGAAATTCCTCGGCGGCTTGTGTGGCAAGCATGGTTTCGTCGGTGACGGTCTTGGAGTAGTGTCCTATAATGAGTCTGGAAGCACCTGCCATGGCCGCGATGCGCCCGGCCTCTCGTGCGGTGGAGTGTCCGCGTGGAGCGGCATTGTGTGCGCGGTCATCGCCGTATGTGGCCTCATGATATACTATATCGACGCCTTCGATGGCTTGTGCCACTTGCGGTGAGAATGCCGTGTCGGAGCAGTAGGCATAGCTCATTGCCGGGTCGGGGTCTTTGGTGAGACGCGCGTTGGGGATTGTCCTGCCGTCGGGTGTGGTGAAGTCGGCGCCGTCTTTGATGGCGTTCATCATGTAGTGGGGAACTCCGAAGAATTTTGCGGCGTCGCCGTCGATGTGCCTCCGTTTGGGCTTTTCGTCAAAGCGGAAGCCTACGCACGGCACGCGGTGGTGCAGTTTGAAAGCTTGTATGCGCAGATTGCCGTCTTCGAACAGTGTCCCCGGAGCTGTAGGGTCGATTATGTTGAATTTCAGCTTATAGGGGCGTTCGCGGCAGAACATGTCCATGAGGCGACGGAGTATGTCGGCACCTTCGGCAAAAGTATGTACAGTGACGGTTCCTTCGACGTCGTGGAGTGCCATTGTCGACAAAAGTCCGGGCAAGCCAAGGAAATGGTCGCCGTGTAGGTGCGAGATGAATATGTCGGACACTTTGGCAAACGACAGACCATAGCGTCTCAGCTGCAATTGCGTGCCTTCGCCGCAGTCGACAAGCATAAGGCGGTTACGATAGTGCACGGCCTGTGCGCTGGGCATATGCCGAAGTGTGGGAGTGGCAGAACCGCAGCCCAGGATGGTGACGTTGAAGTAACTCATAATGCAAAGATACGAATAAGTCGAGCGCAAATGCAAATTTATTTGCAATTTGCCGAGCGAGAGTATCTTCGCACTTTTGCAAAGATAATAAAAAAAGCAGAGGCTTATTGCAAAAAAACGGTAAAAAGCGGCGTTTTAGACGAATGGAATAAAACAAATGGCATATTGTTTACGTAATACAGACAGCAACAGCAGAAAGAAGTAAGTATTGAATTAGTTTTTTCATAGGATTAGATTTTTAAGGTTTAGACGCTTGGGGGCAATCGTGAGATTGTCTCCAAGTTTTTTTGATGTTTTGGGGCGCTCGGATGAAAAAATATTGTTACCTTTGCACTTGTGCAAAGAGTTTTCACATATCTCCGTGGGAAGTCTGTCCGTAAAAACCTTGAATTAATAATATCATATATAACTAAAAAACCGATTAAATCAACCAATGGCAACTTCAGTAAAAGCGCAAAGCGCTCCGGCAAGAGGCAACATAGTGGCGATTGTAGCTATGTTTTTCCTTTTTGCCATGATTTCGTTCGTCACCAACCTGGCAGCCCCGTTGGGCACAATCTGGAAGAACAATTACGAATGGTCGGGCATGCTCGGCAACATGATGAACTTCCTGGCGTATCTCTTCATGGGTATTCCTGCCGGTAATCTTCTTGTTAAAATAGGATATAAGAAAACCGCGCTCTATGCGATGGTCGTAGGTCTCGTAGGCCTTATTTTCCAATGGCTTTCGGGCGTCGTAGGTGCCGAGACGGGCGTCTTCGAGGTTTCGGGCCAGATGGTTACCCTCAACTTCCTCATCTATCTGCTTGGTGCGTTCATCTGCGGTTTCTGCGTGTGCATGCTCAACACTGTGGTCAACCCGATGCTCAACCTTCTTGGCGGCGGCGGCAACACCGGCAACCAGCTTGTGCAGACCGGCGGCTCGTTCAACTCCCTCGCCGGCACGCTTACGCCTCTGTTCGTAGGTATGCTCATCGGTCAGGTAACGGCCACCACTACCATGGGTGCCGTAGCTCCGCTTCTTTACATTGCCATGGGCGTGTTTGTTGTGGCGTTCATCATTATCAGTGCCGTAAGCATTCCCGAACCGCATCTCCGCAAGTCAGGTGAAAAAGTGGCCAAGAAGAAAGACGCCCACAGCCCCTGGAGCTTCCGTCACACCGTTCTCGGCGTGTTCGGCATCTTCCTTTATGTCGGCATTGAAATCGGCATTCCCGGTGTACTTATTTTCTATCTGAGCGACAGCGCCGCTTCAGGCATCACCGAGAACGCTACAGCCGTAGCCGGAGGCGTTGCCGCCATCTATTGGCTGCTGATGCTTGTAGGCCGTCTTGTGTCGAGCGTCATTTCGGGCAAGGTTTCGAGCCGTACGCAGCTTCTTGTAGTTTCGCTTACAGCGATATTCCTCGTCTGCATCGCCATCTTCATGCCCGGCGACATCCGTGTTTCTATGCCTGCATACAGCGCAGCCGACGGCTTCTCGATGGCTCAGGTGCCTGCAAAGGCTCTCTTCCTCGTTCTTTGCGGCCTCTGCACTTCTGTGATGTGGGGCGGTATCTTCAATCTTGCCGTTGAAGGTCTCGGCAAATATACGGCCCAGGCTTCCGGCATCTTCATGATGATGGTTGTCGGTGGCGGCGTGATGCCTCTTATTCAGAATGCCATCGCAACAAGCGTGGGCTATATGGCTTCGTATTGGCTTGTTGTTGCAATGCTTGCCTATTTGTTCTTCTACGCATGCGTGGGCTGCAAGAATGTCAATAAAGACATTCCGGTCGACGAGACCGAGGTTCCCGACCCTCGCGACCTTTAATGCTAATAATAGATACAAGTTTATAAAACAAAGACGTCGGATGCCTTTCGGGGAGTCCGACGTCTTTTCATACGTGAATATGAGAAAAGTTGTCATAGCATGCGATTCGTTCAAGGGTTCGCTTACGTCGGCGCAGGCAAACAGAGCTTGTGCATCTGCTGTGCGTGAATGTTTTCCGGAGGCTGAAGTCTTCGAGCTTGCAGTAGGCGACGGTGGCGAAGGCACCGGTGAGGCGCTGATGGCTGTTTTTGGCGGCTGCGAAGTTATGGCCGATGCCGTCGACCCTCTTGGCCGACCGATTATTGCGCGATATCATATAGGGGAAAACGGCACGACGGCTATCATTGAAGCGGCGTCGGCATCAGGGCTGTCGTTGCTCTCTTTGGATGAGCGCGACCCGTGGGCAACCACCTCTTACGGGACGGGTATGCTTATAGTCGACGCCATACGCCAAGGATGCCGTGAAATAATATTGTGCGTTGGAGGAACGGCAACGAATGACGGCGGTGCCGGCATCATGCAGGCTCTCGGTATGAAGTTTTTTGATAGTGAAGGCGAGCTTCTTGGCCGAGGAGGACGTATGCTTGAGCAGATTGCGGCGGTCGATGCGTCTGGACTGTTGCCGTCGTCGGCCGGCGTACGTTTTGTACTTTTTACCGACGTCGACAACGTGTTGTGCGGTCCCGCCGGAGCGTCGTTTGTTTTCGCTCCGCAGAAGGGGGCTTCAGCGTCTTTGTGCGCCCGTCTTGACCACGGTCTCGCCAATTTTGCACAAGTGCTTGCCGATTGTGGGTTTAGGGATGTCTCGACCATGGCCGGTTCGGGAGCCGGAGGCGGTATCGCGGGAGGCATGGCGTCGGTATTCGGCGCGGAAATAAGGCTCGGCGCCGCAGCCGTGCTCGACAGCCTGGGTTTTGCCAATGTCGCTGAAAATGCCGATTTGATTATTACCGGCGAGGGATGCCTTGATGCCACTACATTGCACGGCAAGCTGCCTTTGTCTGTTTTGCGAGCGAGCGGCAATGTTCCTGTGGTGGCTTTCGGTGGCAGCGTTTTGTGCAGAAGCGAACTTTTGCATGCTGGCTTTGCAGATGCCGTGGCTGTGAAGCCTGCCGGGATGCCGCTGTGCGAGGCCATGCGAGAAGGGCTTGCAAGTGACCTTCTTTATAAATCCTGCAAGAGGTTTTTGGAAAGAATGCATCATACGCCATAGAGACGGAAAGAGCGACACTGAACCATTGGCTTGGTGAGGATGTTTATAAATTGTGCCTCAAGTGGCACTGTACACACATAAATATTCTTTTTAACCAAATTTCAGTATGAATTACGCTCCTCTTCAAGGTATCAAAGTAATCGACTTCACCAATGTGCAGTCCGGTCCCTCTTGTACACAGATGCTCGCCTGGATGGGCGCCGACGTCATTAAGATTGAACGACCCGGCACCGGCGACGCCACACGAAACGAACTTCAGTTCGACCCCACTCTTCCAAGCTATTATTTCCTTCAGCTGAACTCCGACAAAAAGTCGATAGAACTTGATGCCGCGACCCCTGACGGCCGTAATATCCTGACAAAACTTATCGAAGGTGCCGACATCTTTATCGAGAACCTGCACCCCGGCGCCATGGACAAACTCGGCTTCAGCTGGGACGTGGTGCATAAAATCAACCCCCGGTGTATCTACGGTACCATCAAGGGTTTCCCTCAGGGTTCTCCTTTCGCAAATTTAAAGGCATATGAGCCGGTAGCACAGGTTACGGGCGGTGCCGCAGCTACTACAGGATGGTACGAGGGTGACTACAATATCCCTACACAAAGTGGCGCGGCGCTCGGCGACTCCAATACAGGCATGCACATGCTCATCGGTTTGCTTACGGCGCTCATACAGCGTGAGCACACCGGCGAAGGCGTATATGTTTACCAGTCGATGCAGGATGCTGTCATCAATCTTTGCCGAATCAAGCTCCGCGACCAGCTGACCCTTGAAAAATGCGGTGAGCTGACACAGTATCCCCAGTATCCCAACACTCCGATTGTCGGTACTCCTCCGCGTTCGGGCAACCAGGAAGGCTCGGGTGTGCTTGGCTGGACATATCCGTGCAATAATGTCAAGAATGACGACAACGATTACGTTTATATAATCTTCCAACGCGGTGCCAAAGATTTTGAGCTTGCCTGCAAGGCTTTCGGTTTTGAAGACTGGCTGACAAATCCCGACTTCAACACGGCGGATGCCCGTGACCGTCATAAACAGGAAATTTACAAACGTGTGACGGCTTGGACTATAACACGTTCAAAACAGGAAGTAATGGACACCCTCGCAAATGCCGGCGTGCCTTGCGGCCCGGTTCTCAGCTGGAAAGAAATTGCCGAAGACCCCTCGTTGAGGGCTAACAAGACCATAGTCGAAATCAACCAGGGCGGAAAAATCGGCTCGTTCCTTACCGTGGGCTGCCCGTTCACTCTGTCGAACTATACTCCGGAGTACGGCCCATGCCCGTCTCTCGGTGCAGACACCGAAGCCGTTCTGACGTCATTGGGCTTCACGGCCGAACAGCAGGCTCAATTCAAGGCGAACGGTACAACCGCTCCAATGCCAAAACCGGCCACTCCCGGCACCGGAAAGTAAGGACTTTTTAACCCGACCATAATTATGTCAACAACTACAACAACTAACGCAGGCACGCCTCAGGCAGCCCCGTCGTATCCTTCACAGGTAACGGGAATGGATATTCTGGTGCGTGCCCTGCGGATGGTCGGCATCGATACGATGTACGGCCTTGTGGGCATACCCGTCACCGAGCTTGCATATATAGCCCAGGCCCGGGGTATCCGTTTTGTCGGTTTCCGTCACGAGCAGCAGGCCGGTATGGCCGCCGCCACGCACGGATACCTCACAAAAACGCCGGGTGTCCTTCTGACGGTTTCGTCGCTCGGCTTCCTTAACGGATTGACTGCGACGGCAAACGCCACGGTGAACTGCTACCCGATGATACAAATCAGCGGATCGAGCGTCCGCGAGCCTATCGACCTTCTCCAAGGCACCTATGAAGGTCTCGACCAGCTTAATATCGCAAAGCCGCTTGTAAAGGCGGCGTACAGGGTGAACAAACCCGAAGATATCCCGACGGCTGTCGTCAGGGCATATCGTGCTGCCGTTTCCGGCCGCCCCGGCGGTGTTTATCTTGATGTGACCACTCCTTGTCTCGGAGCTATAATGAATGCGGCCGACGCTGACAAACTATTCTACGAGCCTGTCGACCTTGTCCCGTCTATGCCGCCGTCGTCCGAGTCTGTGAGCCGTGCCGTAGAACTTCTCGCAAGCGCTAAAAAGCCTGCCATAATCATAGGCAAGGGTGCCGCGTATGCACGTGTAGAAGATAAGCTTAAGGCTCTTGTCGATAAGACAGGCATACCTTATCTGCCCATGTCTATGGCAAAGGGCGTCCTACCCGACAACGGGCCGCTCAGCGCAATGGCATGCCGCTCTACGATAATGGCGGAGGCCGATGTGGTGCTGCTTGTAGGTGCGCGCCTCAACTGGTTGCTTTCGCGCGGCCACGGAAAATGGAGTGCCGACACCAAATTCATACAGTTCGACATCGACCCCGAAGAAATCGACATCAACCGTCCGATAGCGGCTCCTGTAGTGGGCGATTTGGCAAGTTCGCTCGATGCGTTCATCGCAGCCCTTCCTGCCAAACTTAGCGTAGACCCCACATGGGTTCCGTCTTTGCAGGCTCAGACCAAGACAAAGAACGCTAAATTCGCCGAACGGCTTCAGGCGAATGTCTCGGTAGTCCCGATGGACCATTGGACGGCGTTGAGCGCCATCAAACCCGTAATGGCTGCCAATCCCGACGTCATTCTTGTAAATGAAGGTGCCAATACCCTCGATGATACCCGTGATACTCTCGACATGACTCTGCCCAGACATCGTATCGACTGTGCCACATGGGCTATTATGGGCATGGGCATGGGCTCGTGCGTCGGCGCAGCCGTGGCAACCGGCAAGAGCGTGGTAGCCATCGAGGGCGACAGCGCATTCGGGTTCTCCGGCATGGATTTCTCGACCATCTGCCGCTTCAAGCTTCCTGTGACCGTAGTTATTTTTAACAACGGCGGCATCTACAATGGCGTGGGCGTCAATATGGCCGGCACGTCCGACCCGGCTCCCACAACCCTCGACGTGCGTGCGCGCTATGATAAGCTCGGCGATGCTTTCGGTGCCAAGACATATTATGTGACTACTCCGGCCGAGCTGTCTCAGGCTTTGACAGAGGCCATCGCCTCGAAAGCTCCGGCACTAATCGACGTTCAGCTTGCCGCCGATTCCGGCAAGGAGTCCGGTCATATAGGTTACCTCAACCCTGCCGCTTTGGAGCACATCGAAGTATAGCATAGTTAGCTTCATAAATATCCACTTTTCAACATTCAAAGAATATGCTACACATTATATTATACGCAATAGTGCCTATATTCGTCGTAATGGCACTTGGGTATTTTTCCGGCAAGGCCGGCGCCTTTACAGGCGAGAATGCCCGCACGCTCAACAAAGTCGTGCTCAACTATGCGTTGCCGGCAGCCCTGTTCATTTCGATAATCAAGGCTAACCGCCATATGCTTTCGGTTGATGTCAAGCTTACCGCAGTCGCTTTTGCCGTCCTGATAGCCTGCTTCTTCCTTGTATACTTTGTGTTCAAGATGTACAAAGGCAATACCAGCGGCGATGCCGCCGTATCGGCTCTGATAAGCGGTTCTCCGACCATCGGTTTCCTTGGCTTCGCAGTTCTCGAACCTATTTTCGGTACCTCGGCAGCTGTAGGCCTTGTGATAGCCATCGTCGCCATCGAAGTCAATGCCATCGGCATTCCTATCGGCCTGTGCCTTCTCAATGCCGGCGATGCCGCCAAGGCTGCGGCTCAGAACGGCGGCAAGAAGCCTAACCCGTGGATGCCTGTCGTAAACGCCTTGAAACAGCCTGTGGCCTGGGCGCCGATTTTGGCGGTAATCCTCGTTCTCTGTGGCGTGAAATGGCCCGATGAGCTTTCGCCGTCGTTCACCCTTATTTCGGGAGCGAATGCCTCGATAGCATGTTTCGCCGCCGGTATCACCCTTTCGTCTGTCAAGGTCGTGTTCAACGGCCAAGTGTGGATGGGTTCTTTCCTGAAACTGATTATCATGCCATTGTCTATCCTTGTTGTCGGCCTTTTGGTGCACATGGACCCGATGAACCTTAAAATGCTGGTTGTCTGCGCAGCTCTGCCGCCGGCCTTCTCGGGCATTATCATCGCAAGCCGCTACAATGTATATGTTGCAACCGGCACGTCGTCGTTGGCAGTAAGTACATTACTCTTCATGGGCGCATGTCCGCTATGGATATGGATTACAGATATGGCTCTGAAGATGTTCGCATAGCAATCCTTACCTTGCATAAACACCGCATCCGCCGCCGGAGACAACATTCCGTCGGCGGATGTTTTTTTTGTTAATTATCTATAATTGTTTTAGTGTTGGCATAGGAATTATTACCTTTAGTTGTCATTTATATAGGGATGATACGAATACCTTGAATATAATATCACAACAAAATCATAATTATGCGTAAAACATTTGTGGCATTGGCATTGCTGTCTGCCGGATTGTGGGCTTCGGCCCAAAGCATGACCGAATGGCGCGACCCTGAGGTCAATTCTGTAAACAGGATGCCGATGCGTTCGGCATATTTCGCTTTCGAGAACAAGGATGTGGCAAAAGCCGGCGACAAGGCTGCTTCAGAAAATTTTCTGAATCTCAACGGGACATGGAAATTCAATTGGGTAAAGGATGCCGGGCAAAGGCCCACGGATTTTTGGCGCAAGGATTTCAATGACAAAGCTTGGGGCACGATGTCTGTGCCGGGAGTCTGGGAGCTGAACGGCTATGGCGACCCGATATATGTAAACATAGGTTACGCCTGGCGCAACCAGGCTCCGGCCACGCCGCCCTTGGTGCCCGAGGAGAACAATCATGTAGGCTCTTACCGGCGTGTAGTTAAAATCCCGGCCGATTGGAGCGGAAAAGACATCTTTGCCCATTTCGGGTCGGTGACGTCTAACATGTATCTGTGGGTGAACGGACGTTTTGTAGGCTACGGTGAGGACAGCAAGCTTGAACAGGAGTTCGACCTTACACCTTATCTTAAACCGGGTCAGGACAATCTGCTCGCTTTTCAGGTGTTCCGCTGGTGCGACGGCACATATCTCGAGGACCAGGACTTTTTCCGATACAGCGGGGTAGGGCGAGACTGCTATCTCTATGCTCGCGACCGCAAACGCATCGAGGACATACGCGTGACGCCCGACCTCGACAAAGACTACGCCGATGGCACTCTGACAGTTGAGATAAAGGCCAAAGGCATCAAAAATATCGGTCTGTCGCTTGTCGACCCGTCGGGCAAAGAGGTTGCTTCTGCAAAGGCTAAGCCGGGACGGACGGTGCTCGATGTCAAAGCGCCTGAAAAATGGTCGGCAGAGACCCCTGCGCTTTATACCCTCTATGCCACTGCCGAAGGCTGCAATGAGGTTATTCCCGTTAAAGTAGGCTTCCGCAAGATTGAGATGCCCGGTAACGGTCAAATACTTGTCAACGGCAAGCCCGTGCTGTTCAAAGGTGCAGACCGGCATGAAATCGACCCCGACGGCGGTTATGTCGTCTCACCCGAACGTATGCTTCAGGATATCGCGTTGATGAAGAAGTTCAACATAAACGCCGTGCGCACATGTCACTATCCTGACGACAATCTGTGGTATGATTTATGCGACAAATACGGCATATATGTAGTGGCTGAAGCCAATATCGAATCGCATGGTATGGGCTATGATGAAAAAACATTGGCAAAGGAGCCGTCGTACCGAAAAGCGCATATCGAACGCAACATGCGCAATGTAGCACGCAATTTCAACCATCCCTCAATCATATTCTGGTCTTTAGGCAACGAAGCCGGCGACGGCCCTAATTTTGAGGAAGCCTACGTATTGGTGAAAAAAGAAGACCCTTCGCGTGCCGTGCAGTATGAACGTGCCGAGCATAAGCCCCACACCGATATCGTATGTCCGATGTACCTCGACTATGCCGGAATGGAGCGCTACGGAAAAGACGCGAGCCAAAAGCGACCTCTTATACAATGCGAATATGCCCATGCCATGGGCAACTCGCAAGGCGGCTTCAAGGAGTATTGGGACATCATCCGCAAGTACCCCAATCTGCAGGGCGGCTTCATCTGGGATTTCGTCGACCAGTCGCCACGTTGGAAAGATGCCGATGGTGTAGAGATTTACGGCTACGGTGGCGATTTCAACCGCTTCGACGCTTCTGACAGCAGTTTCTGCAACAACGGGCTTGTAAGCCCCGACCGTGTGCCTAACCCTCATATGTATGAAGTAGGGCGCATATATCAGAACATCCATACGACAGCCGAAGATATTGCAAAAGGCAAACTCAAGGTTTTCAATGAGAATTTCTTCCGCGATTTGTCGGACTGCCGTATGCAGTGGGAGCTGCTGAAAGACGGCGTGCCGGTGCGTTCGGGAATAGTCGACAAGCTCGATATAGAGCCGGGGCAGAGCGGAGATGTAATAGTCGATTTCGGCCCTGTGTGCAATTGTGGCGAATGGCTTCTCAATGTGGCCTATGTGCTTAAAGAAGCCGACGGACTGCTGCCTGCCGGTTTCGAGGTGGCCCGCGACCAACTTGCCGTGAAGCCTTATAAGGCGTCTGAATTGTCTATTGCCAACGAACATAACGACCGCTATGGCGGCTGCAAGCCTGTTGTTATAGATGGCGACAAGAACTTCATAATTGTCAAAGGTGACGGTTTTGAGATGGATTTCCGCCGGAGCGACGGGTTCCTGGTTAAATACGAAGTCGATGGCACCGATATGCTTGAAGACGGCTATGCCCTTACGCCCAATTTTTGGCGTGCTCCCACCGAGAATGACAAAGGCGCCAAACTGCACACCAATTTTGCCGCGTGGAGAAAGCCTGCGATGGTTCTGAAAACTATTGAGAGCGGCATTGACGGCGACGGCCTCGCCTATGTGAAGGCTTCTTACGACATGCCGGGCGTCGAAGGGCGTCTTGATATGTGCTATACCGTCAACAACAAAGGCGCGGTCAAAGTTGATGAGAAATTTACCGCGACACCTGGCGCGAAAGTATCAAATCTCTTCCGTTTCGGCATGCAGATGCCTATGCCTTCAAGGTTCGACCGCATAGAGTACTATGGCCGTGGCCCTGTAGAGAACTATGTCGACCGCAAGAGTGCCGCCGACCTCGGTCTTTACACGCAAAGTGTCGCTGACCAGTTCTATAATTACATAAAGCCCCAGGAAACAGGCAACAAGACTGACGTGCGCCGTTGGCTTCAGCTCGACAAGGGCGGCACGGGTCTTGAAATCACTTCAGATGCCCCCTTCTCGGCTTCGGCGTTGAACTATAGCCTCGACGAACTTTCAGATGAGGCTGTGCGTCCGCAGTCGCATTCTCAGCAAGTGCCTCAAGCGCCTTATGTCAATGTTCTGTTCGACAAAGCTCAGATGGGGCTTGGTTGCATCAACACCTGGGGTGCATGGCCTCTGCCTCAGTATCTGTTGCCCTATGGCGATTACGAGTTTTCGTTCAAGCTCACGCCTGTAAAGCATCGCGTGCGCTGAACCGCATGTAATAACTAAAATCGCCTCGAAAGATTTGTCTTTCGAGGCGATTTTAATTATGTGTCGTGGTCTCTATCAGCAGACGCCGAGGCCCATCATCGCATTGGCAACTTTCATGAAGCCGGCGATGTTTGCGCCTTTCATGTAGTTGATGTATCCGTCGGCTTCAACGCCGTAGCGCAGGCATTGTCCGTGGATGTCGGTCATGATGGTGTGGAGTTTTTCGTCGACTTCTTCGGCGCTCCATTGCAGGTGCATTGCGTTCTGGCTCATTTCAAGGCCCGAGGTGGCTACGCCGCCTGCATTTACGGCCTTGCCGGGGGCATAGGTGGTGCGGCTTTCGATGAAAGCGTCGATGGCTTCGGGAGTGCAACCCATGTTCGACACTTCTGCCACCATTTCTACGCCGTTGGCGATAAGAGCCTTGGCGTCGTCGCCGTTAAGCTCGTTCTGAGTGGCGCAGGGGAGTGCGATGTCGACTTTCTGCTCCCACGGTTTGCGGCCTGCATAGAATGTAGAGCCTGCAAAGCGTTCGGCATAGGGTGCGACGATGTCGTTGCCCGATGCGCGAAGCTCGAGCATGTAGTCGATTTTCTCTGCGTCGAGGCCTGCCGGGTCGTAGATATATCCGTCGGGACCCGAGAGGGTAACGACTTTCGCGCCGAGTTCGGTGGCTTTGAGGGCGGCGCCCCAGGCAACGTTACCGAAGCCCGATATTGCGATTACTTTGCCTTTGATGTCGTCGTTGCGCTGTTTGAGCATGTTCTGCACGAAGTATAGTGCGCCGAAGCCTGTTGCTTCGGGACGTATGCGGCTACCGCCGAACTCCATGGCTTTGCCGGTGAATGTGCCGTCGTGCTGGTTTACGAGGCGTTTGTACATGCCGTACATGTATCCGACTTCGCGTCCGCCTACGCCGATGTCACCGGCAGGCACGTCGCGGTCGGGACCGAGGTTCTTCCAGAGGCCGAGCATGAATGCCTGGCAGAAACGCATGATTTCGCGGTCGCTTTTACCACGGGGCGAGAAGTCGCTGCCGCCTTTGGCACCACCCATAGGCAGTGTGGTGAGAGCGTTTTTGAAAGTCTGCTCGAAGCCGAGGAATTTGAGGATTGAGAGGTTTACGGAAGCGTGGAAACGGATGCCGCCTTTGTACGGGCCGATGGCGTTGTTGAACTGCACGCGGTAGCCGATGTTGTTCTGCACTTCGCCTTTGTCGTCGAGCCATGTTACGCGGAAAGTGACGATGCGGTCGGGCTCGACCATACGTTCTATGATTTTGTTGCGTTCGAATTCGGGATGCTGGTTGTAGACTTCTTCTACCGACATGAGCACTTCTTTGACGGCCTGCAAGTATTCTTTTTCGCCGGGGTGCTTGGCCTCAAGGCCTGCCATGATACTGTTGATGTCCATAATTAGATTTGTTTTGGTTGTGGTTCTGCTTTCAGGCAGTTGATTTTTTGGTTAACGTGTGGCAAATATACATACAAAATTGATAAGTGCGATATTTTTTACAAAAATTAAAAGGCGGCCGCATCCGTGTGTGGATGCGGCCGCCGATGCGATTGTCGCCGAAAGCGTTATTTTACTATTATTTTGGCAGTTTCATCGCCTGCTTTGACTATATAAAGACCTTGAGCGAGCCTTATCAGTGTCTTTGATGAAATTGTGCCTGCGAAGAGCGTGCGGCCGTCGGGCGATGCTACAGAGACGGGTGTCTCGCATGCCGTTTCGATTTCGACGCCTTCTTCAGTGGCGTGTATGTTTACGCTATGGGCTGTTGCACCGTCGATGCCGCTCAGCGAGGGTGCTACGGCGTCGCTCATGGGCGATTCGCCACGGTCGTAGACGATAGACACGCGGTATGTGGGTGTTTCAGCGCCTGCCGTGGTGTCGGTGTATTCGGCATCGTTATGCGGTTCGTCGTTGAGCAGTTTGCCGTCTTTATAGATGTTGTAGCCTTCAACGGCATAGAATGCCACCGGGTTTACTGCCGGAGTGAATGTGACGTCATCGATGAAGAGGGCGAATACTTTGTCGGATATGTTGCGGATTGCGAAGTGCTTTGTGCCGGCAGGCAGGTCGACGGTATATTCCGTCCATTCCACGGGCACGTCGCTGCAAAGTTTCACGCGGCTGAAATCTTCGGTGTCAACGCCTTTTGATGAAGCGAGCACTTCCATCTGTTCGAGACCGTAGGTGTCGGAGTAGGAGCGCGCGAAGAATTTTATGGTCTGCGCGTCGCCTGTGAGTTCGGGCGAAATCATCCAGTCGTCGCTCTGCCTGTTGGCAGCGCTGTAGGCCGCCATGTAGAGTTTGCCGGAGTGTGCGGTATATGTCGAGTTGAAATGGTCGGCATTGAGCACTACGAATGCCTTGGGGTCGTTTTGTCCGGCGAAAGGATAGCTCTGTGAGCCGAAGGTGATGTCGCCGTCTTTGTCGACGAAAGTCCAGTCGCCGGTGGGGTCTATCTCGAAAGGCGTGAAGAACTCGAAGTTCTCGGTGAACTCTTCGGTCGGCAAAGTTGTCGGGTCGGGTTCTGTCCAGGTGAGTTTCACGGCCTGTTTTGTATCGTCGGTGTATGTGGCTTTCAGGCCGCTTACGGTCGGGAAGGTGTTCTGTATTATAGACAGGGCATGCTCTGCCGACTTGTCGTTTGCCGGTACTTCGTCGCCGGTGCATTCTACGGTGAAGCTGATAGCCACGGTCTCGGGCCACGAAGCGTCGGGCACGAGCGTGAACTTGTGTATGGCCGTAGCGGTGCTTGCGAGGTCTGTGCCCTTGTCCTGTGCGACGGCTTGTCCGTCGAGCAGCAGCTTGACGGTGTACGCCGCCACTTTGTTGCCGCCGTTGTTTCTTACGGGACATTCAACTGTGAATGTCTGGCTTACGGGCACGGCGCTCGGTGCGAAGGGCTGTAGGGCTTCGAGGTCGGTGCCTATGTTCGTGAGTTCGACATCGTCGATGAGAAGGAAGTTTTCGGTGCGGAACGATTCGCCGCGCAGGCGCAGGCGTATTGTCTTGCCTGCGTAGGCGTTCAGTTTGACGAGCGCTTTGGTCCAACCGTCGACTTGGGCGTCGCGAGGTGTGAACGATGCGATTTTTACGAAACCTTCGCCTGCGTCGACAAGTATGTCGAGCTGGTCTTTGCCTTCGCGTTTGTTTTGGGCGAAGTACCAAAGCGTGAGCTGCGGATTGTTGCCTTCGCCGAGATAGATTTTGGCTGATGTGACGCTTGCTTCTTCGCCGAGCGATTCGCCGTAGAAGCCGAGCATGCCGCCGTCGCCGTCGGCCGGTGTTGCGGCCGGTGTTTCGGATGCGGCCAGGAACGACCACGACGCGTCGCTGTAGTCATCGATGCTGTGTAGCCACAGTTCGTCGAAACTGAGGTTAGAGAAAGATTCTTTATATGGGAGCGTGTCGGCTTTTCCGTAGGCTGCGGTTTCGGTATGGCGTGATACGGAGCCTTCGCCCGCTTTGTTCGTGGCGCTGACGCGGAATGAGCAGAATGCCTGCGAGCCTTCGGGCACGGCGCGGAAGGTGTGGCTTGTCGCGGTGAGTCCGGCGGCGAGCGGTTCGGCGACACCGGCCATATAGATTGTATATGTCAGCGAGCCGGGTTTGAGCGGATTGTTGAGGGCGTCGAACTCCGGTGCGCTCCACGACAGAGTTACCTCGCCGTCGTTCGTTGTCTCTACGGCTTTTAGCTCCGACGGGGCTTTGGGTACGGAAGGCTCGATGGCCGAAATCAGCAGTGTGGCCGCTTCGGAGTGGCCGTGGCTGACGTATGCTTCGACGTTGTAGTAGTACGAGCCGCTGCCCGGTAGCTTTTCGGAGAAGGTAAGCGTTGCGCCGGGTGTCGGCGCTTCGAATGTCTTTACGGCGACGCCGTCGCGTGAGAGCACGATGCTTGTGAGGGCTTCGATGGTAGTGCCGTCGGTGTATGTCGTGGGAGCGGTGACGGTGAGCGACACGAGCAGTTCGTCGTCGACATCGCCCGTGATTTCAGGTTTCGACGGCAGGGCGGCCAAGGGCTGAGCCACAAGCAGGATGTCGTCGACATATATAGTGCCGAGGTCGGCCGGGCTGCATGCGTTGATGGTTATGTAGTATTGTCCGGCTTCTGTCGGGGTGAATTCAGCCGACAGCGTCTTTGCCGCCTGCTTTTCCCAATTTACGGTTGCCTTGTCGATTACCGGCGTCATGCCGTAGAGCTGACGGGGTTCGGCTGTGTCGGCGATGTATACCGACAGTTTTTCGTTATAGTCCTCGTTTGAGCACCATGTCAGCAGCGACAGGGTGTAGGTGCGTCCGGCCTGAAGTGTGAGGGCGGGCGAGGACAGCCAAGCCGATTTGGGCTGTTCGTCTTCGTAGCTCACGGCGGCGGCGTTGTGGTAGCTGTTGTATTCCCACATCTCGCCGTCGCGCATAAGTGTCGATGATGCCATCGAGTCGAAATCTTCGGCGCTGTCGAAGCCGTTGAAGTATGCGGCACCTACCATTACGCGGTTCGATGTCGCCGGTTCCGATACCATTTCGCCCCAGTATGCTACTACCGAATAGGTTACCTGCTCGGCGTTGTTGCCGTCGGGCAAGTTGTCGGCGCATGTCGGCTCGGTGAGGTTTTCGGCTACCGTGGTGCCGTCGGTGTTGCGTGTCACGCGGTAGCGTACCTGGTCTTGGATTAAGAAACCGCCGTGGGCCGAGCCTTGCGATGGCGTCCATGTGATTGTGTTCATGCCGTCGGCGCGGCTGACTTTAACGTCAGTGACAGGGCGCGGCATGTCGTTGCCGACCCACATGCCGCTTGCTGCGGCCTTGTTCTCGCCGGCGGCGTTGCTGAATGTCACCGAGAAATTATATTGCCCCGGTGCCGGTGCGGTATACGGAACCGTAACGGTCTGCCCCCATTGTGCAGTGGCCGTCGGAGAGGCCTGGCCGTTTATGGTGAGGGTGTACGATAGTTCGCCGCTGCCCGGTGCCCCGCCGAATGTGGTGCCCGGTGCGGTAAACGATATTGTGCCGGAAAGGTTTCCGTCGGCAAACGAAAGCGTGGGTGCGTCAATGTTTGCCGGAGCTCCGTCGGGCTGGGCCGGCGGCAGTATGTAGAGCGCGTGGATTTCTTCCTGGTCGGTCATTGTGTAGATAAGCGATGATGTGCACGTGTCGAGGTCGAGCTCATAGAGGTAGCCGTCATCGTAGCCTGAGACGGCAACGAAACAAGCGCCCGATGCAGGGTCGACGGCGGCTGCGACGCTATATATGTCGTCGATGCCTGTCGGGCCGCTTAATGTGGCTGCGCCGCTTGTTTTGTCGAGGGTGTAGAGGTTGCCGCTGTAGTCGATGCCGTAGAGCGTGCCGTCGTTGCCGAAGAATGCCGAGGCCATCTGCCGGCTCAGCTCGCCGACGAAGGCACTTATCGAAAAGTCGTCGGTGTTGATTTTTGCCAGCCATGGTTGAAAAAACTTCGACAGTGGCGATACGCAGCCGTACAATTCGCCTGTCGAAGGGTCTACGGCGAGTGTGCCCGAACTTATGTCGTCGTTGCCGAAGGGGCCTTGTGAAGTCCACGCCGCCGTGTCCCATTTGTAACCCTCGTGCGATTGTGATACGGTATACAGAATGCCGTCGGCGAAGGCGGCTCCGTTAGCGCAGCTGAGGTTAGCATCGGTGTGTACGGGAGTCAGCGCGTATTCGGCCGGTGTGAAGCTGTAGACGCCCGACGGGAGCTCTTCATAATATGAAGTTTCGAGGGCGGCGTATATTGTCGGTGTAACAGAAGCGGCTTTGCGTGGCGCGGCTGTCTTGGATGCGTTGCGCGCCGAGCGGAATTTACCTTTGATTTTTGGCTTGCGGTGACGCTGCGATGCGTCGGCGTTTCCGTTGCGGCTTATTATTGCA
Organism: uncultured Muribaculaceae bacterium; assembly: GCA_910583525.1. Classification (GTDB taxonomy): domain Bacteria; phylum Bacteroidota; class Bacteroidia; order Bacteroidales; family Muribaculaceae; genus CAG-873. The sequence continues at coordinate 3,390 of CAJTXL010000020.1, read as the reverse complement.
GCCGCGGCAGATGCATCGGAACTTCTGCTGTCGGGTGTTTGCCCGTTGAGCGCCGAGGCCGACAACAATAATGCGGCAAGCACTCCCCAAAGCGGTGTTGTGGTAGACATAATGGAACTAAATAGTATTGATTGGTGATTAAAATGGTTGTCTTGTTGCGTGGGGAAATGATTTTTGCAAAGATAATGTTAATATTTATAGAATTGTGTATAGATGCGTTGTTTTAACGTTTTTTTGGTTTTTGAGGAGCGAGAGAGGTGTGAAGAACGATGTGAAAACGGGTCAATATTGGTAATGTAGGAACATACCTTTGGCATGTTGCTGATTGACAGATGCGTAACCATCTACATGCCAAAGGCATGTCCCTACATTTTAATATATATTAACTTGTTTCAGAACCCGTTGAGCCAGGTGGCGATTTCGTCGAGGAGTATGTCGTGGTATTTGAACGTTTTGTGGTATCCCCAACCATGTGCGCCGGTGGGGTATAGTACCATCGTGACGGGCACTCCGGCGCTTTGCAGGGCAGAGTAATAGCGGATGGCGTTTTGCGGATGCACGGTCTTGTCGTCGGCGCAGTGCACTATGAACGCCCGTGGCGTGGTGGCGGTGACATTATTTTCGGCCGACCACAGACGTGCGTTTTTGTCGGTGCTGTTTTCGCCGAGGAAGCCCTTGCGCGTACCTTTATGTGTTATTTCGGCGTCGAGCGAGGCTACGGGGTAGAACAGAAGCTGGAACGCCGGGCTGCACTTTGGCGTGGGGTGGGTGGCGACTGCCGAAGCGAGGTGTCCGCCTGCCGATGAACCCATAATACCTATTTGGTCGGGCTTGATGCCCCATATCTCGGCGCTGTCGGTCAATATTTTGAAGGTGGCGGCTACATCGCCCATCGGGATGGTACGGTCGCCGTGGGGCAGCTCATAGTCGACCACGGCATATGCGAGGCCGAGCTCGTTGAAGAACGGCGCCCAATCGTAGCCTTCGTGGCCTTTGGCGACCATCGAATAGCCACCGCCGGGGCAGCACACGAGGGCTTTGCCGTTTGCGGTGCCGGCAGGCGGCAGGAATATTTTTACGCGTGGATTGTCGAACGTGAGCATGCGGCCGCTTTGTGCCGATGCGCCGCAGATGGCGGCAATGGCAAGAAGAAGTGTCAGAAATCGTTTCATGGGATGTATTATAAATAGGTGTACAAAGATAGTCAAAAAAAATTATAAAAAAATTACGGAGTGACCTAAAGGTTTTGCCGAGGCTTGCGTCATAAATTTTAGAAAACAAAAAATCAACCTTAAAATTAATCATCTTAAACAAGCAGTAATTACTATGAAATTCAAATCTTTACTTCTTGCATTCATCGTCGGCGCATCGGCCCAGGCTTTTGCTGCCGAATATTATGTGACACCCGAGGGTGCCGGTTCGAAAGACGGCTCCAGCTGGGAGAATGCGTTCGATACCGAAGCTTTCAAAGAACAGGCGCTAAAAAATGCAGACGGCGACATATATAACCTTGCTGCCGGTACATATAAACCATCGGCTTGTATCATATTTAAGAAAGGTACATACGCGACCGTAAAAGGTAACGCCGAAGGTGAGCGCACGATACTGTCGGGTCTCAAACATGAGGGTTCGGCTCCTAAAAACGGAGACCTTTCGCGTCTGATGCGTTTCCAAACTGTTACCGGAGCAGGAGTAACCACGAAACCGGTGGTAATCGAGAATATTGATTTCACATGTGTGTTCACCAATATCTCAAAAGATGCTACAGATGACGGCTCTGCAGGAGTGGCAGGCGTAGGTGCCCTCTATGTCAACAACAGCGGTTGCGTAACTGTAAAAGATTGCAAATTCTATAACAATTGGGCTGATGGTGCGCTTGGCGGTCCGGCTGTGCTTCTGAACCAGAGCGACGTGAAATTTGTTAATTGCGAATTCCGTGGCAACTCGTCGAATTATAGCGGTGCTGCCGTACGTCTGACTAACAATGAGATGACAAACACAGCTCGCTTCAATAAGGGTAACTATACATTCGAATCGTGCGTGTTCAAAAACAACACTACCTATCACGACAACGGTGGTGCAATTCTTTATCAGTCGGGTGCTTCGCTGACGTTGATTGACTGCACTCTGTTCGGCAATAAAGCTGTGAAAGACGGTGCCGCCATATGCGTGGCAACAGAAGGTGAAAAGCGTGCATTTGCTTGGGATGTAAAAATCATAAACACCACAATGGCAGCAAACAACCTTAACGAAACCATTACAGTTACAACTCCCTCTGAAGTTGAAGGCGGTGAAGCTACCAAAACCGAAGTACCTAACGAAGGTTCACAGATTTGCGGTTTTGTAGATTATAAACTTAAAATGGTAAACAACATCGTTGTCTCAAGCAAAGATCATGTAAAAGCTACCGATGTTGCAGCCGCAAACTTCACTTCGGGCGGTTACAACTATGTAGGCGCTACCGAAAACGAGCTTACATGGCTTGACACAGACAACCAGGCCGCCGATAATGACTATGCGTCGATTTTCGGCAACAACACATTAAAAGATAATAAGTTAATGCCCTATGTTTACGTTCAGGGCGCAAGCAGCGAGCAGCTTGATGCGGCGACTGCAGAATGGGGTCTCCCTGCCGACATCTCTTTTGCAGGCCGTGGAACAGATGTAACACCCGGTTCATATGCAGTTACCGATGCTGAAATCAAGGCCAACAACGAGACGACCAACGCCATCAACTCAATCGGTGAGGTTGAGGTGCGTATCGTCAACCATGGCGCAGGCCTCTACAGCGTAGAGGGCTACGAAGGCATGGTGGAAGTGTACTCGCTCAGCGGCGCCCGTGTGATGAATGTAGCCGCACCGGCCATCGACCTCGGCGGTTTCGCCAAAGGTGTGTATGTGCTCCGCGCAGGCAGCGCTACCGTGAAGGTTGTGCGCTAAGCATCCATCCATCAAATTTCTAAGGTAAGGTTTATAAGGCGTGCCGTCCCCCTTAAATCGGGGATGGCACGTTTTTTTGTTGTATTAACATGATGCAAAATGCCGATGAAATTTATCAATTTTGACACACCCTCATGGGTATTGCTCCAGATAGTAGTCGGCGAAAGCTCCGTAGGAGCAAACAGCCACGTAGTGGCGTAAATAGCAGTAGGCCCGGGCAAGCGCTCCGTAGGTGCGCGCAGCCCGGGTTTTTCGCGACCTCTCTCCAAAAGCACCCCATAGGGCGGTGCGATAATCCCGATTCTACGCCCGTCACACGCGAGGCGTTGAATCGGGATTATCGCGCTACGCTGTAGCACTTTTTTTCATTGTCGGGTCGCGGTACCCGGGCGGCGCGCACCCCGACAGGTTTTAGTGGTCGGAAGACTGCGAAATAATTGACAGACATAA
>CAJTXL010000019.1 GCA_910583525.1 uncultured Muribaculaceae bacterium | reverse complement strand
AGAGATTGTAGGCGTTGCCGATTATCTTGCGGTAGTCGGTATGGCTCGGAACGGTGCAGAAGCAATCATACTTCGGTATATCATTCAGATAGTCCTTCCCGAAGTCAGCTTTGATGGTCGAAGCCTTCCAATAGACAAGACACTTACAAGTGGTGCCGTTTGCCTGTGGTCGCAACACCTCCCGGTAATAGTCCGTACCTACGCGGATATAAGGGCACCCGCTTCCATCTTGATTCGACAGATCGTTTTGCTCAAGTGTAATGTCAGTATTTTCCACATCAACCACCTGCGCTTCATCATCCGATGCCGCATAGCTATGAGTTGGCTCATCGACATAAGCCGGAAGTAACTGGATTGAATCAGTTGTCATATCGCACCCTTTATCATGCGTTCAACATCCGATAGGCGGTATCTTACCTTGTTGCCTATCTTGATTTTCTCCAGATACTTGTCATTATCCCATCTCCATAAGGTTGATAAGGTTACGCCGAGCATCTTGGCTGCTTCCCTGGCGGTGATGTAGATTTCTTCCTGAGGCGAGTTTGCCTCAATCTGTTCCTGATTCCAGGCTTTGAAAGCCTCTCGCAGATCATCAATATTCATGATGACCATTGTAGTTTGTTTTGGACTTGAATTTTGGTCGTTGTAGAACATTAAAACTTTAAACGGTTATTGTTTTATCAGCGCAATAATGATTGCGTAATTGTTTGATTTTTTCGCAAAGTTATAATGTATAAAACGGTTTGTCAATAGCTCTGCAATACTTTTAAGTATCTATAATAAAGGAGATTATATTTATATATAAATCAAAAGGCCATATTGGTTTCACAAATATTCACATCGCGTTTCCGTTCAATGGAACTTCATGGAACAAATAGAATATGTTTACAATAAACCGGCAGCAAATGGGGTTTCATTCCAGACATTAATTTTATTATTCGTTAGGAAATGCCCCCGGATTTATAAATGTTGAATTAAGACTATTTAACCACTATCTTTATGCAAATTCGTTAATGCAGCCACCTGTTTTTTTGCGATGACAAAAGAAATCCGACAACGCGAACTATCGAATTGCCGGATTACTATTTTCTTGGTGTTAAAAACTTTAACCATGATTATTCTTCGATTATTTCCCAATGACCACCATTCGTTGGGCCGATATGCCGCAACCGGCCTTCTCTTACAAGAGCTTCAAGGCGACGTTGCACACTACTCTTTGTGATAGACAAAACACTGCTTATCTCGTCCATCGAAATGCCCGGTGTTGTCTCAATCATTTTGATTATCGCGGCCTTCTGTCCTTCTTTTGTATCGGTTTGTATCGGTTTTGTATCGGTTTGTATCGGTTTTATATCGGTTTTCTGGTCGAATTTCTGGTCGGTTTTCTGGTCGGTGCTTTCAATCGAGATATTGCCAATGAAATAGTTTATATTCCATAGGGTTATGAAGAATGAGGCGTGGTCCGAACGCAATTTGGGGCGCAGACCATTAGTAAATTCATCGAATGCCGCATAGTCACGCATAATCTTTTTAAAACCACTGCCACGGCGTTCCATGTATTCAAGGCGGTTGAAGATATCGGCAAGGATAGGATTACGCCTTCGGGAAGGCACCTCCATTATATCATGTTCCTGCACCGGCTTACCGTCGAACATTCCACCGGGAGAATACACCTCAATGCGGTCATCGAATATGTCAACATGAACTTCGCTTCCTAATTCGGTATAATCCCTATGGATAAGCGAGTTGACTAATGTTTCCTGCAATGACCTTTCGGGATAGTCGGGAAACTCCTGGCGGTAGGTGGGCATCTTCTTCCAAGCCTTGCGCGTATGTTTGGCAATGAAGCCCAGTGTGTCTTGAAGCTGACTGATAAGGCTTCCTGAAAATTCGGCATCATCAATTGCATCTATAAGGCCTCCGGCTTTATCCAGTCCCGACCACCGTGTGCAAAACACTCTCGAATGCCTTACAGGGCTTTCATCTGCCATTAACGCACCGGCATTTGTCAGCCTACCGGCACTGTCAACAAGCCCCCATGATTCAAAATCGGAGGGAAGAAAATCTTTATGAACCCGATAATTATAAACGGAACGGAGCTTCGTAAACGCCATCTTGCCAAAGTCGAAATCGGACGGAAGGCTGTCGTATGTGTGACCGCTTCCTTTGAGCATCAATTGAAAAAGATGGTTGTTCGTAGCCGGAATACTCTCATTACCCAAGCGGATATAAGCTATCCTGTTGCCGTCACCGATATAATAATAAGGAGTCTGCTTGCCGGATTTAACCTCGAGCAAAACCAATCTCTTACCGTCAACCTTGTCAAATTTCAGAGTTACGTCCGGCACCGGATCCATACGTTGCCTTATCGCCTGACTGATTTTCTCGGAATCGCCTTTGGCATCTGCAAGTCCTACAATTTCATCGTTATCGGCTACGCCAAATATAAGTGTGCCGCCCTCGCCATTTGCAAAGGCAGAAACACTCTTGAGCCAGCTCCGAGGTTTCTTTTCCTCAAGAGCTTCTTTTTTGTCGTAGGCGGTGCATTCGCCTATCAGTTTCGTTATATCGTTCATTTACAGGTGCAAAGTTAATACAAATATTAATACCCCATGCCATTGACGAGTTCTCTTTTAATATCCTCGTCTATCTCACGGTAACGAGCAAAGGCCTTGCTGCCTACGGAGTGGCCGCTTAATGCGCCAACAAGGTTCTGGTCTTTCACCTTCTTGTAGAGGTTGCCTACGAAAGTTCGCCGTGCCATGTGGCTGGTTGCAATGGTATTGATAGGTACCTGCTCCTCGATGCCGGTTGTTGGATTGAGGCGGGTAACAAGGCGTGTTATTCCGGCGGCTTCAAATATTTGCTTGATTGCCTCATTATATTTCTGTTGGGATATGAACGGTAACAACCGACCATCCTTAACTTCTTCACGGTGCTTGTCAATGATGAACTGCGCTCTGTCCGAGAGCGGAACACGAATTGTTTCCGGGCGTTCCTCGGCGGTCTTTGAAGCAATGTACTCCACACCGCCATTGATTACATTGGCAGGCGTCATCTTCATCATATCGCCCACGCGACAACCGATGCAACATTGAAAAATGAATATATCCCTCTGGGTATCAAGATGCTTATTGTGCGAGAAATCGAAATCAGCAAGCTGCAACACCTCCTCATCCTTAATATAGATAGGAGTACCGTATTTCTCATACACAGAACTCACATACTTTGCAAAAGGATTATTCATGGTGATTCCCTGGGCATGGCACCAATGGAAAAGAGCTTTGAAACGCTTCGTAAAAGTCACCATGTAGTTATCGCCTCTCGGTTTTGGTCTCTTGACCTTGTGTGTCTTGTGGGTAATGGAAGGGAAAGACTTGTAGATGTTAGGATACTGGTCATACAGTTCCGGCTCAGCCCGAAGAAAAGCTTCGAAAGCATACACATCTTCCGTAGTACAAGTGTCAAATGAGAATCGGTACGACTTATTGACTGTCATCCGTCGGTAAAGCTCAAACCTGTGTAATGCCCGCTGCATCACACGGTAATGATTTTCTCTTGGCATTGAAAGCTGTTTTTGTCTCAAGTATTCGTCAATAATGTCGTCAAAAGAAAGTTTCTTTTGCTTCTTCTCTTTTGGCTCATATTTTTCCGGATTGCGCCAACGGTCAATTTGCTCCATTACAAAATCTTTGGAGAGCTGTTCATGAGGCGTGCTTTCAGTAAGCCGAAGAAGATACTGTTCGAGTAACACCATAGACATTTCTACGTTGCGAAGCTCTTCCAGTTCCTTTTGGTTTGCGCGCGGCTTTACAATCTCGCCGTCTTTGAAGCGAGAGGCTGTGACATACAAACCGGTTTTGAGCCGAAGTTGCGTGGTACGATTTATCGTCAGTCTGAAAAGAATTTCTGCTCTGCCATATTGATCAGACTTGGCAGATATGGAGCGGACTATCTTTGCCATAAGGAGAGGTTTTAAGTGATACTACAAAATTACAACTTAACTTTGGAACGCACAAATTTTTGTCTGCAAATTGTCTGCAAAATTCAAATCTAATAAAATCCACCTGCAATATCCAATTTTGAGAAAGGCGCTCCATATCGCCACAAAGCACATATTATCAATACAATACAGACGTGCGATAATTTGATTGAGTTTAATCGAGATTTCGCCCCATTTCAAAATCATGCTCCCAGGCGGATCACTTGAAAGAAACGCAAAATGCGGAAAAGTCCTGAAAATCAAAGATTTTCGGGACTTTTGATTTTTAGCCGACAGCGCAAAATCCGGCAAAACGAGGCGTTTCGCGTTGGACTAATCGTTGGACTTGGATTTCCTGAAACTATGTCCAACGATTTACCGGCAAAGGTCTGATACTTGCAGCGTTGCACACGATTTTTCTTGTCTTGTCAAAGAACATAAGTTGAACCTAAATCGTTTATTTGACATGCAAAAAAGAAAATCAACCTTCAGTGTCCTTTTCTTTATCAAGCGGAAGAAGCTCCTGAAAAACGGTGACGCGTCTGTGTACATGCGTATCACCATCGACGGGCGTTTCCTCGAAGCCTCGCTAAAACGTGGTGTAAACCCAAAGACATGGAACGAGAAAAAACAACGCTCTACGGGACGCGACCGACTTTCGCTTGAACTCAACGACTTTCTTGACACTACCATCTCGCGTATCTACAAAATCCATCAGCAACTCATCGACGATGGCAAACTCGTTGACCCGATGGCGGTGATGTCGGCCTATCAGAGCAGAACCGAGCGGCCAAAAATGCTCCGCGAGGTGTTTCGACAGGAGAATGAGAAATACCGCAACTCCTTGAAATCGGGGATATGGTTCTCGGCACGGTTCTCCGATACGAGCGCACCGAGCGTTATCTCGGCGAGTTCATGAAGAAGAAATACAATGTGGAGGATATGCCCTTTCGCTCGATCGACAATGAATTTGTCCGTGACTTCTTCCTGTTTCTCAAAATTGACAAGAAAGCCGAGCAGAACACCGCCAACAAATACTGCAAGAATCTGAAAAAGATTGTGCGCCTTGCTCTTGACAACGGCTGGATGGATGTCAATCCATTTCAAGGCATAAAATTCACGGCGAAAAACACTACCCGTGAGTTTCTCACCGAGAAAGAGCTTACCGCACTCATCAACAAGGAATTCAAGATTGACAGGCTGGCGCAGGTGCGTGACATATTCGTGTTCTGCTCTCTGACAGGTCTGGCATTCTCCGATGTGGCTGCTCTCAAGCCCGAACATATCACCGTTGATGACGAAGGTAACTACTGGATACACAAAGCCCGTCAGAAAACGAAGAATATGTGCAGCATCCCGTATCTGGAATCAGCACGAGCCATAGCCGACAAATATCGGGAGCATCCGACCTGTGTAACGAAAGGCGTTGTGCTGCCGGTGCTGTCCAACCAAAAGATGAACAGTTATCTAACCGAGATAGCCGACGCCTGCGGAATCAAGAAGACGCTGACAACCCACATCGCCCGCCACTCTTTCGCTTGTTTAGCCCTCGCCAATGGCGTGTCTATGGAGGTCATCGCCAAAATGCTGGGACACTCCGACATAAAGACCACCAAAATCTATGCGAAAGTTATAGACCGCTCCATTGCGGAGCAGATGGGAACACTCGCATCAAAGTTCGGTTCGCAGAAATAATCCGGCACATAATAATCATACATAGCAAATCCGCCCCGGCTGTCAAAATCGGACAGTCGGGGCGGATTGGGTTTTAATCGCCAGTACTGAATGGCGGCAGGTAATGGCGTTGCAGGAATTCCTCTATTTCGATTTCGGAATAGAGAATCTTGCCCGGGAGGTCATAATATCCGAATTCGCCTTTCGCCCGATAGTTGGCAAGTGTGCGTTTGCTTATCCTTAGCTTTTCGGCGAGTTCGGTGTCTGAAAGATAGCGGACACCATAAAGTAAGGGGATTGTATCTGAACTTATTTTCTCGGCACAACGGTTTATATTCTCAATCATGCCGAACAGTTCAGGCAGATCCGAATTTGAAAGCGAGGTGATTCTATCCGCCATTGGCCCTGTAGCTTTGGTTCAACAGGCGGCAGACCTCGGTTGCCGGATAAAGCACCTTGCCGTCGATTATCGAGTATCCGATTTTGCCGGACGAACGGAGGGTTTGCAGCGTGCGCGGCGACCTGTGCAGGATGGACTGAGCCTGCGTGTTGTCGAGCCATTCTGTTTTATTGCAGAATGTATGTTGCAGCATATTTTCCAGATGTCGGCTGCATTCCGATATTTTACGCACCAGAGATTCATACAGGGTGCGCTCTATCATTAAGTATTCCATCTTTTAAGTTTTGGAGTTTGACAAAAGTTTAAGAGGCACATCTGCCAACATTCGCCATCGGCCTTCGTTCCGCCTGGCTAATCATTCGGGCTGCCACTGCTGACCGGCATTGTGTTGTTTTCAGCCGAATGTGTTATGTATAATCCACTCGCGCGATAGGATTATGTTTCGATATATGTATCAATCTATCAATCGTTCTCTCTATGAATAACTTGATAGCCCACTTTATCCATCACTCTATTGATGTTTCAATCGATTGATCGATTACTCGATTTATCTATCAATCTATCGATAGATTGAGTGAGCGATGTATCCATATATTGAGTGATACCGTTATCAATACCTCGATAAATCACTATATCAATCTATCGTTCTCTAGCGTGATCGAGTGAGCGATACATCGTTCCATTGAGTGATTGATGTCGTGATTGACGCTGCAAAGTAAACACCTGAATCCCTAAAATCCTAACAATTTGAGGCTTGCGACTTGTATTGACTAACGCTTGACTTATAGTGGCGAATAAAGATTTGGAAAAAGCGATGTAATTTTGCACTGTTGGAAAAATGATGATAATCCACCGCAGAAAAATGGATACCATATCTCCGCAAAAGATATATACCCGGTAATGACCGGCACCGGGTATCATATTTTTGTAAGGTTTATCTGATTTATCAGGAAATCAGAGGTCCACATGAACCTGCAAGGTATGTATTCCGCTGCAAATAATCAGGATTGCAGCAGAATACCCTTGCGGTTCACATAGGGGCGTCGCTCCGAAGTCGCACGCCCTTGAGCCTTAACCTGCGGTGGCATTCGTCTTTTCCTATCCAAACCCACTAAAATCTCCCAAACAATGAATCGTAAAAATCTCAGAAAAGCGGGCAGACCGCCCAAAATCGACCCGACGGTGTTCCGTTGCTCGGTCAATTTCAACGCCTCGGAGCAGGTACAGATTCAGGCCATGCACGAGAAATCCGGCGTGGAATCATTGTCGGCTTTCATAAAACTGCTGATATTCGGCAAGCCTTTCAAGGTGTTCTATGTGGACGAGAACAGCCGCATATTCATTGACAGGCTTTCAGATCTCAACGCCCAATACCGCACTATCGGTGTGGCATACGACCAGACGGTTAAAGTTCTCAGAGAAAATTTCACCGAGAAGAAAGCCGCCTCTGCTGTAAAGTCGCTTGTGGAGGCTACACGCGAGCTTGTGACTGTGAGCCACAAAATCGTTGAACTGGCCGCGCGCTTTGACCGCGAATGGTTGCAACAACATAATCGCTGATGACAATACCGCTCCGGCAGGGACCTTTATATATTGGTACCCGACGGAGCGGTTTATTCGTAAATCAGCCGTAAGTGGTGCCGATTTTGTATTTGTTGATTTTTTTGTTGAGCGTCACGCGGCTTATGCCGAGCAAATCCGCCGCTGCCTGTCGCTTGCCGTCGGCTTGGTGCAGGGCGGCTATGATCCTTGCTTTCTCGTAGCCGTCATCGCGCAGGGTGAACCGTGGCGGCGGTCCCGTATCGGGGTTGTCGAAGTCAAGGTCTTTGGATGTTATCACATCGCCAGTGGCCTCTATCACGGCGAACCGCACGGCGTGTTTCAATTCCCGGATATTGCCGGGCCAAGTATGGAGTGACAGTTTCTTTTTCGCTTTCGCGTCAAAGCCTTTTATCCGTCGGGAGAACTCGTAACTGTATCGTTGGAGAAAGAACTCGGCAAGCGGTATTATATCCTCCTTGCACTCCCGTAACGGCGGGATATCGATATGTGTCTGCCGCAGGGTATAATACAATCCCTGCCTGAACTCTCCTTTGATAACCTTCTCGGCAATGTTGGCGGCATTAGTCGTGGCTATAAGCCTTATATCCGGACGCTGGCGGTCAAGCATATTCGATATAATCGTCTGCATTTCAAATGGAAGCAGATGTATATGGTCGAGGATGACTGTGCCGTGTTCGGCTTTCGTAAAATAGTCCTCCACAACCTGACAGACCGATTGTTTATTATTTGCTGGATACATCATTGGCAACATGGCTGAATCTATTACCATGCACGGGCGGTAGGAGCGGTTGCTCATACGATATATCTCCTGTGTCATAGGCTCTTTGCCACAGCCGCCCTCGCCGGTTATAAGCACATTCAGCCGTGTGGGTGCTATTTTCGCTATTATACGCTGTATCTCGTTGAACTGTGCGCTGCTGCGAGGCAGCAGATTCAAAACCGCCACCGATAAGCCGTTTCAATCTCGGTATCAGCAGCTGGTCGGTCTGCCGTTTCTGAATATAGTCTTTTGCACCGGCGCGGAAAGCCTCAATCGACAACGGGTTATCAAGCATATCGGACACGACGATTACATCACGGTAGATCCTGTTCTTGGCAAGCCATTCGAGCAACTCTACCGATGTACCGTCGGGCAGCTTGTAGTCGCAGATAATGATGTCGCGGTAGGAAGATTTCTTCAGCAGCTCCTTCGCACTTTTAAGGCTCATCGCTGTCGTCCTCTCTACACCAAAACATGCCAACTTACGGCTCAATTCCTCACTATCTGCCGGGCTGTCGTCTATTATCAGTATCCGATACATAAATATACAGATGTTAAGAATTACCGGCTTTCGTAAGTAAGGCAGCCATAATCCGAGGGTCGGAAGATGACGCATCTACAAGTAATACCTTGTTCATGTTCATGCAATTAGAACTGATAATATTGCGTAATGAGTTGATTTAATGTGATTTATTTGCGGAGGTCACAGTCTTTGCTGTTCATCATTGCCTGCACCTGTTCCCTTATACCGATTTTCTTTATGGTTAAAACGGTATGTTATTGTAAGTTTTATTTGGCGGGTATTGTCCTTCGTGGCTCTGTATTGCACGGTTTGACGGTCATAAAACCATGAGGCATCCCGCATGGTATGAAAAAGGTCGTTTCCTTCAAGTAGAACATTCCATTTTCCACCGGCAAATTCTTTGTTCAGGCTCACATTCATAAACCATGATGATTTCATGTGCCTGTTTTGGAAGTTCCCGTCAGAAGAATAATTACCGTCAATCCTCAGTAGAAATCCGGCAGGCAGTTGCAAGGCATTGCCCATGTTGAAATACAAAATGGTTCCATTCATGTTTTTGGGTTTATGACCCAGCTCAATATCCAGCCATTGCGTGATGCTCGTTACCGATACTGATGGCTGCCATATCCCAAAAGTTGGTGAATACGAAACTGAAGCCGCCATCTCATTTCTTGATCTCACGTTGGCGAATCTATTTATAGAGATACTGGGATCTGAATCCAACTGGTCTGTTGCGAAGAATATGTCATCCTTATAGTGGTTGTATCCAATCTGGACATTGAGATTTCTCCATAACAAACCTCCGTTAATGGAATTGATATATGTAGGCTGTAGGTTCGGAGTTCCGGCAAGATATGTCAGACGGTTACCGTAACGTACCGCACTACTAAGCATCTCGTATGCCGGTCTGACAGTACGGATATTATAAGCCAGAGAAAGGTTTGTTGCAGCAACATTGAAATTTAGCGTCAATGACGGAAATAGATTGTCATACACCTTGCTTTTGTCCTTCTGAATTTTTCCATTCTCATAGAAATCATATGCCACATGCTCGTATCTTAAACCAATGTTGGTGTTAATTTGTCCGATTGAGGCATTATAACCCATAAATACAGCCGCATTGCGATCAAGGATCTTGTCATTGCTCTGCCCGATTAATTCTCCAAATCCACTTGAATATGATTTACGTTTTGTGTCGGTGTACTCTGTACCAAGTGATAAACTGCCTTTCCATATAGGAAGGATAAAAGAAGTTTCCCTGCAAAAAGAGTGTTGTGATAATTATCAGTTGTGGAGCATTCATAATCTTCAAAGTTTTCGCTTATATCAGCTACCTGCGCATTGCCTCGCCCGTTGCCTATCACTGCGTCTGCATTAAAGTCTATTTCAAGGTCGGAAATTTTACCTTGATAATAAATATTTACATGATGCGAGACGGATTTGTCATGTGAAATTTCCATAGTGTTCCACTTGTCATATAATATGTTGTCGGCATAGACATCCGTTAGATTGTGATTGTCAGATGCCCTGCGTGGCATTGAAAGAAGCTCATACATGGCTCCGACTGAATGATTTTGGGTGAAATCATAATTAAATCCGCCTTTTGCAAAATAAGACCGCAACAGTCCTCGGTCTTCGGATTTGACATCCTGGTACCATTCTTTATCAGCCAAAGTCGTAATGTCGGTGAGTCCATCTTGCCATTGGTGCATTAGGTCGTAACGGAACGAGCCGAAGACATTCAAACTTCCCTGCCGATAGTCGAGATTTAATTGTTGACCCGTTTTGAACTTCTTGGCGTAGTCAATGCCGGAATTGATTTCAACCCCAAAACCACTTTCTTCATCCTTTATGGTGATAATTTTCAGCACTGCCCCGATTTCGGCGTCATACTCCGGTCCCGGAGTTGTAAGCAACTGTATGTTTCGGATGTCTTCAGAGCGCAACCGTTTCAGTTCCGACATATCGCGAACAAGGCGATTATTTACATATATTGCCGGAGTTCCCTTCCCAATCACTTCAAAACTACCGTCGATTTTCTTTTTCACTCCCGCAAGCAGTGGTATTATATCCTCAGCACTACCTGCTTTACTGAGAGCGCTTCCTTCCACCTCTGTTGATATTCCGCCGGCAACGGCTTTGAGATTAGGCCGATGTCCTGCAACTACGACTTCCCCAAGCATGTATATTTCATCCGGAATCATGACAATTTTGCCGAGATCGCAGGGAGCGGAACTGACAGAAAAAGTCCTATACCCCATATATGATACATTGATGATATATCTGTCATTACGGGGTAACTGAATCTCGAAAATCCCAAGACTATCTGTCATGCCCCCGGTTATGAAGGTAGAGTCGGAGTCACACGATACACTTACGGTGGCGAACTCCAATGGAACTTGGTTCTCATCTACCACCAAGCCACGGAATGATTGTGCGGCACATAATGCAGTAGTCAACATCAGTGCCAGAATAAAGATAAAATTCTTCATATATTTTTGTGTTTAAGTTTTTGTATTATAGACCAAATGGTCTAATTTGGTCGAAAAAAGTGACTGAGACGATAACGAATCAGTCAAGAAAAAAAGACTTATTATTTTCTTATAACCTCATAAAGGTTGTGCCAGGATATAGTTAGTTGTTCTATCGTGTTTATGTTAGTAACACTTTTCAGCTGTTTTGCTGCAATTCCCTCCTGTATTGTGATAAATAGTGATGCAAGTTCAGAATTGTCGATCGGAAGCCGGATTTCGCCACTGTCGCGCCCCGCTTCAAGTATTTTTTTCCATGCTGAACGTTGCTTTTTTTCTTGTTCTTTCACCAGAAGTGCGATTTCCGGGATTCGAACCGATGCTTGACCTACCAATATTTGAATCTTGAAGTTCTCACCTAATGATGCCATTCTCTTGTAAGCACGATATTCGGCGGCAAGCAAGCCATCAATAAAATCCTTGACAGAGGAATTCGGTAATTTGCCGAAGTTCACTGTCATAAAATTGACAATGATATATTTGGCACATTCCTCAAACAATGCCCATTTGTTCTTGAAGTAATAATAAAACGTCCCTTTAGCTTGACCTGAAGCCTCAAGGATGTCTTGTAGGGTTACCTCCTTATATCCTTTCTGAAGAAAGAGCCTGAGCCCTGCCAATAAGATTATGTTTCGAGTATCTTTCATTTAACCAATTGTCGTTTTAGACCAAACAGTCCACAAAAGTAGTCATTATTTTTGATTCTACAAAATCTATAAGAATTATCACCTCTACATTATTCCTATCTTCACTTCATTATAAAAATATACAAGGCATACTGTGAACTCTGCCGCAGTCTTCCTACTGTGGATTATAGTACTGATGGTTGGAATATCCATGTCAATAAATATATTGATGGGTTCGGATGCCGAGGTTCGGTTACATTCATGTTTGGATGCAGCGGTTATTTTGCAATCAAAAGAAACATATTTTGTAGTAAGTAAAGTTGTTCTTATCGTAAGAATATACTAATTTTGTAGTATGAAAACTAAATTAGAGGAATTAGTAGGTAGATACCGGGAGCTTGGCATAGACCAACAGTTGGACTATGACAAGTTTTATCTGTATTCCATCATCACCCATTCGACGGCAATTGAAGGCTCGACTATTACGGAGCTTGAAAATCAGATTATGTTTGACAACGGCATTGCCATTAAGGGCAAAAGCATTGTTGAGCAGAACATGAATCTTGATCTCAGAGCCGCATACGAGCGTGTGTTGGTATATGCCCGAAGCCACACAGATATTACTGTTGACCGGCTCAAAGAATTGTCGGCATTGACAATGAAAAATACCGGGGCTGAATATCATACAGCATTGGGTGATTTCTCATCGGCAAACGGAGATTTGCGACTGCTGAATGTGACTGCCGGTGTCGGTGGTAAATCTTATATGGCTTTCAACAAGGTGCCTCAGAAATTGAAAGAATTTTGCGACGCTTTGAATGCTGCCCGTAAAAATTCAAAGGCAATGACCGTGCAACAGCTTTACGAACTGAGTTTTGACGCGCACTATAATTTGGTGACAATACATCCGTGGGCCGATGGTAACGGACGCATGGCGCGCCTACTCATGAATTGGCTGCAATTTGAATATGGGCTGATACCTTCTCGCATATTCAGTGATGACAAAGAAGAATATATAAAAGCGTTAGTTGCGACACGGGAAAATGGGGATTTGTCAATCTTCCGCAACTTCATGACCGAAACGATGATTGTCCATATGTCGCACGATATAGCGACATATACCGAATCCATCGAAGAAAGCGAACCTATAATAGAAAACGCCGACACTCCGACAAAGCCAAAGAAAACCCGCGACAAAATCATAGACCTGTTACGCCAAAATCCCAAATTAAGCGCAACCGCCCTCGCTGCCGAAATAGGCATATCCGCCAAAGGCATCCAGCGCCACCTCGCCAATCTCAAAGCCGAAGGCATCCTCCACCGCATCGGCCCCGACAAAGGCGGCCAGTGGCAAATTATTTGAACATATAAATACTGCAATAAGATGAATAGCATAGCCTCTCAGTTTCAATGGAAAAACTTCAATCTGAATATGGAACTCCATATATCAGGTGCTTTTATATATGAGGGTATTTTCATTTTAGATAGATTAGACCAGCTAAATGCAGAGGAGGACTGCTTTTTGTTCTTATATAATATTTCCGTTGGGATTGAACGACTAGAAAAAATTGCATATCTGTTACTGGCTCACAAATCTGGAGATTTGAACCCAGCTAACAAATTGAAAAGTCATAATCATACGAGTTTTTATGACCGTATAAAATATTATGCAACGCTCCCATTTAGCAAACGAGAAACTGATTTCTTAGAGTTGTTAAGACGTTTTTATGCAAATGGACGTTATAATCGCTTTAATTATAACGAAAACGTATCTGAGTATATTCACAATAACGATAAAGATATACTTTTCAATTATTTAGAAAAGTATCTGAATTTAAATCCAATCAGCTATATAGGTTGTTCCCAATCGATAACGCTTTCTCAGACGGTAAAAGATTCTATTGGAGAAATTATCAGTTCAATAGTATTGCCATTATATAGACTTATATGCGACACTGCATATTCACTGCATTTATTTACCTATGAAATAAGATACGGATCAAAAGCATATAAAATTTTCATTGAACAAGAATTCTCCTTTTACAAGGAGCATATCACGCAACGTGAGATTATATTAAAACTTATAAATTCACCTACGAATAAATATATTGAGCCCTTTCATTCAATAGCTCCTATTGATCTGGAGAATCAAACAATATCCAATTACATCAAATATCTCATAAACTTTTCGACATGCATGGATATTAAGGATGAAGTCTCTCAGATTTATGAGGACAATCATTTGGAGAATAGGGCATCTCAAATAGAACTTATCGGAAGTGAATACGATTGCGACGATGAATCTGATGAATTGGAGGTTGATGTAATTAACGTGGCACAATTCAATGTGGATGACATATTTACAGAGAAAATTTATAAAAATGGCAATAAAAGGATTTCGGTTCGTAAATTAAATAGTGAAGAGATAACTCTGATATGTACTGCTTTAAGAATTTTTAAGTACCAATATGGTGGAATATGGTATTTCATGAGAGTTAATAATGATGTCGTTGAACATATTAACAATCGTGAGCTTTCGCGTTTAATCAACGAATATATATCAGAACAACTTATAGAAAACTCATTCTCACGAGACTATCGTAACGCCTTCTTACAAAAATATGGCTCAATCATTCCAATAAATTTATTAAAAGATGTATGTCCTATTGTTATGACAAGCCGAGAAATGGATCATAAAATTGGAATGTGCATTGACAAAGCATATAGAAACAATTATCTTAAAGACGAATTATTACGATTCCTACAAATCCATGAATTTTTATATGCAAAATCAAAAACATCTCAATTGGGCTATTATTATAAGCTGATTTCACCTAATAAATATTTAATTGTTGATATAGCGACTTTCGATGAATCAAAAGCATGTTATGTATTTGATTTGTTAGAGGCCAACTCTCAAAATAACAGACACCCTAATATTGAAGATGGTAAAATTATCATTTATGGACTGGACATAATAAAACATCGTGAGATATTAGAACGCCTGTTGACAAACGATTAAACGATTAATTCCTGATTTGTGATTTATTAACTGCCGATAGGACGATTATATCACGAATTTTTACTAATTTTATACTGATAAGACAAGAGAAATCCTATCGGTAATAGCCCGATTAACTTGGTGTCGGCAACGCAAAATCCGGAACATCGCAGAAAACGATACACGACCCAAACATTGGACTTGCAAAAATCAGTCAAGATAAATATTTGATAATCAGGATATAAAATCCGCAAGGTTTCCTCAAGCGGATTGCAAAAATCCCACCCTTAGGTGGGATTTTTTGCATATGAAACGGGCGAGCAAGAAGCCGTGCAAAAGAGAAAAACGACCATGGCCCCAATAGCCCAACCGATATCTTAACATTTATTAGCCATTCAGCCCATACATTCTCGTCAAAATCTCCTTATTTTTGCATCGCAAAGCATCGGTGACGATATGCCGGTGTTTGGGGAACTACATCACCTTGGCAATTCGGCTTCCGTAAAACGGAGCTGAAAGTGATGGGACGGCTCTTTCCCCTTATCTATAATACCATTCTGAGTCCCGTCTTGCAGAATATTCACACACGGCTTTCAACGCTGTTGAAATCTGTGCCTTGTTGATTATTATGCGACGGACAGACTATTGCGTCACACTTTCTTTACATTTCCTTGAAAGCGACTTCCCGAAAAGAGGCCGCACATGCCCTATGCACTTACCGAAAATATCAAAAACCAAATCAACACATATATGAACATCACAAAATATTTAAAGACAACAGCGGTGTTCCTTGCAATCATGGTATCTCCGCAACTCTCAGAGACGGCTCTCGCTTTTGAATACCAAGGAGGTGAATATTCACTGGAATCCGATTACAACAGAGTCGTGACTCTCGAAGATGTGCCCGACAAGACTCTTTCCGGCGCGTTCATCATCCCCGAATACGTTGAGCGCAACGGCTACAGATATCCTGTGGGGCGTGTGAAAATGAACGCATTCGTGGGTACTGGCATAACGGAGCTGACCATACCCACGACCACGTTTTATATTTACGCGGCAGACGACCAATCGTACACGCTTCAACGAATTAATATACCGAACGGAGAAGACCTTCGCATCGCGGGGTACATCAGCGTCAATTCAGTATTTCTCGACAGAAGAGTCCTTGAAAAGGAGTATGGTGTAGCAAACGGCGGCTTCAAAGATGTTTCTGAAGTCGTTTTCGGCAGCAATATCACGTCAATACGTGACGGCCTGTTCTATATGGGCGAAGTGAATGAAGTCACGATACCGGCCAACATCACAAGCATCGACACGGAGGCTTTCTACAACAAAGTAGGCACATTAAACATAAGCCGGGGCGCCGTTGTCCTTTCGCTATACGACAATTCTTTTGGGGGTATCGACAACCTCAATTTGGCCCGCAATATCCGAGTCAGCTACCATGACCCGATGTCTGAACAACAAGATCCTCGTATATCGGTTGATAACACATTGGTTGTAGATGACGTCATGACAGAACTGCCAACGGGCATCACCTATTACAAAATCCGTCATCTCATTCTTGGAAAAGGCATAAGCGTGCTCAATCCGGATGGTTCGTTTGCATCTTTGGAAGAATTTAGCTGCACCGAAAGTTTGACTGAGATAGGCGAAAGAGCCTTCTATAACAATTCGGTTTTCAAAAGCATAGATCTGGGCAAAAACATAAGCAAAATCGGAGAGTATGCATTCGGTAATTGTAAAAATCTCAAAAGCGTAAAACTGGGCGACAAGATAAGAGAAATAGGGTTAGGCGCATTCAGCTATTCCGGGCTCGAAGAAATCGATATCCCGGACGGCGTGACAACAATCGGACAAGATGCCTTCTCTTCATGCAAAAATTTGAAATCCGTGTCCATTGGGACTGGCCTGGAACCCCTATCGTATTTCCCATTCTATGACTGCTCCAATCTTAAAACCGTATATGTCAAATTGCCGGTTCCGGTTGATATTCCATACAATCCGAATGAATACTATAGATGGGACCCCAAATGCCGCACCCTTATAGTTCCGTTCGGGGCAAAAAGCGCATATCACAGAAGCAACTGGTCGAAATACTTCAATCTGATAACTCAGGAGGAATCGGCCGAAGCTCTCGATATTGCCATTAGCATCGACAAAGCCGGCGACGGCATAAACAAGGTTAATCTGTCTGATGTCGCTAAAATCCGCAAAATCAAGATATCGGGCCAAATTAACGGCACAGACCTGCTCCTGCTCAACCGCATGTCGAACGTCGAGCACATCGACCTTTCCGACGCAAGCATAGTCGCCGGCGGGCAGGCCTACTATGTCGATGACAACAAATCGTGGAACACAACCGACAATACGCTGGAGCAGTATTGGCTAAACAACGTTTTCCCATATTCGTTGAAGCTCCCAAAGGTGACGACTATCGGCGACCATGCCCTGTACTACAAAAAGGGCCTCGTAAACGTCGAGATACCGCCGACCGTAACAAGGATTGGAGAATATGCGTTTTCGGAATGCAAAGATCTGGAGTCTGTGCTTATCGGGCAAACACAGGGCAGTATCGGCAGATATGCGTTCGAATATTGTTCCTCACTTAAAGAAATTACCTTGCACGACGGCATCACCTCCCTGGGCGATTACATTTTTCAAAACTGCTCGTCTCTCTCTCGAGCGACACTGCCCAATACAATTACAGAAATCCCTCAGGCCGCATTTTGTTACACTTCGCTCAAAGATATCGACATACCGCTGTCTGTCGAAGAAATCAGACCCGACGCATTCAGAGGAACCTGCCTGACGAGCGTTACTATACCGTCGAATGTGAAATATATTAATGCGACCGCATTCTGCGTTTGTAGGTCACTCTCTGAGGTCAAACTGACAGAAGGCCTGAGAAGCATCGGCTACGGAGCCTTCAGCAATTGCGCGCTGGCCGAAATCGAGTTTCCGAATACGCTCACAGGTATTGGTGGAGATGCTTTCGGCCAAACAGAACTGACAGAAGCCACAATTCCGCCATCCGTCACATATATAGGCAGCGGGGCGTTTCTGCATCTGAAAAAACTGACTTTTGAAGACGGCCCGGAAGTACTGGAACTCGGATTCGGAGACCGATACAATCAATGTGTTTCTGCTGACACAATCTATATCGGGCGTCAATTGAATGGCGAGTATGTGACTACAGCGACAATAACAATGCCTGATGTAAAAAGCGTTACATTCGGCAACTACGTTACAGACATCAATATTGCCATAGACGCCCCTGACATTACGAAAATAATAATACCGGCCTCTGTAAAAAGTATAGCGAAAAGAGTCTTCTATAAGACAGGTCTGACCGACATTTCGGTGTGGAACACCACTCCACCGAAAATCGAAGAGGACACATTCTCGCAGGACATCTACAACAACGCCACCCTGCACGTGCTACCGCAGGCCAAGACGGACTACTGGCTACACCCGTACTGGGGCAAATTCTTCAACATCTTAGACGACTTGAAGGCCGAGTCGGGCATCTCGACTCCCGAGAGCCGGAAAGCGCTTGTCCGAGTTGCAGGGGGTACGATATATGTCGACGGGGCCGGCAATGATATTTTCGTTCGCGTAGTCGACAGCCTGGGACGCACGATATATAGCGGAACCGACCGCAGCGTCAGCGGTCTTGCTCCCGGCCTCTACATAGTCGACGTCGACGGGCAAACGACGAAAGTCGTAATCTGACATCTACAGCCATTATAATACAAAATCCGAAAGCGTGCGCTCTTATTGCACGCTTTCGGATTTTTTTCTTTCGGCGATGTTATCAACATTTCAACAGAAAATGCGTGTTATGAACAATTGATGTTATTTCGTGGAACAAAATTTTTCTTGTTTCACGATTATTTCGTTACTTTGCATACTAATCTCTCACAGCACGCATTTCTATGGGAAAAATCATAGCTATCGCCAATCAAAAAGGCGGTGTCGGCAAAACCACCACCACCATCAACCTTGCCGCTTCTTTGGCGGCCGAGGGCAAGAAGGTGCTGATTATCGACGCCGACCCTCAGGCCAACGCCACATCGGGCTACGGCATCGACCCTCGCAAGATGACAACGTCTATCTACGAGTGCATGGTCGACGACTATCCCCTCGACGGCTCCGAGGTGCCTACGTGCATGGACGGCCTGTTCCTTATAGGTTCGCGCATCGACCTGGCCGGTGCCGAGATAGAACTTATCAACAAACCCGAGCGCGAGCGTGTGCTCCGACGCCTGCTTGAGCCGGTAAGGGAAAAATATGACTTCATAATCATAGACTGCTCGCCTTCGCTCGGACTTATCACCGTCAACGCCCTTACGGCCGCCGACTCCGTGATAATACCTGTTCAGGCCGAGTATTTCGCTCTCGAAGGCATAAGCAAGCTCCTCAACACCATCCGCATAATAAAGAGCCGGCTCAACCCGTCGCTCGAAATCGAAGGTTTTCTGCTCACGATGTACGACGCCCGTCTGCGCCTTGCCAACCAAATATACGAAGAACTCAAAGGCCACTTCGCCGAAATGGTGTTCAACACCGTCATTCCGCGAAACATACGCCTCAGCGAGGCACCGAGCCACGGACTGCCAGTGCTTCTGTACGACTCCGAAAGTCGCGGCGCCACAAGCCATGTGCTGTTGGCGAAAGAACTCATCGCAAAAAACAAACGCCGGACACACGCAAAATAAACAATCATGTCGATTAAACGCAATGCCCTCGGAAGAGGCCTTGACTCCCTCATATCAATGGACGATGTACCGGCCAGCGGCTCATCGGCAATCAATGACATATCGCTGTCGTCAATATCGCCCAACCCCGACCAGCCCCGAACCGACTTCGACGACGAGGCGCTTGAGGAACTTGCCGCATCGATACGGCAGATAGGCATCATACAGCCTCTGTCGCTGCGCAAAACCGGGCCGGACAGCTATCAGATTATAGCCGGCGAGCGCCGCTACCGCGCCGCCCTTTTGGCCGGGCTGCCGTCGGTGCCTGCATATATCCGCACGGCCAACGACGCCGAACTGACCGAAATGGCGCTCATCGAGAATATTCAGCGCGAAGACCTCAACGCCATCGAAATCGCCCTCACCTTCCGCAAACTCATCGAGCAATACAACCTCACACAGGAACGCCTGAGCGAGCGCATCGGCAAAAAACGTGCCACCATAGCAAATTTCCTGCGCCTGCTCAAGCTGCCGGCCGAAGTGCAGCTCGGCCTGCGCGACAAACGCGTCGATATGGGTCACGCTCGCGCCCTGCTCACCATTTCCGACCCTACGCTACAGCTGAAACTCTACAACGAAATCCTGCGGCAGGGGCTTTCGGTGCGCCGTGTCGAAGAACTTGCCAAGGCGTATGAGAACGGAGCCACCGAGGCAAAGCAGAACACAGCCTCAAAACTGCGGCAAAGCGACTACGATGTGCTCAAACGCCACCTGTCGTCGGCATTCCACACGCCGGTGCAGTTCAGTTGCGACAAGCAGGGCCGCGGTCGCATTTCTTTCCCATTCAAAAACGAAGACGAGCTCGAAAGGCTTATCACGCTCTTCGACACCATCAAGCAGCAAGATGAGAAATAGCGGAGCATCACACCGCCGAACCCACAAGGCATGCGCAAAAAAATTGTGCATGCTCGTGCTGTTTTTTGCGGCTTTTATAGTGCTGCCGGCGCAGGAGCGCCATATGCCGGTGCGGAAGGCCATGGCCGCCGCTACTATCGCATCACGGCCCGACAGTGTCGAAATCATACTCGGCGATGCAGAACTGACAGGAAGCCTTATGCCCGAAGACACCGTTCCGCCGATAAAAGAATCGCCCTACGACCGTTGGGAAGAGCGCGAAGTCGCCTTCAACCCCGACCCGACGCGGGCCGTGTGGATGGCGGCACTGTTCCCCGGCCTCGGACAGCTATATAACCGCCGTTACTGGAAGCTGCCGATAGTCATCGGCGCCTACATGGGTCTTGGCTATGCCACTTCGTGGAACAACGGAATGCTCAACGATTACACCAAAGCATACCGCGACATCATGGACAGCGACCCGTCGACAAACTCCTACATGAATTTCTTTCCGCCGAACACGCAGGAGAGCGACCTCGACCGCACCTGGCTGACAAACATACTTCAGTCACGCAAGAACTACTACCGCCGCAACCGTGACCTCTGCATAATCGCCATGATTGGCGTCTATCTCGTAGCGATGGTCGACGCCTACGTCGATGCGTCGCTGTCGCATTTCGACATTTCGCCAGAGCTGTCAATCGACGTATCTCCGGCACTATTCCAGGAGACACGCGGCATGAAGCCGTCGGTAGGCCTCGTCTGGGCACTCAACTTCTAACCTTCTTTCTCCAAGAACTCAAAATGAAGAACTTCATAAAAATACTTCCTCTCTTAGCCGCTTTTGCCGGGACTCTGACGGCAGGGGCGCAGAGCACCCCGTCGGTGCTGTCGGTATCCGACGACTCCATGACTCCGACTATCATCATGCCGGAAAGTTTCGAGACCGACACCAAAGCCATGAGTGAGAACTGGTATCTGAAAAACTACACCGTTCTCGATTACAAGCCCGACGGACGCTCCGAGGGCGATTTCTCCGACGAGACGCTTCTCGAACGCCTCGCCGCACTGCCCACAGAAATTGAGATGCCGCTGAACTCGGTTGTAAAGAATACCATCCAATTCTATGCACGCCGCAAACAGTTGGTAGAAAACATGCTGGGGCTGAGCCTCTTCTACATGCCCATCTTCGAAGAGGCCCTCGAACGCAACGGTATGCCGCTCGAACTGCGCTATCTGCCGGTCATCGAATCGGCCCTGGTGCCAAATGCCGTATCGCGGGCCGGAGCCGCCGGCCTGTGGCAATTCATGCCGGGGACCGGCAAAGACCTCGGCCTCGAAGTAAACTCGCTCGTCGACCAGCGACGCGACCCTTATCTCGCATCGGAAGCCGCCGCAAAATACCTCAAGCAGCTCTACAACACATACGGCGACTGGTCGCTCGCCATCGCGGCCTATAACTGCGGCCCGGGCAATGTAAACAAGGCACTCCGACGTGCAGGCGGCGGAAAACGCGACTTTTGGGAAATATATCCCTTCCTGCCACGCGAGACTCGTGGATATGTGCCGGCTTTCATCGCCGCCAACTACATAATGACCTATCACAAAGACCACGACATATCGCCCGTATTGGCAAAACGCCCGATAGTTGTCGACACCGTGCATGTGACACGCCGCGTGCACTTCGACCAGATTTCGCAGGTCATGGATATCCCCGTCGACGAACTGCGCGCTCTCAATCCGCAATTCCGCAAAGACGTCATTCCCGGCGACATTCGTCCCTATTCGCTCGTGCTGCCGTCGCTGCAGGCTTACTCATATATCGTCAACGAAGACTCCATCGTAAACCACAACGCCGCAAAATATGCACGCCGAGGCATCGTAGAACCGGCTTCCGGTGCTGTTACCGGCAAAGACTCGCGCGGCGAATACTACGATGAAGAAGTCATACTTTACCATAAGGTCAAAAAAGGAGAGACACTCACGAAAATCGCCCGTAAATACGGCGTTACAGTATCGTCTATCCGCAAGCTCAACAAAGTGGGCAAAAGCGTAAAACGCGGCAAGACTTTGAAGATAAAGACCGTGCAGCGCCGCTACAAGCCCGTGGCAGCTCCCGTCGAAGAACCGCAGACGCCCGACAGCAAGTCTCCGCTACCCGACAGCACAAAGACTACGCCCGAAGCCCCCGTAGATACCACGGCAATGCCCGGCGGAACCATGCCGGCAAGCGAAGCCGCCGATACCATTGCTACAGGCGCAGGCGAAGTGGCGGCGGCATTCTCGGCTCCGGTCCAAGAAAAGACCGAGCCTGAAAAGGTGGCTGAGCCTCAGAAAAAGGTGACACCAGCCAAGCAGACCACCACAAAGAAAACCGCGGCCAAGACTACGCCTAAAGCCACGACACACACCGTGAAGCGCGGCGAGAACCTTTCGAAAATCGCCAAACGCTATGGCGTAACCGTCCAGGCCATCAAAAAGGCCAATAATCTCAAGAACGATAACATAAACGCCGGACAAAAAATCAAAATACCGCAATAACTGAAATAAATAATTATAAATGAAAACCACCAAACAAACCGACAACATCAGCCCGGCCGATGCCGACCCCATCGAGCTTCCTGAAAACGCTTTTGTCGAACTGGGCGCCGACGAGGAATACCGCCCCGTTATGCACCCGGCGCGCCAATATGCCGAGGTTACGCCTTACTCCGTCATCACCGGCCTTGTGCTCGCCGTAATTTTCAGCGCGGCGGCAGCCTACCTCGGCCTCAAAGTCGGCCAGGTGTTCGAAGCCGCCATACCGATAGCAATCATCGCCGTCGGCCTTTCGGGCTGGCTGAAGAAGAAAGACCCGCTTGGGCAGAACGTCATCATACAATCTATAGGCGCATGCTCGGGTGTCATAGTGGCCGGAACAATCTTCACGCTGCCGGCTCTGTATATCCTTCAGGCGAGCCACCCCGAAATAACTGTCAACTTCCTCGAAGTTTTCCTCAGCTCGCTTTTCGGCGGCGTGCTCGGCATCCTGTTCTTCATACCATTCCGCAAATACTTCGTCAAGGACATGCACGGCAAGTATCCTTTCCCCGAAGCGACGGCCACAACCCAGGTGCTTATCAGCGGCCAGGGCGCCAAGAGCGCCGACGGTGGCCAGGCGAAGCTTCTTGTTGCGGCATCGCTGATAGGCGGCATCTATGACTATATCGTGGCCACTTTCGGATGGTGGAGCGAAGTCGTGACGACTACCGCATACTCATGGGGGCAGACAATCGCCGACAAATTCAAGTTCGTGTTCTCTTGCAACACCGGCGCGGCAGTGCTCGGATTGGGATACATTGTAGGTCTTAAATATGCCTTTGTCATCTTCGCAGGCTCGATATTCGTGTGGTGGTTCATAATTCCGCTGATGGGAGCCTACGGGTCGCCCGAAATCGCCGCCCTCAGCCCTGCCGAGATATTCGCCGACTATGCACGCATGATAGGCATCGGCGGCATTGCCATGGCCGGAATCATAGGCATAGTAAAATCTCGCGGCATTATAGCCCAGGCTGTCGGTCTGGCCGCAAGAGAGCTGAAAGGTGCACAGACACAAGGAAGCACTCCGCGATGGCAGACCGACATATCGATGAAGCACATCGCCTACTTCTCGGCACTGGCTTTGCTCGGCGTGCTGCTCTTTTTCTGGTTTGGAGTAATCCACACCTTCTGGCAGGCACTCGTAGCATGGGTCGTGGTAACGGTGATAGCCTTCCTGTTCACCACCGTGGCCGCCAACGCAATCGCAATCGTAGGCAGCAACCCCGTGAGCGGCATGACTTTGATGACGCTGATAATAGCCTCGGGCGTATTCGTCGCAATCGGTCTCAACGGCACTTCGGGCATTGTGGCATCGATGGTGCTCGGCGGCGTGGTATGCACGGCGCTGTCGATGGCCGGCGGCTTCGTAACCGACCTCAAAATAGGCTACTGGCTCGGCTCGACACCTAAGAAGCAGGAAACGTGGAAGTTCCTCGGGACGCTTGTATCGGCCGCTACCGTAGGCGCCGTCATGCTGATGCTCAACAAAGTCTACGGCTTCACAGGTCCCGATGCCATGGCAGCCCCCCAGGCAAACGCCATGGCAAAAGTCATCGAGCCGATGATGATGGGCGGCTCGACACCGTGGATACTCTACATAACCGGCGCCATCCTCGCGCTGATACTCAACTGGCTCGGCGTACCGG
Organism: uncultured Muribaculaceae bacterium; assembly: GCA_910583525.1. Taxonomy (GTDB): domain Bacteria; phylum Bacteroidota; class Bacteroidia; order Bacteroidales; family Muribaculaceae; genus CAG-873. The sequence continues at coordinate 38,189 of CAJTXL010000019.1, read as the reverse complement.
CACTGGCATTCTGTCTGGGCATGTTCCTGCCTCTGCACCTCAATACTCCGATGCTTGTCGGCGGTCTCGTCAACCACTTCGTGAGCCACAGCTCTAAGAATGCCGACGTAAACCGCGCACGCACCGACCGCGGCACGCTCATAGCGTCGGGTCTCATAGCAGGCGGCGCACTGTTCGGCGTATTCGCCGCCATTACAATCTTCTGCGGCGCCAAGGTTCCGTCGAACGGCGGAGAGTTCATGCCTCAGATACTCGGTCTTGTGGCATACGCCGCACTCATCTGCTATCTCTACTTCGCATCGCGCAAAGCCAAGAAGTGAAGCACCGGCGTGAAATATTCGCCATCGCATGGCCGGCAATAATCTCCAATCTGACAACGCCGGTACTCGGACTCGTCGATGTGGCCATCACAGGCCACATCGGCGCTGCCGTTTATATAGGTGCCATTGCCGTCGGGGGCACCATGTTCAACATGCTCTACTGGCTTTTCGGTTTTCTGCGCATGGGGTCGAGCGGACTTACAGCTCAGGCCTACGGCGCAGCCGACACTGCCCGACAGGCGCTTGTGCTTTACCGTGCCCTTATGCTCGCCATAGCAGCCGGGGCACTTATGATTTTGCTCTCAGAGCCGCTCGGGCAGCAGATACTCGACTTCATGGATGCCGACGACGCTACCGGGGCTTTGGCAGGGCGCTACTTCGGCATCTGCATATGGGGCGCACCGGCAGTGCTTGCCACCTATGCCATGTCGGGATGGTTCATCGGTATGCAGGACTCCCGTTCGGCAATGGCGGTGGCTATAGCCACCAATGTTGTAAACATAGCCGTAAGCCTTGCTTTGGTATACGGCCTTGGGTGGAAAATCGAAGGTGTAGCAACCGGCACAACCATGGCACAATGGGCCGGAGCCATTCTTGGTGCAGTAATAATAGCCATACGCTACCGCCCCGTGCGCCAACCGCTGAAAAAGATGCTCGAACGGCGTCAGCTTGCGGCTTTCTTTAAAATCAACACAGACATATTTCTCCGCACATGCTGCCTCGTGGCGGCGACATTATGGTTCACACATGCCGGTGCGGTGCAGGGCACCGACGTTCTCGCGGCAAACGCATTGCTGCTACAGCTTTTCATGCTCTTCTCGTTCTTTATGGACGGCTTTGCCTATGCCGGCGAAGCCCTTGCCGGAAAATATGCCGGCGCCACCGACCAAAAGAGCCTGCGAAGCCTCATACGCGCTCTGCTTGCTACCGGCGCAATCTGCGCCATGGTCTTCGCAGCCCTGTATCTTATTGCCGGAGAATGGTTCATCGGAATGCTCGCCGAAGACAAAGACGTCGTAGCTTTAGCAAGACACTATCTGCCATGGGCCGTAATCATTCCGGCGACAGGCTTCCTCGCCTTTATTTGGGACGGCATCTTCGTAGGCCTTATCGAAACACGTGCCATGCTCATGTCGATGTCCGCTGCAATAATTGTCTATTTCGCACTCTATTTCCCCCTTGCCGACAAACTCGGCAACAATGCCATTTGGCTCGCGTTCAATGCCTATCTGCTTACTCGAGGAGTAATCGAATGGCTCCTGTACTATATCTGCAGACAAAAAACATAGAATGCCTTTACCGGCGAACAAAAGCAGCGCTTTTTCGGTTTTTCATTTTAAATCACCAAAATAACTAACGCAAAACACTGTTTATTATGAATTTTCTATGGTTTATACTTATCGGAATCGTTTCCGGCTTCGTAGCCGGTAAACTCATGCGTGGCGGCGGCTTCGGCATAGTGGTCAACCTCATTGTCGGCATCATCGGCGGCGTGCTTGGCGGATGGCTGTTCGGCCTGCTCGGCATTTCGACCGGCGGCATCATAGGCAGCCTTATCACTTCAATCATAGGGGCTGTGGTCCTGCTTTGGATTGTCGGCCTGCTGAGTCGAGGACGCAATCCCTGAAAGAGGATGTGTCAAAATGGATATTGTAGGGACATGCCTTTGGCATGTTTGGGTTTACATATCTGTCAATCACCAACATGCCAAAGGCATGTCCCTACATTCATAGGTGTTTTTTCCGTGATTTGTACATTTTGCCGCTCCTTTTGGACCTCTGTCAGTTTAAGCCATTCGCTCATAGGCGGTTTTCGCGTTCCGTCACCACGGCATCTGTCATGGTGCAGTTTTCAAGGCTGTTTTCTTTAGCCTGAATGCAGATATAGACCATAGGGGCGGCAGAAGTGCATTTGAGATTACGGTCGCAACCCGTTGACACGCGCACCACCGAACCTTCGGCAATGGCGAAAACCTCGTCATCAACCTGAAAACGGCCCTCGCCCGACAAAATGACATAGACCTCTTCGTCGGCCATGTGGCTATGGAAAAACGGTACAGCCGCACCGGTCGGCAGAGTGCCGAAAGACATCTCGCACGAAGTAAGGCCGACGGCATCTTTCATAAACTGTTTTCCTTCGAAAGAAGCAATCTTTCCGACCGACGCATGGGCATATTTACAGCCATGCTCCATAATTTTTGTTTCGCTCATAGTGTACTTTCTTTTATTTATGTTTAACTTTGCATCTGAAACGCACTTTCGTTTCGATACCGCAAAGTTAATATCTTTGTATCTAATAGTCAAGAGCTTACATAAACAATAGCCACTTACCATACGGTAACGATAATTGAATATGAACAGTTTGCCGCTACAAGAAAATCTAAAAAAATATTCAGCAACCGAATCGTGCCCGATACGTAACGTCATATCACGTTTCTCGAGCAAATGGTCGATGCTAATACTATGTGTGCTATCCGAAAACGAGTGCACCCGTTTCAGTTCTATTGGAAAAGCAATACCCGACATATCGCCGAAAGTATTGACTGAAACGCTGAAAAATCTACAGGCCGACGGCCTGATAAGCCGTAAAATCTACGCTACGATACCGCCCAAAACCGAATACTCGCTGACACCACTCGGAAAAAGCCTAATGCCCGTAATAGGCAGTCTTATTGAATGGGCTTTGACAAATTTTGATGCCGTGACTTCAACGAGACGGACAAGGCTCAAATAAGAGGTTGTTTATGGAACAATTCAACTCGTATCTCGACACGTTGGACCTCTCTGCTGTTGTGGAATACTGCAAGGCCAAAGGTGTCGTGCAACATTGCCGAAAAGGCGAACGCATTGTGCAACAAGGCGAAATAACAAAACATGCGGCATTGGTCGTATCGGGATATTTCAAAATCACCACTCTTACAGATGCCGGCGAAGAACAGGTTGTGAATTTCACCTTTCCCGGAGAGATGATTATGGATTTCTATTCGTCGATGCACGGCAGGCCGGCGGAGTTCTCCATAAGCGCCGGCATCGACAGCGAAGTGCTGAAAGTGCCACTGAAAGATGCGAAAGAGCTGCTGTCGCCTTCATTCCACGACGAATACAAATCATTGTTCATGATGGTTTTTTCGCGCTTGTTGAACATATACCGTAAGACACCCTCTCAGCGTTATAAGGAATTGGTCGAAAAATATCCGCATATCATCGAAATGGTATCTTTAAAAGATATAGCATCGTTCCTTATGGTGACGCCTACACACCTCAGCCGCATCAGGTCCAAGATTCAGACAGACTGATTTCCGGCATCGTAAATCCTGAAAAAAGGTCAGATTTTCCTTAACCGGGGTTCTACCGACAATCTATTCTGAATGTAATTTTGTAGCAGAATTTCTTAAACAGGGAAAAACATGACTGATTTGAAACTGACCCGAATATGGGACAAAAAGTTCCCGAAGAGCGACAAAGTCGACCATTGTAAAGTTACATTCCAAAACCGTTTTGGCATAAGCCTTGCCGCAGACCTGTATATGCCAAAAGAATTAGAGAACAACGCTACCGCACTCGCTGTCGCCGGACCGTTCGGTGCTGTCAAAGAACAAGTATCGGGGCGATATGCCCAGGCAATGGCGGAGCGCGGATTTATCGCGATGGCTTTCGATCCTTCATTTACAGGCGAAACCGGAGGGGAACCGCGCAACACGGCCTTGCCGGACATAAATACGGAAGATTTTTCGGCAGCTGTCGATTATCTCGCATCTCTCCCCGAAGTAAATGCCGAACGCATAGGCATAATCGGTATATGCGGATGGGGCGGCATGGCACTTAACGCGGCTGCCATAGATACGCGTATCAAAGCTACCGTCACGTCTACCATGTATAACATGAGCGAACAGATGCACGACGGATACAAATTCGCCCCAGTCTCTTCAACAGGGCTTTTTCAAGCCAAAGAAACTTTGAACGCCCAACGCAATATCGACTTCCGCAACGGGAAGCCTGAATATATCGGAGGCTTCCCGAAAGAACGTCCGACAGGAGCGCCTCAGTTCATGCTCGACTATTGGGATTTCTACATGTCGCCTGAACGGGGCTACATCGACCGTGCTCCGGCCTGTTCGACCGGGTGGACCAAGACTACACCATTGTCGTTCATAAACACTCCTCTCAACACTTTTGCCGGAGAAATTGAAAGCCCGGTGCTGCTGATACACGGCGAAAAGGCTCATTCACGCTATTTCAGCGAAGAAGCGTTTGCGCGGCTCAACGGTAGCAACAAACATCTGTTGGTTATCCCGGGTGCCAACCACACCGACCTCTACGACAATCTTGAAGTAATCCCATTCGATTTAATAGCGGATTTTTTCAAAGATAGCATTGCATAAGGCCGGGAGCCGGCATAATCTATACCGCCATTATTTTCAAGGTTACGAGTGAAGCCATCAAAGGATGGCCTCACTCGATTAACGTCTGTTTTTAAACAATCTCTTAATCCATATATAGTAACCCGTAAGTGGCAGGCTTGCGCCAAGCAATGCTCCAAGAAACCATAAAATACGTGTAAATATGCCGCCAAGACTGCCCGTATGGATTGAATAAATCCATCCTCGCAACTTGTCAGCCGGAGCGGAACCGGCATATTTCATGACGGGAGCAATCTCGCCTGAGCGACGGTTGAATTCATAACGGTCGGATGCCCGACTGTTACCCGAGGAGCCAAGTGTCACGCTTGCTGTCCCATTCCCGACAGTAATTTGTGCGGCATCCGGGTTTCGGGCCTTCAATTCATCATAAATCTGTTGCCAAAGGCCGAACTCGGAACGCCGTTCTCCCTCGCCACGATGTATTTTTTTACGGGAGTCTTGCTTCGATTTATCTTTAAGACCTTTTTCCACAATATTGAAATTTCGGGGAGTGTGTTCCACGCCGCAAACGGCATAGAAAGCGTTGCGATACCAGGCGAACGACCAAGTCAGCCCTGTCAACGACATGGCAAGGACAAACACCAAGGCATACATTCCTCCGGCTACATGAAGTCCGTGCCAAAAGGCGCGCCTGCCATTCCTCAAAGATATCGACATGCTTCGTCTAAAGTTTTTCCTTGCACATGGCCACCATATGACTATGCCTGTAATCAATGCGATTACAAATATCAGCGTGGATATGCCGACGAGCGTTTTTCCGACTTTCAGGCCTTCTCCGTGAGGTTCTGCTCTATCCAAAAGCCATCGGTGAAGCCGGAACATTGTAGCGAAGAAACCTATACGTTCATATCGCCCCGTAATCTTGCCGGAGTATTGGTCGATGAAAAGGGAGGCACGGTGTGGCTTGGACAAATTGACTTGATAAGTCCTTTCTTCGTCGTCAAAGACGGTGACACCGGTTATGGAAACCGAGTCAGGCAATGTCGCCTTCACGGTTTCCATAAGTTCTTTCATATCGATAGGCTCTCCGTCGGACGACGCGGCATAATACACCTCGCTTCTAAGCCCTCTCGTTATTTCAGGCTCGAAAACGAGCATAGCCCCGGAAAAACATATCAAGCTTATTATGACACCGAACGGCACCGAGAGCCATAGATGTATTTTATGAAAGATTTTCATGATAGATGTTATTTTGCCGGCTTCATATAGCCGAACCCGGTGATGTCGGTAGCCTTCTCTATAGTCAAACCTTTGGCCGCCAATGCCGTCTCAGTGTCTATTTTGTATATTGCAGGTTCTCCGTCAGTAACGTTTATGGGTATATATACATTTCCATTCTCTGCATATGTCGTTTTGCCTATCGACGAGATATTTGACGGCAGGCCGTCTACAAAAGTCAGTTTCTTTGCTTCTGCATCGAATATGGCGAGTTCTGTGGCCACAAATCCCTTTTCGGCGAAAGGACGGTCATACATAAGCATAAGAAAGCGACAGCCTCCTGCAGGCCAACAACGCATAAAAGACCGGCCGTCAGATTGCGCCTCGATGTTGCAGTAGTACGAATCGAACTCTACAGAACCGGCAGGAATGCGGCACACTCCGGCAGGCAGTGTCGTTTTTTGTCGTGAATCGGTCATCGTCTTGGCATAGGATGGTGAAAACACATATATGTCTCCGTTGTCAGCCGCCCATATTGTCTGGTAATACTGCGATTTGAAACGTCCGCACGGATAACTTATCCTGTCGGTTTTTGCAAATACCGGGTTTGTCAGGGTTTCATCACCGAAGATTGCCACCCGGCATTCATCGGGATACTGCGTCCATTGAAGCTCGCCTTTCTTATAACTGCTGCTGTTGCTGCCGCCGTCGGATGTCTTCACAAGGTCTTCATACCCCGGCCGAATCCATTTCCCGTTCCCGTACGCCGCTCCATATTGGCTTAGCCCCATAGGGATTGCTCCTGAAAAGATTTGGCGGCCTCTTTTCTCTATCCCGGCAAGAGTCACATATTCACCGTTACCGAAATAATTTTCAACTGAATATATGCCGGTTGACGTATCATTCTGTCTTGATGTTTCTGCATCTACATCAAGATACGAAACGAGAAGCGTCTTGGGCAGATACCCGTTGGCGTCGGCCTGTGAAGTCGGCCCGTTGCCGGTCGAGGTAGAGATAATCTCGTTGTCATATATGCCGTAGGACGTAAATCGGCTTATCTTGTACTCCATGTCTCGCGGGGATATAGACCCGTCCTGGCCAAGGACATAGCTTCGCGTTGTACCGGCATTGCCCTGATTATAAGTGAGCGCGTAGAGATAGTTGTCGGGATGGAATACCCATTGGCTCGCTCCGTCATTTAACAGCCCCGTGTTATTGCCTACAGAGATGTGACCGTCGTCGAGCGACTCGGCCGTGAGCAATATGTTGGTCGTTCCTTTTGAGTCTGTAACTGTGGTTGCTATTACAAACTTGCCTTTTGTCTCTTCCGGCCTGTTGCCTTCGCCGGGCTCTTCGCTGTCCGAGCATCCCGACAATACCATTGTCGGCAATGCGAGCGCACACATGGCGCGCATAAAAAGATGATTTTTCATTTTATTTAGTTTATTACGATTAGTTCTCGAAATAGATTCTCACCTTGCCGTAAAAAGCCCGTCCGGCTTTCTGCAGGCTGAAATTATCGTATAATTTAGCGTCGGTAAGGTTGCGGCACTCGAATGATATGTTGTACCGTCCACGATTGATTCCATAACTTATTGTTATGTTGTGGGCGAACTGGTCATGCACCATATAGTCCTCGCTGTTGCTGCCGAGATTGGAAGAGTAATAGCAAAAACTGTGTGTATATTGGTTATCATACGTGATAGTTAAAGTATTGCCATTACGGCCAAGCCCAACCCAATAGAAATTGATGTCGGAGTCTGCGAACATATACGGCTGGTTGGGCATACGCTCCTTATACGACACATTTGCCGCCGTGCTGTTCATTGCCGTCCGCATATTGTCGCGTATGTTCATTTGAGTAAAGCTGCCCCCTAAGCTAAGCCATTTGGAGAAACTGTATCTTGCCGACACGCTGAATCCGTCGGTCTTGACTTTGCCGTAGTTGACATACGATGCCGCGTATTTGCCTCCGCTCAGCGACATGATATTGCGTTGGATATAGTCGCGGGTGTCACGATAAATCAGACCGGCTTCGACGTATATCATGTTACTCCCGAAAGTGGCGTCGTAGCTGAGATTGAGATTGACATTGTGGCTCGATTCGGGCCTGAGTGCCATATCGCCCATTTCCAAATCTTCGTCGCCGAACATTTCTTCAATAGTGGGCATACGCAGCCCCTTTTCGTAGGACGCTTTCAATTGGAGCCCCAAGGGCATGAAGAATGTACCGGCCGCACCATATCCCCAATAATCGACAGACCGTGAAGTCCGCGCATAGTTATCCTGTGCTGAAGACGTCGCAATCGGGCCTGAAACATATTGGTGGTAGTGCTTGCCGAAAACGGTGAGATTCAGTTTCGTATTCGGCATATAGCGGTAAGACAGCCCGACGATGTTCTTGCTTGTAACCTTTGGGATGGCATCTTTCGTCGCCGGGGTTGTCAGCAGGTTTTCATTTGACCTGTTGAACGAGTTGAACACATCGTTAAGGGTAAATATATGCTTTTGTCCGAGTTTGTAGTTGGAAGTGAAGGCGACAGACCAGTTGTCATTATCCGCCTTGGAATTTTGATATGACTGTTCTCCGGGAGAATTAAGCCTGTCGGTTTCGCCTCTCCAGTTATACTTTACCGACGCCGTATCGACATTCACTGTCACATTCTTATTGTAGTTGGCATTGAATGAAACGTCGAGCCCCCGGACAAACAGATTTCGTTTGAAATATTCGATAGATGGCATCATATTATGACCGTGACGGTGCTTCCGGCCATAGACAATCTCCTGACGGACTCCTGTCTGTATCTCCTTATACATGTGAGAGTATGTAAATCCTACCAACAGGCGGTCTGCCCATGGTTTGTTTACAAATCCGAGTTTGGCAACGGCTGCCTCGTTGTGGTATGCGTCGTTGAAACGGCGCACATGCTCTTTCTTCCTGCGGTTTATTGCCCCGGTAGCAAAGTCTTCGACCGGGGAGTCAATCCAATAGTCGTTGTCGGAATAATTCTGAAAGGCATTTATCTCGTATTTGAACCCGTTTCGCAGTGTCTGTCCTGCATTGACATACGATTTATGCGTATTGAACGAGCCGTATGAATAGGATGCGTCAACAAACCATTTCCTTCTTCGCTTCGGAGTCACGATATTGATTATCCCACCGATTGCGTCCGCCCCGAAGCCCACAGGCACAACGCCGCGATAAACCTCTATGCGCTCGGCAAAGTTGACAGGGATATTGTTTAGCCCGAAAGAACTGCCGACACCGTCCTGTGGAACTCCGTCAATGAAAACCTTGATATGTTTACCGCTGAAACCGTCCATAGTGACAGCCATGTCAGAGCCGACACCGCCGCTTTCCCTGATTTTCATTCCCGGAGCCTTGCCGAGTGCGTCACCGAGCGTCTTGGTCGTGTTGACTAAATCCTGCGTATTCACCGCCACTGCGTTATATGCCGAATTTTTCACCTTGCTTATCTGGCGCCCCTCGACTATCACCTCGGCCAGCTGCGTTGAGGATTTTAATTTGACGTTCAGCCAGACTCTGCCGTCAGCCGGTATTTCCACTTTATGTTCCGCTTTCTCAAATCCGACAGAAGAAAACACAATGGTATAATTGCCTGCCGGAGCTTTCAGATGATATAATCCTCGCTCGTTGGTGGAACATGAATGCTTCGTACCCTTCAGGAACACGGTCGCAAAATCTATCGTATACCCGTCTGATGACACGACCTTTCCCGAAACCATACCCATGGCATCCTTTGCCGAAGAAGCAAAGGAGCATAAAAAGGCCGATACAAACAAACCATAAAACAGAAGTCTTTTATATGCCATCGTTTTTTTCTTTTTTAGGAGTATGTTGAAATCGGTTGCAAAATTACCTCGCCTTCAATTAGCCCGCAATTCCCAAAAATCGGATTTATTCACAGGGTCCCGACATACCATTTATGGGAGTGCCTATGACAAAAAAAGGATGCGTCAACATTGGCGCATCCTCGCTTGCAGATAATTATCTATGGTTTACTTTAACTCTATTTCCTTAGGGTCCGCAATCCCATGAAGTATGGCAAATATTGTGAGTGCCGCAGTGGAATGTATGTTTAGCTTGGCACTGATGTTCTTACGGTAAGTCGTTATGGTGTGGAACGAAAGAGAAAGCCTGTCGGCAATTTCTTTATTGGCGAGACCATGGGCCACCAGGCGTATTATATCTTTCTCCCGTTGGCTTAATTCCTGATTTCCGGATGCTAAGTTTCTCTGATTTTTATTTTTCGTATAGGCGTCTTTCTCAAGAGCTTCCACAGCCGGCACAAGAATTAAATTCTCAATCTCACAATGAGAAACCAAGTCTTCGCCACAGGCAGATATGTTAAACAAGGCACGGTTTAGCATCCTTGTGTTTGGCATAGCATAATGTTGCAGGAATATATCCTTTAATTCATTGAGCTTAGACACAACCGATTCATGCTTTGAAGCGAAATCTGATATTCTGAAATCTTTGGCGGTATTGCCTTTTAACAGCCCTTCGACATAGGGGAATACTATCTGGTTTTCGTAATCCATATGGCAGCGGACCTCATCGGCATATTCATCGAAAAACCTGATAATACGCACAGCCACATCATCAAGCCGTTGTTGATGCACGGCGCTGACGAGAGTTTCCCGGATATCAGGCAGACGGAAATCCAATATATAGGAATGAGCCTCCCTCAGATAAGACAATAAGGTCGGCAATTCAATTTCATCTACAGAAAACCGTTTGCCACTGATAAGATTTGCGATAGCGAGAAAAGTCGGGCAATCAATCTCTTTTTCCTCGCAAATCTCACATACGGTACGCTCACCAAAGCCAAAAGGAATATGAAAACGGTTGAGAACCAATAACAACTGGTTATTATCCTCAACTAAATCCCGAACCTTATCGGTAGCTAAATATTTTATAGAAGACTTTATCATAATCTTGCAGCCCTTATTAACGACACTGCAAAATTAATCCAAAAAATCCAATGCCAATATACCTAAAAGTAGGGGTAATCTATCAAAACTGAAAACTGAATATAAATGCAATTTGAGATTACGCTTTAACAGATAATTCTCTTTCATTTATTTCGGAAAAAATCTTCTCGTTGACGATAGATTCTATCCATTAAGAACTTTACCATCATGTGTTCACTTTCATTTGAACAATTCATCATTAATGACTCTGTTTCCTGTATTAACTTTGAATACTCCATATCAGCTTGGGATAGACTTAACTTTCCCATCGCCAATTTTTCAAGTTTATTAGATATTCGCTCATATTCAATAGCCGCCATTGACACGGATTTCGCTGAGAAACGATGACTTTCATGCATCAACATTTCCATCATCATTCTTAAATCTGACATTTGAGAGCGTACAACATCGAGGGAAAGCAACTCTTTATTATTATTATCCAATATTGGCATCAGAGCAGGGGAACTTAAGGCCATGAGTTTAACTATAGAGTTAATATTACCAGTTTCGTTCTCCGCATTTTTTGTCGCATTAATCGCTTCGCGTAATTTATTTTGGGTTTCTATGACCTCATGATAGCGCATTTCTTTTGAATACTCCAAATATCTTAGAGGTGCTATATCAAAGATTTTTGGAGTGCCTTTTTCTTGAATAAGCACAACGGGTTTATCAAATGCTTGCCTGATACCTAATTCAAAAAGTACATTTGGATTTCGTGTACTCAAGTCACAAATAGCAATAGGTGCATCAATAAGTTTCTTTAGGATGTCAAGGTGTATTAAATTTGTTTCCTTTACTTCATCAGCTCTTGTTGCTTTGTATTCAGTTTGTGAAACGGCCGGTACTATAATGTCATTATATACATGGGCAAAGTGATTAGGTTCATAACCATCACACTCAGCAATAGGCATTATCACAAAACAATCGTTATTTTCTCTTTTCGACATATTATTTGGGAATTATATTTTCTAAAATCGACCAATTGCAACAATGTTTATAATGGTGTCTTTACGCTTAATCTCCTCTTTTTGGTCGTTGGTGATGACCAGTAGATTGTTGCAGTGGAGTTCTTCGGCGGCTTCAACGAGTGCATCGAGTTCGCGTTTGCGGGCCTTCTCGGATGTCATGTCATAGCATACTTGTATTAGTTGTTCAACCTTTGTACCTTTGCGAGTAACGAAGTCTATCTCCTTGTCGTTGCGTGTACGGTAGTAGAACAATGTTTTACCGGGGATATAGCCACGGCGCAACAGCTCTACAAACACTTGATTTTCCAACAATCTGCCGAGGTTTTCGCTAAGGTTGAAAGCCGTGCTTTGCACAAACCCGTTGTCAACTACATAGACCTTTTTCGGTGCTTTGTTCATCAATTTCAGCTTGTTGTTGAAGCGGGGCAAGTAGAAGAAAAGATATGGTTCGTTTAGATAGTCACAGAATTTCTTTGTGGTTGCAACGCTCGATAATCCCAATTCTCTGGCAAGGTCGTTGGCTGATATGGGGTTGCAGAAATTTGACAACAGATAAGTGGCGAGGTTGTATAGGTCGGTTGTGTTCCTTACGTTATGGCGTTTGGCGACATCTTTCAGCAGAATTGAATCAAACAGCGTTGAAAGATAACTCTTGGTAATACTCCGGGTCGGGATAGTTTCCGGGTATCCACCATTGCGCATATAGTCATCGGTCAGTATTATCGCCTGTGCGGATTGTTCCTCACGCTGTGGACTGACATTTTTCCAACTCATGGTTTCTTCAAGGCTGAACGGAAGCATCTCAATCTGTAGATAACGCCCGGTCAACACGGTTGCCATCTCACTGCTCAACATCTTGGCGTTGCTGCCCGTGATTATTAAGTTCTTTCCACGGCGATAAAGTTTGCCGATCCACAAATCCCAGTCGGGAAGATTCTGGACTTCATCAAGCAGCATGAAATCATAGCCGGTATAGACATCATCAAGTGCCGACATCACCAGATCCTCATCCCACTTTTCAAGCAGTTGGCTGTCATCGAAATTGAGATAAGCGAAATTTTTGCCATGCAACATAAGCAGGGCAAAAACCGATTTGCCGACACGACGAGGCCCGGTTATAAGTTTGATAAGCGGATTTTGTAGCAGTTCGTCAGCGTCATACTTGGTATGTCGTTGTTGGTATGGGCGTGACATCAGTTCATCACGTTCTGCCCGCTGATTGAGTATCGTTGTTTTCATCGCAATCTATTTTAGACTGCAAATATAGCGAATTACATTCAATTAAAACGCTGTATTGAATAAAATATGTGAAACTTTGTTCAATAGACATGCCGCTATTAGTTATTTGCGGAAAATAAAGTATGAGGCAACCTTGGCTCAAGACGAAAAAACGCAGAAGGTTAGAGAGTTACAAATTGCACTCGGGAACTGTGAACAAAAACTGTTCACGTCACAGACTGTTCACGAATTGCACACCTCTGAGCCCTACAATATGCGTTATTTTGCCGGATAAGGGCATTGCAAAAAAATCGCTGAAACTATATTAGCTTCAGCGATTTGTGGCATCTCGCCGTTTTGTTCTGTGATTCGGATGCGACTCGAACGCATGACCGTCTGCTTAGAAGGCAGATGCTCTATCCAGCTGAGCTACCGAACCGTAATATGCAGAGGCGTCGTTGAGCCGGCGCCTCTGCGTATGTTGGAGTTTAGTCCTGATTGAGGTTTACGCGTTTGAACGATACCACAACGAGGCCTTTGGCGCTCTTTTCGAGGTATTGTCCGATTGTGAGTTCTCCGTCTTTCACGAATTCCTGCTCCATGAGGCAGTTTTCTTTGAAGAACTTGTTGACGCGGCCCTGGGCGATGTTTTTAATCATCTGCTCGGGGAGATTGGCAGCCTTGGCGGCAGCTGTTTCGGCAGCGATGGTGCGTGCTTTGGCAGCCTCTTCTTCGGTGAGCCATCCTTTTGCGATGTTCGATGCGATGTGGTCTTCGCTGTCGACGAGATTGGGGTTGATGCCGGCTTTTTTGAGGGCTGCTTCTACAGCTTTCTTCACCTGCTCTTCTTTTGTCTTTTCGACAGCAACGTTATACTCAGATGTAACGATTTCTTCGGCAACGCTGTCGCGGTCGACGGCGATGGGGTTCATCGATGCAATCTGCATGGCAACGTCGCGGCCTACCTGATAGTCGACGTTTTCGAGGTTGAAGCCTGCGATGGTCGAGAGTTTGTTGCCGAGGTGGTTGTATGAAGTGGTCGAAGGAGCTTCGAGGCATTCATAGTGGCCGAGTTCGATTTTTTCGCCTGTCTTGCCGCTTTCGTCGGTAATCAGGTCGGCAACCGAGAGTCCGTCGATTGTGAGAGCCTTGAGTTCGTCGAGCGATTTTACTTTGTTTGCCACAGCGGTGTCGAGGAGACGCTGCGTGAGGGCGACGAAGCCTGCGTTCTTGGCAACGAAGTCTGTTTCGCAGCAGAGAGCTACTATAGCGGCGAAGTTGCCTTCGTTTTTAGCGAGCACGCATCCTTCCGAGGCTTGGCGGTCTTCGCGTTTTGCGGCTACTGCCTTGCCTTTTTGGCGGAGGATTTCTACGGCTGCGTCGATGTCGCCGTCTGTTTCGGCGAGGGCTTTTTTGCAGTCCATCAAGCCAGCGCTGGTGAGGTTGCGGAGCTTGGTGATTTCTGCCATTGTTACTGCCATAATATATGTCGTGTTTGGCTTGTGGTTAAAGGTAATGTTTATTCGGCTTCGGGTGCTGCATCTGCGGCTGCTTCGGCTTGAGCTTCGGGAGCTGCTTCTTCAGCTACTGGAGCTTCGGCTTCGTTGCGGCGTACGCGACGACGTTCGCGGCGAGGAGCTGCGGGCGTTTCGGCCTGTGCTTCTGCGGCTTCGTTGTCGAGTTTCTCGGCTTTACGTTCTTCGAGGCCTTCAGCCATGGCTGCTACGAGTGTGCCGGCGATAAGCTCGATTGATTTCGAAGCGTCGTCGTTGGCAGGGATTACGTAGTCGACTACAGAGGGGTCGGAGTTGGTGTCGACCATGGCGAATACGGGGATGCCAAGACGGTTTGCTTCGGCAACGGCGATGCGCTCTTTGAGCACGTCAACCACGAAGAGTGCCGACGGAAGACGGTTGAGGTCGGCGATGGAGCCGAGGGTCTTTTCGAGTTTGGCACGCTGACGGGTGATTTGGAGACGTTCACGTTTTGAGAGGTTGTCGAAAGTTCCGTCTTTGCTCATCTTGTCGATGGTGGTCATCTTGCGCACGGCTTTGCGGATGGTGGGGAAGTTGGTGAGCATGCCGCCGGGCCAGCGTTCGATTACGTAAGGCATGCCAATCGAAGAAGCAAGGTCGGCAATGACCTGTTTGGCCTGTTTCTTCGTGGCTACAAAGAGCACTTTCTTGCCTTGTTTAGCCATGCCGCGGAGCACGTTGGCTGCTTCTGCGAGCTTGGCTTCGGTTTTATATAGGTCGATTATGTGGATACCGTTGCGCTCCATGAAGATGTAGGGTGCCATTGCGGGGTTCCATTTGCGTTTGAGGTGGCCGAAGTGGCAGCCTGCTTCAAGGAGTTGGTCAAATGTGGGATTAGCCATTTTGTTGATGTTGTTAGGTTTACGTTCTTTTGATTTTAAGCAACCGCGGGGTAGGGAACGTAGCTCCATCGGCGCGGTTTAGATACTAAACACTTATGCGGAGAGAGGGTAGGGGCAATATCAGCGTTTGGAGAACTGGAAGCGCTTGCGTGCTTTGGGCTGACCGGGTTTCTTGCGTTCTACAGCGCGCGGGTCGCGGGTCATGAAGCCGTGTTTGCGGAGCACTGCCTTGTCGTCGGGGTTGATTTTGACAAGGGCGCGTGCGATGCCAAGACGGAGCGCTTCGGCCTGTCCTTTGTAGCCGCCGCCGTCGAGGTTTACGTGGATGTCGTATTTCTCGGCCACATCAAGAGTGGTGAGGGGCTGCTTAACGATGTACTGAAGAATCGACGAGGGGAAGTATACGTTGAGGGGGCGCTTGTTGATGGTGATGGTGCCGTTGCCTTCTTTGAGGATTACGCGGGCTACGGCTGCCTTACGGCGGCCAACTGCATTTACTGTTTCCATAGATGCGATTATTTCAGTTTGTTAATGTCGATTACAGTGGGGTTCTGAGCCTCGTGCGGATGGTTGGGGCCGTTGTAGACGTGCATGTTCTCGATGAGGCGGCGTCCGAGGCGGTTTTTGGGGAGCATACCTTTCATAACCTGGATGAAGAGGGGGTGCATACCGGCCTTGATGTGCTTGTTGAAAGATTTTTTCATGAGCACTTCGGGGGTTGCCTGACGCTGTCCGCCGGGATATCCTGTGTAGTGGAGATAGATGCGGTCGGTCATCTTTTTGCCGGTGAGGACAACCTTGTCGGCGTTGATGATGATTACGTTGTCGCCGCACTCAACGTTGGGCGAGTAGGAGGGTTTGTATTTTCCGCGGAGAAGTTTTGCGACTTTTGCGCAGAGGCGACCAAGAACCTGGTCGGTTGCATCGACAACAACCCAATCGTGCTGAACTTGCTGGGCGTTGGGGAATTCGGTGCGGTAGCTAATGGTATCCACTTTTAATTTCTTGATTAATAGTTACATAAATTGACTGTCGCGGAGAGGCTTGCTCGGCCAAAAGCTTGCCGCGCGACTGTCGCTGAATGAGTTGGACATAATCGGTGCCGCAAAGGTACGACTTTTTTCTAAAATGACAAAACATAATGAGAGGGCGTTTAACATATATTATTAAACGTCCTCTCGGAAATATGGTCGGCAACGGCTTTTCGGTCCGTGCTTTATCAGGCGATTGTTTGGGCCACTTTGTCGACAGGGATTGTCTGTTGGCTCCCGTCGGCCATGTTCTTGACGGTCACAGTACCGTCGGCAAGTTCGCTTTCTCCGATTATGGCGAAGAATGGCACGCCCATGGCATTTGCGTATCCTATCTGCTTTTTCATCTTTGCCTGGTCGGGATACAGCTCTGCCGCTATGCCTTCGCCGCGCAGTTTTTTGATGAGAGCCAGCGAGGCGGCCGCTTCGGCGGTGCCGAAGTTGGCGAAAAGGACGCGTGTGCAGGCGGCGGTGCTGTCGGGGAAGAGGTCGAGGGCCGATAGAACATCGTATATGCGGTCGGCGCCGAACGATATGCCTACTCCCGATATGCCGTCGAGGCCGAATATGCCGGTGAGGTTGTCGTAGCGGCCGCCGCCCGATATGCTGCCGATTTCGGCATCGAGGGCCTTCACTTCGATTATTGTGCCGGTGTAGTAGTTGAGGCCGCGGGCAAGCGAAACGTCGATGTCCAGCTCAGCATTAAGGCCCAATGCCATAGTGCCGTCGACCACGGTGCGCAACTCTTCGACGCCCTTTGTACCTATTTCGCTTGGAGCGAGCAGGGCTGCGAGCTTGTCGAGACGCTCGGTGCCCGTGCCGTCGATTTGCAGTATCGGGTGTAGGGCCGTGATGGCTTCCTGGCTGAGGCCGCGTGCCGCAAGCTCTTCATCAACCTTCTCAAGGCCGATTTTGTCGATTTTGTCGATGGCTACGGTTATGTCGACCAGTTTGTCGGGTTCGCCTATGAGTTCGGCGATGCCTGCGAGTATCTTGCGGTTGTTGAGTTTGATGGCCACTCTGATGCCGAGACGCGAGAATACCATGTCTTCGAGCTGCAGCAGCTCGATTTCGTTGTTGAGCGAGTCGGAGCCTACAACATCGGCGTCGCATTGGTAGAACTCACGGTAACGGCCTTTCTGCGGCCTGTCGGCACGCCATACGGGCTGTATCTGAAAGCGCTTGAACGGCAGCTGCACTTCGTCGCGGTGCTGCACCACAAAGCGCGCGAACGGCACCGTCAGGTCGTAGCGCAGGCCGCGGTCGCAAAGTTTTGCGGCAAGGCGTCCGGTGTCGTGGCATTCAATCATGGCCGGGTCTACGCCTTTGAGATAGTCGCCCGAATTGAGGATTTTGAACAGCAGTTTGTCGCCTTCTTCACCGTATTTGCCCATCAGGGTGCAGAGATTTTCCATTGCCGGAGTTTCGATTTGACGGTATCCGAACAGGCGGAATACTTCGCGGATGGTGTCGAAGATATAGTTTCGCCGCGACATCTCAAGGGGCGAGAAATCGCGTGTTCCTTTGGGTGTTGATGGTTTCTGGGCCATGGTTGTGGGTGTGGTTTGATGCACAAAATTAGCAAAAAGCGCAAAAATACGCAATAGCGTCCTTTGCAAGCGTTGGCATCAGTCTATTTTTTCGATTGTTATGAAGTCGAGCAGGGCGTGGTTGGTGTCGATGTTCATGTTAGTGTTCTCGGGTCGGTAGTCTATTGTAACGGTGTGCTTGCCGGCCGTCAACGGCATGTGCAGGTAGTTCGACATGCCCCAGTCGTTCCAGTTGGCCACGCCTCGTTGCGGCATCACGAGCACGCCGATGCGTTTGCCGTCGATGCTGAGGGTGCGTATGGCGCATTTGTTTTCGGTATTCACCGGTCCGTTGCCGTTGGCATAGCGTGCGGCTACCGAGTATATGCCGTCGGACGGTATCTCGACTGTCAGCTCTATCGGGGCTGTGGCCTTGTCGATTTCTTTGAAGCCGCCGCCGGTATATCC
Organism: uncultured Muribaculaceae bacterium; assembly: GCA_910583525.1. GTDB lineage: Bacteria > Bacteroidota > Bacteroidia > Bacteroidales > Muribaculaceae > CAG-873. Next base: position 19,705 of record CAJTXL010000019.1, on the reverse strand, counting down.
GGCAAGAGTCTCTGTTGCTCCGTACGATATTTCGGGCGACAGCATCGAAGTCGATTCTCCGGGCATCTGCACGATTGTCTTGGCGCGGTTGCTGCGAGGCTCCGATGCGAACGATTCGGTGCCGTCAGCCGCTACGCCGATTACCTGGTATTCGCCGGGATGCGATGCGTCGAAACTTGTCTGTCGTGTGGTTGCGATGCGTTTTCCGTCGCGCAGTACAATATATTTGGCAATATATTCGATTGGGTTCCACTGCAGCATTCCGTCGGCAAACCATGTTATTGGTGTCAGCGGTGCTTTCACGTTGGGCGTGCGGTTTACTTTCATCGGAGCGATTTCGTTGTCGGCCATCGTTATTACAATCCTGTTGTCGCCCTTTATGTCGCCCGAAATGAAGGGCTTGTGCTCTTTGCCGTTGAGCGTGAACGATTTGATTTCGCTACCGAAGCCCTTCACGGTGATAGACAGGGTGGCGTTGCGGTATTTGAAATTGTCGAGGGTGCGTGTGCCGCCAAGGACCTTGGGCACGAAAGGCTTGAAGGCAAGTCCTTTAGGCTCGAAATTGATGCCGAACAGTATGCGGTTCGTAATGGCGAGGTTTCCGGCAAGGCACCACAGCATATTAGATGAGTTCAGTTCGGTGGCGATGTCGCCGTTGTCGAGCACGAAGTTCTCTTTATTGGTGGCGAAAAGTGCTGCCGGGCGGAATACTGCCCCGATAGCTTCCATCGTGCCGGCTTCGTTGCCTGCTTTGGCGTTGGCTATGGCCCAGTATGCGCCGACCCAAGGCCACAAGGCGTTGTTGTGGTAGGGCGGCATGTCGGCAATCTGCGGAAAGAAGATGGCGGCGCCGAACGGTGTCGTCGGGTTGTTCTCGGTAATCGTCTTGGCGCGTTCGGGCGATGCGATGTCGTATATCACAGCCAGCGACTCGCCGAGCGTCTCGGCACGTGGGTTTATTATCGGGAAATTGCGGCCGTAGTTGTACATTGCATAGTAGCCTTTATCGTCGAGCCATAGTTGCGAGTTTACTGCGTCTTCTATTTTCTTCGCCTCCTCGAAGTATTGTTTTGCTTCTTTGCCGTGCCCGAGTTCCTCAGCTATTTCGGCAAGGGTGCGCAGCGCTACGGCATGTACGATGGTCGTACCGAGGGCTTCGGAATTGTAGATGTCGACGGTCTGCATCCATCGCGGATGGCTTTGCTCTCGCCAGTCTATGAACGATGTCTCGCCTTTGCGCAGGCCGCTGCCTGAGGCTACGGTCAGGCTGTCGTCGGCCAGCGATTTCTTTATTATAGGATATATGTATTCGAGCCATTTACGGTCGCCTGTGACTTTGTAGATTTCATAGGCCGCCAATGCCCATATTTCTCGGTCGGAGCTTACCGGCCATGCGCCGCCGCTGCCGGTGTCCTGGATTATTACTCCGTTGGGGTTTACTTTTTTCATCAGCGATATTCTGGAAGCCTCGGGCTGCAGATATGCCATTGACAGCAGTATCGAGTATGAAACGTCGCGTGTCCATACGCCGGCCCATTCTTTGCCTGTGCGCAGGGTGGTGTCTGGCTCGACGGCATTTACCATCTCGTCCAGTCCCATATTGTATATAGCCGCATGAAGTCGGTTGCCGGTTGTCAGATGCGGATATGCGCTGAGGTCGTTTTTGCGTTTCCATTGGCGAGATATGGGAAACCCATAGCCCGGCTGGGCCGAGTAGGTCGACACTATTTCGTATTCAGAGGGCGCCGTAGCCATATATTCGGCCTGAGTGATGGTGTCGCCGTGCCATCGGTATGCTGCCGTGGCTACGATGTCGCCGTCGGCGGCATTGGCGGTGCCTATTGCCGCCATTGACAGCAGGACTGTGGATAAGAACTTGATTTGCTTCATTTCTATGTATGATTATTATGATATATCTCTATCTGGCCGGTCAGTTTTCGGCCAATTGCATGCGTATGTATGTTCGGGTCTGAGGCCCGACGGCGAAGTGGGCCGAGTTGCGCAAGCCTAAAATCCATACTATTTGGTCGTTGCGGGTCAACAGCCATGTTTCGCGTTTTTGTGATGCCGAGAGGCGTGCCGAGGCGAAGATGTCGCTCACGAGCTTGGATTTATGGGCGCCGAACGGCACGATGCGGTCGCCGCGCCTGTAGTGTCTGAGTTCCCATCGGGCATCTCCGTCGAGAGCCGCCGCATCGAAAAATGCTGACGATGCGCTGAATTTTTCCGATGAAAAATCGGCGACATGATGCCTGGAGATGTTTATGTGTATCGGCTCGGCTATGTCGTGCTTGGGATTGACGGTATGGCATTCTTTGGGGCCGAGCTTATGCCTGCCGGCGTCGACGAGTTCAAGGCGTCCGTGGCTGATTTCGGCCACGGTCATGCCGTCGGTAGAGCGGAAAACGGCCCCTGAGCTTGATGCGCACTCTAGCATGTCGCACACCTGCGTGTAGGTGAAGTTGAGGTGACGCAGCATTTCGAACAGTACGGTCGGGGCTTCTATCTCGGTTTCGGCAAGCTCGCGGATAGCTATCTCGTGGCCTGATATATATCGGCGCCTTTTCTCTTCTATGGCTTCATTGTAGATGGTGCGTGCGGCCTCGAGGTGAGAAATGCTTCGTAGCACCGAATCGGACGCGCCCGGAAAAAGCTCTTCGAGCACAGGCAGCACTTTGTTGCGCAGACGGTTGCGCCGATGCGCGTCAGAGGCGTTGCTGCTGTCGCTTATAAATCCGAGGCCGAGAGCTGTGACATAGGCTTCGGTTTCTGTCCTTGTAAATGGCAACAGAGGCCTTATCACATTGCCCGAACGGGCGTTCATGCTCGTAAGCCCCGTTATGCCTGCGCCGCGCATCAGGTTCAGGAAGAAGGTTTCCACGCGGTCATCGCTGTGGTGCCCGACGGCTACGGCCTGGGCGCTTTCGCGGTCGAGCAGGTCCTCGAACCATTTGTACCGCAGCTCGCGGCACGCCATTTCGACAGAATTGCCGGGATGTGTTCGGCGGTATTCTTCGACATCGAAATCGCGTACGTAGAGGTCGATGTCGAGTGTTTCGCATACCTGTCGGCAGTGCCGCATGTCGCGCATCGACTCTTCGCCTCGCAGATGGAAGTTGCAGTGCGCTGCGCGGCAGTCGTAGCCGAGACGGCTCAATACGGCCAATAATGCGACTGAATCAGCTCCTCCGCTCAAAGCGACCACTACAGGCGCATTGCGGTGCAGCAGTCCGGCGGTTTCTATATGCCTGCGGCACACCGCTTCAAAATCTTTTATCAAGGTTTCGTCTACAGTCATTGCAGGTCTTCAAGCTCTTTGAGCCATAGCGATGATGATGCGTCCGAGGGCATGCGCCAATCACCCCGAGGTGAGAGGCATACCGAGCCGACCTTCGGGCCGTCGGGAAGCGCTGAGCGCTTGAATTGCTGGTTGAAGAAGCGACGGAAGAACGTGCGCTCCCACCGCAGTATGGTGTCGCGGTCGTAGGCTCCGGCGAAGGCAAAAGCGTTGAGCGCGAGCATGAATATGCGTTTCGGACTGAAACCGTAGCGCAGCGTGTAGTATAGGAAGAAGTCGTGCAGTTCGTAGGGGCCTACGAGGTCCTCGGTCTTCTGCTTTATTGTGCCGTCGGGTTCTGCCGGTATCAGCTCGGGGCTTATAGGGGTGTCGATAATGTCGAGCAGAGCCGCGCGCTCGTCGGCATTTTCGGTTATGTCGGCGAAATAGCGTGTAAGGTGTCTCACGAGCGTTTTGGGTACGCCTGCATTGACGCCGTACATCGACATGTGGTCGCCGTTATATGTGGCCCAGCCGAGTGCCAGCTCCGAGAGGTCGCCTGTTCCGAGCACCATTCCGCCGACCTGGTTGGCGACATCCATCAGGATTTGCGTGCGTTCGCGCGCCTGGCTGTTCTCGTATGTCACATCGTGGACTGTCGGGTCGTGTTCTATATCGGCAAAGTGTTGGTTGACGGCAGCCGCTATTGAAATCTCGCGCATCGACACTCCGAGGCTCCGCATCAGCGTCAAAGCGTTGCCGTGGGTGCGGTCGGTAGTGCCGAATCCGGGCATCGTAACGCCCGTTATGCCCGAACGGTCAAGGCCGAGCCGGTCGAATGTGCGTGTCGCCACTAATAGTGCCAAGGTGGAGTCGAGCCCTCCCGATATGCCCACCACAAGTTTGCCGCAACGGGTGGCATTGAGCCTTTGGGCGAGGCCTGCCACTTGTATGTTGATGATTTCCTCGCAACGTTCCTTGAGATGTTCTGCCGACGACGGCACGAAGGGGTGCGGGTCTATGTCACGCAGCAGAGTGTCGTCGAAAGGATGCCGTGGCGAGCGGAGGAACGATGCCGGGTCTTTTGCGAAAAGTTGCAGCGGAAGCTTGTCTTGCTTTGCGCGGCAATCGTCGAAGGAAGTGTTGTGCAGTCTGTCGCGGCGTATGGCCTCGATGTCGATGTCGGCTATTATATATGTGTCGCCCGAAGTCCAGGGCTTGTTGCTGCTGAGCATCCTGCCGTTTTCGGCTATGAATTGTTTTGCGTCGAAAACGAGGTCGGTCGACGATTCTCCGAAGCCTGCCGAGGCATAGACATATCCGCATATGCACCGTGCCGACTGCTGGCGTATGAGGTCTGCCGTATAGGCCCGTTTGCCTATCAGGTCGTCGCTTGCCGAAAGATTGAAGATAATTTCGGCTCCGTCAAGCGCCATGGCGCAGCTTGGCGGTATGGGCGTCCAAAGGTCCTCGCAGATTTCTATTCCGATTCTTACTCCGGCGAAAACACCCGTTGCTCCGGCTACGAACGGAATTTGCTCTGCACCATCCCATAGGTCGGCATGGCTCGGGAGACCGTTTGCCGGAGCCGGCGCGAACCACCGTTTTTCGTAGAATTCGTTGTAGTTCGGTATGTAAGTCTTCGGCACTATGCCGAGCACCATACCGTTTGCGATGGCGAAAGCGCAGTTGTAGACGGCATTACCCACACGCAGAGGCGCGCCGACAATTACGAGCATGTCTTCGGTGTCGGCTGTGTGCTCTGTTATCTGCCTCAATGCCCTTAGGGCATTTTTGAGCAGTGTTTCGCTATGAAAGAGGTCAGCGCAGGTATATGCCGTAATGCACATTTCGGGGAACACTACGGCATCGGCGTCGCGCTCGCGCACATCATCGATTATTTTGAGTATGTGCTCGGCGTTGGCTTCGGTGTCGGCTACCGTTACGAGCGGCGACGCGGCCGCTACGCGGAAAAATCCGTCTTTCATGCTAATGGATTATAGAGAAAACAAAAGAGGCAGGAACTGCCGCCGTGTATTGGCGCTTCCTGCCTTGATATCATAAATAGCGGTGAAGGGGGGGTTATTTGAGAGCGTCTTTCACAGCGTCGTTGGGAACCATTTCTTCTTTGAAGACGTAAGCGCCGGTTTTGGGCGACTTCACCATCTTGATAACCTTGCTGTAGGTGCGGCCTTCGCCTTTCTGGAGCGATGCGACGGTTTTCTTTGCCATATCTACTTAATATTATTTGATTTCTTTATGTACGGTTACTCGCTTAAGGATGGGGTTGTATTTCTTAAGTTCGAGACGTTCGGTGGTGTTTTTGCGGTTTTTTGTGGTGATGTAGCGGCTTGTGCCGGGCATGCCGCTTGCTTTATGTTCGGTGCATTCGAGTATCACCTGTACGCGATTGCCTTTTGCTTTCTTTGCCATTGTTTCGTCAGTTTAGAGTGGGAGAATTAAAAACCTACGGGTTTGATGTCCGATGCTTGAAGGATACCTTTCTGGTAAGCCTGCTTCATGGCGGCATCAAGGCCGAGTTTGTTGATTGTGCGAAGGCCGGCAGCCGAAATGGTGAGGCTAATCCACATTTCCTGCTCTACCCAATAGAACTTCTTTGTGAAGAGGTTAACGTTGAATTTGCGTTTGGTGCGACGCTTCGAGTGCGAAACGTTATTTCCCACAATCGCTTTTTTGCCGGTGATTTGACAAATCTTTGACATGGCTGTTAATGGTTTATCGTTCGTTTTATTTCTTTTATCATCAAGGAGTTGCAGCCGGCATCGCAGTTCTCATATCACCTTCGGTCGCATCTTTTCCGCAGGCTTTAAAAGGATGTGCCACAATTCAGAGTGCAAAGTAACGAAAAATTTTCGACCCGGCCAAATTTTTTGCACCTTAGTTTCAGTTGAAGAGAAACATAGTAAAAAAATTTCAAGAAAAGGTTGTATTGATGCAACCTTTTCTTGTGTTTTTAGATGCCTTCAAAAAGGGGCGTATTTTTCGAGCAGGCTTTTCGACAGACGCTTAGGGTCTTCGCCCGATTCTATCGGGAAGCTGTCGTGGCGCGAAGTCCACTCCCATTCCCATTGGGGCAGGGCGGTGTAGAGGCTGTCGCTGTCGGTAAACTCACGGTCTTCGGCAGCTGCGGCGATGACGGCGTCGGTGAACATGCGCCAGCGCTCGCGGTAGAAAGTGCCTGTCAGCCCCGAACGGTCACGGTTGGCGTAGTCGTTCAGGTTCGTCCCTGCCTGTCCCCACGTGGTGATTAGCCGGCGTGCGTTGGTCTCGTAGTAGTCGGCCTCTTCAGGCGTGGCGCCCATGCGCCTTGCGTCTGACAGCCATTTGCCGAGGCTGAACGCATGGTGTGTCGCAAGCAGGCGGTCGAGGTCGGCTATAAGTCCGTCCATCCTGTCGGCGGCAGTGTGCATTGTTGCGATGTCGCCGGCCTCGTAAGCCGCGGTGAAATCGTCGCGAAGTTTCTCGAAATGGTTGCCGAGCACCTGACGGCCCACGTTCACCACGTCGTAGCGATGCGCCGGACTGTCGCTGTCGGCTTCGGTCAAGAGCTCCCATGCTTGGGCAAGGACGGCGTTGTCGTATTTGTATCGGTTGTTCGTCGTCCACGAACCGTGGCCTTTGAGGTGTGGCCGGGCATTGACAAGAATGCCTTGGCTGAGGCTCGTCGAGCGGTATATCGAGTCGCCCAATATGCGCCATGCCTCGATAATGCGACTGTCGTCTGCGCCCCCACGGGCCAAAGCCCGTCGTTCAAGCCATGAGCCGGGTGTGGGGGCTTGCTCGTGGTGACGCCACGCGCGGTCGAGGGCATAGCTGTGCATCATCGGGTTCTCGTCAAGGCCTTCGAGCGTGCCGCCGATACCGGCCATGGTCGACGGGCATTCGGCGAAAGCCTCTTCAGTACGCCCGTAGACTTTATCCATATCTCCCGTCAGAAAGCTGTTGCCGCCGAAGTTGCCGAGATAGCACCATATGAACGGCCGCCCGTAGAATTGCTCGGTCTCTTTCCACATCTCTTTGAAGTCGCAGTAGTAGTCGAGCAAAATAAGGCGTTCGGGCGAAACGCCGGTGAGGAAAGCTTTTACGTGTTCGGGTGTCCACTTGTTGCGCATGTAGTGGAACATCCACGACATCTGCAGCCATCGTGCTTCGGGGTCGGCCTTCTGCAGCGATTGGCTTATTCGGGCCGATGCGAGGTGAAGATAGTCTTCTTCCCACGACGGCACTTCTATTTCGTTGAACGGGTCGAGGCCATAGATGTGGTCGGTTCCGAATGTGCGTTCCTGCTCTTCGATGAAACGCGTCTGTATTGAATCGAACAATGCTTCCGACGGTTCGATGAAATAGGAACGGTAAAGTTCGGGGTCGAGGTCGCCCCACCTGCTCATCGGATGTATGGTGATGCCCGGACGCACTTTGCCGAGTTCCGGCGGCACATGCCCTGCGAAGGCCGGCATTACCGGCTTCATGCCGAGTTCGCGTTCGCGCGCTACGATTTTTTTCTGTAGTTCTTCCTGAGAGTCGATATAGCTTTGCGGCAGGGGGCCTTCCCAACGGTCGACGTTCAGCATCCGGTGCCACGGTAGATGTGCCGGGCCGGTGAAGAAACTTCTGATGGTGTAGTCATCGAGGCCGTATGATTTCCATACGCGTTGCCATATGGCTTCCTGCCCTGTTATGGCAAGCGGCATGTTGATGCCTTGGAGCGCCATCCAATCAATCAGGCGCTCCCAATCAGACCATTGCCAGAACGGCATGGTGTAGCCGAAGGTGCAGTAGTTGAGAAAGAAACGCATTCCGCAACGGGCCTCGCCTTCAAGAGGCTGTGAAGGACGCGGAAGGGTGTCGGGCAGACAGACTTCGTCGAGCGCATGCCACGACACGTCGGTCTTGGCGCAGGAATATAGATAGCGGTTAAGCCCTACGGCCATTGATGAGGGTGTGGTGCCCTCTATAAGTATCTTGCCGGAAGTGGTATCGGTGCGCACCACATACCGCTCGGTGCTGTCTGATAGCTCCTTGAATATGAAAGCATCGGACTTGGCTCCGAAAAGGCGCCGGCACATGTCGTCGAGAGCATTGCCGAAGCTGTTTGCCGCGCAGAATGTCATTATGGCCATTATGGCATATTTTTTCATAGGTGTGTATGTATTGTATTTATAGATAAGGTGGCTGTAATTGATTTTATTGTGTAATGCTTTGCAGTGCTTTGAAGATTTGAGGCAAAAGAGGCACGAACCCGTCGTTGACTATCATGGTAAGCGGTGGCCTCGGTTCTCCGGGGGAGGGGGTAAAGGACTGTGATTTTATGCGTTGCCTTACTTGTTCCGCGGTCATACCGTTACGTGCCATTACACGGAGTATTCTAAGTTCGGTTGGGGCTGAGACGCGCCATTCGGCATCGACAAGCCTGTTGAGGCCGCTTTCAAACAGGATGGCGGTTTCTACAAAAGCTACGGAAGCTGTCCGGCATTGGTGCCAATGGCGTATGTGTTCTTTTACGGCGGTGTGTACTATCGCGTTGAGTGCCGCGAGTTTTTCGGCGTCGGCAAATACTATCTGTGCGAGCCGTTGCCTGTCGATTTCTCCGTCGAGTATTACTTCGGGTGATATTTCAGACATAAGCCGCTCCTTGATGGCTGCATTGCCGTCCATCAGTGCCTTTGCCTCGCTGTCGCAGTCGAAGACATCATATCCCAGGCATCGCAGCACTCTGCTGACTACCGATTTGCCGGCACCGATGCCGCCGGTAAGCGCTATAAGACGGGTTGTCAATGGCGTTCGATTATATATTCGGCACTGTCGGCCGAAAGGTAGACGTTCTGGAATTTGTCGGGCACGTTTTTCAGCTGTAGCTTGACGTTCTTAGAGCCGGGACGTATCGAGCGGTAGTCGGCAACGACCCTGAAATGGTTTTCGCTGCGCTGATATTCGCTGACAGGCACCATGTAGAACACGTCGATTTGAGCCGGGAAGGTTATGAGTTTTATGTCACGGGGTACATTGACAGGCTCTATCACCACTTTGCGGCTTTTGAATATGAGAGGTTCTACTTCGAAATGCACGTCTATGCTGTCGGGTATGATTCTCGTTCCGGCTGGCCCTATCAGTTTTACTCGCCGCGATGTGCTTTTGTCGATGCTAAGCAAACGTATAGGCTCGGTTGTCACCGCCTCGAAGTTGTCGGGCAGATTGCCCTTGGTGAATACCGATACGGTGTCGGCAGAAAGTTTCGGCCGACCGGCCAATGCAGACTGTGGACCCGGGGTCACTTTGTAATCGACTCTTACGGGCACTTTAAGTCCTTCGTGGGTGGTGTAGGGCAGGTTGAGTGTGTCAGGATAGACCACCGTCACATTTGAGCCGCCCGAGGAGTTGCGGACAAGGCCTTTGAGGTCAGTGGCCGACAGTCGCAGCGAGCCGCCTGCACGGAAAGCTCTGAAATCGATATTGACGGTCGGGATTTGCCCGAGGCTCATTTTAAGCAGTTGTGTGCCTTTGGCCGTAAGGCTCACGCTCAGCGCGTCGGGCCCCGGTGAAATTAAGGTTACGGAGTCAGGAACATGCGTTATGCGCACTGGCATGCGCACGTCGTATTGCTCCTCTTCGTTGAGCGACAGCACAGACCATAATATGCCTGAAATCAGCACAAAAAGCAGAAACATCATTGTGTCGCGCCCACGTGGGGAGCGCAACGCAATGATGCAACGTTTGAAAAATGTTTTCAACGAGGCCATGTGCTGTCCTCTGCGTTTTCTGCCTGTGGGCAGAGTTTATGAAGTGATTTAGACTTTTTATTCGTTAAGCTTTCGGATGTATTTCCGAGTGGATTTTGAGCTGCAAAGAGGGAGTGTGGCTGTGCCACATGACCGATGCGGCAGCTCAAAAGACGCCGGAAAGACGCCGAAAGATTGACGCAAGCCATAAATCACTTTTAATTTTAACATTAATAAATAAGTTTAAATCACTTCTATTTCTGTTCTCCGTTCTGTGCGGCGGCCTGGTTGGCGTCTTCAGCCGAAGGATATACCGAGCCTTTGTCTACGCGGATGCTGACATTGTTGCTGACTTCGACAATGAAGTATGTGTCGCGCACTTCTTTTATGGTGCCGTATATGCCGCCGGCTGTCACAATTTTGCTGCCTTTGTCGAGTGATTCGCGGAACTTCTTTATTTCTTTCTGACGTTTCTGTTGGGGACGTATCATGAAGAAATAGAAGATTACGAACAATGCGACAATCATGAGGATGCTGCTGAAACCGCCGGCTCCGCCGGCTGCTGCGTCGAGAAGGATGAAATTTGTCATAACAGGTATGGTTGTAGATGGTTGTTATTTTGATATGATACCCTCTTCGTTGAGCATTTTTATCACGGAGAAGAGGATGCCGTTGATAAACTGGCCGCTGCGCGGAGTGCTGTAGTCGTTTGCTATTTCGATATACTCGTTCAGCGTCACAGGCACGGGTATCGACGGGTAATGGATGAGTTCGGCGATGGCCGTCATCATAATGACAATGTCCATGAACGCCAGACGTTCGGTGTCCCATTGTTTGGTATCGATGAACTTGTCGATGTCGGCACGGTATGTCTCTCGGTTCTCGACAACGTATTCGAACAGCTGCATGCCGAACACTTCATCGTCGTGGTTCATGAATTTCGGCAACGGCACTATTGTGCCGGTCGCCTGTTTGGGGTCCTCCGCGCCATCGGGCTCTTCGCCTTCCGATGCCTGGGCGGCGTAGGAGCGGCGTATCGTTTTGAGCACGAACGTACTCATTATGGCGAGGTCATCGTTCCAATACACCGAGCGTGTTTCAAGCGCTTCGGCAAGTTCGTCCGACGGTATTATTACCGAGCGCATCATCTCGCGCCAGAAAGTCGCGTCGGTCACAAAGTCGCCGGCAGGGCTTTCCATATACTCGGCATACGCTTCCGATGTCAGAATTTTGTCGAGCAACGAGTTGAGCAGCAAGTCGCTGTCGCGCCACGAGGCCGGGTCGGCCTCGGCGTTGTCGTCGATATACTCGCTGAGAGCCGTGCAGTCGCGCAAAGCTTTCACAAACAGATTGTCGACGAAGCGCAGGCTCGGGTTGAGGTCTTCGGCCGTAGGTACGTATTTGTTTTTGTTGGCGTCGAGACGGCGGGACTGAAGGTCGGTAAGTCTTACCGGTAGCCATAGCAGGGCATGGTAAAGGCTGTATGCCAACGACAGCGATTTGTCGAGGTCGGTGCGAGCCTTGCGGTATGTAGCTCTTGTGTCGTCGAACGATGCGAGAGTGGCCGTAAACATCTTCATGCCGGTGTCGAAGCCCAAATGGGTGAACGAGTCGTCGCGCCGCAGCACACGCTCAACGCCCTTGTGTTTGCGTATCGTGGTGGCGAATACAGTGCTCCAGAATTTGACATCGTCCGACATGTCGAGTTTGCGTTTGCGCTTGTAGTCGGCATACATCGACGATGCTGCTATGGCAGCCGTTATCTCGGGCAGGCATGAGTCGAATTTCGACATGCGTTCGCGGTTGCGGCCCAGGATGCCCGTCACGGCGCTGTCGTCGCGCAGGGCTTTGCCGACACGGTTCTTGCGGAAAACCGGGTCGGGTTCGGGCGTAATGCCCGCGCCGGGGCCGAGAGGCATCCCGGAAAGCTTTAGCAGTAAAATCAGAAGGTCGAGATAAACCGAATATGCGAATTGGCGGTCGCGTGAGCCTTCGCCGGGTGCCGGTGGCGCTTCAAGGGAGAAGTCGCTGCGGGTGAGTAGATACGAGTAAAGAATCTGTATGGTTTTGATTCTTATAAGACTACGGTTTATCATACTTATTTCGATGTGCTATTTTTTCTGTTCTGCGATGCAAAGGTACGAAAAATCGACGATACGCCAAATTATATTTTCAGTCTTCGCTTGTCAAATCGTCGTTCTGAGGCTCTGCGAGCGGATTCCAGCCTTGGGCTTTGAGCGCGAACTCGTTTCCGTCGCGTGTCACCATGGCGCAGCCGCGGTCGGCGGTGCAGATATAGCCGATTACCTTTACGCCTTCGAGTTTTTCAACCTTGTCGTGGTCGGTAAGCGGTACGGTGAAGAGCAGTTCGTAGTCTTCGCCTCCGTTTAGGGCGGCGGTTACGAGGTTCATGTTCAGCTCTTCAGCCATTACGGCGGTCTGGTAGTCGATGGGAATACGGTCTTCGTAGATGCGGCATCCGCATTTGCTTTGCTTGCATATGTGCATCAGTTCCGACGAGAGGCCGTCGCTGATGTCAATCATCGAAGTGGGCACGATGCCTTCTTTCGCAAGTTCGGCCACGATGTCGCGGCGTGCTTCGGGTTTGAGCTGTCGTTCTACAAGATACTCTTTGCCGGCGAAGTCCGGGACGAAGTCGGCATTTCCGGCCGACGCCACTTTTTCGCGTTCGAGAAGCTGCAGCCCCATATATGCCGCCCCGAGGTCGCCGCTGACACATATAAGGTCGGTGTCGTGGGCGCCGTTGCGTTTCACGGCCTTGCCTTTGGGCGCATCGCCTATGCAGGTGATTGAAATCACCAGTCCTTGGTGCGATGCCGACGTGTCGCCGCCCACAATGTCTACACCGTATATTCCGCATGCCAGCCGTATGCCGGCATAAAGCTCTTCGATGTGTTCGACGGTGAAGCGCTTCGATATGCCCAACGACACGGTTATTTGCCGTGGCGTGCCGTTCATGGCGTATACGTCGGAGAAGTTGACGACGGCGGCTTTGTAGCCGAGATGCTTCAGGGGCACGTATGTCAGGTCGAAGTGGACGTTTTCGAGCAGAAGGTCTGTAGTTACGAGAACGTCTTTTTCGGCACCGTAGTCGAGGACTGCGGCGTCGTCGCCGACGCCGTAGCCCGTAGATGAGTTGACAATAGGCAGGCTTTCGGTCAAGCGGTCGATAAGCCCGAACTCGCCAAGCTGCGATATTTCAGTCTGCTTTTCAGCCATATGTTTTTAGACAACGTCTTAACAGCGTGTTACCATCTCTTTGACAATCGCCTCGACCGTCGGCTGTGCCTTGACGGCAGCCTTCTGCACTTCTTCGTGCGACGGCACTTCGGTGATGTCTTTGCCGCCGAGGTCGGTGATGACCGAGATGCCGAACACGCGCATGTCGGCGTGGCGTGCCACTATCACTTCGGGCACGGTGCTCATGCCCACGGCGTCGCCGCCTATCACTCGGAAGTATTCATATTCGGCCGGTGTCTCGAATGTCGGACCGGTTGTGCCTACATATACGCCGTGCATAAGTCTCAGGCCTTTTTCGGCGGCGACTTTGTCGGCCAATGCTATCAGTTTGTGGTCGTAAGGCTCGGTCATTGCCGGGAAGCGCGGCCCGAGTTCCTCGTAGTTCTTGCCGCGAAGCGGATTTTCGGGGAAGAGGTTTATGTGGTCGGTTATCACCATCACGTCGCCCACGACGAACTCCTTGTTCATGCCGCCGGCCGCGTTCGATACGAAAAGAGTTTCTACGCCGAGTGCCTTGAACACTCGCACGGGGAAAGTTACGGTTTTCATGTCGTAGCCTTCGTAGTAGTGGAACCGGCCCTGCATAGCCATTACACGGCGTCCTCCCATGGTGCCGAATATAAGGTTGCCGCTATGGCCCTGCACGGTGGAAACGGGAAAATTGGGGATTTCGGAGTAGGGAATGTATTGTTTGTCTTCGATGTGGTCGACCAGCGAGCCGAGGCCGGTGCCGAGTATGATTGCTATTTTGGGCATTTCGCCTCCGCGCTGACGCAGGAAATCGGCGGTTTCTTTGATTTTGTCGAGCATTTTGGTTGTGTGTTTGTTAGTTATAGCTTTAACGCCACGGCTATGCCGCCGGTTCGTTGTTTTGATTGTTAAGGAGTGCTTAAAGGACGTTTTGATATACTGAAATCAAGATGACTTAACGCTTAAACCTTGATGACAGAGCTGTTCGAGAGCGCTTTTTCGATGACGGTTTCGAGCGGCTGTTCGCCTCCGGGGTTCTCGAACTCTACCTGTATCGGTAGGTAGTAGCTTACGGCTTTCAGTTCGTGAGGGAAATAGGGGTTCGCGGCAAGGCGCACGGCGTCTTTTTCGGTGGTTACGATTATGCGTTGCTTGCCTTTGAGCGACTTGTAGCGTTCGAGTAGATATTCTATGTCTTTTTTATTGTACTGGTGATGGTCGGCGAAGATGTCGACTTTCACTTTGGCACCGAAACTTTTCAGATGGCGCACAAACGGCCGGGGGTTACCTATGCCGGCTACGGCGAGGATTGAGTCGCCCGAGCTGAGCCAGTCAAGATATGGCACCGAAGTGGCCACATCGGGGAACACAGGCTGCAAAGGCTGGTAGGCGTAGTGAGAGAAGAAGAGGTGCTGCGACGGGAACAGGTTGTAGTCGTTGATTACGCTGCGGTAGTCCCAAGGAGTCATTCCTGCCGGGCATTTTGCCACTATGACGATGTCGGCGCGGTTTATGCCTCTTGCAGGCTCGCGCAGGCGTCCGTAGGGCAGCATGCGGTCTTCTGACAGCGGATGGTTATATTCGGTGATGACAATCGAAACGGCCGGCTTCACGTATCTGTGCTGGAAGGCGTCGTCGAGGATTATCATCTCTAAGCCGGGGTCAAGGCGCATGAGTTCGCGGATGCCGAATACGCGGTCCTCGCATACCGCCACCGTAACCTCGCCTTTGAATTTGTGGTATATCTGGTATGATTCGTCTCCGATGTCGCGCGGCGTCGATGTCCGTCCGGCAATGATGAAGCCTTTTGTGTTGCGTCGGTAGCCGCGGCTGAGCACTGCCACCTTGCGATTGCGCCGGAACGCCCCTACGAGATATTCTACGTGAGGCGTTTTGCCCGTGCCGCCGACGGCGATATTGCCCACGGTGATTACGGGCACGTCGAACCCTACTTCTTTCAGCACTTTCCAGTCAAAGAACTTGTTGCGCATGTAAGTCACTCCGCCATATAGCTTTGAGCATGGCAGCAGTACCATTTTAGCAATCAGTGAGCGCTGTTTCATTGTCGGTGTAGGTGTCGGCGGTGCGTGTTGTAGTGTTGTCGCTTTTTGTTATTTCAAGACGATGTCTTCCATGCGTGCCTGCATGGGGTTCATTGAGCGGAGGCGTTTGATGAATTGCAGATTGCGCATTGTCTCTTCGTCGAATTCCGATGCAAACACATCCATGTTGCCCGATTCGCGCAGCAGTTTTTCCCAAAGCTTTTCTTCGCCGCCGGGATAGCGCACTACATCTTCTGCGTCCATGTCGAGTTCGTCGGCCATGGTTTCGACGGCGGCGCCGAGAGAGCCGAGGTAGTCTACGAGGCCGAGTTCAAGCGCGCGCGAGCCAATCCATACACGGCCTTCGGCTATGGCTTTTACCGAATCGACGGGCATGCCGCGGCCTTCGGCCACACGCGATGTGAACAGCTCGTATATGTTCTCGACAGAGCGCTGCATTGCGGCGTGCTGCGACGGGGTCATAGGCTCGACCGTCGAAAGGCCCACTGCGTTGGCGTTGGTCTCTACCGTGCTGAAGTTTATGCCAAGCTTGTCGGTTACAAGGCCTGAAAGGTCGGGAATCATGCCGAATACGCCTATAGAGCCGGTGATGGTGGTGCGGTCGGCGAATATCGTGTCGGCGCCGCAGCTTATATAGTAACCGCCCGATGCGGCATAGTCACCCATCGATACGTAGAGCGGTTTGCCTTTGCTCTTGAAGTATTGCAGCGCTTCCCATATTTGCTCGGAGGCGAAAGCGCTGCCGCCGGGAGAGTTGACGCGCAGTACCATTCCGCGCACGTGCTCGTTGTCGGCGAGTTCGATGATTTCGCCGGGCACGGTTGCGCCGACTATGCCCTCGCTGCCTTCATCCACGATTTCGCCTACGGCATAGTAGATTGCTATGTGGTCTTTCTCGGTGCCGAAGTTTAGAGCCTTGCTTTTCGAGGCAAGGTAGTCGGCAGGGCTTACCAGCCGCAGGTCCTTGTCTTTATCGATGCCGGTAAGTTCTCGTAGGTAATCGTCGGCCTGACGTGCGTACTTGAGGCCGTCGACAAGGCCGTCGGCCACGAAGGTGTCGGCCTGACGGGTGAATATCATCTGTGGCGCGAGCGCGCGGATGGAATCTACCGGAATGCCGCGGTTGCCGGCGATTGTCTCGGCCGTGTAGCTCCACAAGGTGTCGCAGTACTGCTGCATCTGTAGGCGGGCCGGTTCGCTCATCGATGTAAGGATATAAGGCTCTACGGCGCTCTTGAACGTACCCACCTTTATTATCTGCATCTTTACGCCGAGTTTGTCGAGCAGTCCCTTGTAGAAAGGCGCCATGCCCCCTACGCCGTGAATGTCGACCGCTCCCACGGGGTTGAGAAAGAGGCTGTCGGCAGTCGAGGCCACAAGATAGTCGCCTTGGGCATAGTTGTCGGCATAGGCGGTGACCCACTTGCCTGATTCTTTGAAAATGTTGATGGCTTCAATCAGCTCCTCTCGCGATGCCATTCCGCCCATCGACGAGCCTGAGCATTTGATGAACAGGCCTTCTATTTTGTCGTCGTCGGCCGCTTCGTCGAGAGCGCGGAGCATGTCTTCGAGTGTCGGTGCCTGGTTGTTGAACGATTGCAGAAGCTCAAAGAACGGCTGTTTCTGGTATCGCTCTTGTATTGTGCCCGAAAGGTCGAAATACAATATTGATTTTTTTTCGACTTTTACCGCAGTGTCGGCACTGCTTTTGCCGATGGCTACTCCCACGAGCATGATGCCGCCGAAAATCACGAGGAATAGCGAAATCCAAATGCCGGCCATAGTGCCGAGCATCGATATGAAGAAACGTTTCAACATTTGTGTTGTGTGATGTATGTGTCTGGTTAATAATGCCGTACGCCTACGCATGACAACGTCGGGGCATAATCCCCACCGTCAGCATACGCATTGGTGCTCACAAAGATACGAATAAGTCGAGTGCAAATGCAAATTTATTTGCAATTTGCCGAGCGAAAGTATCTAAGGCGAAGCCAAAGATACGGATAAGTCGATAGCAAAACAAATTTTTTGGTTTAGAGCACTCCTTTCTCCCTCATATAATCGGTGAGGTCTTCCATAAGATAGCGTGAGCTAAAAGTGTGCAGTACATCATACGACGGCACTATATAGTCATAAAGGATGCCCGACTGCTTTAGTCGACGGTAAACTTCGCGTTGACTTAATTTTAACGTTTGTGCCAGTTTACTTATGCAGTATGTTACAAATTCAAGTGTATTGGCGTCCATCTTTGTGCCTTTTGTTTCGTTTGTGCAAATATAAACATTTTATTTCAATCGTCGGTTGTTTTTTGTCGTATGCCGCCTTTCATAAAAATGTCAACGCCACGCGGCTTTGTCTGCCGTGTGGCGTTGTGGTGTCGTTTAATTGAACGGGTTCAGTCTATGATGTCGAAGCCGGTGTATTTGCGCAGGCATTCGGGTACGATGATGCCTTTCGGTGTCTGGTTGTTTTCGAGCAGCGCGGCCATTATGCGCGGCAGAGCCAGGGCCGAGCCGTTGAGAGTGTGGCACAGATGCGTCTTTTTGTCCTCTCCGCGGTAGCGGCATTTGAGCCGGTTGGCCTGGTATGTCTCGAAGTTCGATACCGACGACACTTCAAGCCAGCGTCCTTGGGCTGCGGAGTAGACCTCGAAATCGAATGTGATGGCCGAAGTGAAGCTCATGTCGCCGCCGCAAAGACGCAGGATGTGCCACGGCAGGCCGAGTTTTTCGAGCAGACCCTGCACGTGGTCTTTCATCTCTTCGAGGGCTGCATAGGAGTTCTCTGGTTTTTCGATACGTACTATTTCTACCTTGTCGAATTGGTGCAGGCGGTTGAGGCCGCGCACGTCCTTGCCGTAGCTGCCGGCTTCGCGGCGGAAGCATGCCGAGTAGGCGCAGTTCTTAATCGGAAGCTTTTCGGCCGGAATAATCACGTCACGGTACAGGTTCGTCACGGGCACTTCGGCGGTGGGGATGAGGTAGAGCTTGTCGAGCGTCACAAAGTACATCTGACCCTCTTTGTCGGGAAGCTGGCCTGTGCCGTAGCCCGATGCCTCATTTACTACATATGGCGGCTGCACTTCGAGGTAGCCGGCTTCAGAAGCCTGGTCGAGGAAAAATTGGATGAGGGCACGCTGGAGTTTGGCTCCCTTGCCGAGGTAGACAGGGAAGCCGGCTCCTGTGATTTTGACGCCGAGGTCGAAATCTATGAGATTGTATTTCTTTGCGAGTTCCCAGTGGGGGAGCGCGTCGGCGCCGAGGTCGGGCATGGGGCCTCCCGTCTTCTCGACTATATTGTCGGCGGCAGATGTGCCTTCGGGTACACCCGAGTAGGGCACATTAGGTATGTTGAGAAGCTCGTCGCGGATGGCGTCTTCGGTGCGCGTCAGTTCCTCGGCGATGGCTTTCTGTTCTTCTTTGAGGATAGCGACAGCCGCCTTTGCCTTGTCGGCATCCTCGCGGCGCCCGTCTTTCATGGCCTGCCCGATGCTTGCAGCCATGCGGTTGAGTTCGGCTGCGGCATTGTCGTTTTTGAGTTGCAGTCCGCGGCGCAGTTCGTCAAGGGCCAATACCCTTGCTATGGGCTTTTCGCCCTTGAAGCCTTTGACGGCCAGCCGGGCTACTATAGCCTCGGGGTCGGCTTTGATTTGTTGTATTGTAAGCATGTCTTTGCGGTTGTTTTCGGTAGATTATTTCGCGAGGAGTTCGCGTACTTTAGCCGATATGGCGCGACCGTCGGCACGGCCCGCGAGGGCTTTTGTCGCAACGCCCATCACTTTGCCCATGTCGGCAGGCGACGAAGCTCCTGTGCTTGCGATTATAGCCGTCAGTTCGGCTGTCAGCTCTTCGTCCGAGAGAGCTTTGGGCAGATACGCTTCTATTATCTCGCACTCGTCAAGTTCGGTCTGAGCAAGTTCGGGGCGATTCTGTTCATTGTAGATGCGTGCGCTTTCGCGGCGCTGTTTTGCCATTTTGGCAAGTATCTTCATTGCGGCTTCGTCGCTAAGCTCACCGTTCGAGCCGGGAGCCGTCTTGCCCTCGATGAATTCCTTTTTTATTCCGCGCAGAGCCTGTAGGCGGATGCGGTCTTTTGCAAGCATTGCAGCCTTAATGTCGGCGTCAATCTTTGAATATAAATCCATAATTATGGTGTATTTTGTTTCAATGTGCAAAAATACGAATAAGCGAGAGCAAAAGCAAATTTATTTGATTTTGCCGAGCGAGAGTAATTAAGGCGAAGCCAAAATTACGAATAAGTCGAGAGCCGAGCGATAATCAACACGAACCCTCTTCAAAGCCCATAGACCCTAACGACCTTAGCGACCTTAAACACCTTACCCACATAAAAAACTCCCGTTCCTCCTGTACTCCTCCTATGTTGCAAACCAAACGGAT
>CAJTXL010000018.1 GCA_910583525.1 uncultured Muribaculaceae bacterium | reverse complement strand
TAAATCCTTAAAATCCAGATTATTGGCCAAAAACCAGTCTTCCGACCACTAAAACGTAAAAGGGCTGTCGGACAATGTGCAGGGTCTGCTTAACGTCGGCAACAACGTATGGATTAGCGATTATGAACGCGGCATAGTGGTGGCCGACTACCCGTCGGCACGGACAATCCGCACCTACACGGTAGCCGACGGGCTGCCGTCGAACATCGTAAACTCGATGTACCGCACATCGCGCGGCGACATATATGTAGGCACTTCGAGAGGCGCCTGCCGCTATGCCGACGGTCGTTTTGAACGTCTGCCTCAGCTACAGACGGCATCGGTGATGAAAATCCTCGAAGACTACAGCGGCAACGTGTGGTTCGCGACCCATTTCCACGGCCTGTTCAAGCTGTCGGCCGACGGAGGCATCAGCAACTACTCGCATCGGGCCGACGATGCCAAATCGCTGCCGGGAAACAACATAAACAACATATTCCTCGACTCGGGCGGCATGATGTGGGTAGGCACCGAAGGCGAAGGCCTCGCCATGTTCAACCCGGCCACCGGCGCCGTGGAAAGGAGATTTACCGAAGCCGACGGCGGCATTCCGTCCAATATAATATACTCCACAATCGAGGATATGGCCGGCAACCTTTGGGTATCGACCGGCGGCGGCCTCGTGAAACTGTCGGCCGACGGGTACCGTGTGCATGACCTGCGGTATATCGAAAAACTGCTAAACATGCACTACATGCACAACGCATCGCTGCGTTCGTCCGACGGCAACACCTTGTATTTCGGAGGCTCGGGAGGATTCATTTCATTCAATCCGGCCGACATTACCGAAAACGACATGGCCCCGACGGTGTGCATAACCGACCTATATGTCAACGGACGCCGCGCCACAACAGCCGACGAGCACGGCATGCTCGAAGCTCCTATAAGTAAAACACGCAAAATCGAGCTGGAGGCGTCGCAGTCTACATTCAGCTTCGATGTGGCATGCCTGAGCTACCTTTCGCCGGAACACAATTCCATAGCATACATCCTCGAAGGCTTCGACAAAAACTGGAAAACGCTCTCGGGCACCGACCGGCACATAGCCTACATGAACATACCATCGGGCGATTATACCTTAAAAATCAAAGGCGCCAACAACGACGGTGTATGGGGCGAAACCGTAGAGCTGGACGTCACAGTAAAACGGTCGTTCTTGCTCTCCAACTCCATGCTGGCCGTATATGTGCTTCTTCTGCTGGCTCTGCTCTACTACATCAAACGCCGCATGGACCGTGCCCACAAGCGCAAGCTGGTGGAGTTCAGCCATGCCAAAGAAAAAGATCTGTACAACGCCAAGATAGGATTCTTCACCAACATAGCGCACGAAATCCGCACGCCGCTTTCGCTGATAAGCGCGCCGCTCGAAACGATACTCAAAACCGACGAACTGAACGAGCGCACCAGGCGCAACCTGTCGGTGATGCGCAGCAACGTAGGCAGACTGCTCGAACTTGTAAACCAGCTGCTCGACTTCCGCAAGGTTGAATCGCAACTCATGCAGCTCAATGCACGGCATTGCTCGGCTTCAGAAATAGTTTTGGACATCTGCAACCGCTACCGCGAGTTTGCCGACATGCACACAATCACCCTCGATATCTCGGGTGTGGAAAGCGGTGTCGAGTGCAATCTCGACGCCGAGGCTTTCGCCAAAATAGTAGGAAATCTGATGTCGAACGCAATCAAATTCGCCGACAAGAACATCTGCGTCACGCTGCACAACGACACCTCGGCACAACGCATAGAACTCTCGATATCAGATGACGGCCCGGGCATCAAAGACAAATACAAGACGCGCATCTTCGAATCGTTCTATCAGGTCGATGACCACGGCAAATATCCGGGCACAGGTCTCGGACTGCCTTTGGCGCAAAGCCTTGCGCACATGCACGGCGGCGAAATAAGCGTCGAATCGGACTACGGACACGGAAGCCGCTTCATTGTCAGCATACCTACCGACATCGAGGCCTCGGAACCAGCCGAAACATCGGCACAGGAAGACGGCGGCAAAGACGAAACCGCCGGCGAGACCGACAACACAAGGAGAAACGCCAAGCCGAACGTGCTCGTGGTAGAAGACAACGACGAACTGAGGCAATTCATCACCGACAACCTCGGCGACTCCTTCAACATCATTCCGGCATCAAACGGCATCGATGCCCTCAAAGCCCTCGAAGACAACACTGTCGACATAATAGTATCCGACATAATGATGCCCGACATGGACGGCATCGAGCTATGCCGTGCCGTACGCGGCAACGACTCTTTCTCGCATCTGCCGCTGGTACTGCTGTCGGCAAAAACCGATGTCGAGACCAAAATAGAAGGTCTGAACTTCGGCGCCGACGCCTATATCGAAAAACCGTTCTCCCTCGAACAGCTCAGAGCACAAATAAACACAATATTGGAAAACCGCGCACGGTTGCGCGACAATTTTATAAAATCACCATTGGACTACTACAAGAAACCCCACGTAGAAGATACACGCGAACGCGAAAACGCAGAATTCGTAGAAAAACTCAACACTCTTATCCTTGACAACCTCACCAATCCGGATTTCAACATAGACAACCTCGCCAGGATGTTCTACATGAGCCGTTCGAACTTCCACAAACGCGTCAAAGGTATCACAGGCAAGACGCCGAACGACTATATCCGCATAGTACGACTCATAAAAAGCGCCGAGCTGCTCGCCACAGGCGAATACCAGATTGTCGAAGTATGCTATATGGTGGGCTTCAACACCCCATCGTACTTCTCCAAATGCTTCTTCGAGCATTTCGGACAACTGCCAAAAGACTACATAAGCAAACGTTAGAAATACCAACCAACACCAATCTATCGCATGAAACTGAAATCACTAATCACGCCGGTGCTCGCCGTCGTCTGCCTCCAAGGCTTCGCCAAGGAGATAAGTGTCAGCGGCATAGTGACAGACTCCGAGAGCGAAGAACCGCTGATAGGAGCGTCGGTCACCGTAAAAGGACGGCAATCGGGCGTCGTCACCGACCTTGACGGCCGATACAGCATCCGGGCCGACGAGAATGCCACGCTGCAATTCTCCTATGTCGGCTTCGACCCACAGAACGTAAAAGTAAACGGACGGAGCAACATCGACATACAGATGCGCTCCAACGC
This sequence comes from uncultured Muribaculaceae bacterium, assembly GCA_910583525.1. GTDB lineage: Bacteria > Bacteroidota > Bacteroidia > Bacteroidales > Muribaculaceae > CAG-873. Next base: position 60,427 of record CAJTXL010000018.1, on the reverse strand, counting down.
CGTCACCCTCGACCAGGTGGTCGTGGTCGGCTACGGAACACAAAAGAAAGTGAACCTTACCGGCTCGGTGGCTTCGGTCACCGTCGACAAAGACATGACATCGCGCTCGGTGCCCAACGTTTCATCGGCGCTGTCGGGCCTTATCCCGGGTCTTGCCGTGAACCAAAGCACAGGCATGGCCGGAAACAACAGCGCATCGCTGCTTATCCGCGGCCTTGGCACCATCAACAACGCATCGCCGCTGATAGTGGTCGACGACATGCCCGACGTAGACATCAACAGGCTCAACATGAACGACATCGAGAGCATATCGGTACTGAAAGACGCCACGGCATCGTCGGTCTACGGCTCGCGAGCCGCCAACGGTGTTATACTCATCAAGACCAAAAGCGGAGGCAAGGACAAACCGACACGGATAAACTTCGCCGCTTCATACGGCTGGCAGAAAGCGTCACGGGCATACGACCTGCTAAGCGACTATGCCGAATCCTTGAACCTGCACCGCATTTCGGCCGCGACAAACCCCGGCACCAACGGTGTGCAGCAGAACTACAAGGAAGGCACAATCGACCAATGGCTCGCGCTCGGCATGATAGACCCGGTGCGCTACCCCAACACAGACTGGTTCGACTACATAATGCGCACAGGCAGCCTTCAGACCTACAACGTGTCGGCGACAGGCGGCGGCGAAAAGGTAAACTTCTTCGCTTCGCTCGGCTACATGAAGCAGAAAGGCCTGCAAATCAACAACGACTACGACCGGTACAACATACGCATGAACTTCGACTACCTCATTCTCAAACAACTCAAAACGGGAATGAGGATGGACGGCAGCTGGAGCAAATATTCATACTGCCAAAGCAACGGCTTCAACGGCGAAGACAACCGCATAGGCAACGCCGTTTCGGGCATATATCCCTACGACCCGGCCACAGGGCACTACGGCGGCCCGATGGCATACGGCGAACTGCCCGAAGCATTCAATCCGCTGTGCGTGTACAACAACTCTATAAAACGGGAGAAACGACAGGAACTTAACGGTACGGCATTCCTCGAATGGAACGCCTTCAAAGGCTTCACCGCACGCGTCGACTACTCGCTGCGCTACTATAACCAATACTACAAAGACGCTCCGTACCCCGTGCAAAGCTACGACTTCCAGCGCGACCAATACAAAGAACTGTGGTATGTCAACACAAGCGCCGGCGTGACCGACCGCAACAACAACGGCTACAAGACCCTGATGAACTTCCGTCTGAGCTACGACCACAACTTCGGCGGAAACCACGACATGCGTCTCCTTGCCGTTTACAGTGAGGAATATTGGTACAACCGCAACAATACGACCGCCCGGCAGAACCGCATCCATCCGTCGCTGAGCGAAATCAACTCGGCTCTCACAACCATACAGACCACATCCGGCACATCGTCGCGTGAAGGGCTGCGTTCTTTCATCGGCCGTGCGAGCTACAACGCATACGACCGCTATCTCGCCGAGTTCAATTTCCGCGTCGACGGCAGCTCGAAGTTCCTGCCGGGACACCGCTACGGCTTCTTCCCCTCGGGTTCGCTCGGATGGCGCCTCAGCGAAGAACCTTGGCTCAAACCCTTGGTAGACCAATGGCTCAACAACGCCAAAATACGCGTGTCATATGGCCACCTCGGCAACAACAGCGGTGTCGGCTCATATCAGCAACGCGAAATCATGACGCAAAACAACTACATGTTCGACGGCTCCATAGCATCAGGCTTCGTCTACAACAAGATGCTCAACCGCGCCCTGACATGGGAAAAATCGCAGGTGTTCAACGTCGGCCTCGACCTGAGCCTGCTGCGCGGACGACTGTCGGCGGAACTCGACTACTACGACCGCCTCACGAAAGGCATGCTGCAGAACTCGCAGATGTCAATACACCTCACCGGCGCCTATGAAGCCCCGAAAGCGAACCTCGGAAACCTGCGCAACCGCGGTGTGGAGGCTAACGTGACATGGCGCGACAAGGCCGGTGAATTCTCCTATTCGGTCAACGCCAACGCTTCATACAACCGCATGAACCTCGAACGTTGGGGCGAGTTTCTCGACAAAGGATATGTATACCTCAACATGCCCTACCACTTCGTATACTACATGCCTGCGCTAAGCTCTTTGGCCCAAACCTTCCAGGATACATACGACTATGCCGACCAGGGCGCCAAGCCCGGCGACATAATCCGCATCGACCGCAACGGCGACGGCATTCTTGACGGCAACGACAAAGTGGCCGACCCCAACTCGCTGCGCGACGCGCCTACCACCAACTTCGCACTCAACGTAAAGGCCGAATGGCGAGGTTTCGACTTTGCCATGCTGTGGCAGGGAAGCGCCGGACGCCGAGGTTTCTGGATTACAAAATACAACACCACCATCCTTCCAACACAGAGCTATACCCCGACCGAAGACCATCTCTACAAACCATGGTCGTGGGAAAACCGCGGCGGTGAATGGGAACGCCTCGGCGGCAATGCCACAAACGCAACCGAGAACGAGTTCCATCTGCGCAACATGGATTATTTCAGGCTGAAAAACATACAGCTCGGCTATACCGTACCACGGAAAATCACCACGAAATTCTGGGTTCAGGACCTGCGCGTGTATTTCAGCGCCGACAACCTTGTCACACTGACAAAATACGAAGGCCTCGACCCCGAAAAACCGGCAAATTCCGGCGACCTCTACCCCACCACAAAGACATATACAGTCGGAATAAATGTATCATTCTAAGAAGACTCCCATAATGAAGACCAAATATATAATACCGATGCTGATGCTGGCCGCAATGTCGGCAGGGTCATGCCGCGACGGGCTGCTCGACCAGGAGCCTACCGACCAGCTATCGAAAGACAAATTCTGGAAGACGGAAGACGATGCCGTGTCGGCACTCGCCGGTGTGATGTCGGACACCCGTTACCTTTTCCACCGCGACTACTACCTCGACGGCATGGGCGAATACGTGAAGATGCGCGGCAACTCGTTCCTTGCAAACAACGGCAACAACGGCCGCGCCTATATGGGTCGTTGGGACTACATGCCGTGGGGATTCGGCGGATGGTTCGAGAACATGTACAAATACTGCTACGGGGCCGTCAACGAGGCCAACTACACCATCGAGAACGTCGAAAACATGCTCACGTCGGCAAGCTCTGACGAGCAGCGCAAACGCCTCGAAACGGTGATTGCCGAATGTAAGCTCTTGCGTGCGCTCGTATATTTCCGCCTGATTACATGGTGGGGCGACGTTCCTTATATCGACTGGAACGTGAAAAGCAACGACGAGGTGGCGAACATTTCGCGCACTCCCATTGCCGAAATATACAAGAAACTGATATCAGACCTTGACGAAGTGGTGACAGCGCTCCCCGACAAGGCCACTACAATAGGCCGATACAGCAAACCGGCGGCAATAGCGCTGCGCGGAAAAATAAACCTCTATTGGGCATGCTGGAACCACTACGGATGGCCCGAACTGGACACCTTCACGCCAAGCGAAGCCGAAGCCAAAAGGGCTTACGGTGCCGCAAGAGCCGATTTCGGCTCGGTAATCGACGATTTCGGCCTTGACCTTTTCCGCGGCGGCGAACCCGGCGAGTGCGACGGACCTGCCGAAGTATGGCCTGCCGGAACCGTCATCGACGGCAAGGACCTTTCGGGACGTGTCAAAAAACTCGGCGGAGCGGCAAAACTGCCGAACTACTATTACCTCTTCCTTCCCACGGCCAACGGCGACCCGGAATACGTGTTCACATTCCAGCACGGTGGCACAAGCACAGGACAGGGCGAACAGCTTATGCGCGACTTTGCCGGACGAACAGTGCAGTACTCGCAATCGTGGGTAAACCCGCGTGCAAACATAGCCGACCGCTACCAAAGCACCGTCACCGGCGACTTCTGCACTCCGCTCAAAGGCATGACTCCGAGCTACGCCGCACGTAATGCCGCAAACTCGACACTCAATCCGCAGAGCTACGCCGACCGCGACTACCGCATGAAAGCATCGATAATGTGGGACTACGAACAGTGCATGGGCATGATGTCGCTAAAAGAGACCGGCCTTACACAATATGAATACAAGAACTGGGAAGGTGCCCTGTCGACATTCACCGTCGATGACGACGGCAAGTTGACCGAAAACCACTACACCACCTACAACATCCTCTCGACGACAGGATACGTATTCCGTAAATTCGTCCGCAACTACGCCGGGCAGGAGCGCACCGACGGCGACCTCAACTGGCCCGTAATCAGGCTTGCCGACGTGTTCCTGATGTATGCCGAGGCCGACAACGAGCTACAAGGACCCACGACAAGGAGCATAGAACTTGTCAACCGCGTACGCCACCGCGGCAACCTGCCGGCTCTCGCACCAGAAAAGTGCAACAACCGCGACAACTTCTTCGAAGCCATCGAACAGGAGCGCATAGTCGAACTGCTTGCCGAAGGTCACCGCCTGTGGGATTTGCGCCGTTGGCGCCGTCTCGAACATGTCTACGGCGGCCCGGGCAGCAACGGCTACAAGTGGTACGACATATTCGGGGCACAGGAGAACGAATATTGGGTAAACTCGCCCTCGCTGCAGTATGAGCAGAGCTACATTTTCCAGATACCCGAATCGGAACGAAACAAGAACTCCAACCTCACACAAAACAAACCCTGGCGTTAACCTTTAGACAATCATACCGATGATTTACCGTATATATCTGACCAACATCATCAGGACAATGCTGCTCGGCATTGCCTGCATAATAGGCGCCGTTGCCTGCAACGACAACCCCGTCGACGACGACGGCCTGCTGATAACCGACCGCGACGAATGCTACGTAAGCAACTTCGACCTTACCGGCACCGACCGTCTGACCGTAAAAGTAGGCGATGCCATCATCGACAACGAAAAATGCACCATCGACATCACGGTGGCTTTCGGCACGGACTTGAAACATCTCTATCCCAAATTTTCCTTGGTAACCGATGCCAAGCTCGAACCCAAGGTCGAAGGCCTAACGGACTTCTCCGACCTCGACAATCCGCGCAAATACACCGTCGTGTCGGGTAGCCGCCGCGTGCGCAAGACCTACACAATATACGTCACCGTACAACAACCAGCCTCATTATGAAAAGCAGAATTCTCAACATATTGCTCATAGCCGCGCTCGGCATAGGTGCCGCGGCCTGCTCCGACAGCGACAACGACGGCGTACGTCCGCTCAACAACAAATGCCTCAAACGGACTTTAGGCCCGAACGTGGTCGGTAACGAGCTGTATTTCGTCTATGCCATGGCAATGCCCTACGGCACGGGCAGCCTTGAAAGCTGTACAGTAGAGGCTTCAATCCCCGGTGACGAAGGCACTTGGCTCGAACACAACTCCTACCACACCAATTCGTCGGGCATGGATATCCCCGTGGCCGTAGGCACACCGTCGGTTACCGACGGTTCGTCGACGGTCGTGAAGTTCAACACCGACACATGCGCCGCATCGCTGCGGTACTACTACAAAATCCCCGAAGAGGCGCGCGGCAAAGAAGTGAGCTTCAAATTCACGGCAAAAGCAAAAGACGGCCAGACCGTAAGCATGACGATGGGCCCGTACACCGTCTGCAAGCAATATCTGCGCCGCGACATAACGCTCACCAAGGCACGGTGCTATATCTCGCTTGAAGACATGGCGGCCTACACCCTTGCCGAAGCCCGTGAGATGCCCGAGAAGATAGACCTCGTTTATCTGTGGCGCAACAAAATCAATCAGGGCATAGAGTTCGGCCACACATTCGCGGCCCCGGCAGCCGACCGGCAGTGGCTCGATAACCTCGAGATACCCGAAACCATGAACCGCGACGTAAAACTGCGAAAGGAATGGGGCATAATCGACGGCCATCTGACCGACGAACCCGACTACGGCACATATATCGACGACCTCGACTTCGAGACCATACGCCTCGACGGCATGCCCGACTACTGCGTCAACATGAAGACCCAGGGCGGAATGTGGCTCGAAACCGCCGACGGAAAATATAGAGCCTACATCTACATAAATTCCCTCAAAGCTACTTCAGGAGGCGTCATAAGCATCAAACGCTACAATATGATGTAATGGCACGGGATTTCCGTATAGACTTCCTGCGGGGGTGTGCGCTGCTGCTTTTGGTTGTAGCGCACACCTCCGCCCCGTCTTGGCTGGCTGCGACGCGCACCTTCGATGTTCCGTTGATGGTGTTCCTGTCGGCAATGTGCCTCAAGGGCACCGACAGCTACGGACGCTACTGCATGCGGCGCTTCAAGCGCATCTACATACCTACGGCGCAGTTTCTGACTATCCTGTTCGTGCTGTCGGCATTCCTGCCTATAGTGCCGTCGGAACTGATGACACCCGAAATCATTGCCGGCTCATATCTGCTTTGGAACTGGCCGGCCATACCTTTCGTATGGATAATGCGTGTGTTCCTCATGATGGCTCTTGTCATGCCCTTGCTCGACAAGGCCGTACGCCGTCTCGGCACGAAAGGCACTCTCCCCGTTCTTGCCGCAGCATACATATTGCAGAATATAGCCTGCGCCGCAATAGACCCCGAAGGCCGTGAGCCGCTTACGTTTTTCATCCGCGACTATGTGCTGTACCTCTGCGGCTACTCCATCATAGCATGCGTAGGGCTGTCGCTCCGCAAGGCCGACAAGAAATGTGCCGCCACGGTATTGGCGGCATCGGCAGCCGCCATCGCCGTATGGAGCATCGGCCACAGCGGCTTCGACCCGCAGGCATCGAAATATCCGCCCTCGTCGCTCTACATATCCTACGGCATTACATGCGCCGTAGCACTCTATATGCTCTCCGGCATGTTAAAGCGCCCTGTAGGGATGCGTTTCTGGCAGTATCTAAGCGCCAACTCCATGTGGCTTTACCTGTGGCACACAATACCCGTGTTTGTCCTGCGGGGCTTCAACCTTTTTCCCGGTTCATGGGGCGCACGCTTCGCATTCGTGCTCGCAGGGGGACTTCTGTTGAAGCTGCTCTACGACAAAACGGCAAATTTCGCCGCCAAGCGTATTGTTGCACTCAAAAATAGAATAATGGCATCGCGCCTATGATATTCGGCATAACTTGCGGCCATAAAACGAACCTTAAAGACTCATTAAACATCATTCAATATTTTACCCCATGAAAATCAAATCAGTATTATTGGCCATGGCACTCGCGGCGTTTGCGCCCCTTGCATACGCACAAGCGCCTACGGTATCGGCACCCACGCCGACACATAGCCCCGACCAGGTGAAATCGGCGTTCAGCGACGCCTACACGGCTTTCACCAAATGGGACCGCCAACATGGCGCAACGATGGAAACCGTCACCATCAACGGCAACGACAATGTGCTCAAATTCTCGGGCGACTACGTGGCAGTGAGCCTCGGAGGCCGCAAACTCAACGACATGGAGTACATGCACGCCGACGTCTATGCCCCGACATCGGGCGGCGTAAGCCAGGTTCGTTTCGGTTTCGCGCTGTTCAGCGGCGGCGAAAAATATGCCAACGACTACAACACCGACACCCCGGCCGGACAATGGACTTCTATCGACATTCCCTTGTCGGCATTCAGCGGATACGACTTTTCGAACACCCAGGTGTTCCGCATGACAATGACAAAGACTCCGGGCAACACCTTCTATATGGACAATGTGTATTTCTACACTACCAAAGCGCCGGAGAACACGACACCGACTCTTCCAGCTCCTAAGCCTACTATCGACGCTTCGAAAGTGCGTTCGTGCTACAGCGACGCATACGACAGCTATTTCAATTTCGACGGATACAACAACAACGGCTGTCAAATCACATCGAAAGAAATAGCACCGGGAGAGCATGTGCTCGAAGTTCGCGACTTCCGATGGGCGCATTTCGCACTCGGTGAAGTGGCCGGCACTACCACCGTCGACCTCTCAAACCTCGACCGCGTGCACTTCGATGTCTACGTTCCGCAGAACAATGTCACCACAGCCATACAGCCCGGCATGTACAATGTCGCAGCAAAGAAAGAGGCTTACAGCGGAAAACAGACGCTCAAGGCCGGACAATGGGTAAGCGTCGACCTTAAAATGCAGGATTTCCAGAATGTAGGACTTTCGGCGGTGAACAACATCACCTTCAAGGACCCGGCTGGAAAGACAGGCATCGTATACCTCGACAACGTATATTTCTATTCCGAAAATGCCATAGTAGGGCCGGAGCCGCCAGCTCCGACGCTGAAACCGGCGCCCGTGCCGACCAACAGCGCGGCAAGCGTCAAATCGATATACAGTGACGCTTATACCCCCGTATGCACAATGACGAATGAAGGCGGCAACAGCGGCCTGACTTTCGAAGAAGTATCTACATCAGATACCGACAAGGCTATAATGATTACCGGCTACAATTGGATTAAACTCGGCGTAGGCAGCATCGACGCTTCCGACATGACATTCCTGCACATCGACGTAGCCACACCCGACGGCAGCGACGCATGCGCCTCCGTACAGCCCGTTCTCGTAAACGGCAACACCTCGTTCTACACCGGCAGCCCCGAACTGACAAAAGGCATGTGGACGAGCCTCAACATCAAACTTGCCGACTTCACCGCCAAGGGTCTCGATGCTTCGGCCATCAACGAAATACGTCTCAAACATAGCGGAACAGGCTCCATTGCCATCGACAACATCTATTTCTGCACCGACGAAGGTGCCAAAGGCACGACAGATGCCGGATGGAAAGATGGCAACGTAAATCCGCCCATGCCCGGACTGCCGCCGGTCGCACCGGTGCCGACCACCGACGCTTCCGATGTCAAAGCTTTCTTCTCCGACGCATATCCTAACCTGTTCGGCAAATTCGAAGTAGCGACTTACGGCGAAGGCAAAGTCGAAATCCTCGACCAGGCAGAAGGCCAGCAGATATGCCGCATCACCAACTTCAATTGGGTTCCCGTAAACCTCGGCCAACGCGACGTTTCCGACAAGGGATATGTGCACTTCGACTTCTACACACCTGCCGACGATGCTGTAGCATCTATCAACGTGGGCTTCCAAAACTGGAATGCCGCCGACGGCTCAGCCTATGAAACCAAAGATGACCAGCCATACTACCGCGAACTGCAGCCCGGCAAATGGACTTCTTTCGACATTCCTCTGACCAACTTCCTCAACTTCGACTTTGAAACCCAGATGGCCGTACTGCGCCTGCGCAAAGGCGGCTCGGGCAAAACCCTCTATGCCGATAATGTATACTTCTGGGGTAAGCCAGGCGAAGGCGGCCCGGGTGGTCCCAAACTTCCCGACCTGCGCGATTGGACGGCACACGAACTGCCTCCGATGGACACCCCCATGCTTGGCGTGAACCTTTCGTCGGCATCAGGCGGCAAAGTACCCGGCACTTTCGGCTACGACTACATGTATCCGCGTCTCGACGACCTCGCTTATTTCAACTATCATAAAGTCAAACTCATCCGCCTGCCTTTCCGCGCAGCCCGTTTCATCGAAGACATCAAAAATCCCGAACCCGACTATGCCAACGGCTCCAAGAGCGACGTTGCCGCAATGAAAGCCGTAGTGGCCGAAGCCGAACGCATGGGCATATGGGTATTCCTCGACGCCCACGACTATGCAGAGCGCACCATCGACGGCACACAATACAAAATCGGCGAAGGCGAATACACCATCGAACGCTTTGCCAAGATGTGGGGCGCTATCGCCAACGAGTTCAAAGACTACAAGAACATTTGGGGCTACGACTTGCAGAACGAACCTAAAGTAACGGCACAAGTGCTTCTCGAAGCCTACCAAGCTGCCATCGACGAAATCCGCAAGGTCGACACCAACGCACAAATCATAGTCGAAGGCACAAACTGGGCATCGGCCTACGAATGGATTTACGGCGACCGCTCCGACAAGCAGTACCCCGAATACTCTACCGAAGTGGCTTGGAGCTACAAGCAGAACAGCCCGTGGCTCTTGGCTAAACTCAAAGACCCCCAGAACAAGATAGTGTTCCAGGCTCACGGCTACTTCGATGCCGACAACTCGGGCACATATCAGAAAGCCTACTCTGACGTCGACTACCGCAAACGCTTCCTGCCTTTCCTCGAATGGTGCAAGACCAACGGCGCAAAAGGTCTCATAGGCGAATTCGGAGTTCCTTACCCCGAACACAGCACAGGCGACCCGCGATACCTCGACCTCCTCGACGGAGCACTCGACCTCTTCCGCGAATATCAGGTATGCGCCACATACTGGTGTGCCGGAGCTATGTACGAAAGCAACTCGCTCTCCGTACAGCCCGACAAGAGCGCCTATCACGGTAACTACGCCGTAGAGAAAACTACCATGAAAGAAGTGCTCAGCAAATACTTCACCGATTGGGCTAAAGGCAGCGGTGTAGAAGGCGTTTCGGTTGCACCTGCCACCGAAGGCGACGGCCGCACCTATAACCTCATGGGTATCGAAGTCGATGAAAACTACAAAGGCTTCGTAATCCGCAACGGCCGCAAATATCTCCAGAAATAACAGATAAACCACATCGGGGGCGTCGGCGAAATACCCGACGCCCCCTATATTTCAAAAAAACGAACCTTATACCATATCCTAAACCGCCATGAAAAGGTTATCCGCCCTGCTCATATGTCTGCTCGCACTTTCCTGTGCATTGGCTCAAATGGATGACGTACGCGAAAAAGTACGCGCCGAGTATCTTTCGGCAGCACCCAAAGGCGACGCCGAAAAATGGAAAAAGAGCCTCGGCAAAGACGGCCGCTGGCCCGACATCGACTATACCGACGGCTCGCGCTCGCTATGGCAGCTCGAATATCACCTCGACAGAATAGTCGACATGGCACTCGCTTACGAACAGGCGCCGAAGAAAGACAGGCAGATGCTCGACAAAGCCGTCCTTGCCCTGAAGCACTGGTTCGACACCGGCTACCGCAACGACAACTGGTGGTATCAGAAAATCGGCGTACCTCGCCGCATGCTCTCCCTCGCATACATCCTCGACAGCGACATTCCGGCTGAACTCCGACAGAAAATAAGCCGCTCGCTCGACATAATAGACTCCGAAGACCACCCGGCACGACCGGGCGGCGACCGGATTCAGGTTATCAGCAACCACGCTAAAGTACTCATTTGGCGGCACGACTATGCCGAAGCCGCCAAACTGTTCAAAAAAATCGAGGCCGAAGCGCGCATCGCGCCCCTCGAAGAAATAATGCTCGATGCCGCCGGCGGCCCGGCAGTGCGCAACTCCTGGCATCCGGCCGGACGAGGCGTACAGGCCGACATGACATTCCACCACCGTGGCGACAGAGTAAACTCCACCCTCACCTACGGCATGGAACTGCCCGAGTACTACTCTTATTGGGCTGCGCTCCTCGCCGACACTGAATGCCGTTTCGCTCCCGAAGGCATCAATTTTGTAATCGACTACTATCTCGACGCCGTCTGCCGACACCTTGTGCGCGGACGCTACGCCGAACCATCCATAATGAACCGCGAGCTGTCGCGCCCGGGCGAAGGCGCAGTAACGTCGCGTCTGGTTAAACGTCTTGCGGCAGTCTCCGGCGGCTATCGACTAAATGAACTGCAAAATGCCGCCGACATCTTCGACGGAAATGCCGAATTCTCAGGCTCGTACGCGCACCATTTTTGGCAATCCGACTATTTCGTCTTCGGACGCCCCACATTCCAGACCGCCGTGCGCATCCACTCGGTCCGCAACGCCAACCAAGAAGCCGCCCACAACAGCGAAGGTCTGCGCAACCACTTCCGCGGCGACGGTGCCTGCATGCTGTCTGTCACAGGCCGCGAATATGCCGACATCTGGCCGCTCTACGATTTCCGTAAAATACCCGGGGCGACCACTCCTCTGCTGCCATACGGACAGCCGGACGACTGGGGGCCGCTCCAGGTACTCGACGACCCGACAGTCTTTGCCGGAGCCGTGTGCGACAGCCTCTACGGTGCCGTCGGCTTCGACTTCATCAGCGGTCAGACAGGACTGAAAGCCCGCAAAGGCTGGTTCTTCTTCGACGAGGGCTACGTGTGCCTCGGCAGCGACATCCGCTCTGACATTCCCGACAGCATAGTCACCACCGTAGAACAATGCTATGCCGCCACACCCGTGCGTCGCGACGGAAGCCGCGTTTTCCACGCCGGAAACTGCTACCATATCATCGACGGCGACTTCGACGCATCTACGGCACACCGCCACGGCAGCTGGCGCAACTGCGTCGACAAGGTCGACTATGCCGACAACACAAGCGAAGGCGACATATTCAGCCTCACGCTCATGCACGGCATAAAACCGACGAACGGCACATACGCCTACTCCGTCGCTCCGGGCTGCGGCGACAAAGCCCCCGAACAATGGTTCAAAATCATCGCCAACGGCAACGGGCTGCAGGCTGTCGAAAGCAACGACGGCGCCGTCGCCTACATGATATTCTACGAAAAAGGCGAAATCACCACCTCGGCCGGACGCTTCGCCGTCGACCGTCCGTGCATGCTCATGCTGCGTCAAGGACATCTCTATCTCGCCGACCCGTCGCGGCGCCACCATCTCGTCACAGTGACGACACCGCGCGGAAAGCACGAAGTGCTCCTACCGACCAATCTGCGTGCAGGTACTACCGTAGAAGTACCATATTCTTGCATCGGAATATAGTTTTATGACACCGCAGCTACACGCTTCAAAGTAATTTAGCACCACAATAACCGGAAACGTAACACGCACACCTTTTATGAGATTTTACAGAGCCGTAATACTCGCCGCCCTCACCGTTGTGCTTACAGCCACACCCTGCGAACTGCTCGCCAAGAAAAAACAGGTGAAATGGGCCGAGAAACAGCTTGAATACTGCAACAGGCAAATCGAACGCACTTTCGAAACGCTGCCAAACGACAGCGTGCTGCCCCGTAGCATCGACATCGACAAATGCAGCTGGCACACGACAAACGCTTTCGACTGGACGAGCGGTTTCTGGCCGGGCATATTGTGGTACAACTACGAAAACACGGGCAAACTGACCGACAAACTACAGGCCTTGGCATACACCGAACGCCAACGCCCACTCGTGGCAAAAAAGCACCAGCCCGACCACGACATAGGCTTTCAGCTGATATGCAGCTTCGGCCATGCCTATGCAAACACCGGCCGTGCCGAATATCGCGACATCATGCTCGAAGGAGCCGCCAAACTCGCGAAGCTCTACAACCCTAAAGTCGGCACCATACTTTCGTGGCCGCATGCCGTAAGCGACAACGGATGGCCGCACAACACCATCATGGACAACATGATGAACCTGCAGCTGCTCTTCTTCGCATCAAAGAACGGCGGCTCTGAAAAATACCGGGAGATGGCTGTGTCGCACGCTCGGCGCACCATGAAGAACCAATTCCGCGACGACTACACGAGCTACCACGTGGCTCTGTACGACAGCATTTCGGGCGATTTCATACGCGGATGCACCAACCAGGGACTCAACGACAACAGCTTTTGGTCGCGCGGCCAGGCATGGGGCATATACGGCTTCACGACCGTCTACCGCGAAACCGGCGACAAAACCTTTCTGCGCTTCGCCGAAAAGATAACCGAGGCATACCTTTCGAGGCTTCCAGATGATTACGTTCCATATTGGGATTTCGACGACCCGGCCATTCCGAATGCCGAGCGCGACGCCTCGGCTGCTGCCATCGTGGCGTCGGCATTGCTCGAATTGGCCCAGCTCGAAGACAAGCCCGAAATGGCGAAAAAATACATCAAGGCATCCGAGAAAATGCTGCACAGCCTTTCGTCGCCCGACTATCAGAGCCGCAAGCAAAACTCTGCTTTCCTGTTGCACTCGACAGGCAATCTGCCGGCCGGATACGAAGTCGACGCATCCATCAACTATGCCGACTACTACTATATCGAAGCACTGACGCGCTACCGCGACTATTTCAGCAAAATTGACCGACTATGATAAAACACTCCTTATTGCTCGCGTTTCTTACAGCGGCATCGCTAACGGCTGCCGCAGAGAAAACACCGGCCGACATGGTCGATTTATATATGGGCGTACGCGGAAACAGCAACTGCGTAATAGGGCCGCAAGTGCCACACGGTTCTGTCAACCCCTCGCCTCAGACACCGGCAGGCGGACAGAACGGATATGACGAACACGACCTCATCCGCGGCTTCGGGCAACTTCATGTGTCGGGCATCGGGTGGTCGAGATACGGACAGGTGTTTCTCTCGCCACAGACACGCTTCTCAGCAAAGGAAGACGGGCACGACTCACCCAAATCGGCCGAAACGGCAAGCCCCTATTATTATAAGGTGCACCTCGACCGCTACGGAATAACCGCAGAGATGGCCCCCACGCACCACGCCGTGGCTTACCGTTTCACCTATCCCGAACACAAGCAGAAAACTCTTCTGCTCGACATGCGCCACAGCATACCGCAGCACATAGTGCCGATAGTGAAGGGCACATTCAACGGCGGCGAAATCGACTACGACCCGGCAACGGGCACTCTGTCGGGCTGGGGCGAATATGCCGGAGGCTTCGGCAGCGAAGAGCCTTACAAAGTTTTCTTTTCGATGGTGCTCGACGACCCCGACGCAAAAGTCAAAATCGTAAACCGGGGCAAAAAAGAGCTGTATGCACGTATCGACCTCAACAAAACGGTCGTAAACGCCTCTGTCGGCATTTCGTTGCGCAGTGTCCGCGACGCAGGCCGCTACCGCTACACCGAAATCGACCGCCGCGACGTTTCGCAGATAAGCGATACCGCACGCGACGAATGGAACAAGGCTCTCGGCCGGATAAGTGTTACCGGCGACGAAAACGACAAAAAGCTGTTCTACACCGCCCTCTACCACTCTTTGGTGATGCCTCGTGACCGCTCGGGCGACAATCCGCATTGGCAGAGCCGACAGGCCCATATCGACGACCACTTCTGCATATGGGACACCTGGCGCACATGCTACCCTCTGCTCACCCTGCTCGAAGAGAGCTTCGTGGCAAAGACGGTGAACTCGTTCATCGAACGCCTTGAGCACCACGGCAAATGCACGCCGACGTTCACAGCCTCGATGGAGTGGGACAACAAGCAGGGCGGCGACGATGTCGACAATGTCATAGCCGACGCAATAATCAAAGGCGTGAAAGGCTTCGACCGCGACAAGGCATACGGCGTAATGCGCCACAATGCCGCCAATGCGCGATGCCCCGAATATCTCGAACTCGGATGGGTGCCGGGCGAAGGCAAGATGATGTCGTGTTCCTACACCATGGAATATGCCTACAACGATGACTGTTGCGCTCGTGTGGCCGCAATAATGGGGGACACTGCAACGGCGGCACGGATGGCCGAACGTTCACGTCGGTGGGAGAACATGTTCAACCCGGCCACAGAGAGCCACGGCTTCAAAGGCTTCATTACTCCGCGCAATGCCGACGGCTCTTGGGTCGATTTCGACCCGGCACACGTCTACGGCCCTTGGGTCGATTATTTCTACGAGGGCAACTCGTGGTGCTACACTTTGTTCACTCCGGCACAGACAGAACATCTTATCAGCCTCTGCGGCGGCAAGGACGAGATGGTGCGCAGGCTCTGTTACGGTTTCGACAACAAACTCGTCGACCTGTCGAACGAACCGGGCTTCCTTGCGCCTTTCATCTTCCATCATTGCGACAGGCCCGACCTTACGGCACACTATGTCGATGCAATCCGCCGCAGCTCGTTCAGCATCGAGAAAGGTTATCCCGACAATGAAGACAGCGGCGCGATGGGTTCATGGTATGTGTTCACATCCATAGGTCTGTTCCCCAACGCCGGTCAGGACTTGTATTATCTTATACCGCCGTCTTTCGACAGCGTGAGTCTGACAATGGAGAACGGCAAGAAAATCATCGTAAAAGCCAATAAGGCATGTCCCGGCGCACGGTACATCGCTTCGGTGACGCTCAACGGCAAAAATCTCGGCCGTTCATGGCTCAAACATGAAGAAATCGCCAACGGTGCCGTCCTTGAATATGAACTTACCGACGAGCCTTCGGCATGGCAGTTGGCCGAGTTCAGCTCAAAGGCAGAGGCAGCCCGTCCGTTCGGCGTAAACCTTGCCGGTGCCGAGTTCTTCCATAAAAAGATGGACGGCGTAGGCCGCTTCAACATAGACTACCACTACCCCACGACCGACGAACTCGACTATTGGGCATCGAAAAACATGATGCTCATAAGGCTGCCGTTCAAATGGGAGCGGTTGCAGCGCGAGGTCAACGGGCCGCTCAGCACCGACGAACTCGAATATATCCGCTACCTGCTCCGCCAGGCCGACGCACGCGGCATGAAGATACTCCTCGACATGCACAACTACGGACGGCGCAAATACATGGGCGCGAACCGCATCATAGGCGACACCCTACAGCCGGCGCATTTCGCGCAGGCATGGGCCGAAATAGCCCGTAAGCTGAAAGACGAGCCGGGCCTTTACGGCTACGGTCTGTGCAACGAACCGCACGACATGCTCGAAAGCTGCCCGTGGGTCGACATCGCACAGACTGCTATCGACTCAATCCGCGCCATCGACCGCCGCACCGCAATAGTGGTCGCAGGCAACACTTGGAGCTCGGCCGAGCGCTGGCCCTACATCAACCAAGGCCTTGAAAATCTGAAAGACCCGTCCGACAACATCATCTACGAGGCACATTGCTACTTCGACAACGACGCTTCGGGCATATACCGCAAAAGCTACGAAGAAGAGGGCGCATATCCCACAATCGGCGTCGACCGCGCAAGGCCTTTTGTCGAATGGCTCCGCAAACACGGCAAACGCGGCATGTTCGGCGAGTACGGCGTGCCCGGCGATGACCCACGTTGGCTCGAATGCCTCGACAATTTTCTCGCATACCTCGCCGACAACGACGTAGAGGGCACCTATTGGGCCGCAGGCGCACGGTGGAACAGATACATCCTCGGGGTACATCCCGAAGACGATTATTCAGTCGACCGTCCGCAGGTCGAAATAATGATGAAACACGCCACCACACGATGAAGACGATACTCGCAGGCATAGCCGCCCTGTTGCTCGGCGCAGGCATACTTGCGGCCGAGAGCTACGACATAGTAATCGTAGGCGCCAACCCCGGCGGAATAATGGCGGCCATCGAGGCGGCGCGCATGGGCAAGACTTCGGTCATCCTCGAACGCTCGGACCACATAGGCGGCCTGCCGGCAAACGGCCTCGGTGCCACCGACATAGCGACGCGCGGCGCCACGACAGGACTTTTCGCCGAGTTCACCGATGCGGTCAAAAAATACTACGCCGACACCTATGGTGCATCTTCGCAGCAGGTGGCCGACTGTAGCGACGGCTTCCACTTCGAGCCTTCGGTCGCCGAAAAAATATTCTCTGACATGCTCGCCAAAGAAGCCTCGCGCATCAAAGTGCTCACTATGCGCCAATTCAACTTCTCGACCGGCGACATCGAAATGGACGGTTCGCACATCACCGGCATACGGGTCGTAAACCGGCTCAGCGGCGAAGAAGAGCGCTATGAGGGCAAAATATTCATCGACGCAACCTACGAAGGCGACCTCGGCGCCGCCGCAAGCGTGCCTTTCCGCATAGGGCGCGAAGCGGCGTGGGAGTTCGGAGAGCCGGGCGCAGGCAAGACATACGAATACTGGAAATCGATGCCGGCCGAAGGCAGCACGGGCGAGCCGGACAACGCCGTGCAGGCATACAACTATCGTCTTTGCCTCACTCGCGACACGGCGCAGATGATACCTTTCCCGAAGCCCGAACGATACGACCGCAACGAATACCTCTCGCTTGCCGATGACGTATGGACAGGGCGCAACACATGGCGTGCATTCGCCGACGTCACCCCCGAAATGATGGAAGCCAACCGCCGTCATCTGCTCGCAGGCGGTGAGCGCTCTATCACGCCGTGGGACAGCTGGGGAATAGAAAAACTCGTGACTATAAACACCGAGCCGAACGGCAAGACCGACGCCAACAACCAGCACGCGGCACTGATTTCGACCGACCTGCCCGAAGAAAATTGGCCGTGGCCCACCTCGTCGTGGGAATGGCGCGACAAGTTCGCCGAACGCCTGCGCGACTACACCTTAGGGCTGTTCTGGTTTGCGGCAAACGACAGCACTCTGCCGCCACAATTCAGGCGCGAAATCAATCGTTGGGGGCTGTCGGCCGACGAGTATGCCGACAACGGCAACTTTCCCCGTCAGGTATATGTGCGCGAAGGGCGCCGATTTGAGGGAGTATACTTCTTCACCGCCAAAGACGCGCTGCCCGTAGCACCGGGGATCCGTCCGCCCTTGCACCAATCGAGCATCACGGCAAGCCACTATGCACTCGACTCGCATGCGGCACGCAAACGCGAGAAAGGGCGCGTGCATCTCGACGGTTTCATAAGCTACCCTACGGCGGTATACACCGTACCCTACGGCGTGATTGTGCCGAAAGAGGTCGACAACCTTCTGCTACCGGTGCCTGTCAGCGGCTCGCACATAGGCTTCTCCACCCTGCGGATGGAACCTTGTTGGATGGCTCTCGGACAAGCCGCCGGAGCGGCGGCGTCAATAGCCATAGACAAAGCCGTGCCCGTTCAGAACATCGACATATTGCAGCTACAGGACAGGCTCATCGAGGAAAACGCAACCCTTATATACTTCGACGACCTCACTCCCTCCGACCCTGACTTCGGCATGGCTCAACGGCTCGGCTTGCGTGGCGTACTCACCGAATGGTCGGCGCGGCTCGACGAGCCGGTGACAGCGACTGAACTCGCCGAATGGTCGGCAATCGCCCCCATAAAAGCCACAGCAGGCAAAACATTGCGGCGAGAAGCCCTCCGACAGCTCGACAAAAGCCTCAGATAGTGCGATTTTGCAGTTTCATTGCATCCGAATACCATAATCTGACATCGCCCCGAACGCCTCTCCCCTACTTTTGCAACAGAAAAATCAATCAAAAATCTAACTGACATGAAAAAAACTTTACTCCTTACACTATCGGCCCTGACGGCTCTCTGCGGATTTGCGCAGGAAAGTGAAGCACCCACACCCGACGGCCCAACGTACACTCTAACACTCAAACGCACCGACGTAGAACCGACCGAAGCGACTTACACTCTAACGAAATCATACGAACGCGGCAATCGATTCGGCGACGTGTATTCCGTCAGCGTACCTATCGATGTTGTCGGTGCAAACAAACCTGCCAAATACGCATTTACCCTTAAATGCCAATACACCAATACTACAGGCGAAGAAAAAAGCCTCACAGCCACATGGAATTTCAACCTTACGTCGATAGACGAACCGTTCACAATGACTATAGGGGCATTAGTTTATGATGCAAATGCGACGAAACCGGCTCTGCGATTTTGCACAAGCAACAGCCTATATGGTGTCGCCGACACAAAAACTAGGGCGTTGTGTGTCTTCGACCCCCAGAAAAATGGTGAAAAAGTTTCAACATACTTAAATATACCCATAGATAACGGTGAGTGTAAACCTATCAGCAAATTAAACAACAACGTGGAGACTGATTTTTTATTTTTCACAACAACAGGCAGCAATGTTTTTGATAGCAGCAAAGGCTTTAAGTCAGGCATTTACAAGGCGAGCCTGGACTATGCGACAACAATGCTTTCCATAGAACCGGCAACCACTATGGACATCACTATTGGTGATTCAGAAGTCGAAACCTTTGTATGTCCGGCCGATATAGAACTGCCCGAAAACATAAAAGCTTATACGCTCTCATATGATGTCGAAAATCCGAATATAGCCCAAGCCACCTTGATTCAAGGTAACGCCGTTGCGGCAAATACACCCGTGGTGCTTAAAGCCGCATCCGGCACATATACCGCAAACATAACATCTAAACCGACGTACTCTACTGTCAGTGATAACAATGATGGTAAACATCCGCTCTACATCCCTGACCTCAAATCAGAGGGCAACCCTCTTGTTGGCGTTCTTCAGATGCACTATGTGCCTACAGACAGCTACTATCTTAATGGAGCTGAATTCACAAAATACACGGCTCTTGATGAAAACGAAAAGGAGAATCCGAAAGTACGCATAAATCCTTTCAAATCCTATATAGCATTACCTGAAGCTACAGAGACCCCGGCATCGCTCAGCATTGAGTTCCCCAACGACGAGACGACAGGCATCGAAAACGTATATGTCGAGAACCGTGGCGACGAACAGGCCTACAACCTCTTCGGACAGCCGGTCGGCGACAGCTACAAAGGCATCGTCGTAGTCAAAGGCCGCAAGTTCATCCGCAAATAACAGGCTCCAATAGTTATAGTTCTATGATATGACCGCCTGCACGGGCACTCCGTGCAGCACCAAAAGACAGACCCGGACGGCAGCGAGAACGCGCCATCCGGGCCTGCCTTTGTTATATCTCCCGGCAAAACCAAAATAATTTGTTTTGCGTTCGACTTATTGTTACCTTTGCATTGAATTCAACAAAGACCTTATGGCCCATCTATCTATACGAAATATCGGCCCGATAAAAAATATCGACATCGACCTCAACCGCATCAATGTGTTTTTAGGCCCTCAAAGTAGCGGCAAAAGCACCATTGCCAAAATTTTGAGCTTTTGCCAATGGCTACAGAAAGATGCCGTTATCCGCCAGAGCATATGGCATATCAACGAAGATTTTGTAAATCAATATTTTGTTGAATACCACAATATTTCAAGCTATCTGACAAAAGAGCTGTCGGAGTTCCACTATACCGGGCGCTGCATCAACATCGATTACGCCAAGGGCAAAATGACAGTCACCGAAAGCGGCGGCGTCAGAGATGCCGCAGTATCCAAAAACGCCTACATACCATCCGAACGAAATATCATAGGCATTCCGCAAAGCCTGTCGATGGATTTGCCCACAAACTATCTGCGGAGCTTTCTGTCTGACTGGATGAGCATTCGCGACAAATTCACCCGAAAGGATTCGGTGAAACTGATGGGGCTGAATGTAAGCTACTTCTACAACGAAGCCGGAGCCGACGATATGATTATGATAGACAATCAGCCGGAACATCCGATACCCTTATCTCAGGCTTCAAGCGGATTGCAAGCAACCACTCCGCTATATGTATATTTCAAATATCTGACAGAGTGGATATATTCTCACGAAGAAAACCGTTCGCCGCAGCGACTGAAACAGATACGGGAAGGCTCGGCCCGTGGCGCCATATTGGCTGAAATCCCTGTCCCGGTCAAAACGCCCCAGGATAACGAGCAAGTAGAATCGCTTGCAAAACGGCTTAGCGCACTATCGCATTTGGATTTTTCGAAAGAACCGCTGCTACAACATCTCAGAGATATTGAAAAGCGCATAAGTCGTCCGAGCTTCTCAAACATCATAATCGAAGAACCCGAACAGAACCTGTTCCCCGAAACGCAGGCTTCGCTTGTCTACAGCATGCTTGAAATGATGAATTTCGAGCGCGACAACCTCACCATCACCACCCATAGCCCGTTTATCGTATATGCCTTAAACAACTGCATGATGGCGTATCTTACGGGAATAAAAAAACAAAAAGAGCTGCCTCGCCTGAAATTTTCAAAAGCCTCCTGGGTAGACCCCTCGATTGTGTCTGTCTGGGAACTACGCGACGGACAACTCAAAGCTCCCGATAAAGAGGTCAACCAGACAATACAAGACTCTGACGGATTGATACGCAACAATTACTTCGACCGTGTGATGAAAAGCCTTATGGTCGATTTCAAAAACATATTGTCTGTCGATAAATCGTAAGAGATGCTCAATCTGTTCGACAAATCAGAAATCAGGTTGTTCGATGCTTTCGTAGCAGACTATACCAACATACCCGGCAGCGGCAAAGGCGTAATTATTTCCGACACGCCGTTTGACGACATTGAGTATTTCCACTTCAAAATCGAGCCACAGGGCGGCATCAGGCATTTGGCCGTAAATATCGAAGACTACCCGGCTTTCAAAAAAGGAATACAAAACTGCGAAGCTATGTTCGCCGCCCAAGATGCACCTGACGGACAACGCAATTGGGTCTTATTCCTTGAGCTGAAATATTGCGGAGAAAACAAAATAGAAGATTACGGGCCCAAGGCAATATCACAAATGGACGCGGTCCGCACAAAACTTGCCGGCTTGCATTTAATCGACAAAGAAAAGCATATCGTCCACTTCAACTACTGCTCGCCCAACAACTACCTTTTAGAGCCGTTCGACGGCTTTAAAGAAACCCAATCGGCAACGCTTAGCCGCGTGGAAGAAGACGGCGTCATATTCCATGCACGCAACATGCTTATCGCTACCGACGCTTCTACTATTATAGAGGCTGACATCGAAATTTGAACACTCATCTCACCTGAGGCACACCGCTTTTTCGGCAAGGATTTGGCAGGGGATGCCGGCTCGGGCACAAGATGCGGTGCAGGCCTTGCGGAGCTTTTCACTCAGAGTTGCGGAAAAGAGCACGCGTTTCGGGCGCGTCCCTGCAAGAAGTGCATCCATATCACCACCGAACGAACGGCCTACGACAAGTACATCGCAAGCTCCGATGCCATCGCACGCCGTGGCTTTGTCTACAAAGCGTAGTTTTTGTCCCGACAGTTCCAAGGTCTTGCCGCCTGTCAGACATCGGATGCTGTCAGGGCTGAAACCCTGCGCCGCGAAGAAACGTTTCGCCATTGATGACGCTTCGGCACGGCCTTCGAAAGCGAACACATATGGTACTCCATCCGACACCGCCCAAAGGCTTGTGGCGCCTGCTGCCGAGTCTATAACAGCGCACGGCGAAGTCTTCGCGGTCGGCTCGCAACCCACACAAAGAAGTGCCGACGCGGACAAAGAGGCGAAATATATCCTTGCCCGGCCTTTGCCGATATTTACAAGGATTGCCAAGGACACCACGGCAACGACAAGTGCGACAAGCGATACCGTGCCGAGACCCATATAAGGCGAAACGGCATCTGCCATCGCACCGAAGCGGTCGAAAATATGGCACATAAAGGTGTGCAGGCCATTGACCAAGCTACACGGCCATGACGCCAACCCTGCATGCGACAAGACCACGGCAGTGGCGCCCCCGGCCATGAACACGGGGAAGAGCAACGACGCCACGGCATTGGCAGGCATGGTGAGCACAGGCAGACGATGGAACCACACAAGCATGACAGGCGCCGAACCGAGCACCACAGCCAAGGGCACGATGAGAAGCGACGCGGCAGAGCGAAGTTTGGCATGGCGCTTCGGCACAGGGTTCAGCGGCCCGGCAAAGACAAGCAACGCCGCCACCGCCGAAAACGACAACTGGAAACCGGCAGAGAAAAGCCACATAGGTTCTACAAGTAGTACGACGAAGAACGCCACACAAAGGGCATTGAAAGGCGACCGCCCACGCTGTAGCATACGCGACATACAATAGACCGTCAGCATTATAGTCGCACGTACAACCGGAGCACCGAAGCCTACCATGAAGGCATAAAGCCACACGACAACAGAGACAAGCGCATAGCGCAGGCGTCCGTAGCGCGTCAGCCTCATAGGCAAAAGGACAAGCGACACGAGCCATGCCACAATACCGACATGGAAGCCGCTGACGCACAAAAGATGCGACAGCCCCGCCGACCTGAAATTCTCTTTAAGCTCCACATCGGCATCGCCCGTACCGAGGCACGATGCTACAAGAAGCCGCGAAGCATCGGCCGACAAAGGCGAGGCATAGACGACTTCGGCTACAGCCTGCCGCATATCGTCAAAACGGTATTTCAGGGCACTGCTATGGCCTTCGACAGATATGTCTGACGGCATAAGCGACACCGAAGCCGACACTCTGTCAGCCTTACCGGCCAAAACTGAAGCGCCCATATGCGGGACATCGGCATATCGGTCCGAGGGCTGAAGCGCCGCCTTAAAGCCGACAATATCGCCGGATCGCATCTGTGGAACAATATCCCCGACAAGAAAAGACACCCGAAATCCGTCCACGGCATCACCATCGACGGCAAGCACCTTGGCAATACCTCTTTGTGAGCGTGCCCCGGTCTTGATTTCCTCGACCACGGCACGATAAGAGTGAGTCTCGAACATCTGTACCTTAGGCGGCATCGAAGCCCATGTCAACGCAGCCATCAGCACAAACACGGCGGCAAAGAGTGCCGGAGCGCCACGACGGTGACGGAAAAGCCATAAGGTCGACAATGCTACGGCCAAGGCCACGAACAGACCAAGCGGAATAGCGGCGGCAACCAAAAAGATGCCCGAGAATGCCGCTGCGGCAAGCAGGAGCGCCGGTGCGCCATTTGTCACGCGCTCCATTCCTAAGTGTTTGCGAGACGCCTTTAAGCGATGGTGTTAAGGACTACAACAAGCGAAGTGATGCTGATTACCACCCAAAGGATGACAGCCTGCAGCAATGGCCGAACTCCGACTTGCTTTATAGAAGCAAGCGACAGGGACGCGCCTATAAGAAACAGCGTCACCACCATGCCGCGCTTGGCGACCCACACCATTGTGCTGACAAACCACCCGGGCAGCGGCACGTAGGTGTTCACCACCATTGCGAGTACGAATATGAATATGAACCAAGGTATGGAAATCTTGGCCGTCTTGTCGCGGAAGATGAACATGGTGACAAGGGCAAGCGGAATTATCCACAACGCACGCGTAAGTTTGATGAGCGTGCCGACCTGCAGGGCTTCTTCGCCGTAGATTTCACCGGCACCGACAACCGACGAGGTATCGTGGATGGCTATTGCCGCCCATGTGCCGAACTGCTGTTGGCTCATGTCGAGAAGATGACCCAATGGAGGAAAAACGAAAAGCGCAATGGAATTCAGGATAAAAATCACACCGAGCGACACGGCCATCTCGTTCTCGTTGGCCTTTACCACAGGCCCTACTGCGGCAATGGCACTGCCGCCGCAGATAGCCGTGCCCGACGAAATCAGATAGCCGGTCTTGCGATTGATGTTAAGCCAATATCCCAAAAGTACGCCCAGGCACATAACACCCACCACCGACACGACGGTGAAGAGCATGCCTTCGGAACCCGATTTGAGCGATTCCTGCAAATTCATGTTGAAGCCAAGGCAGACAACGGCCACCTGGAGAAGATATTTAGAGGTCTTCTTATTGAATTTAGGGCACGGATTCGGGAAAATAAAGGCGAACACAAGCCCCATCAACAGGGCTATCGGCGCCGAAATCGAAAAGCCGGGCAAGCCGATTTGAGCGAAAGGAAAGAGTATCAGCGCAATCGCTGCAATGTAGATTATACGAGAAAGCTGTTTCATTGATTTTTCCAAATATTCAAAGAGGCCAAAGCCTGGTTATGCAACATTTCGAGACCGTTCTTGACTTCGGCGCCACGGCCTGAGCACCGGCGCATGAACTCGGTCTCTGACGGGTTATATACAAGGTCGTGCGCCATCGCTTCGGGCGGCAGCAATTCGTAGGGGAACGGGGGCGCAGACGATGTATCGGGCCATGTGCCCAAGGGAGTGGTGTTGACTATAAGCGGATGGCCGGCTATCAAACTTGCCGAAACATCGCCGTACGATACCATATTGGCGCCCGTCTTTGTCCGCGAAACCCTCACAGCCTCGACGCCGAGTTGGCGCAAAGCCTCGACAACGGCCTTCGACGCGCCCCCTGTGCCCAACACAAGAGCGCCCTGCCCGGGACGGAGCTTGCGTGCCATGGGTTCGACACTCCGACGGAAGCCTTCGACATCGGTATTATAGCCTTTCAAGGCCAAAACTCGGCCATCGTCGCTTCTGACAATCTTGACCGTATTGACAGCCCCGACACGCTCGGCCTCAGGGCTTAGACTGTCGAGAAAAGCTATTATTTCTTCTTTATATGGCGCAGTGACATTAAAGCCTTTAAGGCGAGGATTAAGAAGTACCAGCCGATACAGGCTTTCTGGAGTCAGTTCGGCGAGTTCAAAATTGTCGTAGCTTTCATCGCTGCCGCGCGATGCGAACAAGTCGGTGAAAAAAGCCTTTGATTTCGAGTGGCCGAGCGGTTGCCCTATAAGGCCGTAATCTGTCGTTGAAAATCCGTCAAGTCCTTTCATGTCATATCTGCCTTGAACCTGAAACATATGTGCGCCAACGTTCGATAAGCGCGGTCATGTCGGCCGGCACATCGGCGCTGAAAAACATTTCCTCGCCCGTATGCGGATGCACAAAACCAAGAGTGCGTGCATGCAGAGCCTGGCGTGGACACAGCGCGAAGCAATTGTTCACAAAAGCCTGGTATGACGAAGAGCGCACACCGCGCAGTATCTTGTCGCCGCCGTATCGGGCATCGTTGAACAGCGGATGCCCGAGCGAACGCATATGCACGCGTATCTGATGGGTGCGACCGGTTTCGAGCACACATTTTACGACCGAAAGATGGCCCAGCGGCTCGGTCAGCTCATAGTGTGTCACCGCACGCTTTCCTTCGGGGCCGTCGAGCGGAAAAGTCGTCATGAGAAGCCTGTCTTTAGGGTCGCGCCCTATGTTGCTCGCGACAACACCGGCCGACGGTTCGGGACATCCCCATACCACGGCGACATATTCGCGCTTGGTGGTCTTGTTGAAAAACTGCCGTCCGAGGTCGGTCTTGGCATCAGGGGTCTTTGCAACGACAAGCAAGCCCGACGTGTCTTTGTCGATACGGTGCACAAGCCCGAGCCTTGGGTCGTTGACATCATAGTCGGGAGTATCGCGGAAGTGCCATGCGAGGGCGTTCACGAGCGTACCGTCATAGTTTCCGTGACCCGGATGCACCACAAGCCCGGCCGGCTTATTCACGACAAGCACATAGCGGTCTTCATAAACGATGTCGAGCGGAATATCCTGAGCCACAACCTCGAACTCGTAGCGAGGCCTGTCCATCACCACCTGGACCACATCGAGAGGCTTTACGCGATAGTTACTTTTCACGGCGCGGCCGTTCACCAATATGCAGCCGGCTTCGGCGGCCTGCTGCACACGGTTGCGCGACGATTTCTGAAGACGCGCCACAAGGAATTTGTCGACACGCAACAGTTCCTGGCCTTTGTCGGCCACAAAGCGGAAATGCTCGTAGTAGTCGGTGCCGTCGATTTCGACAACGCGGTCTTCTACTGTATCCGGGCTAAGCTCTGTCTCGAAGTCTTCGGCCATGGCTTCTTATTCTTCCACGCTGAAAATCTCGGCCATCTCGTCGGCAACGGCAATACTATCTGAATCTTCAGGCACTGCATAGCCCATGCCTACCTGCAAAGTGACGGTCGAAGTAACGGGTATCACCGAGCCTACCGACAAGGGCGTGTCGCCATATCTGGCTCCGACGACAAGGTCGGCGAACTCCGACGGCACATGCTCAAGACGCACATCGGTTATGCCTATGCCCCTGAGATAGGACATTGCCTGTCTCGACGACACATTGCCCGAAAGAGGCATCGAGATGGTTACCTGTTTGGGTGAAAAAGCCGTAATGGTAACGTAGACCTGACGACCGTCTTTGACAACGGCACCGGCTTTGGGCCAAGACTCCACCACCGTTCCGGGCGCAAGATTGCGGTCGTAGATAGAATCGGAAATCTCTATTGCAAGGTTGTTTGCGGCAAGGATGGCAGCAGCTTCGCCGTAACTCTTGTTCTTCACTTGAGGCACAATCGCCGTAGAGCCGTGCATGGTCCAATGGTCGAGCCAAAGCAGCACGACCCACAGCAGTAGCAGGCCGGCCAGCACCACAAGTATGAAGTTGCTCAGAAAAGGATGTTTTCTGTAAAAATCTCGTATTTTCGACATAGACAGTCACGGCTTTGTTGCCGCTTCAACCGACAAAATTAAACAAAAATGACCTAACAACAAAACATTACACAAAAATCCGTGCGAACGAAGAGTCTACCAACATATGCATATCAATAGTGTCCTAAATTTGGGGACAAAAAAACGCAATCTGTCCTAAATTTGGGGACAGACGCATTTACTTTGTCCTCACTCCGACAAAAAACCAGGAGTCCGGCCTTTGAGCGGACTCCTAATTTTCTATTTTAGCGTAATTGCAGCGTGGGGCTTACGTCAACGCACTACCACTTTGGCGGGCGTACGGTGGGTATCGGTCACTATCAGGTAGACTCCCGAAGGCATGTCGATATCGAGGTTCTGATGAACACTGTCGATGTAGCGGACGAGACGTCCCGACGGGTCGAAGATGCGGCATCCCGTCTGAGGCTGCGAACAGATGAAACGTATGCAGCCGTCGAAGGTCTGAATGACAAGCGGTTCTTCGGTCTCTACGCCCGTAATGCCGGAATGGTCCACAAACACTACATTAGACATCGGAGAACGTGTTTCAAGCCGTACCGACTGCACCGAATATGCCTCGCGGTCTGACTGGTCGAAACCGACGATTTCGAGCGAGTTGTCTTCGGCGACAAGTTCTTCGGTATAGACAGAACCGCCGACATAGCGCGTACGCGTCACAACATAGTAGTCAATCACCTCGCCATCGGGTGCGGTCCAGTTTGCCGTATAGCGATCCGACTGTATGTCGGTGGGTGCGGTAGCCGTACAAGCCGACAGCACAGGCACGGCCAGGCAACGGCCCTGCACACCTATTCCGCGCGAACCGAAGTCACCCGAAATAAGCACACGTGCCTTATGGTCGCCTATGGCAGTAGGTGCGTATGTTATGCTCAGCCAATAGCCGTCGTCAGCACAGACGAGCGAACCGGGGATGGATGTCTCCGACAGTTTGAACATGCCGGCATCGCCGTCGTAAAGGCGCACGCGCACCGGACCGTCCATATTGCGGCCGTTGACGAACAACTGCGTGGTCGAAGTATTGCCGAGTGCCACTTCGCCGAACTGCAAATCGGCCATATTGGCCGAAGGAGCGGTCAATTCGGGGTCTCCGGCAGGAGGCGGCACCACCACTTCGCCGGGAGAGAATATCTCGCCCTTCTTCGTTCCCCATATATATTCGGCCAATTCCGGCAGGTCGATAAACGGATTGCGGTTGTTCTGTATGGCATATACCGCTTCGTTTCGCTCAATTTCCTTTTGGCTTACAGGGTCCTGCCGATGCCACTGCATAAGCAGGTTCACCGACCATTGGTTAAGGGTCGGGTAAAGGTTCTGGCTCACCATGTAGGTATATTTCCACGTCAGATTCTGGTAGCACGTAGCCATATAAAAATATGTACGCGCAAAATCGCCCTTATATTCATCGTCAGGTTCGAACACGAATTTTGCGCCTCCACCCTGACCGTTGACAGGATATCCGACCTTCGTTATGCCGTTGTTGAAGTTTACCGGGCTTGACATATCTACCACCCCGAGCGGATAATTGCTCTTGGCCTGGTTTGCTTTGGCTTCCGACGGGTAAAGATGGTTCAGGTCGACATAGGCACTCACCGATGTCGAACCGCCCCACCAGCTTTTCGGGAAGGAATGCTCACGGTTAAGCCCCTTGAAAGAAGACATATACAAGGGTATGTCGGAGTACACGTCCCACCACAAGTTCGAGTTGGGGCGCACGTCAGTTTTACGGAAATATTCCGGCAAGTCGCTGTACGACGACACCGTAGTGAAATTATGGATTATGCCGTATGCGGCGGTTTTGAGTTCACCGTCCTTCTTTCCGTTCAGCGACGAGTAATATCCGGCCGGAGCGGCGGCAAACACACATACTCCGCACAGAAAGGCAAAAGCGGCGGTCAGCGTTCGTAGGATTTTCATTAACAAGGTTTTGGTTAATCAAGATGATGAATGGGCGCAAAAAGCGTGCACAAATTTAATGAAAATTTCTTTGTGCACGCTTTTTTAACGTCGACAAGCGAGCAATTGTTCGGCTCCTCAATACATTTCAGCCCTATGCGGCAGGTCGGGGAAAGCTTCCGACACGGCGGCAAAGGTTATCTCGCCGTCTATTATGTTGAGGCCACGAGCAAGACCGGCGTCGCGACGGCAGGCCTCTTGCCAACCAAGGTCGGCAAGCTTTTCGGCATAGGGCAACGTGGCGTTTGTCAGCGCCAATGTCGAGGTGCAGGGCACTGCACCGGGAATATTAGCCACAGCATAATGCACGATACCGTCTACGGTATATACGGGGTCGGAATGCGTCGTAGGATGCGAGGTCTCGAAGCATCCGCCTTGGTCAATGGCGACATCGACCAACACCGCGCCGGGCTTCATCAGCTTGAGCATGTCGGCGGTGACGAGCTTGGGAGCCTTGGCTCCGGGAATGAGCACCGAGCCGATTACTGCGTCGGCCATAGGCAACTCCTGTTCGATATTATGGCGCGAGGAGAACAAAGTGGTCACATTTCGCGGCATCACTTCTGACAGCCGGCGCAAAGTCGGCAACGAAATATCGGTGATTGTCACCTCCGCACCAAGGCCGGCAGCCATAAGCGCCGCATTGCGGCCAACCACTCCGCCGCCGAGCACGAGCACCCTCGCAGGCCTTACACCCGGCACGCCGCCCATAAGTATTCCGCGGCCGCCCTGTGGACGTTCGAGAAAACGCGCTGCCTGTTGCACCGACATTCGTCCGGCAACCTCGCTCATCGGGATAAGCAGAGGCAGACCGCCCTGCGGACCAGTGACGGTTTCGTAGGCTATGCACACCGCGCCCGAACGCAGCATCGCCTCGGTAAGCGCCCTATCGCAGGCGAAATGGAAATAGGTGAAAAGCACCTGCCCGGCACGCACAAGAGCATACTCCGGCTCTATAGGCTCTTTTACCTTGACAATCATGTCGGCAATGGCATAGACATCGGCGATGGTCGGAAGTATCTGCGCACCTACGGCAAGATAGTCTTCGTCGGCAAAGCCGCTTCCGTTTCCGGCGGTATGCTGCACATAGACCATGTGCCCACGCCTTACAAGTTCGCTGACGCCCGACGGGGTCATGCCCACGCGGTTTTCGTTGTTTTTGATTTCTTTTGGAACTCCGATAATCATAGTAGTAGAGTTTAAGGTTGAGTTGGAGTTTGTAGTAGTTTTAAGTCGCTCCAAATTTAGCGATTTTTTTGATTATGCAACGCTGCCCGTCGATTTTTTTCGGAATAAAATGCGTAATTTTGCCACATTCCGAAATGAACGCACGCACAGCACGCCTTACAGCCACGGCAATAGTCGCCGCAACAGCCATATCAGTAATATGGCTTGCCGCAGGCCGTGCCCTACGCCCCCGTGAGCCGCATGTCGATGTCGACCGCAGTCGCTACCCCGTCGCCGGCATCGACTTGTCTGCGCACAACGGCATTCCCGATTTCGATTCAATCGCCTCGGCAGGAATAAGCTTCGTATTCCTCAAAGCCAGCGAAGGGACAGACTTCCGTGACCCTCTTTTTGTCAGAAACTACGCTGCGGCAAAACGAGTAGGCATACCCGTAGGCGCATACCATTTCTTCCGCTTCGACTGCGACGGACGCCGCCAGGCGGCAAATCTGCTGAAAGCCACCGACGGATGCCTTTTGGAGCTGCCCTTGGCAATCGACGTCGAAGAATCGGGCAACCCGGGAGCCATCGCCACAGAAACCGTTGTCAACCGCCTCGAAACAATGATAGCGCACCTGCGTGCCGCCGGCCGGAACGTCATAATCTACACCAACAAAAACGGTGATGCCCGTTTCGTGAGACACAACTTCGACGGCAATAGTCCGTACGACCCCGAACTATGGATATGCTCCTTTACCGACCCACCTCTCACAAGAAGACCTTGGACACTATGGCAGCATAGCCACTGCAGCCGCCTGTCCGGCGTCAAAGGGCCGGTCGATTTCAACACTTTCAACGGCGACCGCGACGAATGGCAAAAATGGCTGCACCGACAAAACAAGCCCGACACAATAAACGACCCGGCAAGCCGTTATAAATAGGCAATGAAACGAACCGATTTTCTCCGATATATACCATCTCTCCTATTGCTGCTGGCATGCGCCGCAAACCCGGCAACACTCATGGCGTTCCCCACCGAATGCTATGCCAAAAATTCGGTTTTGGCGCAAGGGCGCTGGATGAAAGTCAGCGTCGATGCCGACGGAATATACATGATACCGACGTCGACATTGCGCTCATGGGGATTTTCCGACCTCTCGAAAGTGCGCGTATACGGATACGGAGGCCGACGCCTTCCCGACGTGCTCGACAAAGACACATATACCGACGACCTGCCCGAAGTGCAGAGCCGCCTCACCGACCGCGGCCTGGTTTTCTATGCCCTCGGCGCAGGCGAATGGGACTACGTAAGCGTTCCTTCGGTCGGAAAGCATCTGTATTACCGGCAGAACGACTACAGCTCCGTCGGCCACTATTTCGTCACCGAAGCAGGCGACGGCACTGAACCGCGGACCTTCGGCAAGACGGGAACGCCCGGCGCAAACTCTCCATACGAAATATTTACCGACTGCGCCCACCACGAACTTGAACGGGTGCCCGTACCCGGCGAAGCCGGACCTGATTTGCTCGGCGAAGACATGCGCTACACCCGTTCGCGGACCATAACAATCCCAGCTCCCGGCTATCTCGAACACCATGGCGACCACGAAAGCGCGTCGTTCGTATGCTCGTTTGTATCGGCGCTATCAGGCGGTTCGGGGGTGCTCAGCTTCACAAACGGCAACACGCCATTGCAGTCGGCCACATCAGACCGAGTAAATGCGACATCGGCAAGCAGTTATGTACATGGTACCGAAACTTTGACGATGCACGGCATAGGCAGTCCCGACTCACGCGGCAACTACAACATAGGCATCTCTTTCCAAACCTCGGCGCAATGCACCGGCGCATGGCTCAACTATATCTCCGTCACATATCCGAGAAAAATAGATTTGGGCACGCAGAACTACCTTAATTTCGGAACCTCTGCAAACCAAGTAGCGCTCAGCGGCGTCCGTAATGGCATAACCGTATGGGATGTCACCGACCCGACCAATATAAAAGACGTCGATGTCGAACTTTCGTCCGACGGAAAAGCTCAGTGGACTGCAGAACCCGGCGAAAAAAGATATGCGGCATGGAACTCCGGGGCATCGTTGCCCACGCCACGGGCTTTAGGCTCCGTAACAAACCAAAACCTGCATGCCGACCGCGACTACGATATGGTGATTGTCGCACCGTCACAGTTCACGGAGCATGCCAACAGACTCGCGACACTGCATGAAAACTCTGCCGACACGCTCACTGTAAAAGTAGTGACTCCCGAACAGATATACAACGAATTTTCATCAGGAAGCGTCGATGCCGGAGCGCTCCGACGCTATTTCAAGATGCTCTACGACCGCGGAAACAGCGGCGACGGGCGTCCGCTGCGATATGCCGTCCTGATGGCACGCACCACCCTCGACAACCGCGGACTATCGACCACCGCGCCGTCCTACCCGACCATCCCGTCATGGATGGCCAAAGGCATACGCGCATCATTGTCCGACAACGACGGCTTCTGCTCCGACGACGTAACAGCCATGCTTGCCGACGGCTCGGGCTCTTCGCTCGGCACCGACAAACTGTCAATCGCGCTCGGCCGCATACCCGTAGTTTCGACCGCCGAAGCAAAAGATGTTGTCGACAAGGCCATACAATACCACGAGGGAGCCCGAAAGACATCGTGGAAACACCGCT
This sequence comes from uncultured Muribaculaceae bacterium, assembly GCA_910583525.1. Classification (GTDB taxonomy): domain Bacteria; phylum Bacteroidota; class Bacteroidia; order Bacteroidales; family Muribaculaceae; genus CAG-873. The sequence goes on along the minus strand of CAJTXL010000018.1, from coordinate 26,744 downwards.
TCATGTTCCTGGCTGATGACCAGGACGGAGGCACACACCTGAAACAGACCGAAAACATGGTTGCCGCATTAGAGGGCACCGCCGACAACCAGCATCTGGTGCGCAAGGTATATATGGACGCCTATCCGTTCGTTGGCTCAAACTACCCCGGGGCGAGGGAAGCAATGTTCAGATACCTCGACGAAGGTGTCGTATGGTGGAACTTCATCGGCCATGCCAACACCACCGGCTGGACTGCCGAGCAACAGCTGTCCTACACCGACCTGAACAACATGTATCTCCGCCACTGGCCGTTCATCTATGCGGCAACGTGCAACTTCATGCGCCTCGACGGCTCGTCGATTTCAGGCGGAGAGATACTCTATAAAGAACGCTTTGGAGGAGCAATCGGCATCATAAGTGCCGCCCGACCTGTCTACATAACCGACAACGGGCATCTCAGCAACGCATTGGGGCGTGCGCTCGCCACACGCGATGACAACGGAAGTCTGCTTCCGCCGGGTGAAATATACCGTCGGGCTAAAAATGACATACGCGACAAAGACGGCAAGCCACTGAACAACACCAACCATCTCCGCTATATATTCGTAGGCGACCCGGCTCTGCGCCTTGCCATGCCATCGAACATAGTGAGGCTCGACCATATCGGCGACACCCCTGTCGACGGCGAGCAACAGCCGACCATGGCGGCACTCGAAAAAGTGCCCGTGTCAGGCTCTGTAACAGACCCCGACGGCAATGTGCTTGAGAACTTCAACGGCACCGTCATGGTCGATATATTCGACGCCGAGACCACAAAGGTAACGCTCGGACATGGCGAAAACGGCACTAAAGACCCGTTCGAGGACTACGGCGAACGTGTGTTCTGCGGCTCGGCCGAAGTCAAGAACGGCCGCTTCACCATCAACGTGGCAATGCCGCTCGAATTGTCGCAGAATTTCAGGCCGGCGGCAATGTCGATGTATGCGTTCTCGAACGAAGACGACACCGAAGCGGTGGGGCTCAACAGAGGCTTTTATGTCTACGGCATAAACGAAAACGCCGCACCCGACGACAAAGCGCCGGTCATAGAACAGCTCGTACTCAACCACAGCACATTCTCAAACGGCGACGTTGTCAACACCTCTCCTATGCTTATTGCATCGGTAAGCGACGACGTGGGCATAAACGTGTCGTCGGCCGGCATCGGACACCAGATGACCGCAACACTCGACGGCACCAAGACATTCACCGACCTATCGTTCTACTACACCCCTTCGGCCGACGGCTCCCCGGCAGGCGTCATAAACTATCCGTTTGAAGAGCTACAGCCCGGCAACCACACTCTCACACTGCGGATATGGGATACGGCCGGCAACTCCAGTTCACGCTCAATCGACTTTTTCGTACGCGAAAATCTTGCTCCGAAAATATTCGACGTATATACCGACGCCAACCCGGCTTCAACCCAGGCTAACTTCTATCTCAGCCACGACCAGCCGGACAATATGCTGACAGTCGAAATAACGGTATACAATCTTGTAGGACGTCCCATATGGAGCGGCTCGGCTACAGGACGGAGCGACATGTTCCTCACCGTGCCGGTAACCTGGGACCTCACCGATACGGGCGGACGGCGCGTCGGACGCGGCATATACCTCTACCGTGCATCGGTCACATCCGACGGCACCACTTTCGAGACAGCCTCACGACGGATTGCCGTGACTGCAAGATAACGCTCTGCTTCAAAATTTGTGTATTCAATCGCTAATTAGTGTTAACAATTGGCGATTTGAAGCACCTTTTATTGTGCAACCCGAAAAAATGAACTATTTTTGCAACACTTTATAACACCTTGTCTTATCTTAGGCCTTAATTATTTACGCATTTACCTAAGAATCTAAGCTAAGGCAGACACACCAAGCCAACGTCGCGATGACAGTCGGCAAAGATGTGTAGAGAATGGTGCTATACGATAAGTAAGTATGATATAATCTCTACATTAAGCTTTTATCTGTAAAATGGCTTAACTTGAATCACAAATCATGCCTTTTGGCTTAGGTCCTTACCCATTGCGGAAATGTGTTTGGACTTTTTTTTGCGCATAAGCGCGAAATTAGGTAATTTTGTCGTGACAACACACCATCCATAATATGACGAGATGCTTTTGCGCCGCATTGGCTGCACTTCTGATATATATTAGCTCCATCGCCGCATCGGCAAACACCGACAACAGGCTGGCGATGATTGACAGCCTCGAAACACGGCTGCAATACATCAACACGTCGCAAGACAGCCTGGCAACGCTGTTTGACATACTCGACCTCTCGATAGGCCGTGAAAAGAAGCACGCCGTAGAGCGCGTCTACCATGCGGCGGTAAACGCCCATGACACCATAGCGCAGCTTGAGGCCATAATGTACAGCGCAAACCAGCACAGAGACAACATAGAATTTCTCGAGAAACTCGAAGAGCGGATATCGCAATACCCACCCTCTCCGCGAGCAGGCGAAATAGCATTGTTCATTGACCTTCTGCAGATTGAAAACGAAATCAAAGCCGACACGACAGACTTCGACAACAGTAAAATATCGGCATTGATACAGGACTACTCAACAAGTCCCCCCGACAACAAATACGAGCAGATGAAACTGCTGTATGCGGTCTGCACTCAGCTCGCCAGATGCACCGGAGGCGACCTTCTGCAAAAATATACCGCCAAGTTATGCCGACTGGCAGAAACTGCCGACTTCCCCATAGGAGCAGTCCGAAACCTGATATACACAAGAGCCGCCCCGGTATTCACAAACAACAGCAATCCACGGCTCGCTGTCGAAATCGACAAAAAGACGCTGAACATAATCGACTCGCTCGTCACTTCATACAACGCCCGCGGACGAAAATTCCGCAAACTCGAAACCAACCGATATACCTGCTACCGACGTATGCTCGGCAACTACAAAGCTTTGTCGAGAGCCGAAATCGAACAATACCACAATGCAATCCTGTCGTTGGCCGCCAAAAACAGCCAAGTCAAGGCCAACTACGAAAACGGCCACCGCTCAAAACTGTTTTATGCCATGGCTACAGGAAATTACCCCCAGGCGATAAAAGAGATAAGGCTCGGCATAGACCAAAACGAGAATAAAGAATACCGCGACTATTTCCTGAACGCCCTTTTCGAGGCCGCTGAAAAAACCGGCGACAAGGCCACCCAGCTCGATGCCGCTGTAGAACTCAACAAAATACTGCGTTCAAAAATCGAAGACAAGACACTCGAACGCTATCGCGAGCTACAGATAATATACGACGTAAACGAGCTGCAGAACATCAACGCCGAACTGCTCAACAGTCGCCATCAGGCCGAACTGCGCACAAACCGCATAATAATCATAATATCGGCCATCGCACTGCTTCTCCTTTTGGCGATGACCATAGTGCTTTGGCGGCAGAATGTCAGGATGAAGAAACTGACAAAAGAACTCGGCGACACCGCATCGCGGCTCAGACGCGAACGCAACGACCTGCAGAACGCCCAAAAAGAGCTTATCGACGCACGCGACAAAGCAAAGAGAGCCGATAAACTAAAGGCCGACTTCATAAACAACATGAGCCACGAAGTAAAGACTCCGCTGGCGGCTATCTCAGAATACTCAAGGCTCATCATCGACTGCATACCTGACAGCAAGCGCAACTATCTCGACCGCTTCGCCGACATCATCGACCGTAACACGAAACTGATACTCACCCTGATGAACGATGTGCTCGACATCGCATCGCTCGAACACGGAAACATGTCGATTTCGCCTGCGCCCAACAGCGTAATAGACATGTGCACACTCGCGCTCGACAACGTGTTCGAAAAAGAAAAATCGGCAAAACCGGGCGTAACCGTTCTGTTCAACACATCGCACCGGCCCGACACGACGGTTGTCACAGACTCCCAGCGAGTGGTGCAGGTACTTATCAACCTGCTCTCCAACGCCGAAAAATTCACCGAGTCAGGCAGCATCACTCTCGACTTTTTCGCCAACGAAGAAGCCGGCACCCTCACTTTCGCCGTCACAGACACCGGCATAGGAATTCCCGACAGCCAACGCGACACAATATTCGACCGTTTCAAACAGCTCGACAGCTCGGCCGACGGGTGCGGCCTTGGGCTTTACATATCACGGCTCATCGCAAAATTGCTCGGAGGCTCGCTAAGGGTCGACCCCGACTACCATAAAGGCGCACGCTTCCTATTTGTAATTCCCCTATGAGCACACGCCACCGGGCCACTCCTTTGCATGCCGCCATATGCAGGCTCTCAGCCTTGATTATGGCTACGCTGCTTACGGCGTGCAGTGCCACAAAACACGTACCCGAAGGCTCGTATCTGCTCGACAAAGTGTCTATTGAGGTCGACGGCGACAACGACATAGACAAGAAAGAACTCTACAACTTTCTCCGCCAGACACCAAACCACAAAGTGCTCGGCTTCGCCAAACTGCAGTTGGCAACCTATAGCCTTTCGGGACGCGACAGCACCAAATGGTACAACCGTTGGCTGCGCCGTGTAGGCCAGCCGCCTGTCATACACGACCGCGCGCAAACCGACGCTTCGGTACAGCAGCTGCGCCTGGCTCTGATAAACCGCGGGTACAACGACGCCGAAGTGAGTGTCGACAGCACGGTGCACACCGGCAAAAAGAAGATAGAACTCGACTACCGCATAGTGCCCGGCGAACCTTTCAGAGTGGCATCCGTCGGATACGATATTCCCGACACGACGCTCAGAAGGCTCGTCACAGACCCTCGACGTCCAACGATACTGAAACCCGGCATCCTTCTCGACCGCAACAAACTCGACGACGAACGCGCAGCCATAACGCGACGCCTGCGCAATGCCGGATACTACGACTTCAACCGCGAGTTCATTTCATATACCGCCGACACGGTTGCCGGCAGCAAATCTGTCGGGCTGACGCTGAACCTGCATGCCCCGGACATGCGTGGAAACACCGTAACCGCGAAATTCGCCGATAGCCTCACACTCGACCCTCACATGCACCACCGGTACGACATCCGACGAGTGTTTTTCATAATCGACACGGACATCGACGCCCGACAGACCGACGGAACGAAACGCGACACGGTCATGTACCGCGGCAACACATACATTTTCGGCACCGACCGTTATCTGCGGCCCAAAGCCCTCGACGAAATGTGCTACATCGAACCCGGCAGACCTTACTCGGCACGTCAGGTCGAGCGCACTTATGAAGCCCTCGGGAGGCTGTCTATAATAAAATTCATCAATATCGAGATGAGGCCCGTAGCTTCTGTCGGCGACATAGGCCTGCTCGACGCATACATATTCCTCGCGCGCAACAAAAAGCAGACAGCATCCATCGAAGTCGAAGGCACCAACTCCGAAGGCGACCTCGGCTTCGGCATAGGGCTTACATACCAGCACCGCAACCTTGCAAAAGGCTCGGAACTTCTTACGGCCAAGTTCCGCACTTCATACGAAAGCCTGTCGGGAAACCTGCAGGGGCTAATCAATAAACGGTACACGGAGTTCGCCGGAGAAGTCGGCATTACATTCCCTAAGTTCGAGTGCCCGTTCCTGTCGAAGTCGTTCAAACAGAACAGGCTCGCATCGACCGAGTTCGCCGTATCGGCAAACTACCAGGAACGGCCCGAATACACCCGAGTGATATTCGGCACGGCATGGAAGTGGAAATGGCAGCAGCAACGCGCCGGATACCAGCGCCGACAAACATTCGACCTTATCGACATCAACTATGTGCGCATACCACGTTCGACAATCAATTTCATCGACGAGATAGCCCCCACCAACCCATTGCTGCGCTACAGTTACGAAGACCACTTCATAATGCGCATGGGCTTCACATACACACGCACAAACCGCCGTCTGCCCTCGGCGGCACTCGACGCACACACGGTACAGCCGCATGTGTCGAGCATACGCGCCGCCGTCGAAAGCGCCGGCAACCTTCTCTACGGCATCTCCAACCTTACGGGACAGCACCGTTCGCAGGGTGTATACAAAATACTCGGAATACAATACGCCCAATACGTCAAAGGCGAGTTCGACTTCACATATACGCGCAACTTCAACCGGCGGCATTCGTTGGCGCTACACACCGGCTTCGGCATCGTATACCCCTACGGCAATTCGTCGATGGTCCCGTTCGAGAAGCGTTTTTACGCCGGTGGCGCAAACGGCGTCCGCGGATGGGGCGTGCGCACGCTCGGCCCCGGTTCATACGACTCGCACAACTCCGTCACCGACTTCATAAACCAATGCGGCGACATTCGGCTCGACCTCTCGCTCGAATACCGGGCCAAACTGTTCTGGGTGATTGAAGGAGCCGTATTCGTCGATGCCGGAAACATCTGGACCATCCACGACTACGAAAACCAGCCGGGAGGAATGTTCCGTTTCGACCAATTCTACAAAGAAATAGCGGCGGCCTACGGCATAGGCCTGCGCCTCGACTTCACATATTTTCTCCTTCGCTTCGACCTTGGCCTCAAAGCACATAACCCGGCAATGAACCAGGAGCGATGGCCGATAATACATCCGCGTTGGGGCCGCGACGCTAATTTCCACTTCTCTGTGGGCTATCCTTTCTGAACAAACAACAGGCATCATGAAATCATACGTCATATTCGACCTCGACGGCACTCTACTTAAAACAATCGACGACCTCGCCGCGGCCACGAACCACGCGCTACGCACACTCGGCTTCCCTACTCACGGCCTATGGGTATATCCAAACATGGTCGGCAACGGTGTCGCCAAACTGCTCGAACGGGCACTGCCGGACGACGCACGCACCGAAAAGAACATCAACGATGCTCTCGCGGCATTCAAAGAATACTACGACGTTCACTGCTGCGACGCCACTGCTCCATACCCCGGGATAACCGAACTGCTCGCTGAACTGTCGGCGAAAAGCGTCAATCTGGCCGTGACGTCGAACAAATACCAACAAGCCGTAAGCAAAATAATAGGTCACTACTTCCCCGATATAAGCTTCCGGGCAATCCTCGGCAATGTCGAGGGCATGCCGCGAAAACCCGACCCTTCAATCGTGTTCAAAGCGCTGTCGCTGTGCCCCACCCCTAAAGCCGACGTGCTATATGTCGGCGACTCGGGCGTAGACATAGAAACGGCGCGGCGCGCCTGCGTGGAGTCGGTAGGCGTCACCTGGGGGTTCAGACCGATACACGAACTGAAAGCCGCTTATGCCGACCACATAATATCTACCCCCTCACAAATCATCGACCTTCTTTAACCCTTTAATAATTTCCTATGAAACGGATACTTTCCATTCTATGGCTCACAGCAGGCACGCTTCTTGCCTATGCGGCATCGCCGGGTTCTCCGCAGCTCTACGGCTACGTCACACAATCTGACGACACCTCATTCAAAAAAGGCGTGTACACATTCACCGCCGAAGCTGATGCAGCCCCCTTGCTCCTCTCCTCAACAGTCCTGGCCTCTAACGGAGGTACACTCATAGGAGATACATATTATACGCTCAACGCAACAGAAAATATCTGGGGCGGAAGCGACAACATAAACCTCTACGGCTGGAGCACTGACGACTGGTCGCGCAAGACCAACGTCAAAGCGAGCTACAAGGCTAAAGCCACCGACATATGCTACGACGAAACCGACGGTGTCATCTACGGATGCTTTTTCAACAGCGACGACACATTTATGTTCGGCACCGTCGACCTCGTCTATGGCAACCGCAAGGACATTGCATCCGTACAGCGATGGAATGCCATCGCCGCCGACAACGACGGCACAATATATGCCATCAACATGCAGGGAAATCTGCTGAAAATATTCGACAAAGCCACGGGCGAAACAAGCGTCATGGGACGCACGGGCGTGACGCCCGATGGCCTCGGTTCGGCATGTGTCGACCCACGCACAGGCACACTTTATTGGGCGGTGCGCACAAGCGACGGCGAAGGCAAACTTTTTACAGTCGACAAAAGCAACGGCACGGCAACCGAAATATGCCGTTTCCCCGGCAACGAACGTTTCACGGGCATCTTCATTCCCAAGCCCGAAGCGGTCGATAAAGCTCCGGCAGCGGCGACAGACCTCGATGCAATATTCCCCAACGGGGCTTTGAGCGGCAAACTTGTCTTCAAAGCCCCGACAACAACCTTCGGAGGCGAAACGGCAAGCGGAACGCTGAACTACACCGTCACTGTCGACGGCACGGAAAAGGCATCGGGCACCACCGAATACGGCACTACGGTCGAAGAGCCGCTTACAGTAGAAAAATCGGCACTTTACGAATTTGCAGTCAAATTTTCCAATACTGCCGGCACCGGTCCGACAGCCAAACTCAAAAAATATATCGGTTTCGACACGCCCGTGGCTCCACAGCCTTCAGCCGTATATTCCGACGGTAAAATAATTGTTTCATGGGCCGCCGTAGACCAAGGCAAGAACGGAGGCTTCGTCGACCCTGCAAAAGTACGCTACAACATCACGCGCATGCCAGGATACGTCGACGTGGCAACAAACTTTGAGGGGACAGTATTCGAAGACCCTATAGAGTGGACAAGCGAAATAAAGAAATACTATTATCAGGTACAGGCAGTTATCGACGGCCTCAAATCTTCGGCAACAAACACCGGCGATGTCATCGTCGGCAACATAGTTCCACCTTATACACAGACGTTTGAGAACGTCAAGGCTCTCGACGGATTTACATCGATAAACCTCGCAGGCACTAACAAATGGAACATCACCAACAAGCAGGCCTACATAGAAACCGACCCCGGCTCGGCACTCGACGCATGGCTGCTCAGTCCGGCCGTCAAACTCGAAGGAGGCAAAGCCTATGAAATCTCTATCGACGCACGCCACTATACCGGCAGTCCTGCAAAACTCGAAGTGCGCTTCGGAAACGCCGCCGAAGTTGCGGCAATGACAGGTACGGTAATGACATCCTTCGACCTCAACTCCACCTCTCCGGCACCGACATACAAAGGCATGCTCAACTGCCCGGCTGACGGGATTTACCACATCGGCATACACGCCACAGGCACGACCGACGCATTCCAAGTGTGGGTCGACAATCTCGGCATTGCCGCAGGTGTAGGCCTGTCGGCTCCGGCAGCCGTAAGCGACTTCACCGTAACGGCCGATGCCTCAGGCGCACATATTGCTGAAATAAGTTTCAAGACACCCGATGTCGACGACGCCGGAGCGCCGCTCACAACCGGCCTCACAAAAGTCGAGCTATACCGCGGAGAAACACTTATAAAGACCTTCGACAGCCCGGCAACAGCCTCGGTATTGAACCATACCGACAACGAAGCGACCGCCGGCGAAACCGTCTATACCGCCGTCGCATACAACTCGGCAGGCAAAGGACGTCCGGCCGAAGCGAAAGCATTCATCGGATTCAACAAACCGCTGGCACCGACAAAAGTAGAAATCGCCGAAGCCGACGGAAAGGTTACATTGACATGGGATGCCGTCACAGCCGACACTGACGGTAAGGCTCTCTCGACCGACAACGTGAACTATGCCGTACTGACCACCGACAAAGACGGCAACGCAATAATCGTCAAAGACAAAATCACTTCGACCACATACTCCTATCAGGCCGTCGGCAACGACGAAGAACAGCGCTATATGTACTTCGCCATAGTAGCGACCACCGAAGGCGGCGTATCAGCCAACGCCCTCAGCCCGTATATCCCCGTCGGCAAACCATACTCCACACCATACCGCGAATCGTTCGAAGGAGCGCACGGCAAACACATACACGGCATCACGCGCATCACGCCCGACGCCGGATGGCAGGTGTTCGACGACAGCCGCATGGCCGGTATAGGCTCCTACGACAGCGACGGAGGATACCTTGCTTTCATCGGCTCGGCAGTGAACGACGCCGCAGAAATCGCCACCGGCAAGATAAGCCTCAGAGGACTGTCTACGCCCGTTCTCACATTCGAAGCATTCAACTACATGCTCAATGAAGAAACCTCCGACGACAATACTGTCGAGGTGCTCGTCGACAGCGGCAACGGTTTCAAACCGCTCGGCACGACAACGCTGTCGAAACTCGCCAATGCCGGGTGGAACCGCGTTTCGGTTCCATTGACCGAATTTGCAGGCAAAAGCGTAATCGTCAAATTCCGTGCTGCTGTCGTGACGTACCAGCAGACGCATCTCGACAACATACGCATCGACGATGACCGGCAGGCCAACCTCTGCATAAACAGCATCTCGGCGCCCACACACGTACGCACAGGAGAAATCCACACCGTCAGCGTCGGTGTCGAAAACACAGGCCGCACCGATGCCACAGCCATAAACGTGGCACTGATGCGCGGTGGCCGTGCCATAGCCGAAAAGACCATAAGCGCCCTCGCAGCAGGCGAATTCGCCAAGCTGACATTCAATGCCGAAATCCCGGCCGGAGAAGCACCTCAGACAAGCTATGTCGCCGAACTGACATGGAACGGCGACACCCACGCCGCCGACAACACACTCGAAGCCGATGCGACAACTGTTCTCGTACCGCAATATGCGCCCGTAACAAATCTCCAAGGTGTAGAAAACACACAAGGAAATGCCTTGTCATGGACTGCTCCTGCAGCCGACGGCCACGCGCCTGCCGAAATTGCCGAAGGTTTTGAAGACTTTACTTCGTTCACCATGCAGGGAGAACGCGGTTGGACATTTGTCGATGCCGACGGCCTTAAAGTCAGCGGTATCCAGGGCTTCGACTTCCCTAACATTCCGGCACCCAACCAAGGCACCATGGCTTGGTTCGTAATGGATAGCTCGTTCGACCAAATCGCCGCGAACAGGCTTTACACGGCAACCGAAGGCAAAAAATATCTCTCGAACATGTGCATCTACGACAACGGCACTGTCGACGACTGGGCCATCTCTCCCGAACTTTTCGGTGGCAAGCAGACAATAAGCTTCATTGCACGCTCATTCAGTAGCGAATTTCCCGAAACCCTCGAAATACTCTACTCTACCGGCAGCACCGATACCGACGATTTCACGAACCTGACAAGCATCAGCAAACTCCCGTCGGCATGGACCAAATATCTCATCGAACTCCCCGAAGGCGCTCGTCGCCTCGCACTTCGAGCCGTTTCGACCAACGGATTTATGCTCCACATCGACAAGGTATGCTTCATACCGGCCGGAGAGCCTGAGAAACTGAGCATCAAGGGATACAACATCTATCGCGACGGCAAAATCATAGCCACAAGCACGGCACCGGCCTACACCGACACCGAAGGCGGACAGCACAGCTACACCGTCTCAGCCGTCTACGACAAAGGCGAAGGCCCCGTATGCGAAGCCGTAACCGTAGGCACATCGGGCATATGCGCTCCGGCAGAAATCTCCGGCATATTCTTCACCGTAAGCCCTGACGCGGTCACCATACATGGTGCCGATGGGATGGAATTCAACATCTTTACAGCCGACGGACGTCTCGAAGCCTCGGGTACGGCCAAGTCTGACGCATACACCATAGCCCTTCCGAAGGGGTTACACATTGCACGCTGCGGTGCATCGAGTGCGAAACTCATCGTACGCTGACAAGCAAGCAACACAGATACACTGAGCAAGCCCGGCCGGTCGGTCGGGCTTGTCTTATGCCAAAAAATCATAAAAATTAACAGCCCGCACACCAAAAGCAGGGTTCTTTCCGTTAAAGCTATCGATGCGGAGATGTTCTTCTTCGCTCATCTTCAATTTTTTATAATGCGTTGTCATTTTTGAGAATGCCATTTTAAAAATTTTTTGTAACTTTGCAAACTCTTAGCATACATAACGGTCTTAAAAAGAGGAAATGAGACAACTAAAAATCACCAAATCAATTACAAACCGCGAAAGCGCGTCTCTCGACAAATATCTTCAGGAAATCGGGCGCGAAGAGCTTATTTCTGTAGAAGAAGAAGTCGAGCTTGCACAGCGCATTCGCCAAGGTGACCAGGCGGCTCTCGAAAAACTGACACGTGCCAATCTACGCTTCGTGGTATCGGTGGCAAAACAATACCAGAACCAAGGTTTGTCGCTGCCCGACCTTATCAACGAAGGCAATCTCGGCTTGATTAAAGCGGCACGCAAATTCGACGAGACGCGAGGTTTCAAATTTATCTCTTATGCCGTGTGGTGGATTAGACAATCTATTCTCCAGGCTCTCGCCGAGCAAAGCCGCATCGTACGTCTGCCGCTCAACCAGGTGGGTTCTCTCAACAAAATAGGCAAGGCCCTGTCAAAGTTCGAGCAGGAAAACGAACGCAGACCTTCGCCCGAAGAACTCGCCGAAACACTCGACGTGCCTGTAGAGAAAATTGCAGATACGCTCAAAGTTTCGGGCCGTCACATATCTGTCGACGCTCCTTTTGTCGAAGGCGAAGACAACAGTCTCCTCGACGTCCTCACCAACGACGACAGCCCCATGGCCGACGCCGCACTGAACCAGGAATCACTGTCGAACGAAGTCGAGCGTGCATTGCGCCAGCTACACGAGCGCGAACGTGAAATCCTAAAGATGTTCTTCGGCATAGGATGCCAAGAAATGACCCTCGAAGAAATCGGTGCCAAATTCGACCTTACACGTGAGCGCGTGCGCCAAATCAAGGAAAAAGCGATAAGGCGCCTCAAAGGGCAGAAAAGCCGCCTGCTTAAATCGTATCTCGGCTCATAAGCCGCCATCACCGCATAACTGAAACATACAGGCCACAGAGCGACCGCCTCTGAGGCCTGTATGTTTTTTGCGACATCCGATTGCGTTGTATGCCAACAAAAAAGGCCGCAAGAATGTTGTCTTTGTAACAACCGTTCAAAGACCGCGAGAGATGAAAGACTTAGCTTCAATATTGTTCAAAATCAGAGGCACCGGGCAGAAACCGCAGGCCGGAAGCATACTGGTGGCCGAACCGTTCGTCAAAGAAGACTATTTCACCCACGGCATAGTATCGGTAATCGACTACGTGCGTGACGAGGGTGCCACCGGAGTGGTGATGAACAACCGCACCGAATACCATCTCGACGACCTGCTCGAAGGCGTCTCGACCGACGTCCGCATCCCCGTGTTCTGCGGCGGCCCGTCGGGTCAAGACCGTCTTTTTTTCATCCATACGCTCGGACCGGGCATCATCGCCGATGCACGCGAATATGCCGACGGACTTTACGTCGGCGGCAACTTCGACGATGCAGTAAGATATGTAAACGAAGGCTATCGCACCGACAGGTTCATCCGCTTTTTCCTCGGCCACACAAACTGGGCTGAAGGACAGATGGAACGTGAAATAGAAAAAGGGATGTGGGTAACAGTTCCGGCAACACCGAACCCGGAGTTGCTGCTTACGGACGCCGGCGACAAAGTATGGCACCGCATTGTCCGCCTGTTGGGAGAAGACTACCGCAGCTGGACACTGCTGCCACGGAACGCCGTATGCAACTGACGAACCGACAATATTCAAACCGACAAAACTCTCTATATATTTTGCCGCTTGGCCGAAAATAGCGTTCTTTGCATACGATATGAAAAGAATCCTATTTTCGGCTTTGCTTTGCACCTATGCGACTGCCGCCATGGCTCAGGCCACAACACCCGACACCATTGCACCGAAACGCAGTGCGTCCGAAATCATAGTATCGGCCGCCGGCGCGGTCGCAGTCAACGCGGCCATTACAGAAGCACTCAAACACAGCATACACGAGATGCGCCCCGACCGCACGGCAAACAACAGCTTCCCGTCGCGCCATACATCGTGGGCGTTCACGGCATCGACAGTCCTGTCGAATGAGTTATACCGCCACTCTCCATGGTGGAGCCTTGCGGCTCATGCCGCCGCATCGGCAGTGGGTGCCGACCGCATCGTACGGCGCAGGCACTACGCTTCTGATGTCGTGGCAGGCGCGGCTCTCGGCATTGCATCAACAGAACTTGCATATTGGGTAAGCCGCAAGATTTTCGGAGCGGCCTCACCTCTTGGCATCCACCAACCCGAAAACACATTCAGGCCAAACTTGTCCGTAGAAACCGGAGCAAACTATAACCTCAACAACAGATACTGCACCGGCTACTCCACCCGACTGCGTGGGCGCCTGCCGATAAGCGCACATTGGGGCTTGGCGGCCTCAGCCGGTGCTTCGTTCACCCCCGTAAAGACGAGTTCAGGAACAAGGCCGCTCAACTCATTCGGTCTCGGCGCCGGCGTGTGCGCCCATTTTCCTTTAGCGACCCGTTCTTTGGCAATAGAACCGACTGTCGAGATTGGCACATCACGCCTGTTGCCTGTCGACGGACTCGACTATGCCTCTTGGGGCTTCGACACCACGGCCGAATGCAGCCTTTCGTGGCGCATAACACGCTCGTTTGCCTGCCGGGCGTCGGCAGGATACCGGCTGACAACGACACCGCGGGCGCTTTCGGCCATTACCGTGGCGCTAAGTTCTGTGGCCGTATTCTGACGGCACACTCATGCAGCCGCATAGCGTGGCGAAACGACTTTCTGCCTGATTTTATAGCCGGTGAATGCCATAAGAAGCGACATTAGCGGCGAAAGATAGTTGAATATGCAGAACGGAAGATATGTAAGAGTCGCCACTCCGAGCACCGCCGACTGCGTCACACCGCAAGAGTTCCAAGGAATAAGCACTGACGTAACCGAAACCGAGTCTTCGAGCGTACGGCTCAGCAGCCGCGGTTCAAGGCCGAAACGGCGATAGGCATTGCGGAACATGTTGCCTCCGATTATGAGCGACAGATACTGGTCGGCCGTGCAGCTGTTGATGAACAATCCGCCGGCAACCGTACTGCCAACAAGGGCGAAACATCCGCGCAGACGTGCCGTCAGGGCATGCGTAAGCCGCGAAAGCATGCCGGTGCCTATCATGACCGTGCCGAAAAGCATGGCACAAAGCACAAGCGCCACCGTAGGCAACATGCCGGTTATACCCGATGTCGATACAAGGTCGTCGAACATCGCACTGCCGGTGGCGAATGCGGTCTCGCTCCACAACAGCCGCGCAATCATCACCGGCCACCCGTCGGCACCGAGCATGGCGACAATGCCGGGCTGAAAAACGAAGATGCCGACAAGCCCCAACAGCGAGCTACAGAACAAAGTGGTGAGCGTGGGCACGCGCAACACTATCATAGCAATGGTTATGACAGGGATAACGAGCGTGTACGGGCTTATGTCGAACACCTCGTTCAGTTTGTCGGTTATTTCCGTAGCCGCGACTTCCGAAGCCGGGCTTGAGACCAAGCCGGCAAAAAGGAATACCAGCAAGGCAATGCCCATCGACGGTATCGAAGTCAGCATAAGATAGCGGATATGCTTGAACAGGTCGACTCCGCAGGCCGACGATGCAACCACCGTCGTATCGCTCAGCGGCGACACCTTGTCGCCGAAATAAGCGCCCGAAATAATGGCTCCGGCAATCCAGCCGGGATGAAAACCCATAACCGTGCCTATGCCCATGAATGCCACGCCTATGGTCGCAATCGTGCTCCACGAACTGCCCGTAAGCACCGAAATGACCGAGCATACCGCACAGGTCACTACAAGAAAAAAGGTAGGGCTGAGCATGCGGATGCCGTAGTCGATAAGCGTGGGCACCACGCCGCTGAGCATCCATGTCGTAGAAACCATGGCTATACATATCAGCATCGGAACCGCAGGCAAAATCTGCGCGGCACTGCGGCGGAACCCGACCGTCATCCCCCGACGGCTGAGACAACCGGCGGCAAGAGCAAGGACTATGGCGAAGACCGAAGCGCCCAAAAGCGCCGTGTGGCTATACTCCGAAATGGCATCGGCGCCAAGAAACACCACTATTGCAGCCAAAAACAAAAGAAGAGCCACTATAGGCAAGGCCGACAGCAGCAGCGGCGGCTGCTTCGGGACCCGTGCGGACATTATGCTTTTCAATTCTATGTGTCTGTATTATATTAGTTGTACCTATTTTTCTTTGAAAACGCAAAATTAGCCATTTTCGCATATATAGCCATAAACCCACATCTTTTTTTTGTTTTTTTATTGGATTATTACGATATTTGTCGGAAACTCAACCGACAGAACATGAGACATCTCTTCCTATTGGCAATCCTTGCCGCTGCCATGTGCTTTACTCCCGGCACCTACGCGCAAAAAAACGAGCAACCCGTTTCCTTGCCATACGATATTGAATTGCCACAATTTCCCGGTGGGGAAGCAGCCATGTACAAATGGATTGACGAGCACGTCAAATGGCCCGACGGTTTTGATGAGGATGTGTATGGCCGTGTTGTCGTATCTTTCATGGTTGAAACAGACGGAAAACTTACAGAAATCACAGTCCTCCGTGAGCTCCATCCTCGCCTTGCCGAGGAAGCCGTGCGCGTAGTCAAGGCAATGCCAAAATGGATTCCCGGACGAAAAAAAGGCGTCCCGACACGTATGAGATACAATCTGCCTGTCAGATTCCGGCTAATGTAGACGAAAAAATACTCCGTTATTTCACATCGGGCAAAACGGATTTACAACGATTTTCAGAGTTGCTGCGTTTATATATCAGAAAGAAATACTATATTTGCATTTGTAACACAAATCTATATGAAGCTAATTGAACTGAATTTGCAACGCATAATCGACCTTTGCCACAAGCACAAGGTCAAGACGTTGGCTGTTTTTGGCTCTATACTCACCGATAGGTTCAACGACCAAAGTGATGTTGATTTGCTTGTCAATTTCGATACGACAGACCATGAAAAGTGGGATTATGTTACAAACTACTTTGATTTTCGCGACGCCTTGGAAAGGATTTTCGGCAGAAGGGTCGATTTAATTGAAGAGGGAGGCCTGAGGAACAAATACTTCATTGCCAATGTCAACCGCACAAAACAAATGATTTATGGCTAAAGAGGAAGTCCTGACATATTTACAAGATGTGTTAGACGCTATCGACGATATGCAAAGTTGCTTTGTCGACTATCCTAACAGATATGATTTGTTTGTGAAAGACATTATGCGCAAATGCGTAGTAGAACGCAAAACTGAAATCATGGGAGAAGCCATCAACAGGATTAGAAAAGCAGACCCATCTTTATTGATTCCAAACGCAAGAGCAATAATTGATACACGCAACAGAATTATACATGCCTACGACAATGTGCAGCCCGAATTTCTTTGGAGTTTAGTGATTCGCCATATTCCTGAACTCAAAAAGGATATAGAACAAATCATCGCCGAGTACGAAAAAAAGTACAACAGCGAAACCAATACAGATTGTGATTGCGTGTAAATAGAATCGCATCACACAATAAAGGCGCGTCTTTGATAAGGCGCGCCTTTATTGTGTGAAGCTCAGAAATAATTATTTTGCCGGAGCTATTACCAGGGCATTGATGTGGCCGTCGGCCGCTTTCGAGGTATCGATGCCCGTGACCTTGATTGTCACGTTGCCCGAGGCGTCGGGCTTGACGCCGGCAAACGAAGCCACGAACTCGTCGAAAGGCACCGATGCGAAATTGGCGAACGATTCGGCGCCCGAACCGATTTTAAGGCCGGTGTATATCTGCTGCGGAGCACTTTCGGAGGCACCCGTGAGGGTATATTCAGTAACGCGTGCGCTATGGCTGCCGTTGAAGCGCACCGCCAGGATGCTGAAATCGTATGCCTTTTCGGGGTTGAGTCCGCCGACCACTATCGATGCCGGGCCTACATTGCCGCCGCCCTTCGTACCGCTTACCATAATGCCGTCTTTCCATGCCGAGATAGGATATTTTACACCGTCGACCGTAATGGGAGCCTGGTCGTTTTCGCCGCTCACGCCGGGATAGTCGGCCGTAAACCCTTCACCCACCATGAGATTGACGCTGACGAAATCGCCGTTGGCATCGCGGAGCCATTGCGGCGTGTCAGATGCTTTATACGATGTGATGTTGTTCCACGGTGCAGAGGAAGCCGCATTCGGTCCGAAATCGACATAGACGGGCGATGTGAGGTCGCCTTCTTTAATCTGCGGTTTGCTGAAGCCGTCGAGTTCGCTTACGGCGTCGGGGCTCATGACAGCGGCATGGGCTGCCGCACGTGCAAGCCGTGCCATCTCGTCGGTGACCTTAGCCGGAGCATAGCCGTTTGCAGTGACATCGACGCCGAATATGGCCTCGAACCAGGTGCAAGCCGCCGTATAGCGTCCATAAGTGACTTCGAGATGATATCCGTCGCGGTTGAACACGTCGCCTACATAAGTGCCGCGGCCGTTCTGTATAGCAGTCCCTGATGGAATTATGATTTTGATTTCGGGATTTTCGTTCATTACACGGCGCGACGCCTCGATTATAGCCGAATACATCTTCATTTGGTCGCGGTCATATGCCGGGAAACTTTCATGGTTCGAGTTGGCGGCATAAGCCCATGTCTGATGCCACATAAGGGTCGCATCGGGCACAGCCACGCTCACGCTGTCAACCAGCTCGCCCAAAGCTGTATATGTTTCGTAGCGACCCGACTTTCCGCTGGCCTGCTGCAGGCTTATGTAGTCCCAAGGCTCGTCGCGCAGAGCATCGTACAACTTCATCGAAGCTTTTGCCGTCTTCTTGCCGCCGATAACTTTTCGGTAGTCATATGCGGCGAGATTGCCTTTCATGTTTGCGAGATGCTTGTCGAGGTCACATCCGCCGATATACATATTGCCTATCACAACCTCGATGCCGGCGTTTTCGGCAAGTTCATAGAGATATTGCTCCACGGCATCCTGTGAGAAGCTGTTGCCTATTGCCAAAATCTTGACGGCGCCACGCTCTACCGTAACGGCAAAGGTCTTTTCGGCCTTGGCCTCACCGGCGGTGCACACTATTTTCACGTCGGTAGAACCGGCTGCAACACCAGTAACGGATATTGAAGTATCTGAGGTACGTTCGGCAGTGGCGATTTCAGGGTTCGACGAAGTGCACGTCCATTCCGTCACGATACCCTCGGCTACCGACATCTCGGCTTTCGACGATACTTTTACATCGACAGAAACCGTAACGACGGTGCTTTTACGGCGCTCGACGCTAACGGTCTCGGGCGCTGTAATGCTTATTTCCACGACCGGCTCATCGGGCGTGTCCGGGGTATCGGGTGTATCAGGGGTATCGGGCTGTTCCGGCTTTTCGGGTTCCGGTTTCTCAGGTTCTGCAGGTGTGTCGGAGCATGCGAAAACAAGGACACACAGCAGCAACATTGCAAAATTACGAAGTTTTTTCATGGGTGTTTTATTTGGTTCTACCCTTTATGACGCGAAAAAACGCATTTGCTATAGGTTGCACATGAAAGGTATTGGCAAAAATTGCGTAATTTTGCAGAAATACAAAACAACGCATATCCCCATGCTCATCGCCATAATACTGCTTTCTGCCACCCTTATCGGAGCCATATTGTACATAATACGTCTGCACAGCCGCTCCGCACGGCTTGACGAACGGCTGCGGCTCGCCGACAAAGCGCTCGTCGACCAAAAGGCCGAGTTCGACCGCATCAACGCTGAAGCCGAACAGCGCTTCGCCGACCTGGCAGCCAAATCGCTGGCCGCCAATGCCGAAACACTAAGGCGTCAGAACAACCAAGGCCTCGCCGAGGTGCTCGCGCCCATGAAAGAGAACCTCGAAGACTTCAAACGCACCATCACCGAAAGCTACAGCAAAGAAGCACGTGAGCGCTTCTCGCTCGGCGAACGTGTACGCGAGCTTATCGACCTGAACCAGCTTATCGGGAAGGAGACGCGCCGCCTCACCGACGCCCTCAAAGGCAACTCGCGCATGCAGGGCGACTGGGGCGAGATGATTTTGGACAACATACTCGAACGCGCAGGCTTCCGCCGAGGCTACGAATACCAGGTGCAGGAAAGCGTCACCGACGAATCGGGACGACGCCTACGGCCCGACGTGGTGATTTCGTACACCGAAAGCCGCAAGATAGTCATCGATTCGAAAGTATCCATCCAGGACTATTTCGAGATGCTCAACGCCTCCGACGAACAGTCGCGTGCCATCCATGCACGCGCCCACATCGCATCGGTAAAAAAGCACATAACAGAGCTGCGCGACAAATCGTATCAGGACGCCGTAGGCTCGGCCGACAGCTTCGACTACGTGCTCATGTTCATACCCCACGAAGGAGCTTTCCTTGCCGCGATGAACCTCGACAACACGCTGTGGGAAACGGCATATGCAAGCCGGGTAATCATAATATCGCCCACTCACCTCATGTCGATAGTGAAACTCATCGAGCAGATGTGGCGCCACGACAAACAGAACCGCAACGCCATCGCCATAGCCGAAGAGGCCGGCAAGATGCTCGACAAGCTACGCGGCTTCCTCGACGACATGGACCGCATCGACCGTTCGATATCCTCGGCACGCGATGCCTGGAACACTGCTTTCGGCAAACTCGCCGCCGGTCCCGGCAACCTAATCGGACGGGCTCAGAAGCTACAGACGCTCGGTGCAAAAGCAAAAAAGGCGCTGCCCGACCGCTATTCCGCAGACACTGACGAAGAGTAAGGGGGTGTTCAGCCGGTGTGTTTCCGGTTGAACCGTCGGGAAAGCCATTGCCTTACGGGGGCATCGTAAAGACGCTCGCAGGCCACGGCGAGGCCTATAGAGAGTATGAATACCGACACACCGGCCATCACATGGCTCGCCATAGGCAAATCAGCATTGACTCTGCGCCAATTAAAAACCATGTATATAAGCGGATAATGGGTTATGTACAACGGATACGAAATGCGGCCGAGCCAACGGCACAGCTTCAGTTGACGACACCCCATGCTGCCGTTCCCCGAGCCAATCATAAGCACAAGCGGAAATACCACAAGCACGCACACGGCCTCATAGAGCCCGTTGGTCCACCCATTGGCCCCTATGCCCACTCGGGGCATTGCAAGAGCGGCCACAATGATGACAAAGCACAAAAAGAAAGCCATTCGGCCTGCATTGATTTTAACGCCCATGCGATAAAGCAGCAAACCGGCGAAGAATGGATACAGAAGACGCACAAAACCCACATAAAGCTGAGTAGACGCAAGCGACCATCCGCCGATAAATGTATAGCGTTCTTTTTCACGTTGGGCAAGAAAGCCCAATGTATCGACATCCAAAGCAAGGTCGAGCGACAGCAATGCGGCACCGACGACCAAAACGGCCAAAAGCCAACGCGGAAAGCGCCGTATGAAAAGCGCATACAATATGTTCGCCACATATTCAAATGCCAAAGACCATTGAGGCCCGTCGAGAGCATAGCCTTCGCCCCAGCCCCGGATGTCGAGAGACGACGTAGTAGGAATCAGAAAACAGCTCAGCAGCCACACAAAGAGGAGCGCCCCGACTGTGGTGTCTGCAATATCGGCGGCACCGAAAAAATAAAGCAGCATGCCTATGGTGGCACCGGCGAAAACCATAGGCTGCAGACGTATCAGACGTCGCACAAAAAACGATTTCACTGTCATGCCGCGGCTCCAGCGGTCATCATAGGCATAGCCGATTACAAAACCCGAAAGGGCAAAAAAGAAATCGACGGCAAGGTAGCCGTGGTTGATAATCTGCAACGAAGGATGCGGAGAATAGGCCTCAAAAATATGGAACGCCACCACAAGAAGGGCTGCCACTCCTCGGAGGCCGTCGAGAATTTCATAGCGTGGCTTTTGTCCGGATAAAATATCTGTTTTCATACGATGCTGAAATAAAGCGCAAAAATAAATAATATTTTCACAACTCAAAAAAAATCGCTAACTTTGCAGCGCTTTTTAGCATCCCGTGTGATGGGAAATTAAGAAGCAAATCTTAATTTTGAGTAACACAACAACTTAAAAAAACATGAAAGTATTCCAACTCTCAGCCGAGCCTCGCACAGCTCTCGGCAAAAAGGCCACGAAAGCCCTCCGCAACGAAAACCTCATTCCCGTAGTGCTCAACGGCGGCAAAATCATCGAACTGCCTTTCAGCGGCACACTCCGCGACGGTGAAAAAATCGTTGAAATCGGCAACGGCAAAGGTCTTATCACAACCGACATCACGGTTGCCGCCGACGCCGTCCGCAAACTCATCTATACACCCGACATCTTCGCCATCGAACTCGACCTCCACGGCGAAAAACGCATGGCTGTCCTCAAAGACATCCAGTTCCACCCCGTAAAAGACAACATCCTGCACATCGACCTCCTCGAAGTGTTCCCCGAAAAGCCCGTCACCATCGAAGTGCCCGTGAAACTCGAAGGCCACGCCGAAGGTGTGAAAGCCGGCGGTAAGCTCACGCTTTCTATGAAAAAGCTCAAAGTGCGCGCACCCTACACCGCAATCCCCGAACGCCTTGTCATCAACGTCGACAACCTCGGCCTCGGCAAGACCCTTCAGGTAGGAGAACTCCACTTCGAAGGCCTTGAACTTGCAAACGCCAAAAACGCCGTTGTCTGCGCCGTTCAGCTCACACGTGCCGCACGTGGTGCCGCTGCAGCCGCAGCCGCTAAATAAAGCAGGCTTCCGACAACTCGATGAAGTACCTTATAGTTGGGCTGGGTAACATCGGCGACGAATACCGCAACACCCGCCACAACATCGGTTTTATGATATTGGACGCCTTTGCCGAGGCGTCCAATATTTCTTTCAGCACCGAACGCTACGGCGACGTCGGTCGCGGACGCATCAAAAACAAGCAAGTGGTGCTCCTCAAGCCGTCGACATACATGAACCTCAGCGGCAACGCCGTGCGTTACTGGAAAGAACACGAAGGAATAGAACTTGAGAACATACTGGTCGTTGTCGACGACCTCGCCCTGCCACTCGGAGCCATAAGACTAAAAGGACGCGGCAGCGACGCCGGGCACAACGGCCTCAAGAACATAGCACAGATGCTCGGCACCGATGCGTATCCGCGCCTGCGTTTCGGCATCGGCAACGATTTTCCGCGAGGCACACAAATCGATTTCGTGCTCGGCAACTTCCCGGCCGGAGAACACGAACTGCTGAACGAACGCATCGACGTGGCCTGCGATGCCATACGCGAATATGTCCTTGCCGGCCTCGGAAACGCCATGTGCAAATACAACAACAAATAGGCCATGGAAGTACGAATCGACAAATGGCTGTGGGCAGTACGCATTTTCAAGACGCGCACAATCGCCACCGACGCCTGCAAAAAAGGACGCGTAACTATGGGCACACCGGCCGTGGCCGTAAAGCCGTCGCGCATGATTGGCGAAGGCGACATCATAAACGTGCGCAAGCCGCCGGTGACGTTCACCTTCCGCGTGCGTACCGTGACACAGAACCGCCTCGGCGCAAAGCTCGTGCCCGAATATCTCGAAAACCTCACGCCCAAAGAGCAGTATGACCTGCTCGAAGTGGTAAAAATATCAGGTTTCGTCGACAGGCAGAAAGGCCTCGGACGCCCCACAAAACGCGAAGGCCGCGAACTGAGCCGTTTTACCGATTCCATGGCCGACGACGGGTGGGACTTCGATTTCGATTTTGACGACGAAGACCCCGAATAGACGCAACCATAACACATCAGACAAATGCGATTTGACGAACTCGACCTGAGCGACGAACTGCTCGATGCCCTCGACGCAATGCGTTTCGAGCAATGCACTCCGATACAAGAACAAGCCATCGGCATAATCCTCAAAGGGCACGACCTGATAGCATGCGCCCAAACAGGCACAGGAAAGACCGCCGCATATCTGCTGCCCGTAATCGACCTGCTTGCAGAGACCGAACGGCCCGACCACGCGGTACGATGCGTGGTGATGGTGCCCACCCATGAACTCGCACAGCAAATCGACAGGCAGATGGAAGGGTTCTCATACTATCTGCCCGTCAGCAGCCTGGCAATACACGGCGGCAACGACGGCAAGGAGTTCGCCCGTCAGCAGCACGCCCTGCGAAGCGGCGCCGACCTCGTAATCGCCACCCCCGGGCGTCTGCTTGCACACATGAAGATGGGCTATGTAGACCTGTCGAAAGTCGAGTTCTTCATCCTCGACGAAGCCGACCGCATGCTCGACATGGGCTTCTCGGAAGATATAATGCGCATAGTGGCCGAACTTCCAGCCGACAGGCAGACGCTGATGTTTTCGGCCACAATGCCGAAAAAGATACAACAACTCGCAAAAACCATCCTCACAGAACCCGAAGAGGTTAAAATCGCCGTATCGAAACCTGCCGAGAAAGTCGACCAGTCGGTAGTCATATGCCATGAACACCAGAAAGAGAACCTGCTCAAGCACCTCTTCGAGCAAGGCTATTCGAAACGCGTGATTGTATTCTCTTCGTCGAAACTCAAAGTGCGCCAGCTCTCGCAGGCCATGCGGCGCCTCAAATGGAAAACAGCAGAGATGCACTCCGACCTCGACCAGGCGGCACGCGAACAGGTGATGCACGACTTCCGCGCCGGACGCATCGACATACTCATAGCCACCGACATTCTCGCGCGCGGCATCGACATCGACGACATCGCAATGGTCGTAAACTACGACGTGCCGCACGAAGCCGAAGACTACGTGCACCGCATCGGCCGCACGGCACGCGCCGATGCCGACGGCAAAGCCGTAACATTCGTCAGTGAGCGCGACCAGCGCAGATGGGCCGAAATTGAAAAATTCCTCGAAATCGAAGTGCGCCGCGACGACGTACCCGAAGAATTCGGCAAAGCTCCGGAATACAGGCCATCGCACGGCGGAGACAAGCGCCGCCAAAGCCACGGAAACAAAAACAGCAGCCGCAAGCCGCGTGCCGACCGGCAGCGTTCCGAGAAAAACGGCGACAAAAAGCCGCACGAAGGCAAAAATGACGCCACAGAGGCATCTTCCGCCCATAAAACCAAACAAAAACGCCGGTGGCACCGCAACAAGCCCAAGAATACGGAGAACAAATGACGCATGTCATGCGTTATAAGAAAAACCATATTTTTACCAACTTTCAACTACTCCATTTATGAAAAAACTTATCGCTGAAGGCGTAGGCACGATGTTCCTCGTCCTTCTCGCCTGCGGCAGCGCAGTGCTCGCCGGTCCGTCAATCGGCGGTCTCGGCATCGGATTATGCTTCGGCCTCGTGCTCGTGTGCCTATGCTATTGCCTCGGCAACATTTCAGGCTGCCATGTCAACCCTGCCGTATCGCTGGCCGTATTCCTTGCCGGACGCATGAGCGGCAAAGACTGTATCGGCTACATCGTGTTCCAGCTTCTCGGCGCCACAATAGGAGCAGGCCTGCTCTTCTGGTTCATGAACATGGCTCCCGAGTTTAACTTTGGCGGCATCACAGCTCCCGACAAATATTTGGCAACAAACGTTCTGCAGCCCGGCGCTACAGCCGGCATGGCACTCCTTGCCGAAGGTCTACTCACTTTCTTCTTTGTATTGATTGTACTCGGAGCCACCGACGCGAACAAAGGCTTCGGCAAATTCGCAGGCCTCGCAATCGGTCTCGCTCTCGGCCTGGTGAACATCGTGGGCATACCCGTCGACAACTGCTCGGTGAACCCTGCCCGCAGCTTCGGCCCCGCCGTTTTCTGCCCTGAAGCATGGGGCGACTTCTGGATTATGGTTGTAGGCCCGGTAATCGGCGCGATACTCGCCGTAGTATGCTGGGTTGCCATGACCGGCAGCCGCAAAGCCATCAAATAATAGCGCCCACAACCCACACCATAACAAAGGCTGCGCCGTTCAAATCCGATACGGCGCAGCCTCTGTCATTCACCGGCAGCACTCCGTGTGAATTGCCTTCATTATTTTAGGCACCAAACCTATGACTCTACGATAGCGTTCTATTATAAAATAGAAATTTATCTGCCCAAAATTGATATACAACGAGAAAAAATCGTAACTTCGCATACTAAAACATCCAAATTACTAATTGATATGATACGTTCAATACCAAATCCTCCGATGGATCGAGAAGATGTCGACCGTTTCCGTCGCAACTTGGAGAAGCATCTCCGGGGGGATTTTACTGAAGAAGAACGACATCAGATAGAGGCGCGTCGTGCGCAGGAAGAGGCAATTACCAAACGTATAATTGAAAATTGCGGTGGAAAGAACCCAATTCTTGGATATTAAATTTCAAATACGGCAAATGACTGACGCAGACTATGAAAATATGTCTGCGTTTTCGTGTGGGGTAAAAGAGCTTGACGATTTCTTTCAGCATGAGGTTAGAGAATGTGTGGATAACCGATATCTCTCAGCCTATTGTGTCTTTACCACTTCAAATGAAATCATAGCAGCATTTACACTGATGAACGACGCACTAATGATAGGCAATGGCGACGAAAAACAATATTTTTTTGATGACTTACAATTGGAAGCAGAGTCAGACACCGTAGACTTTTTCAAACGACAATCATCATATCCAGCTATAAACATAGGCCACTTAGGGACATCAATCACCAGCCAAAGCAAAGGCATCGGCAAGTGGGTTATCGCATTTGTCGCCACAACATTTTATCAATACCGCCAAGCCGGTTGCCAATTCATCACGGTCGATGCACTTAACAACAGTAGAACTATAAAATTCTATCAGGCTAACGGTTTTTCTTTCCAGACAAATAGAGATATGTATTCAGCCACCAGACGTATGTATCGCATATTATAAATGCGATAACCACAACGGAGCCACCTTACAGACCTCCGGTCTGTAAGGTGGCTCCGTTGTGTCGGGGTGAGAAGACTCGAACTTCCGACCTCCACGTCCCGAACGTGGCGCGC
>CAJTXL010000017.1 GCA_910583525.1 uncultured Muribaculaceae bacterium | reverse complement strand
CGAAAGTTTTTTGTTCGCAGTTACACCACTGCAAACATACGAACTGTCCAAAAAACTTCTGTCAAACAAGGAAAGGGCCAAGCCGTGCAGCCGGACCAAGAGCCGGCCCGACAATGCGTACCCACACAAGCAGGGAGAGAAAACGGCCGCGCCGGGCACCGCTTTCTCTCCCTGTTTAATTATACAAAAGTTCAGAATGTGACGCCTATCTTGACAGTCGCAAAATGAAGGTCGGTAAAATTGTGTGTCATCTCTGTCCCTACAATCTTACGACGTTGTATATACGAATAACTCAGAGTCATATGCGACGAAAACTTCGCGCTTGATGCAAGCCGTATACCCACGCCCGTCGAACCGTAAATGCCCGTCTGCTGATGGTCGTGCTCCAGATAGTTGAGCGAAGCACCGCCTTTCAGCTCCCAGAATACCCGTGTTGGACGGTCGGTAAAGTTGGTGCGGAACATCAGGAAAACGGGGAACGAGCGGCACGAGTTTGAGAGCATCACATTCGCCTGCGCGCCCAAACCCAAAAAGTTGAGCCAGCCGCGTTTCATGCCGAAAGCGATATCGAAATCGACCGAACTCATATCGTTTCCGCTCATATCAATCGACGCTCCGAGTGCCGCACCCCAAGTAAATTTCACCTTGATTTTTTCCTTTCCCGGCTCCGACACGGTGGTAGTAGTGGTAGTAGTCGTAGTTACGGTCTGCGCCGACAACGGCATCAACGACGCGACAAGCCAAGCGGCCAATAAAGCTGCCAAATGTTTCATATCGGCTGAGGTTTTACGAATGTCATCGAAGACCAGTTGTCAAGCTCGGCCGCTCCGGCCGTTTGCAGACCGGCAGCAACGGCGGCAGACTCTACCAACGGACGGTCCGCCACATAGAAACCGCTGACAACCATCGCGGCACCGGGCTTCATGGCGGCGGAATAGCGAGCCACATCGGCAATGATGATATTACGGTTGATGTTGGCAAGCAGCAAATCGGCAGAACCGGCATATCGGTCAAGAGCCGACGCATCACCTTCTATCACCGTCACGGGCGACTGGTCGCCGAGGTTCAGCGCCACATTGTCGCACGCATTGGCGGCGGCAAACGGGTCTATCTCAACCGCAACAACTTCAGCGGCTCCGCGCATGGCCGCAAGAATTGCCAATATGCCCGTCCCGGTACCCATGTCAATAACATTCATGCCTTTGACATCGGCGGCAAGAATGGCCTGCATCATAAGGGTAGTGGTAGCATGATGCCCGGTGCCGAATGCCATGCGAGGGTCGATGACAATATCGTAACGGGCCTCGGGAACATCGGTGTGGAACGAACTGTGCACAACGACTTCACCGGCCACTACTATCGGGCGAAAGTAATTTTTCTCCCACTCGCTGTTCCAGTCACGTCCTTCGACAAAATCCGCCTCATAACTGATTTCTACCGGCATAGGCACTTCGGCAATAGCCTCGCCTACATGTTCAGGCGCATACAGGGGCGCAGGCACATATGCCGTCATGGAGCTACCGTCCTCGGCAGGCTCGAACGACTCATAGCCCACTCCGGCCAAAGCGTCAGCCAACAGGTCGCAGGCATCGCCGTCGGCAGGCGTCACTGTGAAATCGACTTTATAATAATCGTTCATCTTGAAGCTTTAGAGGGTGTTTGTGGTACAAAGTTAAGATTTTTGTGCAAGCTATAAAAATTTTTCGTAATTTTGCCTGAAAGAACACCCCCTATATATGACTGTCGAACAACTCAAAACGGGCGTCACTGCACAGATACTTTCTGACTACCTTCGGCGTACCCGTCGGCGCCGCACTCCCGAACGCTACATGGTGCTGGCAGCGGCAGAAGGGATACAGGGTCACTTCACGGCAGACGAACTGTCGACAAAGCTTTCCGAAGACGGAAACCATGTCGCTACGGCAACCGTCTACAGCTCTCTGCAAATCCTTGTCGATTGCGGCCTGCTGCGGAAACTACGGCTCGGCGACGGCGCTATGAGATACGAAATGATGCCCTCGAACCACCACCATCTCATCTGCACACGCTGCGGCAAAATCAAAGATGTGCGCGACAGCGAGCTCGACAGCATGCTACACGCAAAACGATATTCGACATTCACGCCGGCATACTTCACTTTGTCGGTCTACGGAATATGCTCGTCGTGCGCAAGGAAAGCACGACGCACAATGAACCAAAAGAAAACAACGTCCAAAAACGATATATCCAAAACAAAAAAATGAAAGCCGATATTCTTTTAGGCCTCCAATGGGGCGACGAAGGCAAAGGCAAGATTGTCGATGTCCTTGCCCCCGACTATGACATCGTGGCCCGTTTCCAGGGCGGTCCCAACGCCGGGCACACCCTTGAGTTCGACGGGCACAAACATGTCCTGCGCTCCATTCCCTCGGGCGTATTCGCCCAAGGCTCCATCACAAACGTAATCGGAAACGGAGTGGTGCTCGACCCGGTATTGTTCCGCAAAGAAGCCGCCGAACTCGAATCCGACGGCGTCGACCTGCATTCAATCCTCAAAATATCGAAAAAGGCACACCTGATTATGCCTACCCACCGACTTCTCGACGCCGCCGGCGAAGCCGCAATGGGCAAGGGCAAGATAGGCACCACAGGCAAAGGCATTGGCCCCACATACTCCGACAAAATATCACGCCACGGCGTACGCATAGGCGACATCCTCGCCGACGACTTCGACGAAGTCTACCGCAACGCACGCGACAGCCATTTCCGCATACTCGAACAGATGGGCGCGCCCGTCGACAGGGCAAGCTTCGACCTCGCCGAAGCCGAATGGCTTGAATCGCTCGACTATCTGCGCTCATTCGAACTTGCCGACACCGAGCACTTCATCAACCGCGCACTCGACAGCGACTGCAGCGTGCTGTGCGAAGGCGCCCAGGGCACCATGCTAGACATCGACTTCGGCTCCTATCCGTTCGTTACATCGAGCAATACAGTCGCCGCCGGAGCATGCACCGGCCTCGGCATAGCCCCCGGACGCA
Organism: uncultured Muribaculaceae bacterium; assembly: GCA_910583525.1. GTDB lineage: Bacteria > Bacteroidota > Bacteroidia > Bacteroidales > Muribaculaceae > CAG-873. The sequence continues at coordinate 61,974 of CAJTXL010000017.1, read as the reverse complement.
TCGGCCGCGTATACGGCATCTTCAAAGCATACTGCACACGCGTGGGCAGCGGCCCGTTCCCCACCGAACTGTTCGACGCCACAGGCGAAGAAATCCGCTCGATAGGCCACGAATACGGCGCCGTGACAGGTCGCGAACGCCGATGCGGATGGCTCGACCTCGTTGCCCTGCGCTATGCCGTAATGCTCAACGGCGCGACACATCTCATAATGATGAAGAGCGACGTGCTCGACACTTTCGAGCATATTAAAGTATGCACCGCATACCGTCTCCCCGACGGAACCGTCACTTCGGACTTCCCCTTCTGCGTAGGCCGCAATGCCGCCGGAGCAGCCGACGTCGAACCGCTCTACGACACCCTGCCAGGATGGCTCACCGACATATCGGCAGCCCGTCGCGAAACCGAGCTGCCGAAAGCTTTCCGCGACTACATCAGCTATATCGAAGAGCACGTCGGCGTGCCCGTAGCCATCATCTCGGTAGGCCCCGACCGCGAAGAAACAATAATACGCCACCACTGATTACCCAACCTAAATCTATACCTAAAACACAAGATTATGGCCAAAGTCAAACCATTCAAAGGCATCCGTCCCCCGAAAGAACTCGTCACCGAGGTGGCTTCGCGCCCTTACGACGTACTCAACAGCGAAGAAGCCAGGGCCGAAGCCGAAGGCAATCCACGTTCGCTCTACCATATAATAAAGCCTGAAATAGATTTCGCACCAGGCACCGACGAACATTCGCCCGAAGTCTACGCCAAGGCCGTGGAGAATTTCAAGGCTTTCAGAGAAAACGGCTGGCTGGTACAGGACGCCAAGGAGCACTACTATATCTATGCCCAGACTATGGACGGGCGCACACAGTACGGCATCGTCGTCGCCGCAAACGTCGACGACTATATGGAAGGTCGCATCAAAAAGCACGAGCTGACGCGGCGCGACAAAGAAGAAGACCGCATGAAACATGTGCGCATAAACAACGCCAACATAGAGCCGGTGTTCTTCGCGTTCCCCGACAACGAAGTCCTCGAAAAAATAATAAAGGAAGTCACCGACGGAAAAGCCGAATACGATTTCACTGCGCCCGACGGCTTCGGACACCACTTCTGGGTAGTGGAAGACGCCGATACCATAAGCCGCATCACCGAAGAGTTCGCAAAGATACCGTATCTCTACATAGCCGACGGACATCACCGTTCGGCAGCCGCCGCTCTTGTCGGCAACGAAAAGGCTCGGCAGAACCCGGCACACCGTGGCGATGAGGAATACAATTACTTCCTTGCCGTGGCCTTCCCGGCCTCGCACCTCAAAATCATCGACTACAACCGCGTGGTGCGCGACCTCAACGGCCTATCGCCGGCAGAATTCCTCGAACGCATCGAGAAAAACTTCGTAATCGTAGACAAAGGCACGGAAGTCTATACTCCCGAAGCTCTCCATAACTTCGCGCTTTATCTCGAAGGGCGCTGGTACTCGCTTACGGCACGGCCCGGAACTTACAACGACAACGACCCTATCGGCGTGCTCGACGTCACCATCTCGTCAGACCTGATACTCCGCGACATCATCGGCATCACTGACTTGCGCTCAGACAAACGCATCGACTTCGTTGGCGGCATCCGCGGCCTCGAAGAGCTGAAACGCCGTGTCGATTCGGGCGAGATGGCATTTGCCCTGGCGCTCTACCCCGTCAGCATGAAGCAGCTGATGGACATCGCCGACACTGGCAACATAATGCCGCCAAAGACCACATGGTTCGAGCCGAAGCTGCGCTCCGGGCTTGTAATACATTCTCTTGAAGACTGATGATGAAGCGGCGCGTAGAACTAAGCACATGGTCGGTGATACTGACACTAATAACGGCAGTGCTTCTCTGTGCCTTGTCGGTATACTGTTTCCGTAACGGAGAAATTGTTTTGGGCATCACCATCGCAGGCATGCTTTTGGCAATGTTTGTTCCGGCACTGTTCTATATGCCCGTATCCATATCGGTCGACGACCACAACGTCGGCATACATCGTCCGCTACGCATCAAAGAAATTCCCCTCAGCGAAATAGCCTCCGTCGATTTTTGCCCTCCAACGATGGGCGAATACCGCATATGCGCCAGCGGAGGTTTCCTCGGCTACTGGGGTCTGTTCAGCGAACGAAGCATCGGACGCTATTTCGCCTATTACGGCCGTGCTTCCGAAACATTCCTACTTACCCTGAAGAACGGACGCAAATATATGTTAGGATGCCGCGATGCGGCACTGATGGCAGAAACAATCAAGAGCCGTCTCGGCGATTGATTTTGCATACACATTCAACAGGCACACATTGAACCGAATTTCAGCGTGTGCCTGTTGAATGCTATTTTGAAAATTGTTATTCTTCAGAAGCGTCTTCGTTCACCGACTCGAGAGCGAGGACTGTAAGCGTCTTGTCCGATTTCTTTTCATCGCGCAGCACCGACCTTAACAGTTTCGCTATTTTAGCCTCCTGCATGGCATCGGCAAATGCGGCGAGCGTTCCGTAGGTAGCGATTTCATAGTGCTCGACTTTCTGAGCCGCCAAAATAAGGCCGGCATCACGGATGGCAGAACCTTTTTCCGTATCCGATATTATGCTGTCGGTTTCTGAAAGCAGACCTTCCATGGCGTCACATTTCTTGGTCTTGGGCTTTTCGCCCAAAAGTTCGAACACCTGTTCGACTACGCCAATCTGCGCTTCCGTCTCGGACAGGTGCTTGTCGAACACCGCGGCAAGTTCCTTGCCGGTTGCCGCCTTGCGCATCTTAGGCAGGGCTTTCAGAAGAGCCTTCTCGGCCCACAGGATGTCTTTGAGTTCGTCAACGAAAAATTCGCAGAAATCTGTTCCCGACGGTTTCTTTTCCTTAGCATCGGCAGCTTTGGGCTGTTCTTTTGCTTTAGGAGTTTCATTCTTTTTCGATGTCGCCTTCACTTTCTGGTCTGTATCGCACTGAGGCGCTGTCTTTTTTGTCTTAGTATCCATATTCTGTATAGTTTATTGTTGCGAAAGATACAACGACTATTACATAGAACGGGTTTTATGATAAGTTCTTAAGACTGCTTAAAATACCGTTATTTTTGTTGAATTGGTCATCACTCTCTTACTTGAGCACCGAACTTATTACGCTTTTTTGTACCTTTGCAGCCACAATGGAAAATGCCATAGCCCGTATAACCGAACTGTTGCTGTATGATGCCGCGAAACCGATGCTTTTCAACACCGGGCTGTTTCTGGTGCTGTTCGTCATCTTTCTGTCGCTCTACCAATGCGTCAAGGGACACCGGCGGCTAAAGATGGTGCTGACGGTAGCTTTCTCGCTGTTTTTCTATTATAAGTCGAGTTCGTGGTGCGTTGCGCTGCTCTGCTGTGTGTGCGTGAGCGACTATCTGCTTGGTCTGTGGCTCGACAAGGCCGTAAACCGAGCCGTCAGGCGCACGATAGTGGCACTGAATGTGCTGCTGAACGTGGGCATGCTCGTCTACTTCAAATATTTCAATCTGCTGGCCGATGCCTTCTACAGCATCATCGGGCGCACGTTTGACCCTCTCGAAGTGCTTCTCCCGGCAGGAATATCTTTCTTCACTTTCCGCTCGATAAGCTATATCGTCGACATATACCGCGGCGACATCAAAGCATGCCGCAACTTTCTTGACTATACTTTCTTCCTGACATTCTTTCCGCCGCTGCTCGCCGGCCCTGTAGTAAGAGCAAAAGACATGCTTCCGCAAATCAAGGCCAACCCGACGGCGACGCCTGCAATGATTTCGGAGGGACTGTTCCTTATAATGACGGGGCTTATTAAAAAAGTGGTGATAGCCGACTACATTAGCGGCAATTTCGTAGACCGCATTTTCGACAATCCGGCACTTTATACGGGCTTTGAAAACCTTATGGGAGCCATTGGCTTCACCATACAGCTATATTGCGATTTTTCGGGCTATTCCGATATGGCAATCGGCCTGGCGCTGCTGTTGGGATACCGCTTCAAGGAAAATTTCGCGGCACCGTTCAAGGCGCAAAGCCCCACAGAGTTCTGGCGTCGCTGGCATATATCGCTCTCGACATGGCTGCGCGACTATCTCTACATACCCCTTGGCGGCAACCGCCACGGACGTGCGCGCGCCTATTTCAACCAATTCATAACAATGGTAATCGGCGGCTTGTGGCACGGAGCATCGTGGATGTATGTGCTATGGGGAGCCTACCACGGCTTGCTGCTTGTGCTCCACAAAGCTTTCCGCAGAGTGTGGCGACTGCCCGAAGGTGTTGCCGGACGATTCGACATACGCATCGCCAACATGGCTCTCACCTTCGCCCTCGTTGTCATAGGCTTCACTTTTTTCCGGGCGCCCGACTTCGAGACGGTTCGCGCAATGGCTTCGCAGATTGTCAATGATTTCCACATTGCCGTTGCTCCGCAGTTCATCGAAGGCTACATGATGATAGTCCTTGCCATTGCAATGGGTTACATAGCCCATATGACACCGCGTTCATGGAGCACCGGCGTATCGAAAGCATATATTGCGATGCCGCTGCTATGGCAGGCCTTGTTGCTTGCCGCGACGGTGTTTATAGTCATACAGACGCGCCAAAGCGAACTCGTACCGTTTATCTATCTGCAATACTGAACATAGGCACAGGTCGGAGCGTTTTATAAAGAAAAAATGTCCGACTATGAAAATTCTTAAATTTATCGCTGCCGCCGCCCTCCTGCTCGGTTTCTGCCGGTTCACCGCCGACGCATGTTCGCGAGTGGTTTATCTTGGCGAAAAAGGCTACGTCCTTGTAGGACGCACCCTTGATTGGCGCACACCCATTCCGACAAACATATACGTCTATCCACAAGGGATAGCAAAAGAAAGCATGCCATCGGGCAAACGCCTGCAATGGACGTCGAAATACGGCTCTGTAATAGCCGTCGGCTACGACGGCGGCGTCACCGAAGGCATGAACGAGGCCGGTCTTGTGATGAACGGTCTTTTCTGCAAAGGTACAATCTACAAAGAAGCCATTGAAGGCAGCGACACGCCCGTGGTGAGCCTCGCGATGCTTGTAAGCTATTTCCTTGATAATTTCGCCACCGTAGAAGAAGCTTCCGAATGGCTGTCGCAAAACGGCTTCGGCGTATATGGCAAGACTTTCGACGGCGGCACTGTTTCGACACTCCATTGGGCCTTGACCGACCGAAGCGGAGAGACCTTGGTCTTTGAATACACCGACGGCAAACTAAACACATACCGGGGCAAAGACCTGCAGGTGCTTACCAACGACCCTCCTCTGCCGCAGATGCAGGCTATCGAGGCTTATTGGGAAAAAATAGGCGGCTCCAACATGATGCCCGGTACGGTGCGTAGCGCCGACCGTTTCGTGCGCGCATCCTTCTTCATACACCACGTACCTGACAGCTTTGACTATCCAGAAGCCCTTGCGGCCCTATCGGGCATCATGGGAACGGTAAGCGTGCCGTTAGGATACGAATTGTCCGGAGAACCAAATGTATCGTCAACACAATGGCGTTCGATAGCCGATGCCACAGGCGGCAAATATTATTTCAAATTCGCCACCTCGACAGGCGATTTCTGGGTAGACCTCGGGCGCCTGCGTCTCAACCCCGGAGCGCCCATTCTCAAACTTGACACGGCCAAACACCCCGGCCTGACAGGATGCGCCAACGACAAGCTCGAAAAGACCAAAGGCTTTACCCCCATGTGGTAAACCAGCATGTACATGTATATGAAACAAGGGCTATCCTCACGGACAGCCCTTGTTTTTCTTACACATAGTACTTAATGTTAGATTTATATGTCTATTCCAGATTTGTTAATATGAAAAAGCATTTATCAATGCTTGTCGTATCATTTCCGATACAAAGTTAGCATAAACAACATCCTTTTCCAAATCTTAAACAAATACACGATATAAAACTTTTCTTTAATATTTAAACCCTATTCAACGCCATTGCGGTAATTTGCATCAAAGCACTTCTTTTTATAGCTTATAAGCACACAAAATTTCTTTTTAAACTAAAATACTTTTCAAGAGTTAAAATAAGCTAAATATTACACATGTTTTATCGTTATGTTATAAAACATAGTTTTACCGCATTGTTTAATAGGCGTCTCTGTCAAAATGATACACAAAGCGTGTTCAACGCACAGCGACCTTTGTCACCGAACGTCCTTCGACTGCATCGACTGCGACAATGTACATGGCCTTTTCGAGGCCTGCCACACGCACTGCGTCACGGCCTTCGACAGCCGATACGACACGCCCCGAAAGGTCGAACACGGTAAGCGACACTTTTCCGTCGGCATTAGCCACAATGTCACGCCCCTGCAGACTCAACGAAGGAGCGGCAACCGACATTCCATCGACAGCAGAACTCATCTGACTGCGTTTTTTAGAAAACATCCACGAAGCGAATTCCGGAGTTGCAGCGGCTATGCTCCATATGGTGTTGTGGTCGGCGCCCTCGACTTCGGTGTACTTTATATCATTGCCACCGGCAGCTTTGATGGCTGCAACAAGACCTTGTGTGCCGGCAACGGGCAATGTTTCGTCGGACGTGCCGTGGAATGTCCATATCGGTGTTTTCGACAGAGGCTCGGCAATGGCGGCGGCAGCTTCGGCATCGCGAGCGCCGGCCACGGGAATGCCTGCGGCGAATTTCTCGGGATATTTGGCAAGGAGGCTCCATGTTGCGCCGGCACCGTTGGAACTTCCGGTTACATAGAGTCGTGTTTTGTCGGCATTGTATTTTGCGACTGTCGCATCGAGCAGTTCGTTGGCCGCTGTAAGCCATTTGCTCATAGGCTCGGTGAGATAGGCGGTGCTGCCGGGGTATGCTTCGCGCTCTACCCACATCTGCGGCACTTCGTCGATAGTCGAGGGGCATTGCGGTGCAATGAAGATGGCTTTTTCGCTGTGGTTATAGAGGGGATATAGCGTTGCAGAACCTACGGTATTGAGCTGTTTGAGGTTGTCGGTGCCGCGCGAGCCGTTTCCGTGGAGATATAGTACTACAGGAAGTGCACCGTCGGCGCCTTCTGGGACATGTATGCGGTATGGCAGAACCGTTCCGTCGGAAGCGGTGAATTCTTCGGTCACCGTCCAGTCGTATGCAGGCACTTTATAGTTGCTCTTTATCTCGTTGAAAAGGCTTACGTTTGTCAGGGCAAGCATTTTAAGCTCTTTGTCGCCCATGCCTGTAATGTCGAGCACGGTTGTCTGCCCCTCGATTTTGCCTGGAGCCGCCAATATCGACCACGAATCGAATTCTCCGCCGGTGACGGTTACGTTTACGTTCTGACCGCTGACCCAGTTGCCGCCATAGTTGCCTACATAAAGTTTGTCGGCAAAGCGGCCGCCATTCACTTTCAAGTCGACGTTACCGCCGGCGATGTCTTCTGTCACAGAACCGCAGAAACCGTTGATTATTGTACCGCCGTTTATTGTTATATGGGCCGTAGCCTGTTTCACGGCGTCGTTATTGAAAAGTGCCGCATTCTTTTTTGCGCCACGGTTGAAACCGGCAAAGAGCACCTCGCCCGAATTGATTGTGATATGCGTGTCGAAAGAGGCCGGATTGATTCGGTTGCCGTCATCCTGACCGCCGCCAAGGATTGAGAACGATTTCGCGAGAGTGCCTCCGCTGAAGCCCTTCATTTCGCACCCGGTATCGATGGTCACGGGATAACCGTTGCCAATCAGCAGAAAGAACACGCTCGAACGTTTTGTGCCGGTGGCCTCAAAAGTGATGTCGCGAAAAGTTGTGGGGCCTCCGAGTTGGAAGCGGCGACCGGTATTTTCAAGTTCCCAGCGTGCGTTGTCGGCGCGATAGTCGGTGCCGCCATATACCTGAGTGAATGTTACGAGCCCGGAGTGGTGGGCGAAATCGGTGGTGTTATTGGCCGGATAGTTGCCCCCTTGTTTGTAGTTTCCACAGAGGACTACAGTTCCTCCTTCGTCTCCGATAAGCGACATTACTTTGGTGATTGACTTGACGGCAGTAGCTACAGAAGTGCCGTCGTTTTCGTCACTTCCGCCATCGTGGAAGAAGACCACATTTTCAGCCCATGCTCCGAAGCCGGCAAGGACGCCCAATGTAAGACATGTAAAGATTTTTTTCATAGTATTACGGTATTATTTTTGAGGTATTTTATACATTGGCAAAGGTATTTAAAGTTCAAACCGGGCATTGCAACAAAAGATTTTTTTGCTACAACAAAAGAACCAGCACCGAAAAACATAGCCTGACACGAAATTTGAAAACATCAATCCAAAATCGCAAAAAAGGCGCCACGGGCAGGCCAAACCACATGTTTTGGCTCTTATTTTACATTGAAAGAAGCTTTATTTTCATATCTCCTACCGATATTAATTGTATATTTGCGGCAAGTTGTACAAAAAGAAGCCTTAATCAATTTTAGAAAATCCATGAAAATTAGAAAAACCATAGCCGGAAGCTTCCTCGTCTTAGGATGCCTGTACGCCTTTACGGCATGCAGCAACAGCGACGATGACAATTGCAGCCTCGACTACACCCAGCTTCAGATAAATCTGTCAGGGAAAACGTCGGGCGCGGCCATTCCGCAAGGAAGCGTGGCCGGAGTATTCGCCGAGTGCACACGCGACGGCAAAGAGCGCCATCAGCTCGCCGCCAACAAGGCATACACAGCCGATGCGGCAGGCAATCTGCTACCATCGGCTGAAGAGCGTATCATAAGCGAACGCGACGACCACAACTACGGCTTCTACGCCTACTACCCCTACGACGGCGCCATTGCTGACCCGACGCGTCTTTCCGTGTCGGTACCGCGCGTGCAGACATACGTTGCCGGACAATCGACGCCCGGCATGTTCGTGGCATCGACCCTGACGACAAACATCATCCCGACCGTCGAGATGGAGTTCCACAACATCTTCACCACTTTAGAGTTCGACATCGCCTATGACATATTCACCGAAGACGGCGGCACTATAGTGCGCAGCATCTCGGTAGAGCCGGCCGATGCCGCAGCGTTCGACGGCTATCTGGCCTACGACGGGTTCTACGACCTGCTCAGTGGCAACAACAGCCCCGACGCCGCTACGCTGTCTAAATCCATCACCCTCGACATGGGTGCCGACGGACTTGCCCTGACAGGAGCGTCGACAAGCGTGTCGATAGCGGCGGCTCCGTTCACAGTCCCGGCCGGAGGCCTTAAAGTCACTGTAACCGACATCAACGGCGAAAGTTCCGTGGCCGAATGCTTCAACAACGAAGATATGGCCGGAAAATATTTTGCGGCAGGCGAAACCAACTCAGCCTACATCAGCGGCAACAGCGACGGTACAATACCCGTAACCTTCCCCGTTAAATGGCCGGTGGGCAAAGACAACGGTAACCCGACAAATAATCCCACATTGCAGCCTCGCTGGGTTCCCGAAGGTATATGGACTTCTACACAAAGCCAGGCCTATGCCTTCCTGCACAAAGAAACAGAACCGCTCGAAGGAGTATTCCAGACACGCGAGTTCGTAAATTCGGGCGCAATAAGTTCAACGGGCGTCAAAGGCCTTTGGACAGGCGACTACTTCGAGTTTGTTCTTCCCGTGAAGAAATTCAAGGCCAACACCACCGTAATGATGGCATTCCCGCTCTATGGACGTCAGCACCCCGTGTTCTGGGACATCGAATACCTTGACGGCGACGAGTGGAAATGCAACCGCTCAGTCAAGACGGCCTACGACCCAGACTTCTCGATGGAGTGCACATTCTCGGCACGGCGCGGCACTACAAACGTGCGCCACGCTATGGTGTTCACACAACCCGTCAACAGCGGAGAACTGCGGATAAGGCTCAAAGTGGCCGACGGCAGCGTGCAGGCCAACACCGACACCAAATGCGAAAAACGCACCAGCCCGTGGCTCAGCGGAGGCATCTACGGCGCACCGTTCTACTTCCACGACGCCACCGCCGAAATAACCGAAATCTCTTTCGACCTCAACTGACAATGGACTTTCTAAAGACAGCAACAGCAATAGCAGCCGCAGCCGCCATATCGACGGCGGCCTCGGCTGCCGTCCCGGCCGGCACAGCACGCATAGCATGGGACTACAGCACCAAGCGCGACATCACCGAAATGTATGTCGACAACAAAGGATATATCGAGAAAAACTTCATATATCCGCGCATCAAACGGCTCAAAAACGGCCAACTGATGATGACATTCATGAACCATCGCTTCGGTCAGGAGCCTTATGTGGCTCTGAGCGACGATGACGGCGCAACATGGCACAACGTGCAGCGGCTGCAAGAACAGAAAAACGGCGTATCGACCGCAGGCGAAGACACGTTCGTGTATGTCAACCCCGACTTCGTCGAGCTTGCCGACGGACGCATCATGCTCGCCTACCAATGCCGTTGGAAAAAGGGCTACAACGACCTGCCCCACACCAACGAGAACTGCTTCATCGAAATCATGTTCAGCGAAGACAACGGTCTGACATGGGGCGAGGCCAAGCGCATCTACACGGGCCGATGCTGGGAGCCGGCTATGACGCAGCTGCCATCCGGCGAAATACAGATGTACATCACCGACAGCAACGATGTGCGCTACAAACGGTCGCAGCCATGCACGATGCTCATCCGTTCGTTTGACGGCGGCAAGACGTGGCAAGGAAAAGAGCACTGCTCCTACAAAGACGGCGAAGTGATGTCACGCACCATCGACGAACGCGGCACCTACGACGGCATGGCATCGTCGGTAATACTCGACGACGGCACCATAGCCGTGCCAATCGAAGTATGGGCAGGTGGTCTGAAAGTAGACCAAAGCCCTGTGATAATAACCACCGACAAAGAGACCAACTGGAAAAGCGACCAGTTGGTACGTCAGAACGGCGGCCCCGAATATCCGCTCAAAAAACAGGTGCACAAAGACCTCTATGCCTACGGGCCTTATATCACCCGTCTACCCTCGGGCGAGCCTATAGTTCTTGCATCGGGCCTATTCAAAGGCCAACAGGGCATGTGGGCGCTTATAGGCGACAAGAACGCCGACAACTTCGGCAATGCCTCGCGCCCGTTCAGCGGCTATTGGGGCAATATCGACTATATCGGCAACGACCGCATAATAGCCACAGGCACCTCGGACTATACCGACAACGCGGGCAACGAACGTCATAAAATCACGATGGCGACAGGACGGATAAATCGCTCCAAGACCGCTACGAAAGGTGCAGAGCGTCCGGCTATCGACGTCAAGGGCTTCAACCGCGACAAGAACGGGTTCTGGTTCCTGGGGCATACCGCACCATCGTCGGTATTCACCAATTTCGGATATGACGGCAAGAGCTTCATCATCGATACATATCTGTTCGACAACGAACTGCAGGCTTTCACTCCCGAAAACTCCGACGCTTCGGCAGTGCTATTCGCCCGTCAGAAAAAAGACGGAAGCTTCGATACCTACAAGGCCTTGGTAAACCCACAGGGCAAGTATCTCCTGTATCAGGAACGCGGCACCTCGTGGGTACTCATAGACAAAGGCACAGTGCCGGTCGACCTTGAAGGCACCGTCAACAACGACAAAGACAGCGATCTCGGCTTCGGCGCACGCCTCGAAATACCCTGGGACAAAATCGGCGGCGCTCCGCGCAAAGGCGAGCAAATCCGCGCACATCTGCGCCACCATTACCGCACGACCAAGAAAGAAGGGCCGGTAGCCGCAAGCATCGAAGATGCCGAAGGCGAAAACACCGACTATCCTTCGGAATGGCTGTCGGTGACACTACAATAACATGTTACAAACGCTTCGACAAACACTCACAGCCTTGGCAACGGCGGCATTTATAGCCGCCGCGCCGGGGCTGTGCGCTTTCGGGGCAATCCGCAAAACCGAAGCCGACCTATATTTCAGGAATTTCACGACATCGAACAGCGGACTGTCGTTCAACAGCATCAATACAATCTGTGAAGACAGCATAGGCTTTGTGTGGATAGGCAGCTCTGACGGACTCAACCGCTTCGACGGCACGAAATTCCGCACATTCCACAAAGAAGACCTCGGCCTGAACTCTTCGTATATAGTATCGCTCTACCAGCACGGCGACCGCCTGTGGATAGGCACCGACAACGGCGTTGCCTACTACGACTATACTCTCGATGTTTTCGAGCCTTTTACCTTGAAGAGCGACAAAGGCACCGACATCGCCGGGAAAGCCACGGTAATATGCGGCGACCGCATTGGCAATGTGTGGTTTGCAGTAAACGAACACGGCATCTTCAAGTACGAACCGAAAACAGAGCGTCTTTTCAACTATTTCCAAGGCAAAGACAAACGGCTCCCGGCCAACACCAGGGCAATATATTTCGGCAATGACGGGGAGTGCCTTCTGTCGCTCTACTTCCACAATCTCTACCGCCCCGACTGGAAGCATGAGAAAATCGAGCCTGTAAAAATCGACGGCGACACCACATTGTTCGCCAACGACAACATACTCGGACTGGCACAGGCCTCCGACAGCACCATTTATGCCGTAAGCGTCCATAAAGGCCTTGTAGAATTCGCCCCCGGCGGCAGAGCACGTTCTTTATTGGGCGATATAGCCGCCCACGAGCCTCAAGGCCTCTCTCTTGGCGCAGACGGCTCCATATGGCTGCCTACCATGAACGGCCTGTATCTTTATTCCGCCTCAGATGGTTGCAGCCGTGTATACAACAGCGAGCCGTCAGACCGTTTCTCGCTGTCTGACAGCTATATCCTATCGGTAATTGAAGACAGCCACGGCGGCCTGTGGTGCGGCACTTTTGCCGGTGGGCTGAACTACTCCGACCGTACGGCCAAACGCTTTAAACGCACCTATCTGCATGCCGACGGGTCGCAGAAAGCTGCAAAAGTACATAGTGTCGAGGTCGACCGCCACGGCAACGTGTGGTGCGCCACCGCCCACGGCGGCCTGTTGCGGACCAATGCCCAGACCGGCACCACCGAGCGTTTCATGCCCGAGACCATACCATCGGAAACCTTCGACGTATGCCTCTCCGGCGACGAGTTGTGGGTGAGCGCCCTCACGGGCATTTTCCGCATAGAGCCCGACAATGGCCGATGCCGCTTCTACGACAGGCTAAGCCATGACATCACATTCAGCGAGAACAAGCTCGTGGGCATACGCACGGCTTCGTCGGGCGACGTACTTGTCCTTACTCCTCTTGGTGTATTCCGCTATGACATGCAAAGCGACAGTTTCACCCCGTTCCGCGGCATAGGCGAATGCTATGTCACCGATATGGCCGAAGATGACTACGGGCATCTGTGGCTGTCGACATTCGCCCATGGCCTGATATGCTACGACCCGGAAAACCAACGCATCGTATCGCAACGACGGCATATTTCCGGCCAAGCCAATTCTCTACCTACCGACAAACTGCTGAGCGTGATGGTAGACAACAACGGGCGCGTATGGGCCGGCACTTTCGGGTCGGGCATCATACGCTTCGACACCGACAGCACATTCACCGTGTTCGACAGGGCAATCCTCGGCGAAGAACTTACTACCGACGTCGCCTACCAGATATTACAGGACAAAACGGGCAAGATGTGGGCAACGACAAGCAGCGGCCTCCTGACTTTCGACCCTGAAAGCGGACGCGCATACACTTTCCGCAGCCGCCACGGCCTCCTGAACGAAGATTTCGCCTCGACGCACGGAACGGTGACACACGACGGCACATTCTATCTGTGTTCGGCCGACGGCTATATAAGTTTCAGACCACAGCTTCTGAAACGTTCACACGAAACTCCGCAGCTTATAATCAACAGCCTAAGCATAAACGGACAGCCGACAACGGCGAAAACAAAAGACTCGCCAATAAAACGGGCGATTGACACCACCGGCCGTATCAGCCTTGCATATTGGCAGACCGACATAGCGTTCGACATATCCGACCTTATGCTCTCCGGCGAGCACGGCGTCAACGTACTCAACTACCGGCTGCGCGGCTACGACAACGAATGGCGCAAACTGCCGCCCGACGGACATATAGCCTTCCAAAAGTTGCCCGCCGGAGACTACTTGCTTGAATTTGAACGGATAAGGCAGGACGACAACGGCCGCATGGCGGCATCTCAGGCACATGCCCCACTGCAATTGCATGTGGCACAGATTTTCTATAAGACAAAATTGGCATGGCTGCTCTATTCCATTTTGGCCGTAGTCGCCATCAGCCTGCTATGGCAACGCATCTACCGACGACGCATCAGGCGTGCCGAGGAACGGCAGCGCCAGGCCGCCCGTGAACAGGAAATTGAGGCATACAACGAAAAAGTCGCTATGATTTCATTCGTTGCCAACCGTCTACGCGCCCCATTGGCACTCATCCGCAATCCTCTTACGAATATCCTCAGAAGCGGCGTCGAGGGCCAGCTTGCCGATGACCTGATGGTGATAAGCAACGGTGCCGACAAACTGTCGAAAGTCCTTGCCGACGTCGCCTGTTTCAACAGCGACAACGAGCAGCCGGAAGAAGGCGCTTTGGAGCACGAAGAAAACACCGACACACAGCCCGACGAACAGACATTGGCAGATGCCGACGCCAAAGACGACGGCGACCTGACGGCAACACACCGTATAATGCTCATTGAGCCTGCGGCCGACATGTTCTCCGATATAAAAGAGAATCTTAAAAGCCGCCATCGCGTGCTTGTGGTGCGCTCGGCCGATGTAGCCCTGGAGCTGATGCAGAAAAACCATGTGGATTTGCTGCTCATACCCGACAGAATCAAGAGCCAAAGCGCCGCGTCGCTGTGCGAGACCATTGGCGCAAGCCCCGAACTTCAATCGATTCCCGTGGTGGTGGTTTCGCAGACCGAGAACCGCGACATGGCACTGAACGCAGTCCGTGCAGGCGCGCTACAAGTCATCACGCCACCCTACACAGCGGCATATGTCGAGGCGTGCATCGACACCCTTCTGCGGCGCAACGATGACATGCGTTCCCGACCTTCGTCGATGATGGTGCTACCCGGAGGCAATCTGATGCAGCTGTCCGATGCGGACGCCGAATTTCTGAAAAAACTCGACACCATAGTTATGGAAAACATCGGCGACTCCGATTTCAGCAACGAACAGCTCGCCAAACTTCTCTTCATGAGCAAATCGACCCTGATGCGTCGAATGAAATCGGTGCTCGAGACCACTCCGAAAGACTATATCCTCGACAAACGCCTCGTGCTCGCCGCCGAGATGCTTAAACGTCCCTCGTGCCGCGTGAACGAAGTGTGCTATGCGGTGGGCTTCAACACCCCGTCGTATTTCGCTAAATGCTTCAAGCGCGCCTACGGCGTACTGCCGTCGGAATACCGCGACGAAAGCGGTCAGGACAACGGAGCGGAGTCTCAGCAGCCGCATTAAAGGGCAAAAAAGGCGCATGCGTCTTTTATTCCATCGTTTGCCCTTTTAGTTCTATCGAAACAGCATGCAAGGGTCTACATTTGCAATGTCAACTTAATTTCTAATCCCGCTTCTTTTAGTACAACCTTAAAACCGAAACCTGAAAAATCAACCAGTCCATGTAATTATGAACAACCTTAACAAACCGATAATATTTTTGCTGATGCTCTGCTGCTCGCTTGTAGCCCTCGCACAGACAAAAATCACCGGCACGGTGCTCGACGGCGATAACGAACCCCTTATCGGGGCTTCGGTAGTCATCGAAGGCGCACGCACGGGCGTGACGACCGATGCCGACGGACACTTCACCGTCACTGCCAAAAAAGGGCAGACCATCAACGTTTCATATGTAGGTTTCGAACCTGCCAAAGTAAAAGTCACCGACGCCACTTCGTATAAGGTTGTGCTTCGGAGCGCCGACTCGCTTCTCGACGAAGTTGTGGTCGTGGGCTACGGCGTACAGAAAAAAGTGAACGTAACCGGCGCGGTAAGTTCAATCGACTATTCAAAGGAAGCCGAATCGAGGCCTATAGCCACCACGGCACAGGCTCTTGCCGGAGCCTCGGCCGGCCTTAGCATACTCCAGACATCGGGCAAACCGGGTGAAGAAGAAATGCTTGTGCGTGTGCGTGGCGTAGGCACGCTCAACAACGCCGAGCCGCTCGTCATAGTCGACGGCTTTGAAAGCTCTCTGTCGAGCGTCAACCCCGACGACATCGAAAAAATCTCCATTCTCAAAGATGCCGCATCGTGCGCCATCTACGGCAACCGTGGAGCCAACGGCGTCATCCTGGTGACCACCAAGACACCGACGACCGACAAATTCAACATTTCATACAGCGGCCTGCTGTCAATCAACGAGCCGGCCAACCACTTCGAACTCGTGTCGAACTACGCCGACTATATGGAACTGATGAATGAGTCAGCCGAGAACATTGGCAGCAACCGCCCGTACTCGCAGGCCATGATAGACCTTTGGCGTGAAAAATCGAAATATCCGAACGAAATCTCGGAGTCGGGCTATCCCAACTACGTCGCCTACCCCAACACCGACTGGATGGACGCTATGTTCAAGAAAGACCAGATTTTCCAGCGCCACAACCTTTCGGCATCGGGAAAATCGGGCGGAACGAGCTACCTTATCTCGCTTTCGTACCTCGACAATCCCGGCGTGGTGGAAAACACGGGCTACAACAAAATACAGGCCCGTGCCAACATAACATCACGTATAAACAAAGTCGTTGAAATAGGCACCAAGATGTGGGGCTACCACAGCACCCGTGAGCTGAACGACTTCGGGGGCGCTTCGGGCTATATGTCGCGTGCAATCCCGGGCATCTACCCCTACTACGACGGCAAATACGGATGGATGGAAAATCCCGAGGCAAACGCCAACTCGCGCAACAACCTCTATTTCATCAACCGTCTCGACGGCAAGAGCAAATCGACACACATCAACGGCACCGTATTCGCCAATCTGTATATCCCCTACAACTTCAAACTGCATGCATCGTTCAACTACGCACGCACCGACGACGAATACAAGAAAAACACCAAGACCCTCAACGCATACTCTTTCAGAAAAGACGATTGGGCATACTACTACCAGAACCTCGACAACCTGACGCTTACCGAACAGGCCGGATGGGCATACCGCTGGACTTTCGAGAGCGACCTTTCATGGTATCACAGCTATGGCAAAAACGACATCACGGCAATGGTGGGCTTCGAGGCACAATACTACAACAAACACCGCCTCGAAGCATCGAAGAAGGGCTTCATAAACGACGCCCTCACCGAAATGGGCAATGTGAAGAACATGAACAGCATCGACGGCGGCCAGACCGACTTCTCGGCAGCCTCTGTCTACGGCCGCGTGACCTATGCCTTCGACAACCGCTATCTTTTCGAGGCCAATCTACGCTACGACGGCTCGTCGCGCTTCGCACGCCGCTCACGCTGGGGCGCATTCCCCTCGGTATCGGCCGGCTGGCGTCTGTCGGAAGAATCGTTCATGAAAGGCCTGAGCCCTTACCTCAGCAACGCTAAAATACGCGCATCGTGGGGCAAACTCGGCAATAACAGCATAGGCAACTACGAATATCTCGCAACATATGCCACCGGCTTTGACTATGTATTCGGCAACGCGGTTTCTGGCGGCTCTGTGGCCTCGATGAACAACGAACTGCTCGGATGGGAAGAAACGCGCTCGACCGACGTGGGCATCGACCTCGGCTTCTTCAACAACCGACTGACCATCGAAGCCGACTACTACGACCGTCAGACTTCGGGCATCCTCTACCGCGCACCGCTGCACCTGACCGTCGGCGTCAAAAATCCGCCTTTCCAGAACCTATGCGAAGTAAGCAACAAAGGCGTCGAAATAACAGCCGGATGGCGCGACCGCATAGGCAAAGTAAGCTACGGCGTATCGGCCAACTTCACACGCAACTACAATCAGGTGTCGAAATACCGTGGCGCCCTCGAAGCCGGATGGGTGACCGACGAAAACGGTTTCCGCACCTATCAGACCAACCTCGGAGAAGTGTCGACCGAAGTCGGCGAGGTTCGCCGCACCATCGAAGGCCGTCTCATCAACGAGTTCTATCTTCTCAACCCCTACAGCGGCGACGGCACCTACCACTTCGCCGACGGGTCGGTAAATCCGAACGGCGGCCCCCGCGACGGCATGATTCGCACCGAAGCCGACCTCAACTGGGCTAAAGAAATGATAGCCAAGGGTAATGTTTTCCTGCCTAACCGCACAATCGACAAGAAAAGCATATGGTACGGCGACTACCTCTATGCCGACGTCAACGGCGACGGCGTATACGGCGACGCCAACGACTACACTTTCCAAAACACGTCGATGACGCCCAAATACTACTACGGCATCCAGGCCAACGCTTCGTGGAACGGCTTCGACTTCTCGATGCAATGGGCCGGGGCAGGCGGATTCTCGCGCTACTGGCGCTACCTGGGTTTCAATGCCTCATCGACACGCGGCGACACGGCCATTCCGGCACACATCGCCGACGACCACTACTTCTACGACCCCGAAAACCCCGGCGACCCACGCACAAACCTGTGGTCGAAAAACGGACGTCTCACCATGAACTACGGCTCTGAGCAGAACGGCGGCTCGGCAAAATCGACCCTGTGGCTCTATAAGGCCGACTATATCAAGCTCAAGAACGTCACAATCGGCTATTCGCTGCCGACCTCGCTTATCAGCCGCATCGGCATGACGGGTCTCAGAGTATTTGTAAGCGGCGAAAACCTGTGCTGCTTCACCGACTATCCGGGCATGGACCCTGAATACGACAGCACGACGAACTACTATTCGAGCCTGCGCCAATGGACATTCGGTCTCAGTATCAAATTCTAAGAAATACTATCATGAAAAAATACCATATACTGCTTGCCGTGGCGGTTTCGACAATCGCCGGCGGATGCAACGACTTCCTCGACCGCACTCCTTACGACGAAGTCGGCAACAAGGCCGTGTTCTCCACCCCGTCGCTTGCCGAATCGGTGGTCACGGGCGCATACAGCAACCTCAGAGCCGATTACAACAGCACTACGGCGGTCAATTTCGACGCCTTGTCGTCGGTACTCGACCCGGGCGACATAGCCCTGCACCAGCGCTATGAATATCTGCTCGGCAACATACAGAGCGACAACGCTCTTTTCTCCAACCGCTGGAAACGTCTCTACGAAGGCATCAACCGCGCCAACGACGTAATCAACAACATGGGCGGCGTGCCCGAAATGACCGACGAGCTGAAGGCCTGTCGCATAGCCGAGTGCAAATTCATCCGCGCTTATTCATACTATCTGCTCAACGCCTGCTGGCGCGGAGTGCCCATCTATCTCGAAAACCTGGCCGACGCCGAATACACCAAGCCCCGCAGCACCGAAGAACAGGTGTGGCAGCAGTGCATCGATGACCTCACCGACTGCATCGACTGCGAGTCGCTCCCCGACAAATATGCCGCCGGCAGCAGCGACTGGGGCCGCGTGACAAAAGGTGCAGCCTACGCACTGCGCGGCAAGGTGTACATGTGGCTCAAAAAGTGGAGCGATGCCGAAGCCGACCTCCGCAAAGTGGGCGAACTGGGCTACAAGCTCTACGAGGGCAACTATGCCGACCTCTTCACACTGGCCAACGAACATTGCGACGAAATGGTGTTCAGCATCACCATGACCGAACTAAGCGGCATGGGCAATGTGCTGTCGAGCGTCTACGGCACACGAGCCACCGCCGGATACGGCCACTCGCAGTTCTACCTCAACCCGACTTTCATCGACTCATATGAATGGGCCGACGGACGCCCGTTCAAATGGGACGACGTAATCGAAGGCTACAGCACAATGTCACCGAAGAGCCGCAGCGTCTTCTTCCTGCGCGACAACATGAGCGCAGAAGAAGCGGCCAACATGCAGGCTTACGGCTCCGACATGAGCCAATATCTCGAAAGCGGCAACGAAGCACGCATCGCAGCCGCCTATGCAGGCCGCGACCCGCGACTGGCTGCGACAGCAATCACCCCCTCGGCACAATATGTCGGAGGCAGCACAGGGTCGGCAGTCACATATACGATGCGCTTCCCCTACCGCTCGATGAATGCACCGGCATTCGACATTCTCACAGAACAGCCGTCGAACTACCGCTACCTTATCCGCAAATTCGTGACAGTGGGCACCGAATATGCCAACCCGACGTTCAATCCCGTCGACATTCCCGTGATACGCTATGCCGGCGTCCTAATCGACCTGGCAGAGTGCCTCAACGAGCAGAACAAGACCGACGATGCCATTCCCGTGCTCAACCAAGTGCGCAACCGTGCCGGTGTCGCACCCCTCAACCAGCCGGGCAACGACAACGTAAAAGTCACCGGCAAGGACGACATGCGCCGCCGCATCATCAACGAGCAGCATTGGGAACTTGCCGGCGAAGGCGTCCTCTACTTCGACGAACTGCGTCGCGGCACATGGCGCTCCGACAAATTCTTCACCGGCAACGGCATGAACGAAATATGGGGCGAAGTGATTTTGCCGTATCAATGGCGCGACAACTACGGTCTCTGGGCCGTGCCCCGTGCTGAAATCGACAAAAACGGCAACCTGACCCAAAATCCGGGCTGGTTCTAAAAAACGCATAGTTGCAACTATCATATACGACATCCAAAATCAGTAACAAGCTACAAATGAACAATAAAACCCTTATATTGGCACTCGCGGCAGCATTGGGCATGCAAAATGCCCTTGCCGCCGAGGGCGACGTCAAAGCATGGGAGGGAACGCTGACCTTGCCCACCTACACGCTCAACGCGCCCGAAAAAGCGCCTATCTTCCAACGCGACTGGTCGTACCAGCGCGCACGCAGAAGTGTCTACCCCTACGTGCTCAACGACAACATGACCACGCACAAAGAAGACGTGACATACAAGGCGCTCTATCTTGAAAACGACTACATCGAAGTGTGCATTCTTCCCGAAATCGGCGGACGTCTGTTCTATGCCATCGACAAGACCAACGGCTACGACATCGTATACCACAACCATGTCGTGAAACCGGCGAACGTGGGCATGACAGGCGCATGGATTTCGGGCGGCATAGAGTGGAACGTGTTCCACCACCACCGCGCAACCTCGCACTCCCCC
The DNA here is from genome assembly GCA_910583525.1 of uncultured Muribaculaceae bacterium. Classification (GTDB taxonomy): domain Bacteria; phylum Bacteroidota; class Bacteroidia; order Bacteroidales; family Muribaculaceae; genus CAG-873. Next base: position 40,862 of record CAJTXL010000017.1, on the reverse strand, counting down.
ATCGACTACAAGATTGTCGACAATGCCGACGGCAGCAAAACCGTATGGGTGGGCGAAACCGAACTGCGCCACCGCATGTCGTGGGCAATCGGCATAACGCTCGAACCCGGCAAATCGTATGTCACCGTCGACGGCAGGCTCATGAACAGCACCGGCAACGACAACTCGATGCTCTACTGGTCGAACATCGCCACGGGTGTAGACGAGAATTATGAAATAATATTCCCGTCGAGCACCGAGTTCGGCACCTTCCACTGCAAGAACACTTTCTGCCACTGGCCCATCACCCATGAGAGTTTCAACGGCATAGAGGGTTACAAGAACAATGTTGACGCGCGCTTCTGGCGCAACCACTTCATGTCGAACTCCATCTTCTGCTGGGACCGCAAAGAAGATTTCATCGGCGGTTACGACCACGGTAAGAAAGCCGGAACGATGATTACGGGCAACCACAACATTGTCAAAGGCGGCAAATTCTGGCTGTGGGGTCCCAACTCGAAATGGGACACTAAAATCCTCACCGACACGTCGGGTCACTACATCGAGCTTATGGTGGGCGCATACTCCGACAACCAGCCCGACTACACATGGATTGCACCCTACGAAACCAAAGATTTCAGGCACTATTTCTATGGCCTGCGCGAAATAGGCGGCGTGAAGACCGGCGACAAGGACTATGCCATCAACCTCGACTTCAAAGGCAAGGACAAAGCCCTCGTAGGCGTCAACACCACCTCGGCCTTCAAAGGCCTGAAAGTGGCGCTGAAAGATGCAAACAAGGGCGAAATCTACAGCAAAACCATCAATGTAGCCCCCGACAGCCCCTTCACCGAAACAGTATCGCTGCCGAAAGGCTATACCGACACCGACATCACCATGACCCTCAGCGACGCCGACGGAAACATGCTACTGTCGTACACTCCCGTACACCACGACCCGAACGCTCCGCTGCCTGCAATTGTAGACCGTCCCAAGCGTCCGGCCGACATCACCAACAATGAGGAGTGCTATCTTGTAGGCCTGCGCAACATGCAGTTCCACAACCCGTTCATCGACCCGACCGACTACTTCAAGGAAGTGCTGCGTCGCGACCCGGGCGACGTTCGTTCCAACACTAAAATGGGCGTGTGGAGCCGTATGCGTGGCGACAACGACGAGGCCAAGGCCTATCTGCGTGCCGCAATAAAGCGCCAGACACACGACTATACTCGCCCCGAAGACTGCGAGGCTCTATACAACCTCGGCCTTATTCTTAAAGACGAAGGCAACTACGAGGCAGCCCTCGACACCCTCTACCGCGCCGTGTGGAGCTACAACTACAACTCTCCGGCAAACTTCCAGCTTGCTCAAATCTACAACACTCTCGGCGATACGCAGATGGCTCTCGAACGCCTCAACGAGGCAGTGTCGTACAACGGCCGCAACCTGAACGCCAAATGTCTGCAGGCATCAATCTTCAGGCAGAACGGCGACACCGACAAGGCCACAGCTATCGTGGAAGACGTCTTAGCCTTCGACCCGCTTAACACTTACGCCGCCTATGAGCTTTCGAAACTCGGCAAGAAATCCGACTTCGAAAAACTGATGCGCAACGACACCGAGAACTACATGGAATTGGCAATGCAATATCTCCACAACGGCTATGCCGCCGAAGCACAGGCGCTGCTCGAACGCGCCGACGCCATCAAGGCTACGCCCACAGTGAAGATGTGGCTCGGATATATGGCACACAAGCAGGGCGACACGGCCAAAGCATCTAAGCTCTATGCCGACGCACTCGCGATGCCGGTAGACTACGTCAATCCCTTCCGTCTCGAAACTGTGCCCGTGCTCGAACTCGCCAAGAACTATGCACCCGACAGCTTCAAGCCCAACTACTATCTCGGCAACCTGTGGTACGACAAGAACCAAAGCAAGGCCATTCCCGAATGGCTCGAAGCCACACGCAAGGCACCCGACTTCCCAATGACATGGCGCAACCTCGGATGGGCATACTGGGTAGGAGAAAATCCTGACTACGACAAATCGGCCGGATACTACCGCAAAGCCATCGACCTTGCACCGGACGAAGCCCTGTTCCTCGAAGAAATCGACCAGGTGTATGAAGCCAAAGGCGAAGACCCGGCAGTGCGCTACGCTCTCCTGAAGAGCCACCACGACACGGCTGTGAAACGTTACTATCCGCTCGCTGCCGAAGTAATCACGGGCACCTTGACCGGTGACTATGACTATGCCCTCGGCCTGCTGCGCGACTGCTACTTCCCGACACGCGAAGGCGTCGCCAACTTCCACGACGTATATGTCGACGCTCTTCTCACCGCAGGCGAAGACAAAATCGCCAAAGGCAATTTCGACGAAGGCATGAAACTATTCGAGCAGTCGTTCGAATACCCCGAAAACCACCAGGTGTTCCTCGTTGACACACGCACGCCTCGCGACGCTCAGATTTACTACTTCATGGCCAAGGCATATGCCGACAAGGGCAACAAAGGCAAAGCCCGCCAATACTACAAGAAAGCCGCCGAAGTCAACACCGCATCGACCGACTACCGCTACTGGAAAGGTCTCGCGCTTGAAAAACTCGGCCGCGGCGACGAAGCCCGCGAACTCTTCACGGCTCTTCAGACACAAGGCAAAAACGGCCTCGTCGACGACTACGTGAGCTTCTACGGCGCAGAAGGCACCACAGGCAACAGCGTGGCCGCCATCAACACCAAGGCATACTACACCAAAGCTCTCGGCGAACTCGGTCTCGGCAACCATGACGTGGCAAAGAACGACCTGCGCAGTTCTTTGGAACTGAAGCCCGACAACCTTTGGACCATACGTATGCTCAACTCTATCGACTGAGCTTCTTAGAAAAAACAAGCATCCGACCTCTATCCTGATGAGAAAATCATTGTTTTTATCGTTTGCAACGCTCGCTCTTCTGACCTGCAGCGCTTCGGCGCCGCAGGTCGAGAGCCTGCCTTTCGGCAAGCTTTCGACGGGCGAACCCGTCACCCTCTACCGCATTACCAACGGCAGCGGCGCGCAGCTCGAGGCAATCGACTACGGCTGCCGCATAGTGTCTATTAAAGTACCCGACCGCGAAGGGCGCATGGTCGATGTCGTGCCGGGATATGACAACATCGAAGCTTTCGAGACCGGACCCGAGCGCTTTTTCGGAGCATTGATAGGACGTTTCGGCAACCGCATCGCCGAAGGGTCGTTTATGCTCGACGGCAAGCTCGTGCAGCTCTCGCTCAACGAGAACCTTGCCGGACATCCGGGGCATATCCACGGCGGCGAAAAGGGGTTTGACCGTGTGATGTGGAAGGCGTTTCCCGTTAAAGAAAAAGACAGGGCCGGAATACGGTTTACGCGCCTCAGTCCCGACGGCGAAGAGGGCTATCCGGGCAACCTCGACTGCACCGTGACATACTGGTGGGACAATGACAACCGATGGAAGGTCGAGTACGAAGCCGTTACCGACGCACCCACTATCGTAAACATGTCGAACCACACCTACTTCAACCTCCGAGGCGAAGGCAAGAGCTATGTGATGGACAACATCATGCAGGTGGAAGCCGATTACTATCTGCCGAACACGCCGTGGTTTACGCCGATAGGGCTAAAAGAACCTGTCGAGGGCACACCTTTCGACATGCGTGCCCCGGCTCGGGTGGACCATGCCATCGACACGCCGTCGGAAGCCATCAACACCATGCACGGTTTTTCTACCACTTGGATGCTCCGCGACTACGACGGCAGCCTGAAGCGCGTTGCCGACCTTTATCAGCCCGACAGCGGCATCGGCATCGAACTGAGCACAACCGAACCGGGCCTGCTCACCTATACCGGGCGTATGTTCAACGGCCATGTAATAGGCAAAGGCGGCAAGCCGGTGCCCAAATTCGGCGGCATGCTACTCGAAACGCTGCATTTTCCCGACAGCCCCAACAACCCCAAATTCCCGTCGACGGTGCTCCGCCCGGATGAAAAATACTATTCAACCACCGAGTTTAAATTCTATGTAAAATGAAAAACTACATCATACCGGCAATAAGCCTGTTTGCAATGTCGGCATTGTGTGCCTGCTCCGACGATGACGCCCCGGTAAACCCGGCGCTGAACCCGGGCGAACCGACAAAGCTCACGCTCACACCTTTCGCACAACTCAATGCAGGCGAAGAAGCCATAAACAGCGGAGCCGACAAAACCTCGTCGGCATCATTAGTGGTAGACTATCCGTCGCTCACCGAAGTCACCAAAGAGCAGATGAACGTAGCCAACATGTACTATCCGCGCATACGCCGCAACGCCGACGGCGAATACATACTGTTCTTCCAACTGAACCCACAGGCGGCCAACACCTACTACACCACATCGACCGACCTGAAAGAGTGGAGCGCCTGCAAACCCTACAGCACAGCCGTCAGCATAACAAACGCCCTCGGCAATCCCGACCATCGCTACTACACCACCGTCGATGCCATAACATTGCCTAACGGCGACATGCTTGCCGCGGCATCATACCGTGCAAACAAAGGCTACGCCAAAACACCGACCGACAACGGCATTGCCGTACGCCGCAGCACCGACGGCGGCAAGACCTGGGGCGAGGAGACTTTTGTATACCAAGGCACAAACTGGGAGCCGACATTCGTAAGGCGTTCGACAGGACGCATCGAGATATACTTCTCGCAGAGCCGCCCCGAAATACAAAGCAGCCATTCGGGCACGGCAATCGTGTGGAGCGACGACAACGGCCACACCTGGAAGCCCGACTTCGGACAACCGGCCTACACCGTCGTGCGCCACAGCTGGCTCAACGAACAGAAACAACCACGTTGGACCGACCAGATGCCCAACACAATCGAGCTAAACAACTCCAAGCAGCTTGTTACTGTCACCGAGAGTAAACCAAACGCTTCGGTCAGCGACAATTTCCATATAAGTTTCGCATACTCCGACGAAAGCGGCGACTATCCGCAGCTCACCGGCCAAATGGAAGGCCCTGCCGAACGCGCCATAAACATATGGAAAGGCGCGGCACCGTGCATCGGACAATTCCCCTCGGGCGAAACCGTAATGACATACAACGACGCCAGCAAGTTCTATTTCCGCATGGGCGACGCCAAAGCCAAGAATTGGACAGAGCCTACACAATTGTTCAACGATGTGCGAGGCTACTGGGGCGCACTCGAGATAGAATCACCTCACTCTATGCTTGCCGTATTCCCTGCCTCCAGCAAAGTTGCCATCGGACGTCTGTTCCTCAACCACGCAATCACGGCCACCGAACGCACCGCAAAGGCCGACGGCGACAACAGCGAGTGGAGCAACACCGACCAGGCCATTGTCACAGGCTCGAAGAGCGCCACGCAGGCCACACTGAGATGCAGCGCCGACAAAGACAACATATACTTCCTTGTCGAAGTCATCGACGACAACATATCGGCCGACGACTATGTGAACATACTGCTCTGCCCGGCTACGGCTTCGGGTAACATAACCTCTGACGCTCGCCGCATAAAAGTGGCACCCTACGGTCTGCGCAGCACCGACCAGTATGCCGGCGGATGGCACGAAATCGCCATGCCGGTGTCTGTAGGCACCGCTTTCGACGGCAGCATAGCAAATGCCGAAGACACCGACCACGGCTATCTTGCCGAAGTTGCGGTTCCCCGCTCGGCACTCAAGATTACCGACGGCGAAATTCTCGTAAACCTCGTAATGTTCGATTCTCAGGACGGTGAAGAAGCCATAGCCCCGACAACCACAAATTCCCTTGCCAAATGGATACCCATACGCGGTCTTTGACATCGGCAATACTCCTTATATCCTCAATAACCATGGTGTCGGCAATGTCGACACCATGGGCAAAGGATGTAAACCCCGACAACGTATGGCCCGAATATCCGCGCCCCATCATGGAGCGTGACCGTTGGGCCAACCTCAACGGACAATGGGACTATGCCATACTGCCCAAAGGCTCGGCAATGCCGACGGAATACGATGGCAAAATCCTCGTGCCCTTCGCAGTCGAGTCTGAACTTTCGGGCGTAGGACGCAAAGTCGGTGCCGACAATGAGTTGTGGTACAGCCGCTCCTTCAACATTCCGGCCTCATGGCGTGGCGAGGACGTCCTATTGAATTTCGGTGCCGTCGACTGGCGTTGCGACGTGTGGGTCAACAACATAAAAGTAGGCTCGCACCAGGGCGGCTACACCCCGTTCTCGCTAAATATCACCGATGCGCTTGCGAAAAAGGGGCCTAATACTGTCACCGTGCGCGTATTCGACCCCTCCGACAAAGGTCCGCAGCCGCGCGGCAAGCAGGTAGAAGAGCCCAAGACGATATGGTATACGCCCGTAACGGGCATATGGCAGACCGTATGGCTCGAACCGGTGCCAAAACAGCACATAAAATCGCTGAAAACGACCCCGGATGTAGATAACCGACGACTGATTGTCAAAGCCGATGTGCCAGACAGCAAAGGCAGCATCATAAAGACCGACGTATATGACAACGGTCGGCTCGTAGCAAGTGGCAACGCATTGGCCGGAAATGAAGTCGAAATTGACATGCCGACCGACATGAAGCTGTGGGACACCGAAACACCGCACCTCTACGACCTTGAAGTGTCGCTGTCGGCCGATGGCAAAACGCTCGACAAAGTCAAAAGCTACGCCGCCATGCGCAAAGTGTCGATGGGACGCGACGATAAAGGAGTGATGCGTTTCCGTCTGAACGACAAAGACATATTCCACTTCGGGCCTCTCGACCAAGGCTGGTGGCCCGACGGGCTATACACTGCCCCGACCTACGAAGCCATGGTATACGACGTAGACAAGACCACCGAACTGGGCTTCAACATGATACGCAAGCACGTAAAGGTCGAGCCTGCGCTATGGTACACCTACTGCGACCGCAACGGCATCCTCGTATGGCAGGACATGCCAAACGGCGACGTCCAGCACTCGTGGCAGAACAAAGACTACTATCGTGGCGAAGAATACGTGCGTACTCCCGAGAGCGACAAAATCTACCGCGACGAATGGCGCGACATCATCGACGCACTTTACAACTATCCGTGCATCGTCACATGGGTTCCGTTCAACGAAGGATGGGGGCAGTACAACACCGTTGCGACAGCCGAATGGACAAAGGCCTACGACCCCACGCGGCTCGTCAACGCATCGAGCGGCGGCAACTTCTTCGACTGCGGCGACATACTCGACATCCACCACTATCCTGCGCCCAAAATCGTTCTGCTCAGCGAGGGCAAAGCCAACGTCATCGGCGAATACGGCGGCATCGGCTATCCTGTCGAAGGCCATCTGTGGGCACCCGACCGCAACTGGGGATATGTCAAATTCGACTCTCCTCAGAAAGTCACCGACGAATATGTGCGCTACATCGACATCCTCGACGGCCTTGCCGGCAGCCACTACACCGGGGCGGTCTACACACAGACCACCGACGTCGAAATAGAAGTCAACGGCCTGATGACCTACGACCGAAAACTCATCAAAGTCGACCCATACAGAGTGCGCCGCGCCAACCGCGCGCTGATTGAGGCGCATTCATCCTCAAAAGCCCCGAGAACAGACACGACAAAAAAATAGCACAAAAATAGGGGCTAAATTTTTGGCACATACGATTTTTTTTGTAATTTTGCGGCGCTAAACAAATGCAAAGACAAAAATTTAACAATATAATATGATAATTGTACAAGTAAAAGAAGGCGAACTCATTGAAAGAGCGCTCAAAAAGTTCAAACGCAAGTTTGAAAAAACCGGCATCGTTAAAGAACTCCGCAGCCGTCAGGCTTTCCAAAAGCCCTCTGTGACGAACCGCAAAAAAATGATGAAAGCGGTTTACGTGCAGCAGCTTCGTGCCGTCGAAGATTAATTTTTAACGGCATCACGCTACCGTTTTTCGATTTTTTCGGGCAAAAAAATTTGCATAGTACGGATTTTGTGACTAAATTCGTGGCACGCTTCAGTTAACGGACTTAATTGCCGAAGCGTTGCCGATTATGCTTTACAACGCTTTCTACGACTTTATACGGTGCGAGACGACACGGTCGGCTCACACCGTTTTGGCGTATAGGCGCGACATTGAGCAATTCCGGCGCTTCCTCACGGCAGAGCTATGCCATCCCGACGACAATCCGCGAAATGTCTCGGTCGCCGACATGCGGCTGTGGGTGGCGTCGCTCTCGTCGCAGGGCATGGCAAGCACCACCATCGTGCGCAAGATGTCGGCATTGCGCTCTTTCTATGGCTATCTCGTGCGCCATCACGGCCTCATGACCAACCCGACGGCACGCTTGGTGTCGCCGAAGACAAAGCGTCCGCTCCCGGCTTTCATCAGGCCGCAGGAGACCGAGGGCGTACTCCGGTCAATGAACGCATTCTCCGATGACTTCACCGAAGCGCGCGACGCCTTGATAATCGACATGCTCTACTCTACCGGCATGCGCGAGTCTGAACTGATAAGCCTTAAAAATTCGGCCGTAGACACCCGTAAAGGCGAACTAAAAGTGCTCGGCAAGCGTAATAAAGAAAGAATAATCCCATTCGGAAGAGAACTGAGCGAAATGATAAGCCACTACCGCACCTTACGAGAAAAATTGCCCGACGGCGCCGACGCCGACGTGTTCTTCGTGCGGCCCGACGGCAAGCCGCTCTACCGCCAGCTTGTCTACCGCGTGGTGCACGAGGCCCTGACCGACTACGGCGTACGCACCGCCAAACGCTCGCCGCACATGCTGCGCCACTCTTTCGCCACCGACATGCTAAACGGCGGCGCCGACCTCAACGCCGTGCAGAAGCTGTTGGGGCACGCATCGCTCGAAACAACTCAAAGATATACGCATCTCTCCTATAGAGAACTTCAACAAAATTACAAACTCGCACACCCACGTGCACAAAAAAAGGAGGATTAATTATGGATGTAAGAATTCAGGCAATCCACTTCGAAATCGCCGACCGCCTTACCGACTTCATCAACAAGAAAGCCGACCGCCTCGCACGCCGTTTCCCGTCGCTCAGCATTGTCGACGTCACACTTAAAGTAGTAAAACCCGAAACAGCAATGAACAAGGAAGTCGTGTTGCGCGTAACATCGCCTCAGCATGAAGACGTAGCCACCAAAATCGCCGACTCCTTTGAAGAAGCATTCGATCTCGCAATCGAAGCCGTAGAACGCCAGCTCGAGAAAAACAAGGACAAGAAATGACAAACAGAACTATACTTGCAGCCGCAGCCCTCGCTGCGGCTTTTTGCGTGAACGCCGAACACTACCGGGTGATAATGCCTCTTGGCGAAGATGACGAAGGCGCAATGGCACGCCTGATAAACTACGACACCCGTGCCGTCATCGACAGCGTGCTCGTATCTGACAAGACAGCTCGCTTCGAAGGCGAAATCGACGAACCCGTCCTCGCCCGTGTGACGGTCGAAGACAGCCGCGGCCCCTTCGGCACATTCATCCTCGAACCGGGAACAATATCCTTCAACGCCACCGACGGAGCCTTCGGCAGCATGGGCAACGACCAGCTGCGGAACTTCTACAAGAAAGTAAAAGCTCTCAACGACGAGTTCGGTAGCACGACAGACAGTGCCCGGCGCGACGCCATCTACAAGCGCTATCTTGCGCTGTCTGACAGCATCATCGACGAGAACTCAGACAATGTGCTCGGATATATCGTGTTCCTCAACAGCGGCATCGAACAGCTCAACGCCGCCGAACTGCGCGAAGCCTTCAAGGAATACCCGTATTTCGGCACATTCAAACGTTCGAAAGACATGGTGGCGCAGGCCGAGAAGCGCGAAGCCACACAGCCCGGCGGAAAATATATCGACTTTGCCATAACACAGCCCGACGGCACCGTCAAAAAGCTCAGCGACTATGTGGGCAAAGGCAAATATACCCTCGTTGATTTCTGGGCAAGCTGGTGCGGACCGTGCATACGCCAGACTGCAGTGCTGAAAGACATCTACAACAAATACCGCGACGACAAACGCCTCGAAGTGCTCGGCGTAGCCGTATGGGACGAAGTCGACGCCACGCGCCGCGCCATCGAACAGCATCAGCTGCCATGGGACTGCATTCTCGGCGCAGGCAACATACCGACCGACCTTTACGGCATCACGGGCATACCCTGCATCATATTGTTCGGGCCTGACGGCACTATCATCAGCCGCGACAAGCAGGACGACGAACTCCGCAACGCCGTCGACGCCGCATTGGCCAAACGCCCGTAGACCCTACGCGAAACCTCTGCGATAAGCTTATCGGCATCGGCCTGAGGTCCTGCAAAATCTTTTACCATGACCACAATCGTATAAGCCCCACCACCGGGGATAAGCACATAGCCACCATCGTTGACGGCTACGACTTCTCCCCGGTCGTTTATATATCCCGAACCGGTGCGATGGGCGAAAACGGCACCGGCACCAAGGCCGGCAGCTATGCGGCTCTCACCTGTAGAGCATCGGCGCATGGCATCCTTAATGAACTCTTGTTTAGAAGCCGAGACAACACTGTCGGTAAAAAGGCGGCTTACCATCACGGCATATGCCAAGGGCGAACTGACGTTGGCGTATGCAAGCCCATGTTCCGCCTTCATTTCAGACTCGGTATATAGAAGCCTGAAACGCCCGTCGGGCACAATATTGCGGACAATGCTGTCTGTTGAGGCAACAGACGCCACCCGGTCGAAAAAGATATTGCTCGCATTGTTGTCGCTGTCCACAAGAATGTAGTCTAACAGTTCCCTTACAGAAACAACTATTTCATCTTCATCATGCTCTTTAAGCATAGGGCTCCACGTATCCGGGTCGAGGCTACGGCGGTCGACCCTGAAAACGGTGTCGAAGCCTATGCCCCGGACGTCAAGTACACGACTCACGGCAATTGCCTGGTGAAGCTTGAACATGCTCATCAACGGATAGTCGTCACTGTTGTTTACGGTAAGGGTATCCCCTCCGTCGACAATCACTGCCACGCCGATTTTACCGGGCTTGTCTGCGACAAACTCTGCCAGTTCTTTTTCCAATCCGTGAAAAACGTCGGCTTCGTGCCGGACACTACTATTTGTACACGCACACAGGCATAAAACGGCACAAAACACGTAAAACAGAGGCGGTTTCATCTTTTCACCTTATGAAATTGTTTAGCCATAATACTACCTTACAAAGGTAACAATTATCTCCGACTCTGCCAATGGAGCAGAAAAACCGGCAAAAAAAAGCCGACTGTTTTTTACGTATTTTTACACTACCGCGACTTCTCTAATCAGAAATCCTTAAGTGATGTCAATTTTCGATAAAACAGCCAACTATACCGACCGCGAACTGATATTGCGCATAAAACTTGGAGACACAAAGAGCTACGAGCGGCTCTTTATGCGCTATTACCCCAGGTTCAGGGTTTTCGTGCTGCGTTTCATCCGCGAAGAAGCCACAACCGAAGATATTTTACAGAACATTTTCCTTAAATTATGGATAAACCGCCATAGCCTTCAGGAAGATTTATCGGTTACGGCCTATATCTTCGTGCTTGCAAAAAACGAAATATACAATTACCTCAGGTATAAACGAACACATATCACAGCACCTTACGAAGAACAACTTTTTTCGGGGACTCTCTCCGTTCCGGGCGTAGACCGCGAATACGACTACACCGAACTTGAAGCCAACCTGCAGGCTGCCATCGACGAACTTCCGGCAAAACGCCGCGAAATATTCCGCCTCAACCGCTACGAGTTCAAGTCGGCCAAAGAAATCGCCGAAATGCTCGGGCTGTCGGTGCGTACCGTAGAAAAACAGATAGAGTTGTCGCTTAGGCATATCCGCAACAAACTCGGTCCGACCATGATGATGCTACTGCCACTAATAAACCTTATCATATCGCTATGAAAAATACCGCCAAAGGCCGCCTCCTGGGGCTGAGTCTTGCTATTCTTACCTTCGGAGGCCTCGAAGCGTGGGCTGCCGATGCCGACTGCCGCATAAAAACAATGTCGTTCAACATACGCTTCGATACGCCCAAAGACACGGCCGATTTCGACTGGTCGCGTCGCCAGCAACCTATCGCACGCATGCTTGCCGAGACCGAACCCGACATAATAGGTGCTCAGGAAGTTCTGCAATCAATGACTTCATCACTGTATGCCTTAAATCCTCAATTCTGTCACTACTCCATAAACCCAGAAAAAGAAGACTCTGTAAGCGACCGAATGACCGGCAACACGTCAATATTATACCGCCGCGACCGCTTCGAAGCCCTAGATTCGGGCTATTTCTGGCTCAGCGCCACACCAGAAAAGGCATCACGGCCGTGGGACTCAACAGACCGCCATTACCGCACCGCCGTGTGGCTAAAACTGCACGACAAACGAACGGGCAAAGATTTTTACTTTTTCACGACACATTTTCCATACAAGAAAGCACCTATCGACACCGAAGTAAGGGCACAGTGCGCAAAACTGATTTGCGACAAAATCAAAGAAATAGCCGGTGACGGCGCAACAGTCTTCGTTACCGGCGACATGAATGCCTCAGACAACGACTACGACCCACGCAGCGCAAGCCTCGACCCGTATTTCGACTATATGAAAGCGGCACGACGCGAAGCCGAGTTTACAAACAAACGGTCGAGCTTCAACGGCTTCGGACGTGTGTCGCCTGAAATACGCGGAAAAAATCTCGACCATATATTCTACCGCAACGCCACACCGAGGCTTTTCGAGACTGTAGACTATCCCGGGTACGGAGTGACATACATATCTGACCATTACCCAATCATTTGCCATTTCGACCTATGATACGCCCATTTCTTGCGGCAACGCTCATAAGTACAGCCATTGTCACGGCTGCGGCGAATTATACCCTAAGCTCTCCCGACCGGCAACTGGTGTGCGAAATAAGCACCTGCGACAGTATCCTTTTCAGTATACGCAACACAGACGGACGTGAGCTGCTTGCTCCATCGACCGTTGCAATGGAATGGAGCGACGGCAGCCTTTGGGGTAAAGAGCCAAAACGTCCGCGAGTGCGCAAAACAAGCCACGACGCCACCATTCCGTCGCCGTTCTACAAAAAGGCATTGGTGAACGACCGATATGAAGGTCTCGAACTTCAATTCAAGGATTTCGGCATCGAGTTCAGGCTATACGACGACGGCGCCGCATACCGCTTTATAAATACACACGCGAAAAAAGGCGAAGTGCGGCACGAAACCGCCATATACCGTCTTCCGGGCAATCCGACTGTATGGGGGCCGTTTGTAAGGAACCGCAAAAAGAAGTCGGACGTGCCGCACGAACAGCTGTTCTGGAACGACATGCAGAACCACTACACCGTCGCACCCTTTGACAGTTTTCCCGACGGACGCCTGTTCTTCACGCCTCTGCTTGCCGACAACGGCAGCGAGAAAATAGTCTTCGCCGAAGCCGATGTTGAAAGCTATCCAGGCATGTATCTTGCCGCCGACACTGCAAACAAGGGCTTCAGAGGCGTCAGTGCCCCTTATCCGGCAAACACGGCTCAGGGCGGCCACAACGACCTTGAAATGCTCGTTACAGGCCGCGAGGACTTCATTGCTAAAGTCGACGGCAAACGCACCTTTCCATGGAGAGCCTTTATTGTAAGCCGTGAAGACACTGAACTGCCGGCCAATGACATGGTCTACCGACTCGCGTCGCCTTGCCGCCTCGCCGACACATCATGGATCAAACCCGGCAAAGTGGCTTGGGAATGGTGGAACGATTGGGGGCTCTACGGTGTCAACTTCAAAGCCGGCGTAAACACCGACACCTACAAGGCCTATATCGACTTCGCCTCCGACAAAGGCATCGAGTATGTAATTCTCGATGAAGGATGGGCTACAAAGGGACGTTGCGACCTTTTCGACATAGTGTCCGAAATCGACATGCCGAAACTTATAAACTATGCAAACAGCAAAAACGTAGGCATCATACTTTGGGCCGGCTATCTCGCTTTCGCACGCGATATCGAGCGTGTCGTAAGCCACTACTCGGCCATGGGCGTTAAAGGCTTCAAAATAGACTTTCTCAACCGCGACGACCAGGAGATGCTCGACTTCATGTATCGCACCGCCGAAGCATGCGGCCGACACAGGATGCTTGTCGACTTCCACGGCTGCGCCAAACCGACGGGACTGCAACGCACATATCCCAACGTGATAAACTACGAAGCCGTATTCGGACTTGAACAGATGAAATGGAGCAAACCCGGGACAAACCAAATTGCCTACGACGTGACGTTGCCGTTCATCCGCAGCATCGCCGGACCTATGGACTACACCCAGGGGGCAATGCGCAATGCCGCCTACAAGCAGTATTATCCCTGCCGCTCCAACCCCATGAGCCAAGGCACGCGATGTCGCCAGTTGGCGGAGTTCGTCGTTTTCGACTCACCGCTCGCCATGCTCTGCGACTCTCCGTCGAACTATGAACGCGAGCCTGAGTGCACAGCTTTCATAGCCTCGGTGCCGACGGTATTCGAGCGCACCGAGGTACTGACGGGCAAACTCGGCGAATATATAGCAATAGCCCGTCAGGCCTCCGACGGGACTTGGTACATAGGAGCAATGACAGGCCATGAGAGCCGAAACATCGGTCTGCCGCTCAGCTTCCTCGACAAGGATAAAACTTACGAAATGACATCCTACTCCGACGGCCCCAATGCCGACAAACAGGCCCAAGACTTCACCGTGTCTCGTCGCACCGTCGGGCTTGGCGACATCATCGAAATCTCGATGCAGCCGGGCGGAGGATATGCCGCAGTCCTAAGCGTGCAAAAATAACAGGTCCGTTTACGTAAGCAAAGCAACTTTTGCATTCTTTAAACAAAGAAGTCTTAAAATCACTTCAAGAACACCTTGCCATGGATGCGACACTATTTGAAGATTTCATATTAGGCCGGTGCACCGCCACGGAATGCGCCAAGGTCGAAGACTGGTTCGTGGAAAACAGCGACAGCGAAGAGCTCGAAGCCATCTGCGTACCCGTCCTCGAACGCCTCGGCTGCTACGAAGACCGCACAAAAGCCGTCGAAGCCTTCAATGCCATCAAAGCCCATATCATAATGTCGCCGGGACGCCTGCGCAACCGTAACCTTTGGTACAAGCTACGTGTTGCCACTACAGCGGCAGCCATTTTCGCAGTAGCCGTAACAGGGGCATACATAAGCGGCTCCAAAGCCTCCGGCCCAAAGGCGACACCTGATTATGTCGAGATAAGCCCGTCGGGACTGACACCCCTTACGGCAATGTTGCCCGACTCGTCGACCATACTTGTGCGCCCCGGTAGCCGGGCCGTCTACGATGCCGCATCGTTCGGCGAACAACGCGAGCTTCTGCTTTTCGGCGACGCCTATTTCGATGTAAAAAAATCGGAAGCGCCTTTCAACATACGCTGCCACGGAGCCACAGTTCGAGTGCTCGGAACACGCTTCGACGTATCGTCGCACGACGCCGACTCAGAGTTTGCCGTAGCACTCTATTCGGGAAAGGTGAAACTCGCCTCGCAATTCGGTAGCTCGAACGACACTCTTACGATGACTCCAGGAGAAATCGTGAAAATCGACAAGCACACCGGCGCTCTGCGCACGATACGCATTGCACGGCTTAACAACAACCTTGAAGACCGTTCGCTGTACTTTTTCGAGAAACGCATAGGCGACATCGCGTCGGAGCTCGAACGACGCACCGGCAAAAGCATCATAATCCGAAGACCCGAGATAGCGTCGAAACGCGTTTTGGCCGTATTTACCAATGGCGAAAGTCCCGAACAGATACTCAAAGCCGTAACGCGCGACACCGAAATAAAAATCGAAGAACCAGACAGCTCTACAATAGAGCTGCGATAGGATAAAAAAGAAACCTTAACCACAATACCGATGACTTCCACTTCACATTTCAGCAACAGAGTCCGCACGACAGTGCTTGCAGCCATCATGCTGACCTGCCTTGCCGTATTCCCGACGGGAATGTCGGCGCAAAACCTCGACTTTAATGTCAACGACGTGCCTGTGCGCGAAGCAGTGCTGTCGCTACAGAAACAATCGGGCTACTCGATGAGCATAAGCGCCGACGAGCTTGACATGAACCGCCACGTAAGCGTGAATGCCAAAGACAAAAGCCCCCTTGAAATCATTCGCATGATATTCAAAGGACAGGACGTGAACTGCAGCGCAAACGGCAAGACCCTTACCGTCAGCTTGGCAAAGAAAAACAAAAATCAAAAAGCCGCAAAAGCTGCAGGACAAAAGAAAGTTACAGGCACCATCTCCGACACGCAGCTCAAAGAGCCGCTTATCGGAGCTACGGTCACCAACACGGCCACCGGACAGGCTGTCGTAACCGACGCCGACGGCCGCTATTCGATAGCGGCAGAGCCGGGGCAGACGCTCGAAGTGTCGTATGTCGGCTTCACCCCCTCGAAGGTGAAGGTCGGCAACGGCTCCGAGCTCGACGTAGCGATGGACGAATCCAACACAGCCCTCAACGAAGTGGTCGTAGTAGGTTTTGGCACACAAAAGAAAATCAACCTCACCGGCGCTGTCGGCGTAATCAGCTCCGATGAAATCAACGGCCGTCCCGTAGCAAACGCGGCTACGGCGCTCCAAGGTCTCGACCCGTCGATGAACATTGGCATCAATTCGGGCCGCGCCAGTGCCGGATACTCCATTGACATCCGCGGTGCGGCGTCGCTCAACTCCAGCTCGCCGCTGATACTTGTTGACGGTGTCGAAATGCCCCTAAACCTTGTCAACCCCAACGACATCGAATCGGTATCAATCCTTAAAGACGCTTCGGCAGCTGCCGTCTACGGCGCCAAAGCATCGGCCGGCGTAGTGCTCGTAACCACCAAATCAGGCACAGAGTCAAAAGCCACGGTGTCGTACAACGGACGAGTAGGTTGGGCACAGAACACAACATCGACCGACTTCATCACCTCGGGTTATGAATGGGGCAAAGTCGTCGACCGCTTCAACTACATCTACTCCAACCAAAACTATCTCAAATACAACGAAGAAGACTGGGCCGAACTCGAAGCCCGACGCTACGACAAGACAGAACATCCAGACCGCCCGTGGGTAGTGGTAGGAGATGACGGCAACTACAAATACTACGGCAATTTCGACTGGTACAACTACTACTTCCGCAAGACACGTCCGCAACAGGAACACAACGTGTCGATAAAAGGCGGAAACGACCGTGTCAAATATTACGTCAGCGGCCGTTTCTACCATGCCGACGGCATGATGAATATCGTCAACGACCCCTACAGCTCCTATAACTTCCGCGGCAAAATCACCGTAAACCTCGCCAAATGGGCACGTTTCTCGACCAACTTCAACTACGTGCACAGCAAATACAGCTGGGTCGGCTTCTCCAACATCGAGAAGACCTTCACCTCTACGACCATAGGCAACTCGCCCATTTTCGTGCCGCTCAACCCCGACGGGTCGGTCGTACACAAAACCGACATCGTGAACCAAGGCGCGGCGCTGTCGGGCAACTACAACCTCATGATACACAGCGGTAACAACCGCAACAGAGAAGAAGGAAACGACGTATCGCTCAAGAACTCTCTCGACATCGACATATACCGCGGCCTCGGGCTTCACCTGAGCCATGCCTACCGCACCAAGGCCGACTTCTCTTCGTACCGCCGTGCAAACGCACAATATTCGCACACGGCAGGAGTGCTTACCGATGTGACGACCGACTACTTCCTCAACCAGCTACAGGAAAAGAACAGCCGCACATACCGCCACATCTTCGAAGGCTATCTCGACTACTCGCTGCGCTTTGCCGGTGAAAACAACCTCAAAGTGATGGCCGGAACACAGTATGAAACCTACAACAAACGCTCACAGTCGGTGACGCGTGACGGTCTGGTGACAGACGGTCTCGACGACTTCGACCTTGCCACCGGCGAAACATACAAGCTCACCGGCGGAAAGACACGCTACCGCACCCTGGGTTTCTTCGGCCGAATCAACTACGACTACGACGGCAAATATCTGCTCGAACTGTCGGGTCGTGCCGACGGCTCCTCGCGCTTCCGCCGCGGCCACCGCTGGGGCTTCTTCCCCTCAGGTTCACTCGGATGGCGCATGAGCCAGGAGAAATTCTGGGAAGGCATCTCCACATGGTGGAACAACTCCAAAATCCGTTTCTCTGTAGGTTCTCTTGGCAACCAGCAGGTGGCCGACTTCCTTTTCTATGACAAAATCACCACCGGAAACTTCGACAGCTCTTTCACGTTCAACGGCAACGACCCCTTGCAGTACGCATCCGAGTCGAACCCCGTGGCCGGCGACCTCACATGGGAGAAAGTCACCACCTACGACTGGGGCGTCGACTGGAGCTTCCTTAACAACCGCCTGAACTTCACCGGCGACTACTACATACGCCGTACCACCAACATGATGATGCCCGGCGCCGCCCTACCCGGCGTCTACGGCGTGAGCGCACCCAAGCAGAACAGCGCCGACATGCGCACCAACGGCTGGGAAATATCGCTCCGCTGGCGCGACCGCTTCACTCTTGCCGGCCGTCCGTTCTCCTACGGCGTAAACGGCTCTATCGGCGACTACAAGACCGTTGTTACCCGTTTCAACAACGAGACCCGACTAATCGACGGCACCAACTACAAGGGTCAGGTTCTCGGTGAAATCTGGGGCTATGTTGTCGACGGATTGTTCCAAAGCGACGAAGAAGCCGCTGCATACCAGGCCGAGGTCGACTGCTCCTATCTTATGGGACGAATCATGAGCAAGGGCGCGCCAGAATACAAAAAACTCGTAGGCGGCGACCTCAAATATCTCGACCTCGACGGAGACAAAAAAATCGGCCGCGGCAAAAACACTGTCGAAGACCCCGGCGACCGTCGTATCATCGGCAATGCGCTGCCGCGCTACTCTTATACTTTCGGCGCCGACTTCAACTGGCTCGGCATCGACTTCTCGATACTGTTCCAGGGCGTGGGCAAACGCGACTGGTATCCGGGCGGAGGTCAGTCGAACCTCTTCTGGGGCCCGTACTGCCGTCCTCACAGCCCCTTCCTGAGCCAGCAGATGCTCGACCTTATATGGAGCCCCGAAAACCCAGACGGCTACTTCCCCTTCACCCGCGGCATGGAGGCCTACTCCGGCAACTCCAACACCCTGTTCGATGCTTCAAACTCACACTACACACTCACCTCGCCCAATACGCGCTACCTGCAAAATGTATCGTATCTGCGTCTTAAAAACGTGACAATAGGCTACACTCTGCCATGGCTCAAAAAATACGTCAGCCAAATACGCATATACTTCACCGGCGAAAACCTCCACTATTGGTCACCGATGAAAAAGTACTGCAAATACGTCGACCCCGAAGGCGCAGTATCGGGCAGCTCGACAGTAACCAACTCGGGCGAAGTCTACAACTTCAGCAAGACCTACTCGATAGGCGTCGACATCACATTCTAAGCAATACCTAAAGAAAAGAAATCCATGAAACCCGTAAGAGTATTCAACATATTTGCAATCGCGGCAAGCGCCTTTGCGTTCTCGGCATGTGACGATGTCCTCGACCTCACTCCCGAATCGGACCTCGCCCCCGAGACTTTCTTCCGTACGGCCAAAGACCTCGAACTGGCCACAAACCGCTTCTATCTCCTTGAGCCTGAGTTCGACGCCATCCACAGCGAGCCGTCCGACCTTGTCATAGACAAAAGCCAGCCCAACTCGCTTTACTACTCGAACAAGCGTCCCGTTCCCGGTTCAGGCGGCGGATGGTCGTGGGGCACATTGCGCCACATCAACTACTATCTGCAGAACTCATCCAACTGCCCCGATGCGGCGGCACGGTTGCAGTACGACGGCGTGGCACGTTTCTGGCGCGCATGGTTCTACTTCGAGAAAGTGAAACGCTACGGCGACGTACCATGGCACAACGAGCCTATTGCATCGAACGACACAGAACTTCTCAACAAGCCCCGTGACTCGCGCAAGCTCATCGTCGACAGCATCCTCGCCGACCTCGACTTCGCATACAATGCCCTGCCTATATCGTCCGACGGCTTCCATCTGAACAAAGACATAGCAATGGCGTTCCGCTCGCGCGTATGTCTGTATGAAGGTACATTCCGCAAATACCACGACGGCGACTTGTTCAATCCCGACCGTCTGCCGTGGGAAGAACTGCTTGAAGAAGCCGCAGCATCTGCCAAGAAAATCATCGACGGCGGCAAATACACTATCGTCAAGACAGGCAGCCGCCCCTACTATGAACTTTTCGTGGCAGAAGAGGCAAATTCAAAAGAATATATCTTCGCACGCAGCTACGGCGGCTCCATCACATCCACGAAAATCAACGAAGGCATCTTCAGTGGCGGCGGCGACAAGCAAGGCGCCACAAGAGCCCTCGTGGCAAGCTACCTGATGAAAGACGGCTCACGCTTTACCGACAAAAGCGGATGGGAAACCATGGAGATACCCGACGAATTCAAGAACCGCGACCCTCGCCTGACACAGACCATCGTAGGCCCGGGCTCGGGAAAATGGGCTACAGGCGAAAAACTCGACTACAAGATACTCTACTCCGAAACATGCTACCCCTTGATGAAATACTGTCAAGGGCCAGCCAACCAAAAGAGCGCCACCCAGGACATGCCTATCATCCGATATGCCGAAATACTACTGAACTATGCCGAAGCGCTTGCCGAACTCGGCACGCTCTCCCAAGAAGACCTCAACATAAGCATCAACGAAATCCGTGACCGCGTGGGCATGCCCGACCTCGACATGGACGAGGCAAACGCATCGCCAGACCCCTTCCTGTGCAGCGAGGAATTCGGCTATAAGAATGTTGCCGGCGCCAACAAGGGCGTAATCCTCGAAATACGGCGCGAACGCTCAATCGAGCTTGTCAAAGAAGGTTTCCGCTGGCCCGACCTTATGCGTTGGCGCGAAGGACAGCGCATGACCAAAGAGTTTGTAGGCGCATACTTCAAAGGAGCCAACTCATACGACCTCGACGGCGACGGCAAGAAAGATTTCGCGATATACAAAGACCGTCCTATCCGCGTTCCGGGCGTAACACCCAAGAAAATCGGCACAGACATTTATCTCTCCGATGGCGAAAAGGGCAAAGGATATGTGCTCGGCATATACGGCATTACACATGCTTTCAACGAGGACCGTGACTACCTCTTCCCTCTGCCTACCGACGACATCAAACTGACCGGCGGCACCCTCGTGCAGAACCCCAATTGGGATAAATAACAAATGAAAAGGGTTCTATTCACCATATTGGCACTGGCCGGACTGGCGGCGGCGTTCAACGAAGCCGCCGCCAATCCGTTGGTCTTCGGCAACAAGAGAATAACGCTTGTAACGCCCACCCTGCTGAGGTTGGAGTATGCCGAAAACGGCAACTTCCTCGACGCTCCGACAATGTTCGCCATAAACCGCGATTCGATGATGGCCGGCGGCTACACCGTCGAAAAGACAGTCGACGGCAAAATCGAAATCAACACCGGCAAGGTGCGCATGGTCTTCAACGACGACAATCTGCCGTTCGGACAGGGCAACACGAAATTTTTCTTCACCCGAAACGGCAAAGAAGCCTCTTCGACGGCCCGCAACCTGCACTCCAAACACCGCAATCTCAACCTCGGCGGCAGTGTGGTGACACTCGATGCCGTAAAGGCTGAAATACCGACCAACGACGGACTGCTGAGCGAAGACGGATGGTACTACATCATCGACACCGGCAATGAAATACTGACACCAGACGGATGGTTCGCCCAACGTCCGCGCACACATGTGCAGGACCAGTACTGCTTTATCTACGGCGACGACTTCCACGCCCCTTTCCGTGACCTTGGTGTCATTTCGGGAAAAATACCCATGACGCGCCGCTATATGCACGGCATATGGTATTCGCGATGGTATCCTTACGATGACAAATACATAGCAGAACTCGTCGACGGCTTCCGCGACAACGGTTTTCCGCTCGACGTGCTGTCGATGGACATGGACTGGCATACCATCAACGATGCCACCACGGGCATAGGCCACAACAACACCGCCTTGGGATGGACCGGCTTCACCTGGAACCGCGACCTTATTAAAGACCCGGGCACCACCATTGCCGGCCTGCATGCCGACAGCATCTATGTGTGCGTGAACGAACATCCGCACGACGGCATACGTCCGCACGAAGACTGCTACCGCGATTTCATGGATGCCATGGGCTACCGGCAGGCCACAGACACCGTGCTGCTGTTCGATGCCGGCGACAAACGCTACATGGAAGCCTATATCGACCACTCACGCCGTGAAAACCACCGGCTCGGCGTCGATTTCTGGTGGCTCGACTGGCAACAGGACTATATCTACCCCTACGTGCGCGGCTCGCGCCTTCCGCACGTAAAATGGCTTAACCGGCTCTATTATCTCGACACCGAGCGCGACGGCAAACGCGGCGCCGGATACAGCCGATGGGGCGGATGGGGCGACCACCGCTACCCCATCAACTTTTCGGGCGACGCACGCAGCAACTGGGATATGCTCAAATTCGAAGTCAAGCTATCGCAGACCTCGGGCAACCAGGGCTGCTACTATTGGGCCCACGACATCGGAGGCTTCTCCGGCGAGACCCAACCCGAACTGCTTGCACGCTGGAGCCAATTCGGAGCATTGTCGGCCGCGCTGCGCACACACGCCCACCGCGGACCGAAAGCCGACCGCCGCCCGTGGATATGGGGCGACAAAGCCACCGAAAGCATGCGCACGTCCTACCGCTTCCGTGCCGAAATGATGCCCTATATCTATACGTCGGTACGGAAGACGCACGAGACAATGCTGCCGTTCAACCGCTGCATGTTTGTCGATTACCCCACCGATTCGATAGCATACGACCGCTACGGCCAGTTCCTGCTCGGCGACCTTCTGCTTGCCGCGCCGATAACCGCTCCGGGCAAAGGAGAAAACTTCACGGCATCGTCGGAAGTATGGTTCCCGGCCGACAATGACTGGTACGACCTGTTCACCGACGAGCGCCATGCCGCCGGAAGCGTGGCAACCGTCACCAAAGACCTTGCCACATTCCCTGTCTTTGTACGTGGCGGATGGATGCTGCCCATGCAGCCCTACACCCAACGTCCGGGCACTGCGCAGATTGACCACCTTGTGCTCCGTGTATATCCCGGCGTCGAAGGCGACGACAACCGCTTCGAGCTATACGAAGACGACGGCATCTCGCAGCAATACGCCGACGGACGGTTTGCCAAGACCGGATTACGGTACACACAAACAGGCAAAAACATCTGTCTGACCGTCGACCCGGCAAACGGCAGCTATGAAGGCCAACCTACACACAGGGCATATACGTTTGAATTGGCCGGTTTCGGCGATATCAAAAGACTGAAAGTGAACGGAAAGAAAGCCCGGGCAGAAATCGACGGCGGACGTTGCATCGTAAAAATCCCCTCGACAAGCGTCCGCAAACCAATCAAACTCGAATTCTCGACACTCTGATGAAAAAGACCGCATTATCACTCCTTTTCTCAATCCTTGCCTTTGCCGCCTGCCAGGCGGCAGAGCCGATTAAAATCCTCGCCATCGGCAACAGCTTCACTGTCGATGCCGTGCAGGAAGACCTCGTGCCTTTGGCGGCGGCCGACGGCGTGGATATCATAGTCGGCTATCCCTACAGAGGCGGAACCACCCTTGAGCAGCACCGCATGTTCGGAGCGGCCGACAGCGCCGTGTACAACTACCGCAAAAACGTAGGCGGCAATGTCACGCATCGCCGCGGCTCGACCCTCGACTACGCCATCGCCGACGAAGACTGGGATTGGGTGGTGCTTCAGCCATATTTCCATCCGACAGGCCTCGCCGATGACCTCAAACCGCATTTGAGTGAACTTATGGCCCATGTAAAGACAAAAGTGAAAAGCCCCGAAAAGGTACGTTTCGCACTTTATATGCCATGGAGCTTCGCAGGCAACTCAAAGCACAAGCTCTTCAATGCATTCGGCAAAGACCAGCAGAAGATGTACGACGAAATCCGCCGTGCCGTGCCCATTGCAGCCAAAGAAGCCGGCATCGATGTGATAATCCCGGTCGGAACTGCCGTACAGAACCTACGCTCCACATTCTACGGCGACAACGTCAACCGCGACGGCTACCACATGCACCTCGACCACGGCCGCTATACCGTGGGCTGCACATGGTATGAAAAACTTACGGGACGACCTGTAAACGGCAACAGCTACCGGCCCAAAGAGCTAAGTTCCTATCAGGCCGCCGCATGCCAGACCGCCGCCCATTGCGCAGTGAAAAAGCCCTTTGAGGTCACAGACCTCGGCGAAGTTTTCAGTTCCGACCCTTTGCTTGACTATTTTGAGGGAAGACTGCCGAAAAAGTATTCTGTAGGCACGACCTTGGGCGCCATCGGCGGTTTCGACAAACTCAGCTACAAAACCCTGAACAAACTTAAATATTCAGGTGTCGACTGCATCGAGATTTCACTCTCCGGCCTTGTCAACGGCGACAAACCCATACCCTTGCCCGAACTGAAAAAACGGTTTGAGAAAGTCAAGAAATCGGCCGACAAGGCAGGCATACAGATACGGTCAATCCACATGCCCTATGACTACGACTCCGAGATTTCATACCCGGACGAAAAGAAACGCAAAGAGAACCTCAAGCGTGTCCGCAAATATCTCGACGCCGTATCGGTGCTGAAGCCCGAATACATACTCTTTCATCCGGCAGGTGCACCGGGCGTGATACACGGCCGCCGCCACGAGCACATAGCCGCCGTCATAAAATCGGTGAAAGAGCTGAACCCCATAGTCAAAAAGATGGGTGCCCACATACTCATAGAAAATCTGCGCGGCCCGCACCTGATGCGTAAAAACGGTTATGAGCGCGGTCTCGGCCGTACCGTCGAAGAAATGGTGCAGATAATGGACATGATGCCCGACGACGTCTACGTATGCGTCGACCTAAACCACATCACCGAACCCGAAAAACTGATTATGGCCGTAGGGCCTCGCATCCGCAGCCTGCATGTATCTGACAGCGACGGCAAACGCGACCGCCATTGGATGCCCGGCAAAGGCAAAAACAACTGGCCGGCAATCATCGAAGCCCTTTACAAGGTAGGCTATGAAGGCCCGTGGCTATATGAGCTCAAAACCGAAGAACTCGACGGAAGTTCGGTATATGCAATCTTGCCGACAATGTACGATTGGTGCTACCGCAGCTACCTCGAAGAACTGCGCCGCCGTGAAGAAGCCGAAAAATACAAATAAGTATAGACCATCCGAACAACACCCATGAACAAAACATATTCTTTCCTTTTAGCCCTTGTCCTCGGCTGTATGTCAGCATCGGCCGGAGCGACACTTGTGGTGGGCAACTACAATCTTCGCTACCGCACTCTCATTGATGGCGAAAAATATTGGGACTACCGCGCCGACAACGTTGCACAGACAATACGCGACGGCGCTTTCGACGTGCTGTCGCTCGACGAGATGAACGACGACCGCCGCCATGACGGCCGCAGCATGTGGCAGGACATGAAAAAGTTCTTTCCCGAACCCGAATATGACTTCGTGACTGCATATTGCAAACCGGGCGATGAAGAAAACGGCATGCAGGCCATACTGTATAAGACCACCGTGGTAGAAGTGCTCGACCAAGGGCATTTCTGGCTCGGGCCCGACCCCAACGCATACCACTCGTCGGTATGGGACCACGGCAGTTTCGGACGTATGTCGCTATGGGCAAAATTCAAGGTAAAGGCCACAGGTGAAATCTTCTATTATATGTCGACGCACCTGCACCATCAGGGGGACATATCGAAAAATGAAGGCTCGGCACAGAACATCGACATGATGCGCCGCATCGCCGGAAATTATCCGGCATTCATAAGCGGCGACCACAACTGTGCCACCAGCCGCAAACCGTTCTACGACCTGCACTGCGCCTACTTTGATGACAGCCGGGCAGTAGCCGCCAAGACCGACGGCTCAAACGGAACATGCAACGTATGGCGTAACGGCTCGCTGACGCGCCTCGACTACATTTGGGTAAAAGGCGCAAGCGTAAGTGAATACTCCACCATACAAAACAAATACGACAAAGATTTCTACCCGTCGGACCACTTCCCCGTGCGTGCCGTGGTTACACTCGACGCCCCGACAGAAACGCGTCTGCGGTACGTCGACGCATCGGCTGCCGACGGCGGCGACGGCAGCCTTGCCGCACCGTTCAACAATCTTCAGGACGGCATAGATGCTTCGGGACGCGGCGATACCCTGTTGGTGGCCAAAGGCACTTATGTACCCACTTTCAAGCCGTCGGGCAAGAACGTCAAAGAAACATTTTACATCGAACGTTCGCTGACGCTCATCGGCGGCTACAACTCCGGCTTCACCGCCGTCGAAGGGCGCAGCCTGCTTTCGGGCGATTTGGACGGGGATGAAGCCCCGACCGAAAACGACGTCTACAACGTTGTCACCGTAACAAAGACCGCCGCGCTCGAACTCGCCAATTTCGAAATAACCGGCGCCTGCGCAAAAGCGCAGAAAGGTGCCGGCATACAATGCAACGGCCCACGTCTGATTCTTGACAATGTCTACGTGCACGACAACAAATCTAACAGCGCAGGCCCCGGCGTCTACGCCTACGGCCAAATCAAGGCCACAAACTGTATCTTCGAGCGCAATGTGACAAGCGGCGGCGGTGGAGCCATCGCCTGCGACACCAACGGCTCGGCAATGCCATGGAGCCATCTGATTTCAGGATGCCGTTTCTCCGAGAACAAGGCGCTCATAGGCTCGGCAGTCTACGTGCAAAGCACCATGTGGCTCAGCATAATAAACAACAGTTTCGACAACAACGTGTGCACCGCACGCGGCACCGTGGCCGTAACGGGCAACAAGACATATTCTACGGTTACAATCGCCAACAATACTTTCACGGGCAACCGCCTCGAAACGGCGAATACCAGCGGCAACGCCACAAAAGGCGGCTCGGCAATCTTCATTCAGGATATGAAAGACAACACCGCCGACGGCAACCCCAAGGCCGCAGTGTCTATCACATCGAATACCATCGTGGGCAACAGATGCAACTATGTCAAAGGCGCCGAAGTGCCTGCCGACTTCAACGCTGCCGCAATCAACGTACTCAAGGCCGTTGACCTCTATATCAACAGCAACATCATTGCAGGCAACACCTCCGACGGCCCCATGGCCGACATCTATCTTACCGAGCCATCTGCTTTCGACCCTGCGACAAGCAACTTCAACATCTACTCGCACCGCGGCAGCATAAACATAGCCCACAATGCCACCGGCCACTGCGCATCGTCGGCATCGTCGGCAGTATCGCTGCTTGCCGACGCTCTCGACGGCCAAATAGTCGACGGACGATTTATAGCTAAACTATCACCTACCGACGGATGTACCAAAGTGGTCAGAATACACAACCCAACCTTCGGCGATGTCGCACTCAACAGCCTGTTGGCCTCACGCTTTATCGAAACCAACACACGGGCCGACTTCAACGGCGACTGCCAAATTGACGACCACCTCGCCCTAATCGACCAGCGTGGCGCACGTCGCCCGTCCGACGGCACCGCATCATACGGCGCTTGCGAATACATTCCCGGAGAAAGCGGCGTCGAAACGGTTTCAGTGGCAACAGCCGAGGGTCCTGTGGTCTACTACGACCTTCGCGGAATCGAAGTATCACCCGAAAATATTGCTCCGGGCATATATATCCGCAGGCAAGGCAAATCCGCATCCAAGATAATCATAAGATAAGTAGATTTGTTATGAGGTTTTTTGCATCTCTCCTGTTTTTCATTGTCCTCGGCTGTGGATTAACCGCGGCCGAGGCACAACTTGTCATTGGCACATATAACGTCCGTACCCGCACTCTCAACGACCAGACCAACGACCCTGCGACAAACAGATATTGGGACATACGTTCCGAAGCGGTCATGCAGACCATACGCGACGGCGCTTTCGACGTGCTTGCCCTCAACGAGCTGAACGACAACGTAAGCATCGACGGCAAAAGCATGATGCAAGACATGCGGCAAGCTTTTGCAAAACCCGACTATGACTTTGTGACGGCTCTGACAGTCTCCTACAACAAAAACTCCGCACTCCATGCCATACTTTACAAGACCGCAGTCGTCGAACTGCTCGAACAAGGCACTTTTTGGCATGCGCCCGACATCAACCGCTGCCTGTCGGGACAATGGGGCGAGGGCAACCAGTGCCGAATGTCGCTATGGGCAAAATTCAGGGTCAAAGCCACCGATGAGATATTCTACGTGATGTGCACCCATCTGCACCACACCGGCGACATGGCGAAAAACGAAGGCTCGCGCATCAATGTCGACATGATGCGCCGCATTGCCGGCGGATATCCGGCTTTCATATGCGGCGACCACAACTGCGCCGCCAGCCGCAAACCATTCTACGACCTGCACTGCGCATTCTTCGATGACAGCCGAGCCGTAGCCGAAAAGACCGACGGCTCAGACTTCACCAGCAATACGTGGAACGACCTTCATGTGCGCCTCGACTATGTATGGGCACGCGGCGCAAAAATTCTCGACTATTCATGTCCGAAAGAAAAATACGGGCTTGATTTCTACCCCTCCGACCATTTCCCGATAAGAGTTGTGGCACAGCTCGAGGCTCCTGTCGAAACACGCTTGCGCTACGTATCGGCCGATGCCGCCGACGGCGGCGACGGCTCAATAGACGCCCCATTCAACAATCTTCAGGATGCCATCGACGCGTCCGGCCGAGGCGACACACTATTCGTGGCCAAAGGCATATATGCCCCGGCGCCGACTTTCAAAATCGAACGCTCACTCACTCTCATCGGCGGATATAACGATGATTTTTCGGCCATCGAGGGCGTTTCGGCACTCACCGGCGACGAGAGTTCGCAAGTGCTCAATATAGGCAAGAAAGCCGCCGTGGAGATGTCGAACTTCGACATCTCGGGCGGAAAGACAACGACAGAGCCGGGCGCCGGCATCGCATGCCACGGGCCGAGGCTGATGCTCAAAAAAGTGTCGGTGCACGACAACAGCACAAACGGCACGGGAGCCGGCATCTATGCCTACGGGCAATTGGTGGCTGAGCGATGCTCTTTCGAGCGCAACGTAACCACAGGCAACGGCGGTGCCGTGTTCTGCAACGACAACGGTTCCACGATGCCATGGGCCCACAGCATCTCAGACTGTATATTCCGTGGCAACAAGGCCATGCACGGCGCTGCGGCATACCTCAAAAGCACTCTGTGGCTCAACGCCCACGCCAATACCTTTACCGACAACGAGGCCTCGGGCAACGGCATATTCTATGTCACCGGGGCACGAACAGCGTCTTACCTCACATTCTTCAACAACACATTCGCCAACAACCGTGCCGCCAAAGGTGCCGCCATCTTCACGACAGGGCTGCAAGAAGGTGACATCCCGGCTTCTGTGGCTTTGGCCAACAACACCATAGTGGCAAACACGGCAACAGGCCAAGGCGACAACTTCAACGGCGCAGCCGTAAACATAGGCAATGCCGTCAACGTCTATCTGAACAACAACATCATCGCAGCAAACACTTCGGCGGCACCGCAGGCCGACGTATACTGCGATGTCCCATCAGGCGTCACTTCGAGCAAATATAACGTGTTCTCTACCACCACGAGCGTCAACCACGCCATCCAAAGCACCGATTACAGAGCCGCAAGCTACACACAGGCGGCAGAATGGCTCGCGCAGGCGTTCGACGGCACTGTCTCTGACGGCAAACTCTTCATACAGCCTGCCGACAACGGAGGCTTCACCCCTACCCTGCGCCTCGTAAATCCCGTATACGGCACATACAATCTTGACAAGCTCGCAAGCTCGCGATTTGTCGAAACCACAATCAAGGCCGACATAAACGGCGACAGGCAAGTGCTGAAAGCCACAACGACCTCTGCCGTCGACCAGCGCGGCGTAGAGCGCGACATGAAAGGCCATGCAAGCTTCGGCGCTTACGAATACGACCCGTCAGACGGCATCACTCTGCCGACAGCCAGCCCCGAGACCGACGGCGTCGACGAATACTTCAATCTGCAGGGGGTAAAAATACCCGAACCGTCGCGACCCGGCATATATATACAAAAAAATGGCTCATCCGCTTCAAAAACCATAATAAAATGAATAAAATAAATACATTTCTCCTCTCAATGATGCTGTGCACCGGCATAGCATCCGCCGAAACACATCTGATAATCGGGACATACAACATACGCTACCGCACGCCGCTCGACCAGACCGAAGACCCTGCGACAAATAAATTTTGGGATGTCAGGGCCGACGCCGTCGCACAGACAATCAAAGATGCCGGCTTCGACATAGTGGGTATAAACGAAATGAGCAACGACGTAAGCTTCGACGGCCACAGCATGTTTCAGGACATGCAACGAAACTTTCCCGAACCTGAATATGCTTTCGCCTATGCTCTGAGCGTGCCTTACGACAAGAACTCTACCATGTCGGCCATACTCTACAAGACAAGCGTGCTCGAAGTGCTCGACGAAGGCCACTTCTGGCATTCGCCGATAATGACCCGATACCTCAGCAACCAATGGGAAGAAGGCACTCACGGACGCATGGCCAAGTGGTGCAAATTCCGCGTAAAAGCCACCGGCGAAATTTTCTATTACATGACAACACATCTGCACCACAAAGGCCACATGGCAAAGAATGAGGGCGCAAGGCTCAACGTCGACATGATGAGGAAGATTTCAGGCAACTATCCGGCATTTATTTCAGGCGACCAGAACTGCGACGAAAACCGCAAACCGGTCTATGACCTCTACTGCGCTTTCTTCGACGACTGCTATGCCGCAGCAGAAACAAAACAAGACAATAACTTCACTAACAATGCCTGGGATGCCACCACCGGTGAGCCAAGATGGTGCCTAGACTTCGTTTTCGCCCGTGGAGCCAAGATTCTCGACTACTCTACCCCAAAAGAAAAATACGGGCTTAACTTCTATCCGTCGGACCATCTTCCCGTAAGAGTGGAAGTTGTCCTTGAACAACCACTTGACACTCGTCGCCGATACGTATCGCCTGAAGCTGCCGACGGCGGTGACGGAAGCATCGAAGCCCCATACAACAGCCTACAGGCCGCTATCGACGCATCCGGTCGCGGCGACACACTATTCATTTCCAAAGGCACCTATGCTCCGGCGCCTACTTTCAAAATCAAACGTTCGCTCACTCTTATAGGCGGATATAACGACGATTTCTCGGCAATCGAGGGTGTTTCGGCACTCACCGGCGACGAAAGCGCGCAAGTGCTCAACATAGGCAAGAACGCCGCCGTGGAGATGTCGAACTTCGACATTTCGGGAGGTAAGACGACAACCGAGCCCGGCGCAGGCATCGCATGCCACGGGCCGAGGCTGATGCTCGAAAACGTGTCGGTGCACGACAACATCACAAACGGCACAGGCGCCGGAGTATATGCCTACGGGCAATTGGTGGCCGAGCGATGCTCTTTCGAGCGCAACGTAACCACGGGCAACGGCGGCGCTGTGTTCTGCGACGACGTACTCAACACCATGCCGTGGGCACAGACCATACGCAACAGCCGGTTCAGCGACAACAAAGCCATGCACGGCTCGGCTGCGTTTATCAAAAGTACAATGTGGCTCGACGCCATCGGCAACACCTTCGCCGACAACGAGGCTTCGGGTAACGGCACGTTCTATCTCACAGGCGCATGGACCAATACTTACGCCACTTTCTTCAACAACACTTTTGCAAACAACTCCGCCGACAAAGGTGCGGCAATCTTCACTACCGGGCTGAAAGACCACCAGAACGACGGGCTTGACGTAGCGTCCGTCGCGCTTGCCAACAACACCATAGTGGCAAACACGGCAACAGGCCAAGGCGACGGCTTCAACGGCGCTGCCGTAAACATAGGCAATGCCGTCAACGTATATCTGAACAACAACATCATCGCGGCAAACAACTCTGCGGCACCGCAGGCCGACGTATACTGCGATGTTCCCTCAGGCGTCACCGCGAGCAAGTACAATGTGTTCTCTACGGCCACGAGCGCCAACCATGCCATACAGGGTGCCGACTATAAAGCCGCAAGCTACGCCCAGGCAGCCGAATGGCTCGCGCAGGCGTTCGACGGCATTGTCTCTGACGGCAAACTAATTGTGCAGCCGGCCGACAACGGAGGCCCTACACCCACAATCCGCATCGTAAACCCTGTATACGGCACCTACAAGCTTAACAATCTTGCAAGCTCACGCTTTGTAGAAACAACAATAAAAGCCGACATCAACGGCGACAGGCAAATCTACAAAATATCTCCGACATCGGCTGTAGACCAACGCGGCATAGAACGCGACATGAAAGGCCACGCAAGCTTCGGCGCCTGCGAATACAGCCCGGCTGACGGCGTCACACTGCCGACAGTCAACCCCGAAGCCGACGGCGTCGACGAATATTTCAACCTGCAGGGCGTAAGGATATCCGAACCGTCGTTGCCCGGCATATACATACACCGTCGCGGCTCATACAGCAGCAAAATAATAATCAGATAAATTTTTCAATTTCATTTACGTATTTGGAGAGTGCCATGCATTCTCCATGTACGTGAACCATAAATCTAATCATAAAACGTCTATGAAAAAAATCTTACTCACACTTGCAGCCGCGGCTTTCTGCTGCAGCGCATGGGCTGAAACCGCCGTTTTCGATTTCACTGCCGAAAATCCGTGGAACTGGAACTCGCTCAAAAAAGACAAAGACAATTACCTGCTCAACGA
This sequence comes from uncultured Muribaculaceae bacterium, assembly GCA_910583525.1. GTDB lineage: Bacteria > Bacteroidota > Bacteroidia > Bacteroidales > Muribaculaceae > CAG-873. The sequence continues at coordinate 7,953 of CAJTXL010000017.1, read as the reverse complement.
CCAGGATAAACGTGACGTAAAACTGCCTATCACCGAAGCTCCCGTAACAATCGAACTCAACGGCAAAATGCGCCGTCAGCTCCAACGGGCCTACGGTGCCCTCGAATGCCTCTGCGTATATCAGAACACCTCACTCACTTTCACTTGCGCCGATGGCTACAAGATGACAGACATCACAATCTACAGCGCCACCAACAAAATACCTTCACTTCAAGTCACCGAAGGCGAAACTACCCTCGAAGAAGCCGTTGAAACAGGAGTTGTATACAACCACTCGGAAACAGGCGTCGAACTTGCCCAAATAACCCGTTCGGCAATGTGCAACACCGCAGGGCCAATCGTAATCACCGATACAGAAAATGTTACCGGCGTCATAACAAGCATCGAAGTTACATACGAAGCAAGCACATTGAAGGATGCCGACCTCAAATGGAGCGTAAAAGAATTCACGGCCTATATGGGTCAGGACAATGCTTTCCCCACGCTGACCAAGGCGACCACCGCGCCTATCGACTACATGTCGGAAAATGAAGAAGTGGCCACCGTCGATGCCACAACCGGCGCCATCACACTCGTAGCACCGGGCGAAACAAAAATCATCGCCGGTTGCGACGCAGCCGACGGCTTCGACTGGGCTGAAGCAAGCTATATCCTGACGGTAAAACGCCAAGGTGAAATATCGGCCGTATATAACTTCCAGGACTTCACCATCGACAGCGACACCAAACTCGGATACATGACCGACTACCCCGACATCCCTTATGACGGCAATAAATCGTTCTGGTGGACAACCAACCCGAACGAAGAGGGCACATATGCCGCAGGCTCTCAGTTCAAACCGCTCACCATTACAAACGAAGGCACTCAGCTCACTTTCCAATGGGGCGGCATCTCCGGTCACGGAAACCTGCGTGCAACCACGACATCGAAGGTAAACAACCTCCAGCTCGGCGGCGGAACCGCAATAGCCATCAAACCGACAGTAGCCGACGCTACACTCTACGACGTAGTTGTGTATATCAACAACGGCAACAGCAAATTCGACCAGACCGTAGACGGTCTCGAAACCAACGACGAAGGCACGATTTCATCTGATACGGAAGCCAACACAATTACATGGACTCCCAAAACAGACAACTCAGAGTGCTACCTCGACTTTGAAGGCGGAGCATACATCACAAAAATCTCTGTCAACTACAAAAAGGCAGCTTCATCAGGCATCACCGCTCCAGCCATCAGCGAAGACACCGAAGTTCCAGCAGAATACTTCAACCTGCAGGGCATCCGCGTAGCCAATCCCGCCAACGGCCTCTTCATCAAACGTCAGGGCAAAACGGCCACCAAGGTGTTCATCAAATAAGGGTATTCCTTACCGTACTATAAAATAACTCTTGCGAAGGAGACGAATGATGTTTGATTTGTCTCCTTCGCTATTTTTTCATAACGCAATGACAAAAGACAAACCCAAGCGCAAACTCGGCCTGTTTCCACGTGTCGTAATCGCCATAGCACTTGGCGCCCTGCTCGGCATGGTAATGCCGGAGTTTCTGCTGCGTACGCTGAAGACTTTCAACGTCCTTTTCGCCCAAATCCTCAAATTCGTCGTGCCTCTGTTGGTGCTCGGCCTGGTTACTCCGGCCATAGCGAACCTCGGCAAAGGAGCAGGCAAGATGCTCATCTCGGTAGTGGCGCTGTCGTATCTCTCGACAATCTGTGCCGGATTTTTCGCCTTTGAATGCTCCACGCACCTGCTGCCCCACTATCTCGAAGCCGGCGAAGTCGAGGCCGCTCATCAGGCCGAAGCGGCAATAGAGCCGTATTTCAACCTAAAGATACCGCCTGTATGCGACATCCTTACGGCATTGGTGCTGTCGTTCACCATCGGCGTAGGCATAATCTTCACCAACGCCGACATCATCAAAAAAGGCTTCGACCAGTTCGGCGACATCATCAAACTCACCATCGAAAGCGCAATAATACCCCTGCTGCCGATATATATCTTTACAATGATATGCGAAATGAGCGCCGGAGGAAAACTCGGTCTCATCATGGGCACTGGCATCAAGGTCATACTCACCGGCATAGCCATATCGATTGTATATCTTGTCATACAATACCTGATAGCCGGAGCCTTAGCACGCAAAAATCCCGGACGTTGCCTTTGGAACATGATTCCGGCATATCTGACAGGATTTTCGGTATGCTCTTCGTCGGTGGTGATACCCGTCACTCTCGCAGGCACTCTCAAGAACGGCGTGCGCAAAGACATCGCCGACTTCGTGGTGCCGCTGTGCTCCACCGTTCACATGTGCGGCTCTACAATCAAGCTCGCCACGACAGCCGTAGCCGTAATGTATATCTGCGGCATAGAGCCTGATTTCGCCCTCTTCGCCAACTTCGTGCTTCTGCAAGGCATCTCGTCGGTGGCGGCACCGGGAGTCATGGGCGGTGTGCTGATGGCCTCGGTGGGTCTTTTAGAGTCAGTCCTCGGTTTCTCGCCCGAGCAAAGTGCCCTGCTGATGACTATCTACCTGGCGCTCGACGGCTACGGCCCTGCATGCAACGTCAGCGGCGACGCCGCCATCACCATTATCATCGACCGCTTCTTCGGAAAGAAGAAACCTGCCGCCGAACCTATCGCAATACCGGCCGAAGGGCCTGTAGTGTAACTACACGAACTCTTCGACGGCTGCATTACGGCGTCCCAGCGGATAACACAACGCGACAAATCCCATCACGACGGCCACCACGGCCGGAATCCACGACATAGTAAGGCGCAGGCCAAGCAACGCTGCTTCGGTCTGCGCTTCTGCGTTCGGCACAAGTCCGAAACCGTCGAGCAGCGATATCACGCCCCATCCGGCAAGCGCACCGCCGAATTTCTGGGCCATTGAGCCTGACGAGAAGATAAGTCCGCTCGATGCCGTTCCGTATCTCACGGCGGCATAGTCGGCCACGTCGGCATACATCGACCATATCAGAGGCGATATTATGCCTGTGAGGACAGATATGGCTATCTGTAGTTCAAGCATCACCACAAAGCCGCCTCCGGTGCACGGAACATAGAAGAACGCGGCACTAAGCACGGCGAGCAATGCACAGCAGGCAAGCATAGTGCCGCGCTTGCCGAGCCTACGCGATACGGGCACGGCACAGGCCACACCAAGCATGTTGCACACCTCGCCTACAGCAAGAAACAGGCCGGCATAGAACAGGAACGACAGACCGACGAACTCGACCGAAGCACCGTCGCCAATGTAGTACTTGAAATAGTAGGCAACCGTGCCGCCACGCACGGTGTTGAACAAATTGCTGCACAAAGCCGCCGCAGTAAGAACCCACCACGGACGGTTGCGCAACAGCGAGCGAAAATCCGACGCTATCGACGAAGGCGACACACCGGCATCGACGCGTTCACGCGTAAAGCGGTAGCAAAGAACAAAAAGGATGATGCAGGCCGCCGACACCACGAACATGGCATGTTGCCATGCCGTCTGCTCGGCTACAATTCCCGACTGCCCGTCGAGAAAATAGGCACACAATGGCTCCCATGCGAAAAGCGCTATGAACGAACCCGTATAGGCAAAGAACATGCGGTAGCTCGAAAAGACGGTCTTCTCGTCGGAGTCATCGGTCATTACGGCAAGCATTGCCCCATACGGCACATTAATGGCCGTGTAGACCGTCATCATAAGGATATAGGTGCCGTAGGCCCACACAAGCTTGGCCGACGCGCCCCAGCCCGGAGTTGTGAACAGCAGACATCCGGCCAAAGCAAAGGGTACGGCCATCCATAACAGATATGGCCTGTATTTTCCTCGGCGCGAACGTGTGCGGTCGGCGATTACGCCCATCATAGGGTCGGAAACAGCGTCCCATATACGCGTAACGAGCATCAGCATCGCAGCCGCCGACAGCGGAAGGCCGAAAACGTCGCTGTAGAATATCGGAAGATAAAAACTGAAAATCTTCCAGAACATGCTCGTCGACATGTCGCCGAGACCGTAAGCTATCTTTTCTTTAAGTGAAGCCATGATATGTATTTAAGGTATAAGAGAATGTTTATAGCACTTCGGCGGTCACGGTGTGGAATCCGGGCGAATAAGGCACCGCATTGCCGTCGACAGGCACGCCATCGAGACATATGCGTGCAATTCCATCGGCCGGTCTGGGCAACACCTTGATTGCATATACGGCATCGCGCCAACGGCGTGTTACCTCGAAAGCGCCGAACGACGCAGGCAGACACGGGTCTATCAGCAGACTGTCGTATCCGGGACGTATACCCAAAAGATATTGCGTGGCACACAGCCAGTTCCACGCCGCAGTGCCGGTCAGCCAAGAGTTTTTCGCCTCGCCGGGAACGGCGGCATCTCGTCCGGCAATCATCTGTGAATATACATACGGCTCGACCTTGTGCAGTTTCTGGTCTTCAATCCATGCCGGACAGATTTTACGGTAATGCTCCCAGGCATCGTCGGCGCGTCCGGCAATGGCCTCGGCAATAATCACCCACGGATTGTTATGGCAGAAAATGCCTGCATTTTCTTTATATCCGGCAGGATACGACGATATCTCGCCCATCTCACGGTGCCATTTCGTAAACGCAGGCCAATTGAGCACCATGCCGTGGGGTGTGTCGAGATGACGTTTGCATGCGTCGAGAGCCTTGTCGACCATGCCTTCTTCGCGGCCTATTCCGGCCATTGCGCACCAGCCCTGACTTTCTATGAAAAGTTTGCCCTCTTCGTTTTCGGCCGAACCGATTTTGTTGCCGAAGAAATCATAGGCACGCAGATACCATCCGCCGTCCCATCCGTAAGTTCTGACAGCATATTCCATCCGTCGCACATGCTCTTCGGCACGTGCCGCTTCGACATCGTCGCCCATACGGCGGCATAGCGCGGCATATTCACGCCCCTGCACCACAAAAAGTCCGGCTATCATAAGCGATTCGGCAAGCGAGCCTTCGGTTTTGTTTTCGGTGGTCTGATAGCTTTCGTCAGGGTCGTCAGAGAAGCAGTTGAGGTTCAGGCAGTCGTTCCAGTCGGCACGCCCTATCAGCGGCAGTCCGTGGGAACCGAGATTGTTCACGACATGGTCGAACGACACTTTCAGATGCTCCATCAACGGCACTTCCGTTCCGGGCTTGTTGTCCCAAGGCACAAGCTGTGCGAGTATGTCGAAGTCGCCCGTTTCCTTGATATATGCCACAGTGCCGAATATGAGCCAAAGAGGGTCATCGTTGAAACCGCCGCCGATGTCGTTGTTGCCTCGCTTCGTAAGCGGCTGGTACTGGTGGTAGCAGCCTCCGTCGGGAAACTGTGTCGAAGCGATGTCGATGATACGTGCACGGGCTCGACCCGGTATCTGATGCACAAATCCGGCCAAATCCTGGTTGGAGTCACGGAAACCCATTCCACGCCCTATTCCGCTCTCGAAGAACGAAGCCGAACGGGAGAAGTTGAACGTCACCATGCACTGGTACTGGTTCCATATGTTTACCATGCGGTCGAGCCTCGGCTCTGAGCTTCGCACCGAAAAACGGCCGAGAAGGCCGTCCCACATGGCACGGAGTTCGTCGAAAGCGTTGTCAACGGCCTCTGCCGTAGCGAAACGCCCGATGACTGCCTTTGCCTTATCTTTGTTGACGAAAGTACGGTCGGAAGCCTGCGAGCTGAGCAGTTCGCCCGAACGTTTCCGGGCAATGTCGGCATCGCAGAACTTGTTTTCGGCGTCATTCTCGGCATAGCCAAGGACGAATACCAGAGTGCGTTCTTCGCCCGGCTTCAGTTCGAGGTCGATGCGGTGCGACGCAATGGGGCTCCATCCGTGCGCCACCGAGTTGCCCGAACGGCCGTCAACTACACATTGCGGAGCCTCGAAGCCGTTGTACTGGCCGATGAAACTTTCGCGGTCGGTGTCGAAGCCGTCGACCGGCGCGTTTACGCTGTAATAGGCATAGTGGTTGCGGCGTTCCTTGTATTCTGTCTTGTGGTATATGACAGGGCCGTCAATCTCGACCTCGCCCGTAGAGAGGTTACGCTGAAAATTTTCCATATCGGTAACGGCATTCCACAGACACCACTCGGCAAAGCTGTAGAGCTTTATACGCCTCACCTTGTCCGACAAATTCTTCACCGTCACTTTCTGCACTTCGGCGGCCACGCCAAGCGGCACGAACATGAGCACAGACACTTCGATGCCGTCCTTGCGGCCTGTGATGCGAGTGTAACCCATGCCATGGCGGCATTCATAGAAATCAAGCGGCGTCTTGCACGGTTTCCATCCCGGACTCCATACCGAAGCCCCGTCGTTGATGTAAAAATATCGTCCGCCCTGGTCGGTCGGCACGCCGTTGTAGCGGTAGCGCGTTATGCGGCGGAACTTGGCATCTTTATAGAAGCAGTATCCGCCGCCGGTATTGCTCACAAGGCCGAAGAAATCTTCGTTGCCGAGATAGTTTATCCAAGGAAAAGGTGTTGCCGGGTCGTTGATGACAAACTCGCGTGCATCGTCGTCGAAAAAGCCGTATCGGGGTGTTTCCATATATCAGATTTTCATTAATTTTTTCTTTGATGCAAAGAAAACCTTATTCAGACAGAGCCGATAGGACAATCTTGACAAATACTGCCACAATTCTCGCCTGCGTCAACTTTTAGAGCATCCTACTACACGATTACAATATTCTTGCATCCGAAGATAAAGCAAGGGGGTAAATTTGCTTCACAAATCGAACCCTGATGAAAAAACTTGCAACAATTCTTATTGTCGCCCTTTTGGGCAACATTGGCGCCGACGCCTCGCTCTACCGCAGCTATCAGACGGAAGACGGGCTCTCGCACAACAGCGTGTGGGCGGCCATGCAAGACAGCAGAGGGTTTATGTGGTTCGGCACAAACGACGGCCTCAACCGCTTCGACGGCCTCAATTTCAAAGTGTACCGCCGCTGCGACAACGATACCCTGAGCCTCGGCAACAACTTCGTGCACTGCCTGCTCGAAGACAATGCCGGACGTATACTCGTCGGCACGAAAGAGGGTCTGTACTGCTATAACTACGACAGCGACACTTTCAGACACATATCGCTCGACGGCCACAGCGCCGCCGATGACAAAAGCAGCATACACTGCCTGTCGCTCGACAAAGACCAAAATCTTTGGGTGGGGTGTTACGGACAGGGCGTATACCGTCTCGACCAGTCGCACAAGGTCGAGCGGCATTTCGGACACAAAGAAATGCCGTCGCAATTCGTCACGGCCATGGCACTCGACATCAGCGGCGACCTATGGGTGGGCACCGACGATGCCGGTCTGTTCAGGCTCGACACGAAAAACGGAAAGACGGCGTCGACGCCCTTGTCGCGTGAGTCCGTGCAGTCGATTTACCGCCAAAGCGACAACACGCTATGGCTCGGCACATCGGCTGAAGGCCTGTTCCACTACAACCCTTTGTCGGGTAGCCTTAAACATATAAGAACCGTGACGCCGGCATCTACGCCGGTCTATAATGTAAAGGCCATCACACCTTACCGGGCCGGCGAGTTGGTGATGGGCTCGGAAGGAGGCCTGCTCAGGCTCGATTGCAGCACGGAAGAACTTACGGCCTTCAACGACGGCATCAGCTATGACAATCTGCCCGACAACAGCATCTTCGCTATTGCCAAAGACAACGAAGGGGCGCTGTGGCTCGGAACGTATTTCTACGGCGTGAGCTACCGCTCGCCGCGCATCAACGCAATATCATTCTTCACCGCCGACATAAACGACGCCACAAGCTCAAGCAACATAGTCAAACGCCTCACCGAAACGCCCGACGGGAACATTCTGCTGACAACTCGCAACCTCGGCATAGCCAAATTCGACACTACGACCAAGCGCACGTCGGCATTCCCCGTAAAAGGTTTTAGTGGTCGGAAGACTGCGAAATAATTGACAGACATAATTGTTACCA